>WJMJ01000155.1 GCA_014728035.1 Promethearchaeota archaeon | reverse complement strand
TTTGAGAGGTACTTGAAAAAGAAAGTGTAAGGGCGTTCGAGCTCCCTGTGAATAGCATTACATCTGTTTCTCTTGGTGTTAAGGTAGACACTCAGGGCCGAAAATCTCGCACTCCATTACGATTAAGCTGAACATTTCAAGGTTCCTTGGTTTCAATAACCGTGAACCCTATTAGTTTCCCCCCTTATACCGTACTACACTCCTATTTGAAAACATCTTCGAATATCTAGATTCTGTACCAGCTAAAAACATGTACCACCATGTCGTTCCCATTACCCTCTTGTATATCTAAGATCTCCAAGTCTACCCCCAGATGTGTTTCATAAAAAAATTCATACAACGTTTGGATCAGCTTCTTTTCAATACTGTCCAGTTAGTCTTCTATAAAATACACTTTTTTGCATCTGTTGAGATACCACAAGTGCCAAGTATCTTCTCCAATCAATGATTTCACTAAATGATGAAGTAAATGATGTAACCCATTTTTCTTTGTCATGAATCCATCTTGGTTTAATGTAGAAAATTGTTGAGCTGAATTTGAATTTAATTTTGATAGCGACATCTGCTCTGATAATTGGTGATTTCGTTTTTTTAGTTGGTATATCGAGTTTTCTTTTTTCAAATATCTCTGGAGATATCTGTTGATATATTTCTGCTATTTGTACAACAGCTTTGGCAAATTCATCCAGATAGAATGAGTCAATAACCATGTCCGAATCTGGTACATCCTCAAACCAATCTATTTTCTTCAGCTTGAATTCCAGAGAATAGGTCCCCAATAGTCCTCCTTTGAATTTTATTGTTAGTTTTCCCCCTCCTTTATCTTTAGTTCTCTTATATTTTGGTCTACCCAGTTGTTGCATTGGTATTTTTAGATCATCAAGTCTATCACATATAGCGTCATTCTTCCATTTGGATCCATCATAGAAAGTATTCAATGGAATCAAATCGGATTCTTTGATACCTGCTGTGATTCTATTGAAAATATCGAAAAGGAGAATTTCTGTTAGTTCTGTTATCAAATCAGCATCATTCATTAGAATTTGTACTGGAGTTTGTTTCAATCGTGTTTGGTATGGAACATATATCTGTTTTGGATTGCCTCCTAACATCCCTTGAAGTATTTTTTGTGGAAAATATCCTGTATCTCGATGATGGAATGAACCACTCTTGGAGTCCCAAATTAGTGTGAGTTGAATCTCTTTTTCGAATGGTGTGATTGGTGCAAGAATCATTCTAAACATGCCGTATAGTAATAGTATTGTAACTATTGATGCAACTAATGCAACCTGTAGAATAAATTGTTCATAGACTGAACTTATGAGGTCTGAAATCAGATTCAGAGTGACACCAAAAACAATTGAAGTGATCAATAACTCAATGAAAAGTCTACGATTCTCTTCAACGGATTCCAGTTTTCGTTGTTTTATTTCCGGTTCGCTCAATCATGATCTCCCCCGATCATCTCTGTTTCAATCAATTTATTGTTTTGTATTTTGGATTCGAATTAGTTCAAAAAACTAATTAGATGCTTTACTAATCCTCAGAGTATGAAATATTATGTGGTGGATTGGGATGGGTCCTTCACATTCGATGAGGTCATTGATGAGAAGGGCTGGGATGACGATGCTGAGTTGTATGCCATCTGTCATGAACCTCCCACTCGTCAGAACAGAACCCTCTATGTTGGAGTATCAACTCGCTAGTATATTGCTGATCGATTGAAACGTCATCAGGCTGATTGGGACATCTATGATAAATACGGTGAACAATCTATTCGCTACTATCTGGGTGGTGTAAGATTGAAGACCGGAAAGAGATGGTCTGAAAAACGAGTTAGGGATATTGAGGCCGCCATCATATACTATCATGGAGAAGACCTAGAATTCAATATTCGGAATACTCAGAGTTACAGCGGAAGAAGTCTGACGGTCACACACACTGGTAGTGTGCCTCCCGGAATAATTGATTTCGTAATTGAGTAGAAGTAGTTTTGAACTTGGTGGTTTTAATTTGAGTGCTAGTAACTTTGATTGGGTTGGAAAACATTTTTCGATTGCGAAAAGCCTTGCTTTGTATTGAAGTACTTGAAGCAATCGTAGAAAACCATCCTAAATCCGTTCAAACCGAAATCCATGAATATGCGCTACGAACTCATGGTATTGATTTATCTGGTGGTAAATTCGTGGTCTGTATTGTCATACTCGGCATGGTACTAGTCCTTTTCTACGAATGGGTTTGGACGCAAGATCTGAAACATGGACCAGTATGCCTAAACCCAAAGCACTAGTGGAATTGGATAGATTACGGCAAGATATTTTGTCTATGATGAGTATGCCTGGATTTCCATCAAGTAGTCGACATCCTATTACCAGATTGAAACCAGATACTGCTCAGGATTTAGATGGTCCCGCAGAACGTGGAAAAATCGAAATCAGTCGAATTATCAGGAATACCGCAATGAGCCAAGCTCTAAAGAAAATATACAACTATTCCTGTCAAATATGTGGAACCTCTATTGATCGTCCATCGGGCCCATATTGTGAGGTTCATCACATTGTACCTCTTGGAGGAAGACATAATGGTCCTGATTCCGATGGTGAGGGACTAAGTGATGACCTTGAGAATTATATATATGGTACAGACCCCAATGATGGTGACACCGATAATGATGGCTTGTCAGACGCAAATGAAATTCGCTATCATAATACTAACCCATT
>WJMJ01000154.1 GCA_014728035.1 Promethearchaeota archaeon | reverse complement strand
GACGATCTAGATGATGAGCTTGAGTATGACGAGCTAGAACTACTCGATGAGTAACTGGAGCTAGACGAGCTAGACGAGGAGCTTGAGTAGGATGAGCTAGAACTACTCGATGAGTAACTGGAACTAGACGAGCTAGATGAGGAGCTTGAGTAAGACGAGCTAGAACTACTCGATGAGTAAGAGGAGGATGAAGAGCTAGATGACGATGACGAGTAGGACGAGCTAGAACTACTAGATGAATAACTGGAGCTAGAAGAGCTAGAACTACTAGATGAGTAACTGGAGCTAGAAGATCTGGATGACGATGATGAATAGGACGAGCTAGAGCTACTAGATGATTTGCTCGACGACGATGAGCTTAAGCTACTTGATTGGCTCGATGACGATGAGCTTAAGCTACTTGAACTACTACTTGATTGACTCGATGACGATGAGCTTAAACTACTTGAACTACTACTTGAACTACTACTTGATTGACTACTTGATGATGATGAACTACTTAGACTACTGGAACTACTACTTGATTGGCTACTTGATGATGATGAACTACTTGAACTAGACTGACTCGATGACGATGACGATGACGATGATGAACTACTTAGACTACTTGAACTACTTGATTGGCTTGATGATGATGAACTTGATGTCCCAAAAACAAATACAGTTTCTACGAGAATATTATATTCATCGCTAATGGTTATTTCACCAAACCCAGTCGCATCAACCCATTGATTGATATCCCAATCATCGTGATCAAAAACAAGCGTTGTGGGTGATAGGGATACACTATCCGATTCTATAATTACATTTAGAGCTACATAAGGTAGTGCAGATAGACGCAAATAAAAACCACCAACACCTTCTTCTATTACTGGATATATATTATGATGAACTAAAAGCTTGTCATATAATGATTCTGGGCGAAACCAATCAAATCCATTATAAGGAACACGGGTTGTGAATTTATCCATGCAGTAGCTTTGCTAATAATTAGAATGGCAGTATTACACCATCTTCAGTTTGCCATTTATTTTCTGCTCGATTTAAGAATACTTTCTTGCCATTATGCCACAATAAAGTGTGCCCAAATCTGCGTGCAGTTCTTATAGCATCACGCAGAGATAAGCCAACATATTCAGTACCAGCAATAGACGACACATTCGAATCTCGTTTGGATTCGTGTATTTCAAACAATTTCATAATATATGTTTGAGGAGACAATATGAGATACGTAGAGGCTCCACAATGGGGTTCCAATTGTGGTGTAAGTGAAACCTCGGTATTTCTGGCCGGTGGGATTAGTGGATGCCCAGATTGGCAATCCGAATTGGTGAAAATGCTGGATATAGATGGTTTGGTGGTATATAATCCAAGAAGATCAGATTTTGATATGTCTAAACCGAATGGAGCGCATGAACAGATTAAATGGGAATATCAACATCTGCAAAGAGCAGATGCAATATCCTTCTGGTTCCCCAAAGAATCCATATGCCCAATCGTTCTATATGAGTTGGGATTTCATTTGAATTCAAACAAATGCATATTTATTGGCATTGAGCCTGGATATTGTCGCACCATAGACGTAATTGTGCAGTCATCACTTGCAAGAGAAAATGGTGTGTCTATAGTTCATTCTTTACAGCATCTGGCCAACAATATTGCGGATTATCGCAATTGCGTGGCAAGAATGCATGGCAAACACTAATTATCTATTGTCACCGCTACCCACCAATTTGCCTCTCATCTGTCTAGATTTCAATTTATTCAAATTGTGAGCGGCACAAGTCATCATATCAATATCTAATTCGCTGCAAATGGCAGCAACATACCATAGAATATCACCTATTTCATCTGCAGCAAAACCACGGAATTCATCACTAACAATCCCATCATTATCACGCATGACTTTCTTTAGTTTATTACAAAATTCGCCAACTTCTCCTGACAATCCTAATGCAGCATAATATACATTATTGTCATTATCATGTGGTGGTAACTCGCTCACAATAGAGGCTATTTCATGGTGTCCCTCTTTCTCCAATTGTTTAATGATCAAATCCTTGATGCTTGGATAAATGGCAGTAGTCTTAGCCATATTCTGGTAATCTTCAAAACCAATGGGTTGCATAATTACTCCTTATTTGTCTCGCTTAGCCTGGGGTTGTATTGATAAATATATAGAACTTTATCTATCCTTGATTCTGTTTTAAGGTGTTTTTCTAGCTTCACGGCATAATGCCTATCCTCGCCACGTTTTTCATTTCCATATCCCACTTTTAAGGCGATCGATCTTTTGACCGGCATTAAATGATTCACTTTACGTTCATAATGCGTAGATAAGTCTTTGATCTCTGTGTTAATGCCATATTTCACCAACTTGGTGTTAACACCATGATGTATCTCTAAATCAAACACCACACAATCTGGGTCTGATTCTATGGCTTGCAATATTGAATCTACATATTCATGGCTGACGTCATCGTCATCGTCTATAAACACCACATAATCGCCCTGTGCCAATTTGAGCAAGTCACCTCGCTTACGTCCTATAGTACGAGTCTTGTTGTCACCCAAATATAACAATTCAACTGGTTTATCATTAATTTGTGGAGTGAGTTTACCAATAAGAGTTGATAAATATTTGTGCCTATAATCCAAAGTACAAATTAAAATAGACAATCTGATTTTACCAATTATTCCATCCCCTCAAGCATTCGGTGCAATAACCATACGTAAAACCATCTTTAGATACGTTCACCGATAAACTACTCTCTGAATTACAAACTGGACATTTAATACGGTCATGAAATTGGCCCGATTTATCAACATCAATTTCATCTAGATGGCGTTCAGCATGTTCTCTGAGAGTTTTCTCTATCATACTTCTACCGATGTTACCATGTCGGTCAGTTTATCTGATGTCTCTTGGATTTCATTATGAAACGATGAAGTGTTCCATATGTCCTGGTTTAATTTCTTCATACGCTTTTTAACGCTTTTGGTCATTTTCTTAATGTCATCCATGATAGCTTCACCATCTTCCTTCATGGATTCAGAAAGCATGTCTTTGGCTTCACGTGTTGATTCTACACGTTTGTCTGCATCAAACAGCGCATCACGAATGGTGGTCTCACGATCATCATCAATTTTACCCTTTTCCACTGCCCTGCTCAATGTCGCCAATGTATGATAATCAGGTACGTATGGATTATCCAACAAATTATTTAATAATGATGGCTGGTTCTTCTGAATATATTCATACGCCATCATCATTTCCTTGGCCGTCATAATTGTCAATCCCAATTCCTGCTTACAATATTCTGTAAACTTCTCATATCCCCAATCTTTCCATTGGTCAGTAGATACTACTTCAACAAGAACCTTGCCCAATTGAATCCATCCACAACGATGTCTGTTCAATGCTTCCAATGCGTCTTGTCTCAATTGTTTTTCATTCATAATGGATCCCCAAACAGTTGATGTAAGTCATCGTCAATGTCATGTTCAAAATACATACAATTACCATCATCAATTTCAAGATCACCAATTAATCGATTGTCATATTTTATCATAAGTTCTTTGCGAATTGCATCTAGGTGTACATAATGAAATTTATTAACACGTATATATTCTTTGGTGGATTCGTCTGTGTCATATAAATTACAATTTGCTGAAATTCTATGCTTCATAATTTCATAATTTCCTACTACAATATATAGACACTATCAAATTTAATGAAATACGGAGATTCAAGTGCCCAGAATAATTACTGTATCAGCAAATAAATCGAAAGTACCATGCCCAAAATGTGGTCACGAATCCAAAAGACATAGTGCCAATTCTAGAATAGTTTATCATCTTGGTATCGATTGCCAATGTAGACTGAAAATAATATATTCCAAGCATTATTGTAAAAAATGTCACAAATTCTTTTCTAACAATAATAGATCATATATACCATATGGGAGAAGCAAGTACAGCACATCAGTACACAATAAAGCCATAGAATATTATAATGGTGGAATGTCTCTCACTGAGGCATCAACCGCACTCAAAGAATTGCACCATGTGCGTGTACCACCAACCACTATTTATGATTGGTGGCGATCATCCCAAATTATTCAGCATTCCGACGGCGTGTCTTCCAACCTTTCTTAGCTGCTTTCGCACGCCGTTCTCTTTCTTCATTTTCTCTCCGCGTTCTCCACCCCTTTTTCGCCCTGGCACTGTAATCAGTCACAATGATATCCTCCTCTAATTTACGACAAAAATATATACCATGATGAAAATAGGAATTGATATAGACGGTGTAATCACTGACATCCCTGAATTATTTAAATCGATAACCAATTTCGGTAACCATGAAATACATATTATAACATATAGAGACCCAAAAAACAGACAAGATATAATTGATCTACTAAAATCATCATACATACGATATGACCACTTACATATCGCTCCAGATGACGCCTCTATGATAGAATGGAAGAAAGCCAAGATAATCGAACTTGGCATAGATGTGATGATTGAGGACACACCAGAAATTTTGGCATCATTGCCAGACAATATTCATAGAATATGGGTGTGCTCACCAAAGGTATATGATTTAAACAAAGCAATTAAAGGAATGAGAAAATCTAAGCGGTAACTGGTTGTACCCCACCAGTGTCTATCAGCTTAAGCATGTTGTCATGAAGACCAATATTATCACCACGAATATCATATAATCTAACATCATATTTGGACAATGCATCAATCAACGAGATAATTTGTCTGCCCAATTCACCAAATGACTTAATTATTACGGTGTGTGATATACCCATCTCTATCATATTTATAATTTTGTCTATGTTGTATTTGGTTTTGTCGGTTGGTATTTTGGCTCTACTCTTTTCTATAACATATAGATTATTCATGATGTGCCAGTGTGGCATTGCATCGCCCCAGTATTCAGCCCACCACGGTGGCATCCCATCTAATCCCATATTTACATATTCAGCCCGATAAATATTAATTATGTGTTTGATCTTCTGATGTAATAGTCGCCTGGCTATTTTGTATTCACCACGATCGGATGTGACTTTTATTATTATGCCATAACGTGCGAATGCATATCCATTTTCACCACTACCAATTAAAGGTAGGTCGTATTCATATCCTGTTTTAGTTAATGCCGATCTAGCAAACGTTATAGGGAACATGGGTTCCACTTCAGTTTGACTAGATTCCATCATGTAGAATTGGCTGTCAAACATTAGTTCCCAATAATTAGGAAGTGTTTTACTTACATTTGAGCAAAAATAATTAAATACGCAGGAGGAGACACACATGAATTTCAAGAAGTTATTAGACAAGACATTAGAAGAATTGGATACCTCACCAGAAGAACCATTCAATCCACCAGAACCTAAATCAAAACCTAAGGCCAAAAACACAATGTCCACGGGGGCGGTTGCAGCAGGTCCGGCTGTAGCACCCGCAAAGCCGCAGACAAAACCAGAAACAAAACCATCACCGGCAAGTCCCAAACCAGCCAAACCAGATCCGTTTAGACCACCCCAGCCCAAGATACAACCATCACCTAAAAATGAGATGATGGTTATTATGACCGAAGCTTATGAGGAAGAAGCCAATCCATCAACCAGAGAATTCTGGGAAAATCTGCCCAAACAAAAACGACATATATTTAGCAAACACCCAATAATGTCAGTATACGGTAAGTCGTTGTCAAAGAAATCTTTTGAACACACTAATAAGCGTATGGGTGATGTAGGTGGGAATGTGCGCAATCTGATGCAGGTGTTTCAACAGATTATGCAAAAAGAAAGAGCACACAAAGAGGAATTGGAATCTTTGGCAGTGAATACGGTGTCCGAGGTATGGGGTATTCCGGTGTCAATGTTAGAGGCCAATATCACAGACGCTGTGGATATCAATACTACCAAATCGTCAGAAGACGTTGAATTATCACAAGAAATGATAGATCAAATAAACAAACGCATTACCATAAACGCACTAACCCAAGGATCTGCGGTAGATATGATGATGACGGTACATCACCTCGTCAATAGAGAACTCAAAAAGATTGATACTGAGTTACTCAATTTATACGATAAAATCACATCGGCATCACATAAACAATATTGGATGATGGATATATCATCTATGGCAAAGCAGCTGGCTGGAATGGCTGTGGGGTCAGAGAAGGTAACTTATAGCAACGACACACCAAAGATTGAAGCCAAAGCCATCATGTTTCCAATCCTAGTTCAAGAATTGTCCAAGGGCGTGATGGAGTTATTATCACATCATGGATTATCAGACATGGATGAAGAAACCACGGAAACAGTTCTGGCACATGCCGATAGACTAGAGGACGAACCGTGGCTCATCCAGATAGGCCCTGAGATGTGGCGCAAATTACTTGATGCAATGCCTGATAAAACAAAGAAAGCCGACATAGTTACAGCTTTAAATAAATTGCCACCTAAACAAATGCATGATCTGATCATGAAAATACTTGATGACCCAGTAAAAGCACGTCCAGAGTTGGAAAAATTATTATAAATATATGAAATTCATGGAAAAAATTAATAAAGCTTTATTGCTTATTGAAAATAATATCAATAACAAATCTATCACATTAAATCACCTCAACGATGCCTCCACCAATCTAGATATTCCTATTACTATCATCGGTGGAATGGCAGTGGCAGAACATAATTACCCAAGATATACTAATGACATAGACATTCTGGTGCGCACTAAAGATGTCTCCAGATTGGCAAATTATCTGCTACAAACAAATCAGTATACAGACATCGGGCAAAATAAATTACTACATAATAATGGAATTATTGTCAACTTTTGTGCCGAGGGCGTTAAAGCGGGGTCAGTCATATTCCCACCCCCATCACATCAACATGGACTAGAGGTGGCCGATCTGCCATTATTATTAATACTTAAAACAGAAGCTAATAGGTATAGAGATCGTGCTGATGTGATTGAATTAATAAAAAGAAACAATTTGTCTATTGATTATCTTAAGCATAAAGTAATACCACATATAAAGCAAGCAACCTCCAAAAGAAAGTTGCTTGCTTTATATAGTAAGGCTATAAAAGAACCTTCCTGATAAATTATGTAATACTGCTCAATATATCTTTAATCGTAGATGCCGGTATTTCAATTTTCATGACAGGCACACAATCGCCCTCATGCCCTCGAATTACAATAAATTTACCATCCTCTGATGGCTCTGCAGATGCATAAAGAAATGACTTGATTTCTTCGTCTGACGGAGTTCTTTTTTGTCTCTTACAGGCTTTCTTTATATTACTAACAAATACTTTCTCCTGTTGTTTCACTGTGCGAATACCATAAATTGGGTCCACCACATTAATCATCTGCACTGGGGTCAATTCGCACAATTTCTTATTTGATACCTCAGATTTGCGCCCATGTATGGTCAATACTTCAACTACGCGTTCCGGATCTGCCACATCTTGTCTAGCTTTATCACTATATCGTTGCAGTTCTGTGGCATAAATGTATTTCTCCGGTCTAGCCATATATTCCTTGATCATTCCGCGACCGAATAATGCGATTCGTTTGATGTGATCCGCAGATATAGTTCCTTTGTATCGTTGACATACCTCCTTAATCTGTGGTTTGCTCATGCGTCCTAGATATGTTGCCATACTGAGCATCTTGTCAACAATATCTTCAATGATCGCATCAAGCTCAATAAGAACTTGCTGGAATTCGTCATCAGACATTTCACCAATTGGTTCTGCTTCAACCTTATCGATTTTTTCAGCCGTGTTGACCATAATATTCTCCTTTTACACCAAAGATGTAGAATTATATATTGAAACAATCAAGCTCATATCTCTGCACCTGAAGGGTCCCGATACCCATCCTCCCATACATGGGGTGTCACTTGCGCTGATTTCCTTCTTGGTCCTTTTACAGCCATCCTCCCATGCGCACGTGGGCGTCACATAGTTTCGAGGATTTCGAGATCCTCCCATCCTCCCATGCGCACGTGGGCGTCACGCTCGTATATGTTCAGCCGCTCGCATCTTTTCACCATCCTCCCATGCGCACGTGGGCGTCACGCACGGCAAAATCGTGCGGATCCGTGTGGCACCCCATCCTCCCATGCGCACGTGGGCGTCACATTACACCCGTTGTATGGTCTCCATCCGGAGATTACTCACCGTCGTGGGTGAGCTTAGGCCCGAGGATGAGGGCCTGAAAATACGTTATTCGCCTCGCAAATATGCGGCTGTGAGTTCTTCATCATGCACTGTTACGGCAAAGAAATGATCTCGTTGCTTACGATATTCTTCCGCACAAGTTTTGCAGCAGGCAAAGTCACCATCCGCGTTGACCAGCACTGCACCCAGACAATCAGAATCACGATCACAATTTTCATTGACACAACGCATCTATGCCCTTTCCGGACTAATCTGTCTTACGCTTAATCTTGCTTGTGTTGAGCCAATCGGGGGATGTTTTTTCTTCATCCAGAATTTCAACTTCAAATCGCCCCTTACCGCTATTGCGCCATTGTCCGAATCCTTTGTGTGCCCCATACATCAATGCCTGAAGCACTGGTTCTTCGAGCTTATCGTCCATCAATGTGATCGTAAATTCAACCCAGCTTCCAGCCGGTGCTTCTTCACTATAAGCGAGAGCGATTCGTTCTCCTCTCATCGTTTCAGCCCGAAGCGGTCGCTGACAAAATGTAAGTTCACCACCCTCCGGCAGATGCAGTTCAACTCGTCGTGGCGTGACACCAATATGATTATCCACCGTCTTTTTGCACGTATAATTGGTGAGCCTGTATTTCTTCTGCTTCTCCTTTGTGTCGATACAAGATCCAGTAATATCGATCATGGATTTAAATGCCTCTTTGAAGAATCCACGAATCTGATAATCCCAGAGCATGGGTGTACCAGTTTCATTTATACGAGCGAACACTGTCGCTCCCTTTTCCAAATCCTCCTCCAACGTTGGGATTGCCTCAATCTCTTCTGGATCCACACCATCAGGCCGTTTACTGGCAATAAACTGTTCATAAATCTCTGGATCTCCAGCCACAGTGCCCAACACAGGCTCCAAAAACGTCGCTTTCACTCTGATTGTCTTCACGGTTTTTCCTCCAGTTTCCACAATGGGCCGTGGACCACCCACGACCACCCGATGTGCTTTGCATTCGTTGATTTACGCAACGATACGTTATGTCTTACAGAACCATCGCTCTACCACATCTCGTATTGCTTCACATCACATCGCCATCACGATACAGATGCACCTATGTCTAGAATATGGTCTATGTCTACATTCTCGATGAATTTGACCTTGCATCCTGCATCCCTGGCTTTATATTTCACCTTCTGAGCAAAATCAAACCAAGCCCATTCCCTACCAAACAAATTGGATCGAATCTCTTCTTGCATTGCACATTCTTCAATTGCCGCTGCTGCACCGTGCTTTTCGAGATTCTTCTTTTTTACACTGTGAGACGGCATATTGAATACTTCAATGTTACCACAATCCCATTGCTGTGCAATAGTAATAATTCTCTTACTCCAGGTATGATTCCAATTGGCACATACTCTTTCTCTTCCCTCTGTATACTTAGCCCTCCGTTTGTTAACCGCTTTGTATGCTTTATTATAACCACCTCTGCCATATCGACATGCATCACGCTCCTCTTCAAGGTAACGCTGTTGTGCTTTGAACTTGTCCAGGATTCTAATGGCAGCAGTGGCATCCAAGTGCTTATTTCTCAAGTCATCAATAAGAGTCTTATGGCCAGATCTCATAGCAAACTGGATGAATTTCTTGGGATCATCAGTAAAGGCCACCTCAAGAGTGCGCTTAGGATTCAGAACAGATTTGGTTTCCTCACAAGTATAGGTAACCAGAAACTTCCATTGATGTTTACGGTTAATACAAAGTTTGCACGTTCCCATCCGATATCCATCATTATTCAGAATTCTATTCCACAAAAACCATTGAGACTTATCAGTCGATGCAATACGCAATCCAAAACGCTCCCTTGGACGTACGCTAAGACTAATATGGTGACCGCCATCATCAACTTTCACGCTACAAGGTAGAAAGTTAATCGGTGCATTGTGGAACAATGCAGGAATACGTGCACAATTCAGAATGAGCCACCCACGACTAGCACCAAACTGGGGATCTTTAGCAAACCAATTGGTTTGCAATTCGTTGCGCATATGATCCCAATGTTCAGTACGCCATCCACCCAATCTTTCAATCACCCATTCTCTAAGCGAATAGAAACACGCGGCACCATCCCTTCCAAATAGTGTGCGCAGAGTTTCTTTCATTTCTTCAGAGGTTGCATATACCCTAATATCATCATCTTTAAATTCTATGTGCTGTGTCACTGTGGCTGCAAATGCTAGAATACTGGCAGCTTGTCTGAGTACGAACCTATACCGCTTGATATCATTCCGAATTATCGTCCTGAGTTCATTGCGTATTTCGTTATACTCAGTTTTCCCAACTGGCACCTCTATGCCATTTGCCTCACAATAAAATGGAACATCAACATCAACCCTCAATGATAGGGTTTTACCAATCCGTTTTGGCTTGTCCTCTTTTTTGTCATCCGTCTTTTTCTTAACAACCTTCTTTTTTGTCTTCTTAGCCATAGTGATCCTCCTAAAGTGAGAGAAGTGATTTATATATTATCCTGGTATAGGTTACGTTAGGAAAGATAGTATGTCTATACTGGGGCCGAAGGCCGCGCAGTCGGGTCCAGCCCATCCTCCCACGAAGACGATTGGAGTGCTTCCTGTGCTATGTACGTGCTGGGGCCATCCTCCCACACGCGCACGAAGACGATTGCGGGAAGGGGGAACCGATCCACGGTCATCATCATCCTTCCACACGCGCACAAAGACGATACTAAAGTGGTCTCCATCCGGAGATTACTCACCATCATGGGTGAGCTTAGGCCCGAGGATGAGGGCCTGAATTATATATCATCTAGGTATAGATACAATGGGTTGATTATAGGGTGTGCGCAATACGACTATTGGTAAAACCCTGGTTATGCGTAGAGTAAATCTATTGTGATAATCTTCTGCGTAATTCTTTGACCTTGGAGTCAATTCTGTTTCTACACCCAGAGATCTTATCCTGTACAAGATCATATATGAATTCGGACAACTTGTGCGTTGATGGAAGGCCTCTATTTAATAACTCTTTACCAATAAATTTTATGGCAGAATTGCGGTCCAATCCTCCCCAATCACTACGTACTTGTTTTTTGATTTCGCCAATGAGTTTGTTGTCATCCCATTCCATAAGTTTTTCTGGTTTTGTAGCTTTCCCGATTTCTCTTGTCATTTTCATCTCCATGTTCACATATTCACCAGTTATCATATCCATAAAATCCTGTGATGGCATTACATTATGTGATTCAATATAATGCTTAAATCCCTGTGGCCATATCCATTCATTATAATGATATTCCTTTGATCCATTTAGCTGATCACATATCCTGCAGTGAGAATATCCTCGATATGCGACGATTTTACCCAAATCTGATGTTTTAAGTGCATTTTCTACTGCGCCCAACATCATCACAAAATCAGATTGCCCATCCCAAGGTGCTTCGCGTTCCATGGGCCATGGTTCTTGTTCTGGATTATCAGACCAAAATCCTTCTTCTCTCATAATTCACCTCATCAGTTTGTCTAAATCACGAAACACCTTAGTATGAGCCAGTCCAGCATCAACGGCCATGGCTAACAGAATATTTGTAGATTGCTGGACGGATTTTCTGCTAGCATATCTATCTCGTTTGAAAGAAGAATCACTCAGATTATGCAACCGATCAGCGAGTTTTACCAAAATAGCGTCTTTATCGCCTTCAAGTTTCTTGATGGCGTCTATCTTGGCATGTGCATACCCGCCCTTGTGGGTCAATTTCTCAACAACATTCCGCACTTCATCTGGGAAATCATGTATAGGTGTGTTGGTGTCTTCTAGTACGTCATGAAGATAAGCTGCAGCAATAAGATAATCACTACCACCTGATTCTTGTACAAGCTGTGCTACAGCTTCTGGATGGGTAAAATAGGGTGCGGCAGACCCTTTGCGCGTCTGCCCATGATGTGCCTTCTTTGCTCTCATCCGCGCTTTTTGTATGATGTCCATTTGATTATATATTACATACGTAAATCAGTTTACCGGCATCATTTCTCCACTTAATTTTATTCAAATATCAATATATACATAACAATTCACTATCAACCTTTCTCCTTGCGTGTCTCCTATTTTTAATTTCTATTATCTTGTTGAATTTCCTAATTGATTCATAATCATCCTTAGTCTTATGGTCTAAATATAGTACGCAATTCGAATTTATTTTGTTTACGAACGGCTCAACAAATGTCTCTATCCATTCGTTTCTAGATTTACATCTCATCCATGGCTGATTACCACCAATATATTGTTCTATGTCATAAAACGGTGGTGATGTGAATATCAAATCAGAATCTGGCCAATCATGATCAAGACATGATTCATTGAATATATCACAATCATGCCCCACAAAATTAGATATATTCAATAGTCCATTAAAGGTTAAAGGACTAATGTCACACCCAGAATATTCGCATTCCTCCAACCAAGAGCCAAGTAATCTACCTCCCCATCCGCAACATGGATCAAATATCCTCTTTCCAGATGCATCCATTAATTTTATAATATTACGGGCAAATCCTGGTGCAAAATGGGACGTCCTACCAAATTTGCTATGAAAGTTTATCTCTCTAAGCAATCTTTCAACACTGAGTGATTCCTTTTCCTTATATGATATATTAAGGCATTTAAGAATCAGTTTTTTGTCATCAAAAGCATGTGGAAGTGGTCTAGAATTTTTGGGTGGCACATCCCAAAAATGTGGATTAAAATGAGTCATTATGATTCTGCCAGGCATACCACCACTGTTTGGAGCAGTGGAATGCAAACCATCATTCTGATTATATCCATCAAGGTTTTCATTCTTCAATCTATCGATGTCTTTGGCCAATTCATCATCTTCATACTGTAGAGGTTTCCAAGGACAGATGTGATTTATTATATCGTGAAACATCATTCTCACAAATAATACTGGCTCTTGTAGATATTTACGCTTAACTTTATATCTGGAACTATTAATCCATTGTACCATGTCTTTATAGCCCATAGACATTTTCTTTATTTGTTCTTTGCTATCAATTAAAATAAAATCAAACCCGTGTCTATCGCAATATTCTTGTAATGTCTTTATTTTTAATTGTTCTCCTTCTTTGATTAATAAATGCTGGTTTTTACATTCAATATATGACTCTAGACCATCCTTCCACTTCACCCAGAAATCAACTATAAAGTTCCGAATATGATCGCCATCATGGTACTTAATAGATAAATCTTCATATTTCCAATCCACAACCACATCAGATTTATCCAAAATCTGTGCTGTCAATAATTCCCATGATGATTTCATTTTAATAATATCACCATTATATGAAATATATGTTATGTTCTTGGCATTGCATTTGCCTTGTTTACACAACTCGGTTATTCTTACAGAATGATCATGTCTTTTAAGTGGATCAGACCAAACTTTTTTACTAATTTCAGATGTCAGCCTTTTCTTCTCTTCAACATCGCCGGTAGTCCAATATTCAGCGCCATATTTGGATCCTATTTTGGCGCATTTGATTTTAGTCTCTTCATTGTGATTCATGCCATAAAATTCGTTCAAATTGCCTCTATGTTGTGTGCTAGCATCTCTAAGTGGGATATTATAATGTTTTAAAGCTTCATATATAGCTTCCCAGTTTGTGCCAAATTCTACAGAGCATCTCTCTACTGACCATTTACTATTATTATAATGGTCCTCCAGCCAATCCTTACTTGGCCACTTCTTTTTAACTTCCATGGCTTGACTAATATTTCTACGACTAATACCAAATCTCTTAAACATCTTATATATTGTGGAACATTTAGATCCCAACATTTTAGCTATGCTTGGTGCCCCAAGTTTGTTCGTAACATATTGTTCATATAACCAGTCATGATTATTGATTAATCCTGGGTCAACTGTTGGATCACAATCTGTAAAATCAGTCTTACCCTTTGATATTTTAGCTCCGCTTGCTATTCTTTTTAAATGCATAACTCTTTTAATAGAAATACCAGTCTCTTCACTTATTTGCCTTGCTGTCTTATTTTTATTACTATCAAAATAATCTTTATCTAACTCATATTTTTTCCGTTTAACACCTAATTCTCTAAATATTCTACTCAATTGAGATTTCGACAATCCAGATGAATCTGATATATACTGCAATGTTTTCCCACTTAAATAATCATTTGCGAGAATCTCATTTCTTTTTTTAATATCCATGCGTTCTCCATATTCTTAAATTTACATGTCTTAAAATACATGAAACTTGTAGAAAGTTTCATTTTGTCTTTATTAGTTTTTTCTCATATGAATATAATGGAAAGGACCACAATAAGCTAGTGGAAAGTTTATTTTGTCTTTATTAGTTTTTTCTCATATAGATATAAAAGAAAGGCCTCCAGTAAGGAGGCCTTTCTATGTGTTTCTAGGTTTCAGAATGCCTTTTCTTAGCCTTCAAAGGCATTTAGCAACAATTTACAAATTACTCACAGTGATAGCACCGTAATAAAGGCCGCCATCCTCGACGAGCTTTTTGCCATAACGAGTGAGGAGTCCCTTATTCGGTGTAAATGAATTGGGGTCCATCACAGTCGGAGTGCTGAGCATGGGGACATAAGGACAATACATGTAACCGGTATCCATCACGTTCCCACCCTTGAATCCGAGAAGAACTTTACACTGCGGGAAGAGGGGATCCTTGTAGAGCTTAAGCTTGGACTGGATCGTGCCAGCATTGGTGATCCCAATGTCGACGCCATCATTCGCGAGAGCGTCACTGGCCCGGAAGTCGTTAAGCTGCTCGTACTTGGAAGCGATATCAGCCGAAGTGACCACCCAGTTTGCCGGACCACGGAGTGTGGTTCGGTGGATGATGTTGGAGACTTCAAGCGTCTTGTAGAGCAGTGCGATGTTACGGTCGGTAAAGTTAACCGATGCACCAGCTGCAGTAGCAAAGTTGTGACGTGCACGAATTGCTGCAGCGATCAGAAGATCGTTGAGGATTTCACGATCGATCTCAGCAACCATCTCGTCTGCCATCAGGTCAGTCAGAGTGGCTTCTGCATCGATATTATGGACCGACTTGAGATCCTGAGCAGCTTCAAGACTCCATGAGGTCTTCAGCTTACGGGTGACAGCACTCACGCTATCACTGTCAATGCTCATGGTAACCTCTGGCTGGAACGGGTTATTCTCAAGATCGTACTCGTAACTCACCCGTGCCACAAGACCACTGAGGTCGCCAGCACTCAGGGAAACGGTCACCACACCAGTGTCATGGTTGAAGCTGGAGCTTGCAGTATCAACAGTGACGGTGGGGCAATCACTACCGGTACCAGCAAGGACCAGATCAGGGCTACCATCGCTATCGAAGGTGACCTGGAGACATGGGGTGGGCTGCTCACAGCTTTCATCAAGCTGATCCTGGGTGTAGACATTGACCACAACAGAGCCAGCGAGAACCGGATGATGCTGCAGGGTCGCGGTGACTGCATCACCTGCGGTGTTGATCGTTGCATCTTCACCATCGAATCCCTGACCACCAACAGTCTGGCTGCTATAGTAGGGGTCAAGTGCCCAACCATTCTGGCGTGCGAACTGCGCCGAAGTATTCTGACGCATGATCTGGGTGCCAGCAACAGTCTGACCCTTGGTAATACCATAACGATAGCGGATGTAGAAAATGAGGCTGGCCGGCTGGCTCATGGGCTGAATACCCACAAGATTATCCGCGATCAGCTTGGGGAAGCTCTTGCGGATGAGCGGGAGTGCGAATCTGGTGAAGTCAGCAATATTGCCGGTCTGAACTGTATCCTCAAAAAGGACGCTGGAGCCTTTGTTGTTCATGACCTTGTGCTGGTTCTCCATCAGAGATGCCATGAGACCAAACTTCTGAGGAGCAACCTCAGGCATCTTGTTGAGAACGGGAGACCATTTCTTAACTAGAGCATTTTTCTTGGCCTCAAGCACGAGGTGTGCATTCTTGGTGCCGCCTGCATCTTCACTAATTGTTTTGCCTAGAAATTTCATCGATTTACCTCCAATTTAGAAAACCAAAATTTGGCTAATTTATCTAAAAATCTCTCATATCTTCCGCAATGCGGGTGATGTTTTCAGAAGCATCTTCCTTGCTAGAGTCATCTTCTAGTAAATTCAGTGACTGATGCTCAACCAAGGTTCGGCTGGTTGTGCGTGGCTTCAGACGACGGCGTGCACGACGATCAATGTGTTCCTTAATCGCCTGCCTATTTTTCTTGCGCTCCTTTGGCTTCGGAGCTTCGTCATCATCCTTGGATGGGGTTGCGATTTCGGTAGTACTTTCTCGCCCTTCCGTGACCGTCTGTTTGGCCTGGGCTTTGTGCTCACGAATCACATCCATCGCAATAGCATTTGCGCGATTGGCCGCTGCTTCTGCTCGATTCTTCTCTTCGACAAGAGCCTGGGTTTGAGTGGTGAGCTTCTTGACCTGCTCCTTAAGGGCCTGGACCTCGGCATCGTCGGCAACTTCGATCCCTTCTGTGACCTCTCGGACACGGCGAAGTGTAACCATTGCCTCTGAGTCTTCAATAGCCTTGCGCTGATCAATGCTCTTCTCAATTTCTGAACTCTTGCTTTCCAAGAAGATACCCACTTTGCGTGAAAGCTCTAGTTTATACTTTTGGGTTTCTTCAAGACAAATTTGCTTTGCCTTTTCCAGCTTATCCTGGTATCGTGCCTCATATTTGTCATGGACTGACTTTTCGAAACGCTGTAACTCCTCACATACTTGGTTCGCGAGGTCGTCTGAAGCGCCTATCTTCTTAAGAATTTCCACGATTTTATCCATTACTCTATCTCCTTAGAATAAAGAACTATCCTATATTTGATCGGATTATTCCATTTCTATAAATTATGGTGGATATCATTCCATTTTATAGTTACGATCATAGGAATTCTTCCTCATATTCTTGCCACCATTTTGGATCTTGCTTGATTGTTTCCTCTGCTTCAGGCCACCTGCCCTTAATTACGTCACGAGCATACATATAAGACCATTTTGGATATTGCTTGATTGTATCCTCAGCCTCAGGCCACCTGCCCTTGATCATATCACGAGCATATCGATAAGCCCATTCTGGATCCTGTTTGATTATTTCCTCTGCCTCAGGCCATCTGCTCTTGATCACATCACGAGCATATTCATAAGCTAATTGTGGATCTTGCTTGATTATATCCTCACCCTCTGGCCATCTGCCCTTGACCATATCACGAGCATATCGATAAGCCCATTCTGGATCCTGTTTAATGGTGTCCTCAACCTCGGGCCATCTGCCCTTGATCACATTATGAGCATACATATAAGCCCATTTTGGATCTTGCTTGATTGTATCCTCAGCCTCGGGCCATCTACCCTTGACTACATAACGAGCATAATCATAAGCCTGTTCTGGATTTTGCTTGATTGTATCCTCAGCCTCAGGCCATCTGCCCTTGATTACGTCATCGGCATATTCATAAGCCCATTTTGGATTTTGCTTGATAACATTAAGTACTCTCTGATCATCAGGATGCTCTTTGATGTATTCTATTGGATCACCGAATATATCCTCCTCATCCTCGAATTCTGGAATTTCATCCTGTTCGAGGAAAATCCTATCTCCTACTTCTAGGAGATATTCTTGATCATCTAGGATTACTTT
>WJMJ01000018.1 GCA_014728035.1 Promethearchaeota archaeon | reverse complement strand
TCTTCTTATCCCGCAACTTCCTAATCTGACAGAATTATCCCCCTTGTGGATATTGATGAGTGTCTTCGGAACTTTGAATCTTCGTGAGATGTATGAGCCAGGAAACCCAGAAAAGGTTCGATATTCTGACTATATATGATTCTGAGTTCCCTCTTTACCAAGAATCACCATGTGTTATTCTGTCTTTCTCTTAATCAGTACGACTCCAGCAATAACAACTACAATTCCTCCCATCGTTATTCCAATTGAAACTATTTGGTTACCTAATATATCTCCACCAGGAATGATACCATCTTGTGATGTTGTTTCTGTAGATATTGCTTGAGCTTTAATTCTCAAATCAATCATATCTTCATATCCTGTCTTGGTATCTGCTTCCAGAGCGTGTTCATCACTTGATACAGTAATATCTGGGAATGTTCCTATAGGAATCGTGTTGTCTGAAACAAAATTGTTCATGAGATTTGAAAAGTCCAGTTCTACACTCCAGTCTGTAGCAAAATTAAGATGATATTGCATATTGGCAAGACGAATTCCTGATGTTGTTTCGGTAGAAGTACTTGCAACCTCCATTGTAATTTCTTGATGTGTGGTTCCCTCTTTAAATTCCAAGGTCGATTTATCCAGAGACAATGCGGAATTTTCTGTTTCAATATTCGCTGTCATGAATCCACTAATTTTTGGATTTGCAATAATATCCACATCATCCATGAGATAGTCAACCAAATCTACTATCATACCCACTGGTGTAGTTCCCAGTAGATCTTTGAGAATCCGTAGCATATGAATCTCTACAGTGCAATCAAGAAGTGTTGAGAGTAAATTAGGGCTAGATTCAAAATCTGTAACGGTGAACCATCCCTCATGGTAATTGCCTGTTATATCCTCACCCGAGAAATCTAACGCATTCAAGGTATCTGCTATTTCATCAAGATTCACAGCAAATTCCATAGCGCCATCAAAATTTGCTATTTCGTCAATATCAATGAACCACCATTGCAAAATGAATTGGAGCGCGATACTATAGTCGAAATTGACAATAATTTCGTTCGAGTCTAATGAGAGGTCTATTCCAACTTCATATGACTCTCCAAGCACCACTTCTGATGGGACTGACAAAGTCACCGTAGCGGGAACCGTGAAGGTCACTCCCAAGTCCATGTCATAGAAGAATCCATTCTCTTTGAAGTCTACTTTTGCTTCCGTGTAATGTGCAACATCTTCCCAGCAATCCACAATATATGGAAATTCAAATGGGTTATGTAGCATATCATATGTTAGCGACATATATTCTGGAACTCGATAATCTCCTCCATTCCACAACTGAACGCCTTCATAGACATTGATTGTGGAAGAAAATGCTTCATCAAGTCGTTCGTACCCTAAACCGATTACGCTATCTGACATCGGAAGAAGATATGACTTTAATGGATATACATCAGCATCAATACTACCTAATGGCACCCCTACTTCCATTTGGTGATAGGTATTTGTTATTGTGATGTGAGGAACTGACATGAATGGTGTTAATCCATGATCTGTATCATATTTGTAAATCGAACTGTCAAAATACTCGTTGGTCTTTCTATATGATACACTGCAGCTATCTCCAAGTAGTGGTTTTAGTTCAGTCGATACCTCTACACTCGTAGTTGATGATTCGGTTGACGAGAAAGAATCTTGAATGATCAATTTTGGCGGAAGCGTGTGAGATCCTACATCTCTATACACAATTCTATATGGTTCATCTCCTATGTTTTCAACAAACATCAATAATGGTTCGTAGTCATAATAATGTCCAAAATTAAGGCCAAAGTTGTCCAATTCATAATCCCAGTAAAAGAGATAGTATATGAGGTATACATTCTTTCCTCTACTCGAATCATAGCCATAGTATACTTGCTCATAAACCTCCTTTATTGGAACAATGTCCGCAGAATCAAAGGTATCATAGTGTACCTTTGGGAAATAAACTGCAGATATTAGCCATGATCCATCATTTTCTGTACTGAAATCTTGAGGATAATGCTGTATCTCTATGTCGGTGAACTCTATATCTATTTCCATCTCCAACTGCAGATTGTTATTCCCCCCATCTGGAGAATATGTGTCCAAGCTCCACCAGCCACTTATTAAACGAGAACTGTATCCTTTTAGGTTATACCAGAGTTTACCTCCTCCCATATAGTCATCATAATCAATATCAGATTCCCATCCATGTGCTTCTATACAAAACCACCCATCCATACTTTGAAGATAGGTTGAAATCGATATATCTACGTTAATGTAATCTCCGTCGTTCGCACTATAAAATGCACCTCCATTGTCATATGTATAATCTCTCTGGTCATAATCATTCATTCTAAGATTGAAATACACTTCTCCTGCACCAAAATCTCGATCTTCGATAACATGAATTGTTGATATTGTCATATCAACAGAGGTGTAGTACAAATCCACTTCCTGAACTTTTTGGATTCCGTTCGGAACAAAATTATCTATAGCTTGAACAATGTAATCAGCTGACCTGTCAGCAAAATCCTGCTGCGTGATTGTATTGCGGAAACCATAATCTTTCGACAATTTGAATTCAACATCTCTTGTCACTGAATTAATAGCACCTTCATGCTGATTATCCAAATATCCAACTTCCATAGTCACCGATGTGGTCAGGATTGGACTAAGAAGAATTACACATACTATCATTATTGATATATAGGAACTTTCCCTCATTACGATTACCACAATTAATTTTCCTGAACTGCTTAATATTTCTTTTCAGTTTCTATCTTTCTTCCCCACATACTATCTATCCACTATAATTGAAGGAGTTTGCAAGCAGTTGGGTCGCGAGGGGGAGAGTTGATTCTGCATCTATTCTTCATACAATGTTAGGTCTATTGTACACACTAAATCAAATATCCGCGAGGAGGTACGGCACGTCGAGGAGAAGGTGGATATTCTATCACTTCGCAGTTTTGGTCATGAAGCATTCAATTGTGGATGAGTCTATCCAAATTCCCTCGGATATTCTAGCATCTTAAACCGATATGCAAAAGGTGGCAACGGAGCCGACATTCGTGGTAGGAGGGGGAGTTTCGTAATTGAGGGCATTTCGTCCTCGGCTAGGAATTCTAGCAAAAGCGTAACGAAAAACTAAGTAAGCTCCGTCGCCTTAGTTTATTTGCCGAATTACTAACTCGCCTAAGAATGTAGAGGAGAAAGTACTAATAAATCCTCATATTAGGTACATGTATGACATGCTCAATAGAAGATAAAATGTATTTTTCATAAAACTTCGAGAGCGAGGAGGTCCTCTCCAAGTAACGCGTCAACATCTAAGCCATGTGAGATGATTGATTTTACAGTTTCCCAGTTTTCAACGACTTGAGGAGAAACATGAGTTACAACTACTCGTTTTGGTGTGGCTTTTGAAATGACCTCGTGTAGTTCGGAAGGACTGGTGTGGACCTTCTTTGGATACTCTCCATCAAGCCAATTACATTCATGAATCAGGAGGTCTGTATCTTTGGCTAAATCGACAATTTCTGAAGAAGGAGCGGTATCCGAAGAATAGACAATGGACTTACCGGAGCATTCCATTTTGAAAGCTCTAGTGTCCATTGATCCGTGGGTTGTGGGTGTTGTTGTAATCTTACAATTTCCAATCATTACAGTGGCTTTCTCATCAAGGTGATGAATCTCGACATCCAATTTTTCTAATAGGTATGGGTATCCAATCTCCCGAACTCCCTTAGACCATTCATCGACTTGGGGTGGTGCATAGAGATGAAGAGTTTTGTTGAATCCAGCTAACCACATACTTTGACAGAACGTAGGAAAGTCAGAACAGTGGTCTACATGAAAGTGACTGATGAATACGTGTTGAATTTTGGTTATGTCGATTCCTGAGCTCACTAACCGTTGTAATACTCCTGACCCCAAATCGATTAGAAATACATGCGATTCGGTTTGAATCATTATTCCTGATTGTACCCTCTCTGGGTCTGGCATAGACGTGCCAGTTCCTAACAATGTTACTCGCATCACAATCAGCTATTTTTGACAAGTGCTTCCTAATCAGTGTTACGAGTGAAAAAAAGATGCTACTCAAATCGATCTTGGTTTTACTACAAACTTCATGGTGTTTGCCATTAGGTTTACTTCACGAGCAACTCTCGAGGTTGGTATTGAATCATCTACAAGTTTCTTCTCTAGTTCTTTGCTAGTGATGGTGCAGATAGTTCTAAGCATAGCAACAGAGTCTACTTTATACATACCACTCTCAACTTTCGACCAAATGGTATTCAATGCATCTCTGACTTGTTGCTGTTTTTCTAAAAGACTACTTCTTACCGCAGATAAACAATCACAATCAGAAAGAATTGTTGACATCTCAGATAGTCTATCCATTAGCTGAGAAACAGAGTCACCTTGAGAGAGAATTTCTTTGTCGTCTTCGTATGAAGAGTCCAGGACCATTCAATCCACCTCATACTTTGTTTTCAAACCGCTATTTAACCTCAACGATTTAAGCTCAAATTCTTGCTCTCATGGAGTCATCGATGAAAACCAATTCAGTACAAGTTTTTGTGTAATATCTTTCGTTTCCATATCAGAAAGTCTATGATCCGCTCCTTGAACAATCTCCAATTGCTTGGGATTGCCAGCTTTATGATACAGCCTTTTCACTCCATCAACATCTATTACTTCATCGTCTGTTCCTGTTGTAATGAACACCGGTCGTGGGGCTAATTTTGAGATATCTCTCATTGGATTGAATTCTTTTGCATCTTCGATTAGTTGGTCAATCATTTGGTTCCTAGTCTTTTCATCATCCAATCCATGCATAACATCTGGTGATTCTTTTTCAATCTCTTTGAAAATACTAGGTATGATTGCTCTAGCTCTAGAATATCTCTCTGTATCATAGAGGGGAGCTCTTAGACAAATAGCCGTTATACGGGTATCTCTTGCAGCAGAACAGACAGCTATTGCTCCACCAAAACTTGCTCCGTAGACCATTACTGTACTGGCTGATGTATATTCCGATTCGATAAGATGGGATACTGCATTTCTCGCATCTTCTATCTCTCCTCTCAAGCTGAAGACACCATCACTTCTTCGAAAACCTCTGAAATCGAATGTTAGTACTGGAATTCCAATCCTAGCTAGATCTGATGCAATACCACCAACTTGATCTGGTCCTCCAGGTAGCCCATGGAATTTACAAATACCTACCGGACTTTTAATTTTTTCAGGGACAACAAAATGACCCCGAATCATTTCTTTCTGTGAAAAGAATTCTGTTGTTACTACATTGATTTTTTCCATAGTATTTCTAGGAGATTCTTTGCAATGTGATAATAGAATATTTGGTTTCATAAATTTCTTTTACTACCAGCTAGAACACAATCGGAATTTCAGTTTGACTTTGGCTGTACTAATTCTTCCATGGTGATAAGAAAGAGTCTACATTGCTTTCGAGCTTTTTCTCTATCCTCTTTATTTCCTCGACATAAATCTGGTAATTCTTCTGTTGCAAAAGAATGCATAATTTTTGGCATTACAGACATATCGACCGAAATCTCTCCCCGTTTATACGCATCCATAGCTTGGTCTACGGCATTACTGAAATTCATGGCAATAACGATAAGGTCGGGACACGAGTCTTGTTCTAGAGCCACAATGAGTTCGTTGCATGACGTTCTAATTTTATCTATTGGATCAGTCATAACTGGTATAAGATTTGCACTTCAAATAAGCCAATTGTAGATATCTTGTTGGATGACTGTAGTATTACTCGGTCAATAACTGTTGAATGTGTCAACCTTTTTTCTTTTCAGATATAAAAATTAGAAACCAAAAAATAAGAAAGAGATGTGGGGGGGAAACCCCCAGATTATTAATCCTGATAGCCTTTCATGTAGCCTTCTCTCTGATTCCATTTCTCTTCGAGACGCTGCATGATCTGCCACATTCGGTAGGTGTAATTCCATGCTTCGTCGAATTTTCCTTGATTCATCTGGTCAAGGAACTCTTCAGAAACGTCGTTTATCGCACCAATGTCTTCGAGTAGAGTTGCATCGAACTCGTACATATGGTCGAGTTCACCCTCGTTGATTTTCTCTTTGCTTCCCCATGCAGCATAACCGTAATCTGCATATCGAATAGCAGATTCCATCTTATCGCACAGATTCAACATTCTATCGAACGTTTCCCAAGTCTTACTTAGGTCATAATCCACAGCCATCATCTGGAGCTTCTCAAGGTCTTGCTTAACCAGTCTAAGCTGGTCCGCAATGAACTCTCGAAGAACCTTATCTGCGGCTCTACGTTCTTCTTTCTCTTGATATCCATGCCATCCGGGGATGTAGTGCGTGATCTTTCCAAAGAAGCCACCTTTTATGTCCTTGGCAGCTTTCTTCCGAATGCGCTTAGCGATTGGGTCTTTGACTTTGCCCATCTGTTTTGTCTCCTGACTTGGTTAAACGACCCTGCAAATTACTAGGGTCAACCTATTCTTTTTGTATCACGAGTACTTTTAAAATATCTCACGAGGGCCTTCTCACTTCAGTTTTTGTTTTTCGATAGTGAAACAGATAATGGTTAATAGGTAATTTACTCAATGTAACTTAGGGACCAAAAATGGCATTCGCATTAATACATTATATCTATCTTATTATGGCTGCTGGACTCCTTGGATGCACAGCAGTTGTGGGTAAAAGATATTCTAGTAGTAGAAATCCTTTGACCCTTGTTTTTATGGCATTTATTTTGCTGTTTGCAATATCTGCAATTCTCTACTTTACCAAGGGATTTTTTGACCCTATGGGCTTTGAAGATGCACTACTATCAAAAATGGGACTAGGGATTGGTCTGATTGATACTGCTGTTTTCAGCACCTTCCTCCTTTATCCATTAAGTATGCAATACAAAGGACAACAAAAAGAAAAACTGATCCTGATAGTTATTGCTGTTCTTTGGATTCTGGTGATATACGCATCAATAATTCTAGCTACATTAGAACTACAATTTACAGGAGTCGTGGATGGCGCATCGAATTTCGATATGCCTATGCAAGTTCTTGGAATTATTATTCTGGAATCATTCTTCAATGTTGGAGTTCTATTACTGGTTGTAATTCGTGAAAAAGATCCTACCTATAGGAACAGAACATTATTGCTCCTGTTAGGATATCTGATTTTTATTGTCGCTCAGACTCTAGAATCGATGGGAGTTATTTTAGTGCTAGTTCCATTCGTCATTTTGGCTGGAATTGTAATTATGACCATCGGAATATTGAAGGAGTGAAATAATCCATGGCAGAATCTAAGACCGTTTTCGCATTTTGTAAGAAGTGTGAAGAAAATATCGGAATACAGGTTTCTGAAGATGAGATTCAGAATCAATCATCTGGACTTGCTACTGTCCTCTCTGTTCACGGAACTCCTGAACATGGGATAGTAGTCTATATAGACCGAGATTATAGAGTTCGTGGGATTGAATATCCCTCACAGCTACGGGTTGAGAAAAAGAAGACAACCATCATCGAGTCAACAGTAGCTACTGCGTTTGAGTCAGAAGATATCAGTTTTGCTACGCTTGTAGATACTTTTGGGGATAAGAGAAAACAAGCTTTGCGAAACTTTGGTATTCTAATCACGCACTTGTTGCTTGGTAAAAAGGTGTATCTTGTTCATGATGATATCTCTCTCGGGGAGGCAGTAAAATCCAAGATTGAAAAGCTCTTTTCAAACCAGACTCAATTGATTTTTGTAATTCCTCATTCTCAAGCTCCTGATGCTGAGTCGGATTCGTTAGTATTTTCATTACAGATGAAGAAGATAATGAATCAGTGTGTGGATTGTAAGACTAAGAGCATGGAGAATATGATAAAGGAGAGTCTCAACGAAGACAGTTCCTATTTCCGTTTCAGCTATGCTGTAAGTAAGATACTGTTCTCATATAAGAAATTGAAAGAGATTCTATTGCAACAATCAGACTCTATCCTTGACACTGAACTATCCCGTGAGATTATGATTGAGGTTGATCAAATCCCATATCTTCTCACCATAGCGGAAATCGAGGGAATTGATACGAGTTCTGTTCAATACAATGGATTGGGAAGAGTAGCAAGAGCATTTTAATTTCTTTCCGGGCCCTCTCATTTTGGGCCTCGTCTTTTTTTAATAATAACAGAAAAATTGGAGATGGGACTGTGATGTCCCATTCTAGGTCTATACTTTTTGTCCGCATCCACCACAGAACTTTGCATCTGCAGGTACTGATTTTCCGCAGTTGGTACAGAATGCACCGCCTCCGGAACCGCCTCCACCAGATCCTCCACCGCCCTCTATTGGAGCACCACATTGAGGACAACTTGAAGCATTTCCTGCTTTAGCGCCACAATAGGGACATTTTCCCATTTGCTGTGCTTGCAAGATGTTGGCTTTGAAACTTGGGATCACCTTTTTCTGTTTGAATTCGAAAATCATATTTCCGCCTGCTTTCAAGTCAACTACCAGTTTCTTGCCACTCTGTTCTGCAGTAGAAATTGCCATTAATGGTACAGCAATACTCTCTGTGTTTCCATCAGAGTCTTTGTTGTAAAATGAATCGCGTGTCCATGATGATATAGCTGTTCCCACAGCTGCATAACCAATTCCACGACCTACACCGCGTATTGCTCTGCCTCCTATCCCTCCAACCTCACGTCCTACTCCATCAAGGATAGCAGCACCAGCAATAGCACCAGCAAGGGCTCCGAATTTTTTCACACCACCCCATCTTGAAGGTTTTTTATACCATACAAGTCTGACGTCTGTGACCTCCATAGAGCCGTCTTCGCCATCAAATTTGACATCTTTTTCTCGAACCATACGTTTCTCGTGGTCCATTGTTTCGAGACCCGAGCCTGAATATGATACTGTTAGAAATCCTGGTCTACGTGCCAATTTCTACACCGAATGAACGATAGAATTGAAATGGTAAAAATGTATGTGTCCTGATGTTTCCTTATTGCTAGGTCATATTAGCATGAATAAGAGATTTATTGCGTTCCGTTTTTCATTTTTCAGTCGCGAACATCTTTTGAGATGTCGCTATTGGAGGTTTTAGTTATTTGACAAAGAATATCCCTGCAATGATTCTATTATTCATTGCAATTGCTGAATTAGCTTTAGTAACTGTGGGACTATCTTCTGGTGGTTTGAGTCCATCCGGAATAGTTCCTATTTTGAACCTGGATTCCTCTATTACATATCTGATTTTCTGGATTGCTATACCTTTAGGGGGAAGCATTCTTGCAGTTCTTATTGTCCCAAGAATCCTCACGCCATTATTTATGTTTGTCAAGAAGTTTCTAAGGCGAGGATATGAGGACGGATATGTTCCACTGGAAGTGTCAGGTCTAAAAACAAATAGAATGATTATGCGGCTAATTTATGTTTACTTACTTGTAGTAGGTTTACTCAACACTTTGCTCAATCTCTTTGATCCAGAGATATTTCTCACCAATGATATGTTAACTAGTGGTATTAATCCCCTCTACAACATATCCTATATCTTTTGTATCGCTGGAATCGCCACTCCAATAACTGTTGCTCTTTGGTCGGTTGGATGGGCCCTCGAAGATGCAGGTCTAATCCATTACAAGTTACCCGCTAAAACTTCAGGTGAACTCTATGAGATTGAACCTGTCTATAGATCTTACTCTAGTTACTTGAAAGGCTTTGCTGGATTTTCTACAATACTATCTTTGTTTGTAATGTATGATTATTTCACGAGCATCGGTCTCGATTTCGATGCTATCAGTGTATTTCTCATTCCATTTCATGCAATGCTTATAGTAATACCAGCTTACGTGCTATTCTCAGTTTTTGGCTCTAAGTGGTTACGTAAGGATAAACCAGCTCTTAAACAACTTGAAACTGATGACCTTGAGCTAAAAGCTTGAAGTCTATAATTCTGGTTATTGTGTCGATATCAGATATATATCGACACTACTCCTTTTTCTGAAAGATTCTTATTCTTCCGTTCCCATCAAACATTCACGTTTTGGAGCTGAGAAACATGGAGGAACGCGCTGACCACGAAGATGATTTTGAAAAGGAAATCTATTTTGATATTCTCAAAGAAGATTTGCCGATGAAAAGCTACGTATCACGTGGAGACACCCGTGATGAGATTGATATTGCTGGTCCACATCAGGATGCCGACCGTGCAATAGATAGAGCATTAAGGTTCACGCTTAAGGATAACCGTACTCGTTTCCAGCCTGTACTTGGTAGTGCAGGTCTCGGAAAGACTCACTTATTCTGGGTTTTGAAAGATCGAGAAGAAAATCTGGCTAAAGACGGCTATCTTGCAATCTATGTGCCTTCACCACCAGCTCCTGTTCGAGTACCATTACACTTTCACGCATGTCTTGTTGATGAAGCTGGTGATGACATATTCGAGAAAGCTGTTGATATGTTAATTACCCAGTTTGGCGGTATCAAAGGGGCTACTCACGAGCAGATGGATTTCTCATATGCTATGGATAGATTACTGGGAGAATTTCCTGGAATATCTGCTGATGTTGTTACTGTTCTACTGCGTTATCGACTCGACCCGGATTTGAAACCACTTGCTAGAAGATGGTTATTTGGAAATTCCCTGAGCGAAGAGGAGATTGAGAAACTAGGAGTTAGAACCATTTTAGAAGAAGATGATGTGACCCTTGCAACATTAAGACTTCTTGCTGAAGGATATGATAAACCAATTCTTCTCTTTGTAGATGAAATGGAAGGCCCCTATAACACTCACGGCGAAGAAGGAGAACGTCATTTCCTAGAAGTGATAAAACGCCTCTATAACGAATGCAAGAACATGGTGATTGTTGCTTCTTGTTTGACAGAGATCTGGGATCGTATTTACAATATTGCTGATGCTCCAATGCGCTCTAGAATGGAGGTTCCAGCGAAACTAAGACCTTTCACAAAGGATGATGTCATTGCATTTGTCACCAAGACTATGGAGGACTATTGGCAACAACAGAATGTGGTAGCACCTCCTGATCCCATATTTCCTTTCACAGAAAATGACCTTGATGAAGTATTTGTAGAGTCTCAAGGGGTTCCCAGAGAAGCAATAAAACGACTAATACCAAAATTAGATTCTATTGTATATGATAGAGCCCCAATTGAACCTGAACCCCAGCCAGACTATGTGATTAAGCTGACATCAACTACTGTCTTGGGGGCTATTATGCATGGCCTTCGAATTGTTGGTGACGAACTAGGTGCTGAAATCCGTCTTGCTGTTGAAAATGATGATAGCTCCAGTGCATCTTCAGCAGTTTTGGAAGTAGTCAAAACTACAAACAAAGTCAAAATGTGTATTGATGTTCCAAATGTTCGCGATTGGGATAGAAGTGGTGGAGTAGCTGCATATTATTCTGCTAAAAGGGTCAAGGAGCAACTCGATGCAGGATCCGCTCAAATAGGTATCATTGCAATTCCTGAAGCTACTGGTGGGGCCAAGTTTCAAGCTCATGTAGATGAAATGGGTGACACCATAGAAGTGCTTAGGTTGAATAAAGATGGAGCAACAAATTTGGTAGAAATCAGTCATGGAAAAGAATTGAATACGGCACTTAAGACCGTTTTTAGATCGGTTCTTGAACGGTTAGTAGATTAGATGAATGAATAACAACCATTTCATTGTTCGATATAAAACGAAATAATCCCTAGCATGATTATTGTAAGTTTGATTTCAAAAAGTGTTGTTCAAAAATGAAAAATGAAGGCACTCTGTGCCTTCCTATTCTAATTTACCATAGCTGGAATTTTCTCTTAACAAAGCCTTCCCAGACCTTGGGTAGTTTTGCAATGACTTCTTCCGAGATACTCTCTACTGATTTTCGAATCTTTTCAACATCACAGTCACCGTAGAGCTCAATGTTAACCGCTTGTGGTTCGGTGATGGGTGCACCAATCTGACTAACGAGATAACAGTAAACTTGCTCGATGTCGGGGTGCTCTTTTACAACACGTTCTACAATTTCGCTAGCTGCTACATTGTAGGTTTTCCCAACGTGAGATACTGGATTCTTACCAGCTGCAGCTTCAAGAGTCATGGGTCTATATGGCGTGATGAGACCATTTGCACGATTTCCTCTACCAACTTGGCCGTCGTCTCCATGTTCGGCTGAAGTACCTGTTACAGTTAGATAGTACAAATCTTCTTCAGGTACATCTGCTGTGTTGACTGCAACTTCTATGTCCAAGTCTGTCAGTTTCACTGCAAGGTCTGTTATTTCACTGGTAATGGCGTCCATTACACTGGCATATTCATCTGCATCTTTGGTTTCTGTAGAGATAATTGCAGCTGCGACCTGAAGGTGCAGTTTCTTTCCAACACGTGTACCCATTACCTTGATGTCTTCTCCAATCTGGGGGTACTTTTTCTTGATAGCTTCCGAGTTCAATAGAAGTTCAGACTCTAGGACAACTTTCTCAGTTGCTGAGTATGGCCCATATGCAACTCCAAAACTAGTATCGTTTGCTTTTGGAACTTCAATATCTTGATCGAAATTTCCAACTAGATCTGTACTTCCCGCACGTATTTTGTAATCTACAATTAGGTCAGAATTCACATCAAGGTGTGGTAGGTCTTCACTTAGCCATTGTCTTGTGTGTTCTACTGCAAACTTTCCTACTGGGACCTGACGCTCATAATCTCTATCAACGACATCAACAGCTCGACCACTGAGTAACAAATAGATTGGCTCAATGACATCTCCGCCACCAAATCTGGCATTTGATTGTCCACCAACAAGTAACACTTTGTCAACATTATGATGCATGACTCTATCGAATTTTTCAAGGTAGAATTCGCTCAGACGTACTGACAGTTCTTCAGCTGCTTTGTCACATAGCGTGTCTGGGTGACCTTTTCCTTTTCTTTCTACGATTTCAACTTCTCTCTTTGTAACGGGTCTTCCGTCACCGCGTGTAACTTTCAATTGCATTACAGTCACCTTATACTAGTGCTTTCCTTTGGTGCCGCTACTAAACCGTTAAATATCTTTGGATACTATATTACCCGTAGTTATTGAAAATATAATAAATATTACTCATAATTATATGGTGGATTGATGTGTTAATCACAAAAGAAGATCTCAAAAAGCTGCGAGAAGAGGCAAATATTACTCAACTCGATTTAGCTGAAGCGGTAGGTGTGACACAGGCATACATTGCAAGAATGGAAAAAGGCTCCCTGGATCCTAAACTATCTCTGGTAAACAAGATTGTGGACTATCTTACAAAGTCAAGAACAATCAGATGCTTAGAGATAATGACTGCTAATCCTAAAACTATCGATGCTAGAAAAAGCGTTGCAAATGCTATTGAGGTGATGCAGAAATATGGGTACTCACAGTTACCAGTGGTACGCACGGGTAGAATTGTTGGCATGATTACAGAGAGGGACATTATCAGAAACTTACAGCATGATGCATCTAAAATATCCGTGGAAGCTGTTGTTGAAACTAGTGGACCTCCAAGGATTGATGAAAGTACTCCAATTGATTCAATACTCCCTTTATTCGACTTGCATCAAGCAGTATTGCTATTGAATCAAGGAAGGCTAAGTGGAATAATCACAAGATCTGATCTCTTGAAATTAGGATTGTCTTAATCTCGGGCAATCTTTATTTCCTTCTGATTATCCCTCAGTAGTGGAGCGCACGCTTATGATTGAAGTTCTTGAACCGTCTCTTGCTAAGATTTCTGAAGCTTTGGGAATCAAAAGACTGAATGAGGTCCAGAGAATTGCAGCAGACTCTGGATTGTATACCACTGATGGTGATTTCGGCATTGTATCTATGTCTAGGACCGGAAAGAGTTTTGCTGGAGGTTTGCTGATTGCAAATGAGCTATTTCAAGCTATTTCTAAACGAAAAGAGGAAACACCTGATAGTGAATCAAATGAGTTAGCGATTATTCTAGCTCCATTCCATGCTTCAGCAAGAGATACTTCGGCGACACTGAGTCAATTTTTTGGATGGTTCTTACGTCCAATGGTTGTAGTTGGTGAAATACGCGAAAATCGTTCAATTCTCCAGTTGTCAAAGGGATTTTCTCCAAATGTATTGATTGCAACTCCAGATGCTATGTTTGATATGATTAGAATGCAGGAGACCAGAGAATGGCTTCTTTCTAGAAACCTCCGAGTACTTGTTTCTGATGATACGCATTCCATTATTCATGACCCTGTAAGAGGCCCTATGCTTTTTGAAATCATGAAATTTGCAAAGAATCAAATGACTCCCTCTCCTCGTATCCTTATTCTTTCTGCTCAGTTTGATGAACCGACTCGGCTTGAAACAGCTTTTGGAGTCAAATTGATCATTGATGAGAAAGAATACGATCCTCCTGACATTCGATTGATTAATTACAAGAGTACTAAAGAGAAGCATACCAAGTTCGCAGAACATCTACTTGACTTGGCAGATGATGGCACAAGAACCTTGGTATATGTGAACTCGATTGATCAGATAAATAACTTTGTTGAAGAGAAAGGATCAGAACTTGGGGAGGCTGTATCTTTTGATGTTGAACATATTATTCGTGAACGTCTTGAGAAAGTATCTGCTGTATTGAAGGAATTAGAATATCCGAGCTACACTCAAGTAGAACAAGGAATCGGTTGTTATCACGGACAGATGGATGAAGCACAGAGATGGTTCATTGAATGGGCATTTCGGCGAAAATATATCCGTTTTCTGTTTGGAACTGAAGCTCTAGCTTACGGGGTGAATACCCCCGTATCACATGTTGTGATGAGCGCTCCTGGGATTGATGAAATATTTAGACAGTCTATGATGGCACGAGCTGTGCGGATGCGTCGTGGAAAAGGCAGAGCTGGAGATTGCACCGTCTTTACTAAGAGCATCACTGATGTAGGTGAATTACAACGTGTGTATTCTTCTCCGAAACTTCCTACTAGATTTCTCAATAACAGTCAACTCTCCAAGATATTATTGGGTCAAATAGGTCTAGGTCTTATGAAGACTGAGAGTGAGAGGAAAAAACTCTCAAAGCGACTTGGAATGTTCTATAAAAAGAGTTCAACTTCTCGTGTACTTAAGCAAATGATAAAGATGAATCGTCCACTTGTTGAGAAGAAAGATAATGAATTTCATCTCACACCTTTGGGTGAGGTAGCTTTTGAGAACAACCTCTCTCATGAACAAATTGTCCGGTTCTTTGAAGGGTTATCTATCATCACAGAAAACGGCTCTGAACCAACTGAGTTTGACATTCTCCTACTTTTGAATCACGTTGCTTTGCTCGAACGTGGCAGAATCGCACGAAAAAAGGAATTAGATGATGAATTGCAGCAATTCTATGAGGAGAAGATTGATTCCGTGCTAGCAAAAGGGATTCTTGATAACACCCTCGAACCTGTTTGGAAACAAGCTATAGAATACTCTACTCTTGTCTACGTAAATCAGGAAGAAAGTCTTACCTACGAATCAAAGAGTCGGAAGAGTATAGACCGGTTGAAAATGGAGATGGAAATGTTTGAACCTAATTTCAGAGACTTCCTTCTCAGTCTAGAAACAAACGAAACAATTCTCTCAGAAGATGAACGTAAAACGGTTCAGAATATCTTGAAGGTCATTCAAGGTAACAAATTCATAGGAATGATTACTAGTGTAACAGATTCAATGAAACACAGTCTAAAAGGTAGAGACCTTTCGTTTGTTGATTTTAGTGATATTGAGCGGACTATCGACTTGACTCTCGAATCGGACCTGTCTGCTATTCAGAAGATTAAGCTCCTCGACCTCTTTGATACTGTTGAATCTACAACACGCGCATTTGTCGATTTAATGGAACGTTCAGTTGACGATCCACAAGCAAAAGAAGCATTAGATTTGGTATGTGGATTCGCAACAGAAGGCCAAGTTGGCTCGAATCTAATCAAAGCACTTGAAGAAGAGGGTGTACTTGAACGAGGGACCACTCGTGAGCTATGGCATAGTTTCTCTACCCGTGTGAAAGATTTGAAGAAGAAGACGAGTACACCAGCAAAAGCTGCTAACGTCCTTCTATCTCTATTCACTGGTGATGTTGTCGGTGCTGCTACTGGCGGAGTTGACGTTCTGCGTGCTGTGTTTGGAAGAGTTAAAGGTGATGTTGATACATCTGGGATTTCGTAATTTGAAAAAAACGACTCCCTATCAGTGACACAACAATGCCAACGCAGAATGAGTTATATGTTGTAATACATTGGTAAGAATGGAGAAATATCATTGGCCAGAGAGTTAGAAATACTTGAAGACTTGCGTGAAGGTATCGACACTTTTGTCGAACGTTGGTCAAAAATTCAACGGAGCTCAGTCAAGTCAGTACAAGCCGTAACAAACACTCTAGTTCAGATTGAACATCTTGATGGCCCCTTGGGCAAACTCGATGGATATCACAATATCCGTGAAAATGCTCGTGGTAAACTCCTTGTGAATTTATTTGACAAATTGGTACCAGCGCTTGAATCTTCAATCAAAGAATTCTCAAAATTGATGAGGATGTTTGAAACTCTTAAGCAACGAGCTTCTACCATTCAGACCTTTACAGAATCACTTCGGGGAAGTATAGAAGAATCTCCAGTACTTGAAGATCTTATTGGATTTCTTGACTTGATTATCATAAGTGTTCATGAAGTATTGGATATGTTCGAAGCAGAGTTCCTAGTTAAGATTACCATTTTCAGAGACTTAGAAGAAGGTGGTGTCGAGCTTGGTGTTGTGAGTAATTATCTCACCATCTGGACTGCAGAACCGAATATCGAACCAAATGCTCTGGAAAAACTCCTAAAAGATTTGGATGAGCACTTTGAACTCTTACGTGATGTATTCAATGGCAAGACTGGCATTCGTATACCTGATATTTACAAGAAAGCCTCTTACTAATCGATGGGATCTATTTTTCCCTCGGCGCAGTGTTTCCGCATAACAGAGAGTTCATTGATCTCTGCTTCAATCTCGTCTTTTCTGTCATCATAGACAGTTTCAGGTATCTTTCCCTTCTCATACTGTTCTTCATAGTATGACAACTTGCTTTTGCAAATCTCTTCACGAATAGAGATTTCCATTAGACGGGCTCGTTTTTCCTGAACCATTTTTCTTAGTTCGTCTTCCAATTGGAAAATCTCTTCTTCCAGTTCTGCTTTGAGAATTCTGTATAATTCAGAATCAACTTTCCCTTCTGTATATTCATCTACCAGTCTTAGTAGTGCATGCCTTGTGGCATTTCGCTTTGCAGAGATTTCATCAAAGGCATCCTGTTCTTCTTCGAGACCTAGTTTCTTTGCGAATAGTGGAGCTGTAATTCCTTGTAGCACTAGACTAATCATTAAGACAATAAACACGATTCCAGTAATAGTATCTGCAGCTGTTGTTACTTGGTCTATTATCACCTGTGGTGTTCCTTCAGGAATAGTATGCACTAATACAGAAACTGCAATGGCAGCTAGAGCTGCGCTTGCAACTCCCTTTACTCCTGCCCAGCTAATAAAGAATCTATCTTTCCAAGTCATTTTTCTATCTGGTGCGGTAATCAAAAACACTGAGATTGGTCTTGCCACGAAGATGACCAAAATTGCCACGACTGAACCTACTAGGAGAACAGGAACCTGTGTACCTGCAAATACTCCTGTGATAAAACTTAGATTGACAGTATAACCCAAAAGAATGAAGACTACAATTTCAAATGCAAATGATACATTCTTAGTGGTATTTCGCATTGACTGTTGAGGTAATACATCTAGACCGACCATTTTTGCGTTTGCCATGAAGATTCCAGTAAATACTGCAGCCATAGCTCCTGGATGGAATCCTAGAAAGGTTAGCAGTTCTCCAGTACCATAAGCTAGAATTGGTGTTGCTGCAGTAAGAATTGCGATGTTAGTTGGATCTGCATCACGAAGAATTACCATTCCGATGAAGCGTGCAATACCATATGCAATGATAACACCAAAAACTATACTTCCTACAAATTGCCCTAGGATAATCCACCATGGTTGAGCAAGGCTGGGGTCTCCAATCAGATTTACAGCTACAATCGGCTCGAAGACAGTAATTACCAAGATAACAGAAGTTGCATCATTGAATACTGCTTCACCTTCCAAAATAGAGTAAATCTTCCTTTTCACTCTCACCCCTCCAGACTCAAGAACTGAAAACAGAGCTGCAGGGTCCGTAGGAGAAAGAATAGCTCCAATTAAGAAAGCTGCAAGTCCGATTCCAGAGAAAGCCAAGAAAATTGCTCCGCCTGCAATGATTGAAGTGGCTAGTACTCCTACACTAGCGAGTGCAGCTACAACAGGAAGTGACAGTCTAAGCTCTCGCAAATTCATGGTAAGGCCCGCATAGAACAATACAGTTGCAAGTGTCAACTGTGCGATGAATTCTAGCCCTAAAGCTTCAGGAATTCCTTCTCCTGGTAATGCCTGAGCCAGAACCATTCCGGCAATAATCAATGGAATGGGATATGGAAGACGGTATTTCTCAGATATTTTTGCTAGAGCTGTACCAATTATTAAAACACCTACAATTAGGTACTGTTCTGCTGCCACTCCTACTCACCTAAAGGTCGTCGATTATTTCCATAACATCTTCAAGATAATCTGTGATGTGTTCAAGTTCACCAACTATCTTTCTCATTATATATGATATGAAGCCTGATTCGCCACCGGTAGCAACAGAAATTTGACGACAGATTATTATGTTCTCTTCGTCTACCTCTCGTTCTAATTTCTTTACTATCTCAAGGCCATTTTCTATCGATTTTTGTGTTCCATCATAATCCAAAACTGCAGTATGGAATGCAAGGATAGAGTCATACACTTTTTTAGAGATTTCCACAAGTGAATCCATGTAGACTTCTCTGAAATCGTCCCCTCTAATCATATCTAACATAATAATGATGTGAGTATACGCATATTGTATCTTCATCAGGCTTGCAATAGCTGCTTGGGCACTGATTCCCATCTCATCTTTTGGCAAGTGTAATGACATAGAGTATTTCGGAATAAGTTTCTGGAGGTGTTTAATGGTCTTTTTCCGAACTTCATCCCATTCAGAATTAGTACATCTTGTCGGACAACTTAGCTCTGTATCGACTGCAGAAGCTACTTGAACTAGGAATCCTCCTATCTCTGATAATCCTTTGATTATGGTTTCTCTGTCAGCATTATCTTTACTCATCACAAAACCTCTTAGTCTTCTTTTGCGTTCCATCGCATGACCAGATTGAGTCGAATTGCTTTCTTTCTTATATTTACCTCAATACTAGTCTCGATTGGTTCACCCAATGGTAGTTTAATTACGCCTTCTTTAAGACTCGGCATAGGAAGCTCCAATCTGTCTCCATCTCGGATCTCTTTCGCCATTTTCTCAAGTAGCTCAGCAACGGTGCTGAGAGTCTTTTCTTCTTCAAACTCGAATTCATCAATACGCACAATTTGCCACCTGCTTTTGTGAATGAACTCATAACTTAGGTAGCTGTCTTCTTGTGAATTATGCCTCTTAAACTAGTTGGATACGTCACAACTCGGTGTTCTTCTGCAGCACCATCATGCTTAATTGATATGCCTATCTGAATCGAAAATACACCTAGGTGAACATCTATGACTAACGAAGATGAGATGCTGGTCACTCCTTGGGAAGTCAAGGGTACAATTGATTATGAACGATTAGTCGAGGAATTTGGAACAGAACTAATCGATGAAGAATTGCGAAACAAAATCAAGAAGATAGCTGGTGAAAGTCATATCCTACTAGATAGGGAAATGTTCTTTTCACATCGAGATTTCGATTGGGTCCTGAAGGAGTATGAGAAAGGAAATAGATTCGTTCTCTATACAGGGCGTGGTCCCAGTGGAGATGTCCATATCGGTCATCTTGTTCCTTGGATGTTCACAAAATGGATGCAAGACCGATTCGATGTGCCATTATACTTCCAACTCACAAACGATGAGAAGTATTGGTTTGATCAAGATATGAAGTATGATAAAGTCCATGAGCTGACTCGAGACAATGCTTTGGATGTTATAGCTACAGGTTTCGACCCAGAGAAGACATTCATTATTGATGATATCAAACATATTGACCTCTTGTATGAATTAGCTGTCAAGGTTGCTAAACGAGTAACTTTCTCAACAGCTCGAGCAGTATTTGGATTCGAAAATAGCATGAATATTGGTGGGATCTTCTATCCATCACTACAAGCGGTTCCCGCCTTCTTGCACTCATGGATTCATGGGACAAAGACACCATGTGTTATTCCTTGTGCAATTGATCAGGATCCTTACTGGAGAATTGCCCGAGATGTCGCGGAAAAAATCGGATACTACAAACCTGCTTCGATACAGAATAAGTTTGTTCCAGGTCTCCAAGAAGGCGGAAAAATGTCTTCATCTGACCCAATGTCTGCCATCTACACTACTGATTCTCCAAAGAAGGCTAAAAAGAAAGTGATGGCTGCCTTCACTGGTGGAAGAACAACCGCCAAAGAACAGCGAGAGTTGGGAGCTAATCCGGAAATCTGTTCTGTTTTCAAGTATTACACCTTCATTTTCATGCCTGATGATAAGGAACTTCTTGATATTAGGAAGAAATGTGTGAGTGGAGAGATTCTCTGTGGTGCATGTAAACAGATTCTAGTACCAAGAATGATGGAATTTCTTGAGAACCATCAAGCTGCACGTGAGGAAGCAAAAGAACGATTGCATGAGTTCTCTGCGGATAAGCTACGGGATTTAGTGCGAAAATGAGTTATTCTAAGGTGAGATTTTTGGTCGATAGTTATCTCACCTGATTTAGTAGGCTTGAAAAATTCATTTCATGTGCTGGATAGTTATTGAGAATATAGTGTGTGGTCCAGCGGAGAGGCTGAACCACTTTGATGCGAGCAAGTCACGAACAGCTACTTCTGATGATTTTGGTGTGTGCCTAAGGGACCATCAGATTGCGCAGCTGCTGTTCTTAACCTTCTATCACTTTAGACGCCTTATAAAATGCTTCGATGATTGTGCAGAATGTTATGCAAAGCTGCAAGGCATTGCTAACTATTTATGCAAATTTCATTCTAAAAATGATTATCCCTTTTTAATCGGAGAATAACCTCTCCGGCAATATTAGCTATAGACTCGATGCTCTTCATTGAAGACTCGTGAATTTTCACTTTTTCTTTTGATGCTAAGTTTACTACAGCAATTATTTTTCCGACAAGAGTTATTGGTATCGAATAGGTACTTACAAATCCTTCTTCTCTTATTTTTTCTGTTAATTGATCCCCTGAGAAGTGGTATGAATTTTGTTTTCCAGCAAGTATTACTTTTGAATAAGGATGATCGAATCCAACCTTTGTCATCTCTTTCAAGAAGCTTTTTGATAAGTTTCGAGATGTGTAAAGTTCAAATATTTCCTCATCAAAACGTGTTAGATAGATACCCGCAGAATCTATTCCATCAATACTAAGAAGTGAGTCAACAACATGATTTAGAGCTATGTCTAAATCTGAAGTAGAACTCAGCTTGAATCCAACCTCTCGCTGCAAATTCATTAATCTCTCAGTTTGCAGTTTTTCCCTGATGTCCTTCGCAAGCACTAATATTATTGTGGAGGCATCAAGAGTTATAGATTCGAACTTAGCTTCTACAGGTATTTCTTCTTCAGATTTGTTCTTAATTTGAATCACAGATTTTTCAACTGTACCATCCCCAACCATTCTTGAAAATTCTGAGAAATCTTTCTTTCTCATTATAAGTTCGGAAATGGGTACATTTAGGATATCTTCTAAGGTGTACCCTAGAGTGTTTGTAACTGCAGGATTGATTTCGACTATTCTGTATTCATCATCAAGGAGAAACATGAAATCATCAATAGCATTCATAAGCGATTCTTTGATGGTACGAATCTTTTCAAATTTCATTTCAGCATGTCTTTGGTCAGTAATATCTAGGAGCTGAACCTGCAAATACTTGGATTCGTTGGTTTCTATACTTGAGAGGTAGGTTTTGACATATCTTACCTCTCCGTTTGATCGTACAAATCTGAACTCTGAGGTTGCAGAAATATTGGCACCATCAATCCATTTTTCATACCTCTCCAGTCTTTCATCATAATCGTCAGGATGGACAATTGCTTTAATACCTCCAAAATCCTCCTCTAGTAGTTCATCTCTCTTTAATCCAACTATCTCTAAAAATGCATTATTCATATAGACAGGCTTCTTTTCATCCAAAATAATAATTCCATGCAAAGATGTTTCTGCTAGAGAACGGTATTTTACTTCCGATTCTCGAAGTGCAGCTTCAGCTTCAGTTTGTGAAGTAACATCAATGATTAGAATCTGAAGTGCAGGATCACCACCATAATCAATAACACTTGAATATGATTCTACATATCGAATGTTACCGTCTTTGTGCAGATATCGAAATGCAAAGAATGGATTTACATATCCTCCTTTTTCTCGAATCTCATTTCGTTTCGTTATCTGCTTCACATCTTCAGGATGAATTATGCTCCAAACTTCATTCTCATCCATTTCATAGAGGGCTGTGCATTCAACTCCAGCAATACGACAATAGGCATCATTAGCAAATACCACTCTTCCGTTTTGGATAACCACTATCCCTTGCAGAGACTCCTCAACCAAGGTCCGATATTTCTTTTCGCTCTCTTCTAATGCTTGCATTGCTTCCTTTTGATCGGTTATATCTTGGATAATACATTGAACTCGATTTACTTTGTTATCAGTATCCAGTAGAAATCTTGAGTTGGCCGATATCCATCTTATCCCTTGTCCATTTGTTATGATTCGGTATTCTTGAACGAATTCATCGGTATTGTCTTTATTCTGTTCAAGTTCAATCCTCATCTGTTCATAATCATCTGGATATACAATTTCAATCCAGTCCATCTTACCTGAAACAAACTGATTTGAACTATAACCCATTTGCTCAATATTATCAGTAACAATCTCAACTGAAAGGTTGTCATCCAACCGTAATGAAACAAGTATCACTGGCCCACTGTTGATAATAGATTCTAGTTCTTGTTTTGTTTCAATCAAGTGTTTAAGATTTTGTTCAGCGTGTTTTCTTTCTGTAACATTTCTTACAGAGGCAATTATGCTCTCCGCATCCTCAGCTCTGGTAAGGACACACGAGAACCAATAATTATTTCCATTTACTTCCATCTCGTAATCGAATTGTTTGCCTTTTCCTGTCCTTCTTACCTCTGCTGCTATTTCTAAATAGGGCTTGTAGACATTAGCAGGTATTACTTGAGATATGTGCTTTCCTATGAATGATTTTGGTTCGATGTATAATTCAGAATCCTCTGAAGAATAATATTCTAGGTATCTATCTTCCTTGTCTAATACAAAAACCATATCAGACATAGATTCAACAACTATCCGTAGTCTATTCTCGCTTTCTTGCATAGCTGCCTGTGCTCTCATTCTATCGGTAGCATCTGTGACTAGTACTTGGATTGCACTTTCTCCTTCATACTCTATACTATTGCTTCGAGCTTCAATCCATCTAATATCTCCATCCGGTCTATTTACTCTTACAAGGGCCATATCTTGTGAAATGGTAGTGGACTCGATTCTTCTTAGTATTCTGGATCTGTCACGTTTATCAATGAATTTCAGGGTTTCTCTAATTCCTAACAACTGGATTTCATCGATATTTCTTCCAACTATATCACTGAATGATGAATTAACATATTTGATATCGTTTCCAGAGAAGATGACGATACCCACAGGTGATTCGTCTGCAAGAGTTCTGTATTTCTCCTCGCTTTTTCGTAAATCTTCTTCTGCTCTCTTTTGCTCTGTAATATCTTCAAATAATACTGTAACACCGTCACTGCCTGTATCAAAGGAGGTTGGAATGGTTTTAACTAGGAAGAATTGATTCCCACTGGAAATTTCGAATGATTGCTCTGGACCTGTTTCACTTTCGAAAGTTTCATTGATTCTATCAACAATATTAGACAACCTGAAAAGAGGTGATTTGATTTCAGTCAGATAATTTCCTTCAACTTTTTCTCTCTTCATCTGGATAAGGTTGAGAAAATTTTCGTTTATCTGAAGAATTTTCAGTTTCCTATCTACAACAACAATAGCATCAGATGAAAAATCCAGTAATGCTGATACTGGAACACGGTGTGAGGGAAAGAAAACCTTTGCTGACCCGAATGTTTTCATCTCTACCTGCCCTGAAATCAGTAGCACATCAAGGTAGCGAGCCACAGTATTCCTATTCATTCCAATACTTCTTGAAACATCAATTATCGTCATTCCTCGTGGATTATCTTTGAGGATTTTTTTTATGCTTTCCAATTGCTTCTGATAGGTTTGGGACATACCTACCTCTTTGAAAAATAGGTTTAGTAATTTTGTGTTGAAACGGATTTGTAGATTTGATTAAAAGACACCATCGCAAGATTAGATATCTCTCGTTACTATATCACCGTAAGGCTAAATAGAACTCTCCACACTGATTTGTCAGTTATTGATAATGGAGACTTGACGATGGCATCTGAAGCACAGGCACCAGATATGTACAAGTGCCCTGTTTGCAATGGAAATGTCAAGATCGGACCTGATGATGTTGTGATCACCTGCTCCTATTGTGGTAGTACTACCTCAATCGATGGAAAGGAGATCGGAGAACACCTCATGGAAGTAGCTGTGGACGCTGATAAACGTCTTGAGGCATTCCGCAAGTTCCTAGATAAGAACAAAGGTATCAATAGTAGTCTTATCACTGGCGCTGAGGTGGTCGAAAATCGACTCATCTATGTCCCGGTCTGGACAGCGAAAGTTAAAGCAGACAGCTGGTATAAGGGTTACAAGACCGTGCAAGTTCCAGTACAAAAGACCCGACGAGTCCGAGACTCTGAAGGAAACTACCGTACTGAGACCTATACGGACTACGAAACAGGATACGTACCAGTACAAGACGAGATACACAGCAATACGGATGAGCGATTGCTGGCTCGAAAAGGAGCTCGATTGTACGGTCTGGAAGCATATCTTGATGAGATTGACATTTCAAAGACGATTCCGTACAATTATGATACGATAAAGGATTTGGAACCAGACATGCTCAATGCTGAGATTGGACAGGAAGAGTTCGAGTCCACTGTTCACGGAAGAGTTGCTGACAGACATCGAAGTCAAGCCAAGAGTGGTTTGGCCGAACTGTTTGACTGCAGAACTCAGACAAGTGTCAGTGGTACAACATACCTGCAAGCACCCTTTTCACTGATACGTTACAAATTCGAAGGCGACCTCTACAAGTGTGCCATCGATGGAAAGACTGGTAAAGTTGTCTTAGGAGAGATACCAATTACTAAAGCCCAGAGAGTCCTCTGGACCATTCTTGGACTAGTAGGTATTGTCCTTGCAACTATTGGTGGAGAGCTTGGGTTTATTGGAATTGGTGGCGAAACCACCACTCTATTGATTGGCATTCTTATGACAATTATTGGGGTAGTGATGACATTCTTTGGAATTCGTGTATTGCTGATGACTCAGCGGGAGAAGACGGGGTGATCAAATGGTTACATGTGCATTTTGTTCAGCTAATTTCGAGACCGGACCTGGTGATGTTCTCTTAGTCTGCCCCTATTGTGGGACAGCTCAGACTCAAGAAGGAGCCAAGTTCAAAGATCACTATATGATTCGTGTTCACTTTGCTCAACACACAGCACAGACCACATTGTTGGACTGGTGTTCAAAGCAATTGGGTGCACCACAGGACCTTCCTGTAAAAGCACACTTCTTGAAATACAAATTGGTCTTCTATCCTTTTTGGATTAGCAGGGTAGACGCTCACACCACCTATCAAGGATTAGGTCGTGATGCTAACTTCTACGACGAGTGGCCACAGCGACGTGGTGCGTATAAGAGAATAGACTTCTTCTACAAACCAGAATCAGGCCAATTCACTAGAAGGCATGAGATCAATATTCCTGGTATTGAATCGATAGACGAAGATATCAAGAAATTCCCAATACCTTCCCGTGCAAAAGAATACTTCAGTCATGCTCACGCTGAAGAGTATGATGGCGATGTACTTCATAGCAAAATCGGTGAAGAGGAAGCAAAGAAGAAAGCACATCAGATTGCTTTTGACAAACAGACCGCTTTGGTACTTGATGAGGTCGATAAGATAGAATCACGAGATGATAACATCGATGTCGGAGAGACCTTCCTGATTCATGTACCAGTCTGGGAATTGACATATCGATATGGCAAGAGAAAATACAAAGCTTCAGTTGCAGCAGCAACAGGTTATGTTATTGAGAGCAAATATCCTCGTTCTATGGCTTTCAGAGCAATGGGTGTTGGATTTGGTCTTATTATGCTCTTGCTAGGTATTGGTCTTATTGCAGCAGCATATCAATTCAATATTCTACCTGGCGGTGGCTATGTTGGTGGCGCATTGTTTGCCATTATAGGATTGGCACTTCTCTACAAGGGAGTATCTAGAAAAGAAGCAAAAGAAGAGATTTAGGACTAGTTCCTACCCTCTTTCTTTTTTATTTTATAGCAAGACCATAAGCGACATTTTCCAAGTTCATTCTATTCAATATTGGCGTATCTTTTGTCCAATACTCTAACCCACGATATAGAAGTGAATCCAGAATTGTCTTTGTTACTTCTGGATCTTCAAGATGAACTGAGGAATTATTGAATGCTTCCGTAACTCCAGCTCTTGCAACCCAAGGGCCAAGAATCTGATTTGTGGTCTTGTTGGAATAGTGAAACACTGTGATGTGATAATTTCTGTGTTCATTAAGCATCTGAGTATAGCTAGAAAAACGAGCATGGTCGGCATAAAGAATAGTCTTGGGATCCGTCATATGATTTAGCTCTCCCTCCATACTCAATGTACGTTTTTTATCCATCTCATAATCTTGCAGATGGACGTAATCAACACTTGGACCACCAGGCGTCATAACTACTACAAATGAATCATCGAGAAAATCAGAGATGAATAACTTACTGGAACTTCCTTCAGCTTTATCCATGAGCTCGGATATAGAACGATCTATAAAACTATCAATAACTACCTTGTAAGCTGCTTTAAGGGGAATAATCCGTCTTCGTTTCAGTTTTCCCAGAAGTCCAAGAGACATGATTCTTGCTACTTGGTCTAAAGAATACTCAAAATCCAAGAGTTTCCAAATTGATTCTGAAGCTGGAACATCTCTTTGCGATATTTTCTCAGCAACAACACTGATCTCTGGATCAGAAACGATTTTCATCGATTTTACTTGAACTTGGGGACTAGAAGGGAGTAAACCTCCATTTGTTTGAAGGGTGCGTGGAGGTAATCTTCCAACCTCCACATCAAGTGCTATAGGAGTCACGGACATTGCAACGGTCTGAAGTGTTTCAACCATATCTGTAGGCATCATCTCTCGTGCATCTATGGGGACCACGAACCGATAGAGATACTCGCGCATGGTTAGGATTGCTTCTTTTTGAATACCATTCCACGCAATGGGGTGGTCATAAATCGAGAGCCATTCAGAGGCTTGAGTTGAAGCTAGTACCCCGGCCCACATGATTGGATACTTAGCAGTTTCAACAGTAACGCCGGGAGGCGAATAGACTGTAAGATTTGAACTTGCCTCGATAGACTCCAGTTGTAATTGCGAAGAAAGTGCTTGACCGATTGCCGTATTAATACCCCCTTCTTAAGGGTGGACCTATGGAAGTTTGAGTATGTATTCCTATGACCCTTCTCAGCTGGCCATGTTCTTTCAAACAGACAACCGCATCCCGGAGAGGGTTAACCGAAAGTATTCTTTGACATTATTGAGAATCCTTTTTTTGTAATGCATAATTTCAGTGATATGTGATCCAATGACGCAAGGAGCGCCTATAGAAGACCAAGAGAATTCTCTTCAAAAATTTTTCAGAATCGCTTGGGACCATTTCAAAAAAACATCAAACCTAACAAAACTTCTTGTTTTTGCTGTTTTAATAACAGCTCTATCATGTGTTCATTATCTATTCACCATGATAAACTGGACTTTTCCTGGATTCTCTCTTGATGATTCATGGATTCATTTACAATATGCTAGAACCATCTATGATGGTACTCCTTGGGAGTATTCTCCAGGATATCCTAGTACGGGATCTACTAGTCCTCTATGGTCACTTGTTCTCTCTAGTTTATTCATATTCACCCAGAAGCCAATCGAGCTGGTTATAGGAACCTATCTCATATCAATTGTGTTCTATAGTTTCACTACATTCCTTGTAGGATACATAGTGAATGAATACACTGGAAAACTATCTTATGCTGTATGTGGAATGATTGGATTCGTTATTATGCCACGTACTACTTGGTTGATGCTTTCAGGGATGGAAACTCCAATATTCTTATTCCTCTTGATTCTTGGTGTGGCACTTTTGGATAAAACGGATATCAAGTATGATCCAATTATTGGAGTAGTTGTGGGTCTGGCCTTTCTATCCCGCCCTGAAGGAGCAATACTAGCTCTTTTTGTGTTGATTCGTTTCCTCATGCTTGATTATGAAGAATTAGTAGATTGGAAAAGGTGGATATCACTTATCATTACAGGAGCATTGGCACTTCTCGTAGTTTCACCTTGGATATTTCATTGCTTAAGTACTACAGGACTTCCTTTACCTGATACATTCTATGCTAAGGTACACCCACCAACAGAGGATCAGATAAACGCTTGGCGGTTTTGGTGGAATTACTGGCTTATTGAATATTTCTTTATCATGATTGGAGGAATTTTAGGAATTGCATTGGTTGTCGAGAAAAAACCCTTCACGTGGCTACTTGCTGTTGGACTGGTTTTATTGTACAGATTGAATGTACCTTATGCTTCTTTAATCAACAATGCTCGATACCTAGTTCCTGTGTTCAGTTTCTTCCTTATCACTGCTATTGCATCAATAGCAAAAATAACTCCCTACATTCTTCAATATGAAGCTAAACTCGAGAATCCACTAGATAGAGAGCTAATAACTCTACTCTTTCTCATCTTTCTTATGATTGTACCTTTACTTCCAGAATACGTTCATCAAGCTGACTTCTATGGTAACTCTGTTAAAAACATAAATGAACAACAGGTCTATATTGGATATTGGTTAGCAAATAATACTCCACAGGATGCAGTTCTTGCCATACATGATGCGGGTGCAATTCGATTCATTTCTAATAGGACAGTAATTGATTTAGCGGGATTAGTAAGCCCCGATATCATACATGGAAATATGAGTACAATTGAATTACTATATTATCTCCGAGAACAAGGGTGTAATTATTTTGTGTTCTTCAATGAGCTTATGCTGTATTATCAGATTCTACTTGGAGCTGGTGTTACTATTAAGCTAACCGTTCATCTGGATGATAATGTTATCAGTGGACGTGATACAATGTCAGTTTATCACGTCAACTGGAGTAAGGTCACGATATTGGATTACTATTATCCCTAAGGTCCGTGTTGGCACAGTATGCTTAAATCAAAGTCATTGAATTCAAGTCTTAAGGGATATAGATGGTTGGAATAAAGACTCAGATTGAAGACTACCTTGAATTGTTGAAACTCAAACACACCTGGAATGAGCGTGATGGAATATTTGAATTAGTCTTTAGTGAACGCAAAGATGAACTACCAGCGAGTCCATTACCCGAGCAAGCCGATGATCATTTCCGATATACCATTACTGTCAAACCTGATGAAAAATGGATACAGGTTTTCTGCGATGTATATGCCCTTGAAGAAATTCCTGAAGATATTAGAGAAGACGTATTTTTAGATCTCTTAGCATGCAATCGTCGTTATGCTGAAGTCTGTTTTGATTTTGATGAAGCTAGGGGCATAATAGGAACATCACAGGAAATGATGGTACAAGGCCTTAACTTTGATATGTTTCGCGAGGAGTTTCTCGCTGTTCCATGGGCTGTTAAAAAGTTCTGGACTGAAATAGCCAGCAGATACAATTTGGAGTGAGTTAGTGAGAAAGACGTTTGTGCAATCTGGATACGATTTCTTCATAGATTTTTTCTGGATTTGGAGAAGATGAAAACCCTCCAGTGTAGACATCCTTACTTCCCCCTCCTCTTCCACCAAGATCAGTAACGATTTCAGATATGTAGTGAGATGCATTTTCAGGGAGCTCGTTAGTCCAAAATACCAGGCTTGATTTTTCTCCTGGAATGAAGAAGAGAATTGCTAATTTTCTGTCCATTGGATAATCTTTGATAATAGAACGTGCTTCTTTCATGTCAAGTCCTGGAAGATATTCCTTCCAGAATGTAATGTCCTTGATCAAATCAGTATTTTGTCCCTCAACGATGATTCTGCTAAGATGCGAAACAAGCTGATCTCTTTCAACAGTGAGATTTTTTGCTCTGTCAATAATAATCCCAAGTTGCTCCATTTCAAAAGGATGTTCATATTTCCTTTGTAGAGCAATATTGTAGACAGTCCTCATTTCTTTGATAGCATTTTTTGAAGTCAAAAATTCTATTCGTGTTCCACCTTCAACAGGTCGAAAATCTATCACCTTGAAAGCACCAATTTCTTCTGTGTTGAACACATGAGTTCCTGAGCAGGCTGAGCTGTCAAAATCCCCTACACTGACGATTCTGACATGTTCATGTTTTAATGTCACACCCTCTCTTGCTCTTATCTCGGCATCAAGCTCATCAGCATTTACGATTTCTATGTTAACGGGGAGTTTTTGTTCAATAATCTCCTGTACTCTTCTTTCTGTTTCCATTATGATATCAAAATCCAAACGAGGTCCCATTATATCAACAACACCTCTGTTTCCGTCAATCCAGATATACCCTAGCTCATACGTTGGGTCTTTCTTCTTGATAGATGCAACGAAGATGTGTTCTGCTGTGTGGTTTTGCATCATTCCGCTTCTCCACTCAATATCGATGATAAGCTGAGAGGTTTGGTTCGGATTGATGGGATTATCAGCTAACAATACTAATTGGCCTTGATGTTTTGCAGTGTTGTGAAAATGGATAGTCGCACCATCAACACGCAATATACCTCGATCACCATCTTGACCTCCACCAGCAGCACGAACGACATTTTCTGATATGCCAATTAGATAGTGTTCTCCCTCTTTATCACACGAAGTAATCGTAACCGTAAATTCTTTTGTTAAAGGATTTTGCCAATATGGTGGTTCTTTCATCATTTATATCACATCAGCCGAAAGCGATATAGCGAAGGGTGAATTCGCTAGACTTACTCACAGAGATATTCGAGGACTATAAAATGTTCGACTTTCTTAAACGAGATCCGATTTCAAAGGCAAAAAAACATGTCGAGAAGGCAATAGAGGAATTTGAGGAGGGTTATTCAGATTATGCGTGTACCGAATACGAGAAAGCTGCAAAGCTCTTCAATGAAGCAGACCGACCTGATTTTGCAGTTAAATACTTCCGTGAGGCTGCATGGGCTGCATTAGATTTTGAGGACCATGTAAAAGCGGCAGAGATGAAAATTGCGGCTGCTGAAACTTTACTTCAAGAAGCTAGATTTGATGAAGGAGCTGTACTATATTCTGAAGCTTCTGATCATTTGTTCAAGAAACATAAAACCAAATCATCAATGCGTGCAAATGGGTTAGCAATTATTTGTTATTTAGCTTCCAGAAATTTTGATACATGTGTTAATCTTACAAAGAAAACTGATAAGCGCTATAAATTAGCTAAGACTATGGAGGGAATGATGCAATTAGCACGATTATGTGTTGATGTTCTTTGTAAGGGTGAAGAACCATCTCTGAAAGAGATTAAGAGGATAGTTTCAAGAGCTAAACCCTCCGAGGTTGAGAGTGGTCTTGTTAATTATGTGGTGGAAGGTGTAAAACTTGCAACCCAGACTGAATTAATACTGCAGTGGGCTGGACAGGAAATGTATGAGATTAGTGCAAAGACACCTATCGAGTTTGAACTGAAATATAAATGCCCAATTCCTGTTACAATTGTGGATTATAGATATACTCTATCAAACAGTCTTGCCTTTTCAAAAGACTTGGAACTAAAAGCTGTGAATAAAACTGAGGAGTCTTGGTTATTGATTGTCAATCCTGTACTAAGTGGTGATGGAAAAATCGGTCCTTTCGTACTAACGTTACAAGGTGAATCAGTGCTAGTTAACAAGCATAGTAACGCGATTGAATTCCGGATAGGCAAAGCTCCATCAGAATTAGCATTAGAAGTTAATCCAGAACAGATCTCTGCTGATATCGGAGATGAAATAGTCTTTGATGTGATGATTCAAAATACTGGTGATGGTCCTGCTGGTAATATCACCGTGAAAATTGAACTCTCTGATGGCTTGGTTGTATCGCTTGGAGGAACTGAGAAAAGTATTCAATTCCTAGGTGCTGGTGAGCGGATGTCTTTCCAGGTCTATATCCAAGCTGAAGTAACAGGAGAGCAGTTTGCAACCATGAAACTTGAGGATACTAAAACAGGCAAGGAAGTAACTAAAACAGTGAAGGTACGAGTGACATAGGTCTATTTTTGACCTCGTCGCTCTCTATCTTCAATTATACTATGGCAAGCTTTCATGACTTCTTGGATAGTTTCTTCTTCCTTGAAATCCTTCCACTGGTCTTCAGCTTCGATCAATCTACCATCTGCCAGTGCATCACTGAAAGAGAGAAGTGTTTTCAACCATGGCCAACTTGTTTTATCAATTACACGTTTAGCTTTCTCGATTCGTTGTTTGGCATCATCAATCCTCTGAATTGTAGCGAATCCCATAGCTGAAAGTGATAAATTAATCACCGCTCTCTCTGCTTTCCCTTCTTCGAGTACCGATTCGGCAGCCTTATCATACAGATTTGCCATATTTTCAGCACAAGTTAGGAAATAGTCGGTGTTACCAAGTTTATGACACGCAAATGCTGCCCATAGATAGGAAGAAGCAGCGGTTTCTGTCATACCCTCATCTAATGCTTCAGAAGCAGCATTTTCAAATAGGGTCAGAGCAGTAGCAAAATCACTTACTTGTCGGTATTGATTTGCAGCTTCAAAATATGATCTGGCTGCTGATTTGTGATCATCTGCTTCAGCACTAGCTTCAGCATGCATGTGATAGTATTCAGCTGCTTTTCGTGTCATCTCAAGAACTTTATCTAAATGGCAGGAAGCAGCATTTCTGAACTGGTTCGCCGCTTGGTAGTATTTCTCTTTCTCAGCGAATTCACCTGCAAGTTTTTCCCATTGAATACATTCGTTTTCCATATTATTCCGACCCTTTGTAGTTCCCTCTGCAAGCCTGAGGTCAGGTGGTTATTTGATTTGATTCGTACAAATATGTTCCGCTGATGAACTGGTTTCGATAAATAGTTTATAATAAACAGAGATAAATGGTGCTCTTTCATATATCCTATGCCTAAGGTGGAACTGTTTATTACAAGGGCACTTTAGCTGGTGATTAAATGTGCTCTGCAACGGTATTATTTGTTGACGATGATGAAATCACATGTCAGGTTGCAAAACGATTTCTTACAACACTAACAGGATTAGATATTGTAACTCTATCATCAAGTGAAAAAGCAATGGAATTGATTGCAGAGAAAAAATTTGACGCAATAATATCAGATTATGATATGCCTATTCACAATGGTCTTGATCTGCTCGAATATGTCCGGAAACGTGATTCCAGGATTCCTTTCATACTGTTTACCGGGAAGTCGAGAGAAGATGTTGCTATCGAAGCTTTGAACAAAGGGGCAACTCAATACATTAAGAAAGATGCTGAACCTCAATCAATGTATTCTGAATTAGCTCATGCGTTGCAAAATGCAGTGTTGAGTTTTCAAATTAGTAAGGCTTTAGATGAATCCAAGCTTCGGAATCGTCTATTAATCGAATCCATGCAAGATATGATTTTTGTGATGGACGAAGATGATAGATATATAGATTTCTTCGGTTCTGAAACGTCCAGAGTAATTGTATCGCCTGATGAATTTCTGGGCAAAAAAGCTAGTGATGTCGTTCCGCCTCGTATTTATGAAGAATATATCGAACGTAAACAGAGAATTCTTGAAACTGGTCAGACAGAAGTTATGGAATACTGGTTAGAATTTGATGAAGAGAAGATTTGGTATCGTGCTTACCTTAGTCTCCACCAAAATGGGAAACATATCGTTCTCTTAGTATCTGATATTACAAAAGAGAAAGAGGCCATTCGATTAAAAGAGATGAGTGAAGAATTAGCAGAAGCATTAATTGAATCAACCCCGCAAGGAGTGTTGGTTATTGGGTTGGATTCAGTTCAAGTGTTATTTGCAAATGAGATGGCCGGAGAGATACTTGGATATAAGAAAAGCGAGCTGATTGGATTTGGACCGGATAATCTATCAGCAATTCTTGATATATCAGAACATCCAGAATTAGTTGAAGATTATGAAAGAAAACTAGGAGAATTTAATACACCTATCAAGAAGCGTTACAAAATAGTGAACACTTCTGGAACGATAAAATGGCTAGAGGCATTTCTGAATCCGATTCAATATGCTGACAAACGGTCTGTATTGGTAGTTTTCTCAGACAAAACTGAGGAATACAAAGCAGAACAAGAGATCAAACAACAGACTTCCTATTTCAGCTCTCTATTCGAATATGCCCCTCTTCCATATCAGTCACTGGATGGAAATGGTTGTATCCGCGAAGTCAATTTGGCATGGCTAGAATTATTTGACTATGATAGAGATAACGTAATCGGACGAAGTTTTGGGGATTTCATTGTAGAATCTCAACGGCGAAAATTCCACGAAAACTTCCAGAAATTCAAAGAAGACGGTCGAGTTCATGACGTTCGTTATGATATGATTCGAGAGGACGGAGATATTCGACAAGTTTCCATTGATGGGTGCATTTCATATAATAGCAATGGAACCTTTGAGAAGACCCACTGCATTCTGAAGGATGTTACTGGAGGTGCCAATGGTATATCTGACCCGATTCGAGACCCCTATTTTAGAATAATTGCTGATGTAACCTATGATTGGGAGAGTTGGATTGGTAATGATGGGAATCTCATATGGGTAAATCCTGCAGTCGAAAGGATTACTGGATATTCTGTGAAAGACTGTATGGGAATGAAGGATTATCCAATATCAATTATTCATCCAGAAGATCGATACAAAATATTTGATATCTTGAATCAAGCAACTGATGGAGAATCCAAAGGAAATGATATCCCTTTTAGAATATTAACCAAAGACGGTTTAGTTCGTTGGATAGCTATGTCATATCAACCAATGCGCAACAATCTTGGTGAGCTACTTGGATTCCGCACAAGCATGAGAGACACAACTGAACGACAAAAACTGGCTCTAGAACTTACAGAGAGTGAAGCATTTTTCCGAGCATTATTTAATGCAATACCAGAATTTGTTCAGGTCTGGGAGCGTGAAGAAGATGGATCTATTCGTCTTGTTGCTGTTAATTTCAGAATCCATGATGCTTCCAAAGGAAAAGTCGAATCTCTGGTTGGAAAGACTGTAGAGGAGATTTATCACCAATCTCCACATTATAAACATAAAATTACAGAAGCAATGGCAATGAGCTTGGGAGATATCATTCAATTTGAGACAGAATACCAAATGCTTACACAAAATCGAAGTTTTCATATGATCTGGTACTTTACAAAGGCTTCGCCCAATCATCTCCTAATGATTGCAACCGACATTACCAAACATATAGAGATTGAAAAGCAGCTTCAGAAGAGCAAGGAGCGACTCGGTATTGCAATGGAGGCCACCGGAATTGGTTATTTTGAATTAAGAAATGATCTGTCTGAATCTTATTTTAGTGATCAGTGGTGTGATATTCATGGAATCACACAGAATCAAGTTCCAGAAAAAACGGAAGACCTGTGGAAGTGGTTCCTTTCCATAGTTCATTCCGATGACAAAGAGAGATTCAAACAGTTGTTACAAAATGCAGATAATTTGGATGTTGTTAATTTCATTTATCGCATACATCTTCCAGAAGGAACCATACGTTGGATTCATGGGTATGGTGCTGTTCAGAAAGTCAAATCCGAATCAGATGTTTTTCGGATAATTGGTTCTGCACAAGATATCACTCCTGAGATAGAAGCGAAATTGAAATTAGAAACCCAGCGAGATGAACTATCTAAATTCACACATCAGATGAAGCATGACATATCTAACATCTTACATAATATGATGGGATTACTTTCATTATTGGATGATGAATACAATCCTGATTACATCTCCAGGTTCAAGACTATGATTGACCAGATGGAGAGTCTCCTAAGAGAATCAGTCCAACTTGCAGATGCGGGTATGATTATAGGCCAAAGAGAAACATGTGACTTATTCGAGATTCTTCAATCGATAAATGATACAATCATACCTAACTCAGTTGATATGCATCTTTCAAACCTACCAACAGTAGAGTGCGATTTGGCAAAAATAACTCAAGCATTTCAAAATCTCATTCAAAATGCATTTGAACATGGAAATCCATCTACCATATCTGTTTTTAGCGAATATCATGGTAAAGAGGTTGATATCGTTATAACAAATGATGGAAAAGAAATCCCTGAAAAAATCAGAAAGTCTATTTTTCTTAAGAAGATTAGTAGCAAAGATAAGGGTGGATTAGGTCTTCAGATAGTGAAACGAATTATAGAAGCTCATGATTGGAAAATCACACTTGATGATTCCAAACAGACGAGCTTCAGAATTCATATACCTCTTCATGATGTTTCCAAATAACCTATTTGGATAGTTCTTCCAAGAGTTCTTTTGCTCGTTCGACTTTGACCATTTTTTCTTCAATCAATTTCTTTGCGATGACTTCAATCATTTCTCCACGAGCTCCAGCGGTAGAAGCAACATTTCTTGCGTGTAGTGCCATGTGCCCTTTCTGAATCCCTTCTGCTGCAAGAGCACGAAGCGCGGCGGCATTTTGCGCAAGTCCCACTGAAGCAATGATGCGAGCAAGCTCTATGGATGTTTCAACATTTAGGATTTTAACACTGGCCCTAGCAACCGGATGTACTTTTGTAGCTCCCCCTACAAGTCCAACTGCCATTGGAATCTCAATACTTCCAACAAGGTTTCCATCTTCATTTTTTTCGTATTTAGTTAATGAACTGTAACCATTTTTGGCAGCAAAACTGTGTGCTCCAGCCTCAATAGCTCTGAAGTCATTTCCAGTTGCTACAACTACAGCATCGATTCCGTTCATAATTCCTTTGTTGTGTGTGGCACATCTATACGGGTCCGCCTCAGCAAATGCCCAAGCTGCAATTATTCCATCTACCACTTCTTCACCACCAAGCATCTTTGCATCAAAGATTGCCCGAACCTGAACAAGTCGTAACTCTGCAAGATTTGATAAAATTCTCAGAAGTACTTTGCCACCAGTGACTTCTTTAATTCTAGGTGCGAGAGCTTCAGCCATTGTGTTAACCGCATTGGCACCCATGGCATCACGTGTATCTACTATCAGTTCAGTTATCAACATCGGTCCAATGGATGAGTCAATAACTCTTACTCGAATGTCCTTTGCACCACCTCCAAATTTAACCAATATCGGATCCTGTTTGTTTGCGAATTCTAGAAGCTCTTCTTTTATTCGTAATATGTCAATCTTAGCTGAAAACGGTGCTGGCACCTCTATAGCTTGTATCTGTGCAATCATAACAGGTCCTGTGTCTGTAGCATAGAATCCCCCATGAGGACGAGTCATTTTTGCAGCATTACTCGCAGCTGCAACAACTGATGGTTCTTCGATCGCCATTGGAATAAGATAGTCCTGATTGTTAACTCTGAAGTTCGTAGCTATCCCCAATGGTAAGGTCATGGACCCAACTACATTTTCTATCATATGGTCTAGAACTTCCATATCAACTGTGCCAGGATTAAAAAGTGGCTCAAGGACTTCAGGATTAATTCCTGTGAGTTCTTGTAGTTTTTTCTGTCGTTCATTCATTGATAACTTGTAGAAACCCGATATTTGCGAATCTTCAACCATTTCAGCACCCTGATTTCCAGAGTCTTATTTCACTAATAAGAATGACGAACGTCTTCCCAAGGAACATCATTACCGAGTGATGTACAAAAATAGGTCATTCAACCATAGGTTTAAGAAACACGTAATTAGCACGAAGATTGGTTTTGACTATGAGTGATGATAAAGACCATCAAGAAGTTATATATGGACTTTGTAAAAAGAGAGGTTTCTTCTGGGGGCCATCCCCTGAGATTTATGGTGGAGCCGCAGGTCTTTATGATTTAGGTCCTCTTGGCAAACTTTTGAAGAACCGATTAGAGAGCCAAATACGTGGTTCATTTGTCAAAGCTAACTTCTGGGAAGTTGAGTGTCCAACTGTTTCTCCGGAAATTGTATGGAAGGCATCTGGTCACCTCGATGGTTTTATCGATCCTGTTACAGTATGTACTAAGTGTGATCAGAGTTATCGTGCCGATACCCTCATTGAAGAACAGGTTCCAGATGCGAAAATCAAAGGTCTATCTCTTGATGAGATGACTGAAAAGATGGAAGAATTAGGTATAGTCTGTCCGTCGTGTAAGGCCGAACTTGGTCCTGTTACCCAGTATAATCTTATGTTAAAGACGCAACTTGGTCTGGATCAGACTGCGTATATGCGACCTGAAACTGCAACGACAACCTACTTGTTGTTCAAAAGATTTCTTACATTTTTTAGACGCAAACTTCCGGCGCAGGTCTTTCAGATTGGAAAAGCCTACAGAAACGAAATATCACCTCGTCAAGGCATGCTAAGACTAAGAGAATTCACTCAAGTTGAGGGGCAGATATTCATTCTTGAAGCTGATGAGATTGATTGGGAATTCTTCCCTGCCATCGCAGATGATACACTTCCTCTGCTTCCGTATCAGAACCAGGAAGGAGAATCAGATGAGGTAGTAGAGGTTTCAATGAAGGAAGCGCTAGAGAAGGGCTATTTCCAAAAACAAGCATATGGTTGGTGTGTGCATCTGGCATATCAGATATTTAGAAGCATGGGTTTCACAGATGATATGATGCGACTTCGTCAACACCTTCCAAATGAACGAGCACATTATGCAAAAGACGCATGGGATGTAGAAGTTTATACAGAAAGTTTTGGCTGGGTGGAATGCTGTGGTGTACATGATCGTGGAAATTATGACTTGACACGCCACAAAGAGTTCTCAAAAGAGAAGCTCTATGTCAAAGTTGATAAAAAACCTGTAGTACCCGATGTTCTTGAAATAGCGTTTGGCGTTGAACGGCCTCTTTATTGTTTAATTGATAATGCATATGAAGAAGATGACGAAAGGAGCTGGTTACGATTCCCACCATCAGTTGCTCCTATTCAAGTAGCAGTCTTTCCTTTGATGGGGAAAGACGAACTTGAATCAAAAGCAAAGGAAATCTACGAGGATATCCTAGAAAGCGGTCTCATAACATATTATGATAGAAGTGGGTCGATTGGACGGCGATACCGTCGGCAGGATGAGATAGGAACACCCTATTGTATTACTATCGATTATGATACCTTAGAGGATACCACGGTTACAATAAGAGACCGTGATAGTATGGATCAAGTCAGAGTCAAGTATACTGAATTGGTTGATACTCTACGTTTGTTGGTAAGAGGTGAGAAGAGGTTCTCAGACCTCTAACCTCTTAGGAATCTCTTTACTTCAAGGGCCCTGTCACTCTAATTCCTGGAAATAGAGTGGACAGCTCGTCCTTCAAAGCACCCTTCAGAATTGTTGTTCCTTTGCGCTTTAGATCGGCCCAAATTTCTTCTGACACATCATTGAGTGTTTTGCCAACATATTCGAACTTGGAAACAACTCTTCCCTGATATCTCAGTTCTAAAACGGGGGGTTTTTTGTCAATAGTGTAACGTGTACCAGTTATTCGCATTATTAACGGCTCCGAATGATATGAGTAATTAGAGAAATATTTCCATATATTCTCATCGTGTGTTTCCATATCCTACTTGAAATTACACTGTGGCACAAGAGAGATAAGGCTCGCTTACACTGAAACATATGTTGGTGTGATATGAGTTCAGAAGCTGAGAAAGTTGAATTAAAGACCATTCTAGTTGCAATAGATGGGTCTGAGCATTCTGATAAAGCGGTAAGATATGCGTGTTCGATGGGGCCAAAATTAGAGGCAGAGGTTATCCTACTAAATGTGGTGCCAATGCTCGTTTCAGCCACTCCCTATCATGACACTGTTTCCGATCAACCTTTTCTTGCTCTTCAGAAGTTAGGTGAGGATATTCTTTCCAAAGCTAAAAAAATTGCAAATTCCTTGAATTGTCAAGTAACTGATCTAATATCTCATGGTGATCCTGCAAATCGGATAATTGAGATAGCTGAAGAACAGGGTGCAGACTTGATTATCATGGGTTCGCGAGGTGTTAGTGGTATCAAGAGATTATTTGTTGGATCTATTAGTGACAAAGTAGTAAATCATGCGACTTGTCCAGTTATGTTGGTTCGATAAAATTTCATTGTGAGACCAACCGCTGGTGGCATGTGGTGGAGAAGAAAGATTCGTACAAGCTAGCAATCGATGTAGGTACCTCTCAAATATCTGCTCGATTGCTCACTTGTAGTAATGATTCTTTTTCCATATTTTCAATTCCAAATTCTCTACTCAAATATGGCCAAGAGATTGTTTCGTTAATTAGATGTTCTTTTAATAACGCCGAGAAGCTTAGAGAGTTGACAAATTCATTACGGTCTACAATCAATTTGTTAATCCAAAAAACACTTGATAGTCACAATATTTCAGTTGAACAAATTTTGAGGATTACTGTTGTTGGAAATACTGTAATGCATCATGTCCTTCTCGGTTATTCGCTTGATGGTCTTGCATCTTTTCCCTACCATCCAACAGAGACTAGATCAATTTGGACTTCTGGGTCTCAAATTGGACTGGAAACAATATCCGATGTTCAAGTTTTCTGTCCAAGAATTATGGAAGCATTTGTCGGATCTGATGCAATCAGTATGATAGTATCTTCAAAACAGAATGAATCAAAAACAAAACTACTCCTTGATATTGGCACGAATAGTGAAATTGTTCTTAAGCATGAAGATTCATATTTAGTCACTTCTGCTCCATCTGGGCCTGCATTTGAAGGCATGAGTATCAAATGTGGAATGGCAGCACAACCTGGTGCGATAACAGCAGTTGAAATTGATGAATCATATAAACCAAATACTTTGGTTCTTGGTAGATTATTACCTTCCGGAATCTGTGGTTCAGGCACAATATCACTACTGTCAGAAATGTTACGGACAGGCATTATTAATGAAAATGGTTCGATTCAGAGAAATTTGGATTTGCCCTATTTGCACGAACATAACTCTATCTTTAGCTATACTATAGTCGAGAAAGATGATTCTGCTACTGGTGAACGAATATACATCTCACAACCCGATATCCGTATGTTACAACAATCGAAGGCTGCAATCTTTGGAGCGATTATGACTCTATTTGACCGTGTGGATATCTCTCCAGGGGATGTGAACCATCTTTACCTTACTGGATCATTTGGTGCTAATCTCGACATTGAATCCGCGACTTCCATTGGTCTATTTCCAAATCTTGTACAAGCGTGCCATAGAAAAGTTGGACATGGGGCTCTTGAAGGAGCTGGAATTCTAAGCTGTCTTCAAGATCCTGATGAAGAAATCTCTGAGATCTGTAGTAGAACTGAGTATGTTCCTCTAGATTCTAATCCTATTTTTGACCAGTACTACCTTCAGGGTCACAGATTTTCAGAATTTTAATAGATAATTTCTTCCTCTTCAAAAGATTCTCCCTGACGTTTTCTGGAAGATGATAGTGGTTTTCCATCTTTTGTTTTTACAAGTGGTACAATAACAATATGAAATCTATCTAGACCGTTTTCTTCCCTCAAATTATTGATTCTGAGGGCATTATCCAAGACTTTTCTGTCATCAGATATGATTAATGCTTCTAGATCTTCCATTTTGTCAGCCCCTCCCTCTACAGTGTCGATAGCGAATATCTCACATCTTTCTGCAGCTTGAATGTCTTGTAAGAACTTCATAACATTTGCAGAGCGTTCTTTGAAAGATTGGATCTTATCGTGACCGGTCTTTTTCTGTAACATCTTATCTGTTGTTATTCCAATTGCAAGATTTTCTCCTAAGGAAAGGCTAACACGAAGGAGATGTTTATGACCTTCGTGCAACCTGTCAAATGTCCCTGCAAATATGACCTTAGAATACGGTCTCTGATTCTCAGTCATTTAGCTGATACTCCGGGTTTCCAACAGACCTCCTTTTTCAAGGTCCTTAATTACTTCCGAAAGTTCTTTTTGTTCAAAATATCCGAATTGAAAAGCTAGCTTCTTCCATATCTCATCGAGATTAGCCCAGTCTACAGATAGATTGAGTAATTCATCTATCTTATCAAAGAAGTGTTCGTCATTCATTCGCTTCTCAATGTAGTATGCAGAACGGTCTCCAACTTTTTCAAGTAGTTTTGATGGACTGAGTGCATACTTGAACTTTCGTTTTACTTCCAATTCAAAGCTGACTTTGTCGAGGTCAATTAGTTCCTCCTCTTTTGCCTCAAGTCCAACTTCTGCACAAGCTCCCTCGTATGCCCTCCGCAAGACCACCATTTCAGCAGTGTAAGTCATTTCTATACTGGTTTTTAGAGACTGTCTGAGTTGCTCCTGTTCGCTTATCAAATACCATTCTTCTTTTGCTTTATCAAGAGTTGCAAAACCTAGGTTTCGCACATATCCAAGAAATGTAAATGCTTGCGCATAGACATCTTCCGGATCTCCGATGCATTGTCCAAGTTTTGAAACCGCATCGAATGAGGTTGCCTGCAATAGCTCGACCATTTCATTTCTGATGCTTATCAAGAGAGATTCTTTGCAGGTTGTTTTTCTATATGATAGAGTTAGCAGTGATAGTGCAAGCACTTTGGTTGCATATGCCATCTGTGATGGATCAATCTTGTCGATTGTATCAGTAGAGGTATGATAGAATTTGTCAGGATACTGATTGAGCATTACTGAAGGTATACCAATTGTTGCATCTGTGAATAGAAAATGGTCACTTCCAGCACTATATCGTGAATATCCATAGGTGTGTGGGGTGATACTTCCTCCTTCAGATGCTTTTGGTAGCTTCTTACCTTCCAGCTCCAACCAGTATCTTACAACATTGTTCAATGAAGAAGGTAAGGAGAATGGAGTTCGATATACTTTGAATATGCTACCAGATAACGCAGGATTAGTTCCCACCATGTCCATGTTAATCATTGCAACACATTTTTTCAAAATATCCTTTTCATTCTCAATAAGATAAATTGTTGAATGCCACTCTGCACCCCAAAGGAATCTGATCGAATATTCTGGTTTCTCTATCGTGCCTTCATTAAACATGTGTTGAATTGTTCTTACTGCTTCAAGTAATGACCCTGCGCCCGAGGCATTATCATTAGCACCTGGATGGGGATGACAAATATGTGCGAAGGCCCAGACTTCTTTTGAATCATCTTTTCCCTTAATCAGTGCTGAAAGAATTCTTTGCTTTCCTGTTCCTAATTCTGCCTTGATTCTTGCTTTTACTTTTACTGACTTTCCTTTATCGAGCCATGATTTTAGTTTAATACCATCAGATTGAGTCAAAGCAAATCCAAATTTGGTTTTTTCAGCTTCTTCGGAATTAGGCCAAAGACCTTCATATCTTCGAATCGAGGCTATTTCGTTCTTTCCAGAAGGTGGTATATAGGTAAGCACTCCAATTGCATTACGTTCAATGCATGCTTTTTGATGTACATATTTTGCCTTTCCTGTAGCTAGAACAATTTTCCCTTTGATATCTTTCTCATCATAATCAGAGTCCTTGGTGCCTTTTCCAACGTAGACCACTTCAGCTTCACAATCGGCTGTTGTTGAGTGAGCAGCAAGTGAAATTTTCTCAGCTCCAAAGTCTGCTAGAATCTTACTCTCAGGTTCAATTAGTCGTAACATCCCGCTTTCAGGATTCCACGAGTAAAGAGAGTCCCACGTTTCGATTGAAGAAACACCATCTGAGTCATATTCGAATACTTTGGTTTCAATTCCACTTAACCTATCAATTTCATCTTTAACCCAGTCAATTGCCAAGTCAATTTGAGATGTAACTTGTATCCGATGAAATCCTGATATATGGGCAACATTATCCTTGGCTTTTACACCTGATACAACTTCATTTACAGAGTCTATTACTTTCTTTGGTAACATGGCTTACACAATGAAATTGAATGGAAGGGTAGAAAATAAGTTATACTATCTTAAGAAAAATGATGTGCGGCTCATAGAGCCGCCTGTTTATTCGTGAATCTTCTATGGTTCTGTTGATTCTTGAGGTACTCCTGACACTGGTGGTCTTGCTCCAAGTTTTGCGTCTAGTTGTAGGAGAGCGGGAATACTATCGCCAATCATTTTCAATGTATCACGAATTGTCATAGTTTTGTCTTCTTCTTCGACTTGTTCGTCATAGAACCAATTCAGAAATGACAAAGTTGCTCTATCTTTCTGTTGCTCAGCGAGTTCTCCAATTTTGTAGATCCGCTCAGTGACTAATTTCTCATGTTCATATGCATCTTGAAATGCTTCTAGAGGAGAGGTCCATTCGGTCTTAGGTGCTTCAATCGCTTTCAATTCGACTTTTGCACCTCTTTCGTAAAGATGTCTCCAGAATCTTATTGCGTGCGCATATTCCTCATCAAACTGTATTTCCATCCAACGTGCGAATCCACTTAGATTCTGGTCTTCAAACCAAGCACCCATTGCTAGATAGATATAACCACTGTATATCTCAAAATTAAGTTGGTCATTAATCATATCTGCTAACTCTTTGCTAATTTCCATTTGCTTTATTTCTCCTGTTCTGGATTGCTCTGATTCTATTTAACAATAGTTTACTATTTGAAGCTTTCGGTAGAGAATATCTTTCAAGTAAATTAGTCTGTCCACCGAACCTTTTTCTATTCGCGAGAGCTGAAGTTATTTTCAGATAACACTGAGGTGTGTTTATGGCAGAAATAAACTTAGTAACAGTCTTGTTTCAGCTACTCCCTGCTTTGATTTCGACATTGATTTATTTGATTGTATTTAGATCAAAGCGTAACAGATATGTTGAAGCTTTTCTTGCAATTTTATACATTCGGGCAGTATTCTACTTCCTATGGAATATTTTCTTTTTGATTACATACACCGATTTGAGTTCGGGGTTATTTGAACTCCCTCCCTTTGCAAGTAACGAAATTGGTGATGCTCTTCTTCTTGATTTCATATTTCACTTTGCGAGTGCATTACAAGACTTTCTTACATGGGTAATGGTTGCGTTCTTTGCTGTGCTTTTCGGGATGCTTGTACTGGCAATCAAGTTAGCTCTACAAGATCCAATAAAGCGAAAATTCTCCAATGTTATCAAGAGAGTTATTGGTAGAGAACCAGAAACAGATGGCTTCTCAGGATTTAGAGATAGAATCCATAATGTTGAATTCGATATTCCGGACAAAGAACCTCTCAATCCAGAAGTGATTTCTAAAGCTTATAGTGAATCGTGGAAGGATTATCTGATAATCGGACTTGCTACTTTATTACCATCAATTGGTCTGTATATGAGTAGTCCACCTTCTTTCTACGCATATGGAATTATAGTGTTCTTGACTTGGATTTATCGATTTGGATATCCTTCGTCTAATCGACTTGCAAAAGGTGCAGGTCTTACTCTTGGTAACAGAAAAATTGGCGACGAAATGATGAGGGGTGTTCTAGGATGGTTCTTTAGGCTTAACTTACTCCTTTCAATTGGTACTATTTTACTCTCGATTGTAGAAGTTATTGGAACTCCAACAACACTGGAATTTGTACTTACGAGCTATGCTATTGGTTTCATTATTGCTTTTCCACCAATCCTATTTGCTATCGTAGTATTTCCATTAGTTGAGGATTTCGCTATCCGCTTCTATAAGCGAACTTTTGAAGCTCTAACCCAGGTACGTTCAAAAGTTTCCAGTATTGATATCAAAGCAACCCTATCTAATTATGGATATTCCGTTATTGTTTCAGGAATTGGTATCGCAGCTTATGTGGGTGCAATCTTTGCAGTTACTTTACATTATTCAGCTGAATCAATGATGCCCCTGAGAATATTTCCGGAAAATGTGGAATCTTCTGTTGCAAATGCATTATCTAATCCCACAACGTCTGTTGGATTTCTAAATGCCGTGAGATGGATTCTATTGATTCTCCTGATTCCATTCTGTATGATTCTCTTCCTAGGAGTTGTTGGGCACTTCGTACGCAAAAGAATTGGAGGTGAGGTGGAAGGTTTTGCAATTATTGGAGGATTACTCCTCGCTATTGGTACTTGGTTAATTCTTCCAGGATTAGATTATATTCTCAATATTTCTGTAGGTCATGTTATCGCCCCTGATATTGAGTTTCTTAGTCTACGACCAACAATGGCATTCCCCACTGAAGGTGACATGATATATCGGTATCTGTCAGAATTTCTGATTAACGTACCACTCTATATTTTCGGTACTATGTTTGTTATGCATTACCTGAAATCTAGTGATATATATCGAGAAAAACACAATCTAGACACCACACCTTTAGTGAATGTTCATTCCTCTGATGTTCGTGATGTCGTTGTGATGTTTGTTGGTGGATTGATAATATCTGTAATAGGTATTGCAGCTCTATCTCTTGTTGTTCCACCTGGAATTTTGGAGTATCTGGTTATGTCCGTATTAGGTGAGATTGGAGATCCTAATGGTCTTGAATTTGTGTTTGGTGAATGGACTATTGAAGCAACTGGTGGTTCAATATTTCCCATTATTTTAGAACACAACTTGATCCGAACCTTACTCATGCTACTAATTGGGCCGATTTTTTGGTCCCTCATATTATGGCTTATTGCAATGAGAAGACAGGAATCTGATGAGAAAACGAATGCAATCTACTCGTTGTTTCTTGTGGCATTTACTGTTGCAGCTGGTTTGATTGTATCCTTCATTCTCTTAAATGGTGTTTTTGTCTTAGTTCATCCATGGAGTCCTGAGGCATTTATTGGATTGATTGTGGGAATTCTCCTATGTATTCTATTTGGAGGGTATTTCCTAATTTGGATTATAAACAAGCTACGAGGTACGGATGGCGGATGGTGGTTCCCACCATTGCTTATTTTGTTCGTACTCGAATACTTTGTGTATGATGACCAATTCACTCTGATTGCTTTGATCATCTTACCCATGATTATTGCAATATTATACAAAGTATTTTACGGAAATAGACCTGAAGTACAGCAACAGGATACATTATTGTTATACATCAAATTCAGCCTTATGTCTCTGGCAATCTCAGAAGTTCTCTCTACAGCATTGACTGTTGGAGGCCTTGCAATGATAAAGGATAATCCAATTCTCTTCTGGGCTGGAATTCTTCCTCACTTTGTGATAGAAATACCTGCTTTCTTATTCATTGCTGCAGCTTCTCTGCGAATAGCTCGTGATTTATCGCCAAGTATTATGAATGAGGAATTCGATTCTATCCCAGAAAAGACTAGAGTGCTGTTGACCGATGGTAGAGTATGGAGAACCTATATTCTTGGTGCATTCTTCTTAGGACTTGCTGCTTTGGTTGAAACTGAGGTTTCAGGTCTGGTAAGAGGCTTTGTTGAGCGATTAATCTTTGGATAATTATATCCAGTACCGGAAAATTCCGGTACTTTTTCTCTTTTTTGTTATCATATGTCCGAAAATCGTATACCTTCAACCAACGTAGGCTTATATTATGTATTGTAAGACTGTTAACAGAGAAAACTATCTCTGAAATAAAGGAGTATGATATATCAGAACTGCTCCTTTGCACGCTGAGATAGCTTTATACTTCAGAATAAGAGGTGTTTATGATTAAACCGAACAGTAGAGTACTGTCACTGTTCGCAATTGTACTATTCTTGGTATCACTTACCAATGTACCTCTTGGTACTAATACTATGGTACATGATACTTCCTTAGGAAATATTGCAGATACTAAATTAACTAGTCCTTCTGCAACAATTCCAACCAATTATACTTACGTTGATTGGGAACAAGGTACAACAAGCGAAGAGTGGACGGAATCCTTTTCACATAGTCACTGGCAATTCGGACCAAAGATTACATGGTCTGTCAGAAATGCCAGTTCGAATTCTCTTATCTCTCTTACTGATGAGATACAGATAGATGGTTGGGCAAAGTTCCAACTGAAATTACCAATGAATGCTCTCCAAGGAAAAGTCCCACATTCAATCGCTTTGATGGGAATGTATTGGAATATATCTGAACAGATGCAGGAAGGACCAATTAGTCAAAATGGTATTATGTTCTTTGGTATCTATGAGATTCCAACAGATACTTGGGTGATGTACTCCTCCCAGAATGCTACAATAGATGGTGGTTCTGGCGGAGATGATGGTGGCGGTGGAACAAAATCTCCAGCGGGTACCGATTCAGTGACATCAAGTCCGATTGCACAACTTACAGAGGCAAAACTCGCTCCTGAACCAGGAAGTCTTGAGGAATTTATCTGGATGCAACTTGGTGAACCAGTTGATTCCTTTGTCGAGTTGGATGCAGGTAACTCAGAGTATCAAATAGGATCTGAAAATTACTGGACTACTTTCCAACTAAAATTCAATTCAACCACTCCACTAGGGGTGTATCAGATTTCAGCAGTAGCTTTGGATGAGAATATTAATACGCTTGCAGAAAGTGAGAATGATGAACTAAGTGCCAGAGCAGTCGGTATGACTTTTGAGGAGGTCATTCAACAGGGTGCTGGCGGTTACTATTATTGGGATCGTTACGATGATGATGGCAATCCAGTCTATTCTGCTACACGTGGTGTAGACTTCAATATGACAGCCAAAATCAAGAGTGAAAATCCTGGTGCGGTGATTGTATACATCGATCTTCCACAATCTGTGGAAGATGAAGAGTGGGTCTATGGTCCATACACCGAAACCCAAGAAGTTACTGGTGGATGGGAATATAATTCTACAAGTGAAACCTATTATTGGAACGATACGGTTTCAGTAACATCAACGGTTTACAAACATGGTTTTCACTGGGAGACTCGGACCAAATGGATTGATCCAGGTCGTGAATATCGAAAGGTTCACTACGAGTGGAGTGGCTCAGATTGGGTCATACAATATGAATGGATGTCTTTCGCTTGGGCTCGCCAAGCTCTGATTTTCAATTTCAGTGATGGAACTTGGAGTTCAAAATATTCGTATACAATTGATAATGAAACTCTAGTTGTAGATCCTTCTGATCCTAGTGGGTATAGTCCTCAATGGTATCAAGAAACATTCTATGAGGATTGGCCTACTGATATCGAAGCTCCTAAACCATACATTCTAAACACTACTACAAGTCAAAACTATACAATTGATGGATTTGATTACGTTACATTTCGTGGTCATGTCAGCGAAGAAATCCTGCCCACTGGCGGGGATTCACAACCACTTTGGGTTGAAGATAAAGTACTAAGTATAGATGGAAAACGATTAGTTCCGAATGTATATCTACCTACAGCCTCATCAACTGATGCAACAGCCTACCAAGCTTTACATCAGCTTTCAGTTGAGAGTCCAACAGCAGTTGTTCGTCTCTTACATGAGGGTCAACCTTATGATCCATCTTGGATGTTTGCTGTTGATAGCCTCGACAATTTCACTGTCAAGTCTAGATTACAAGGTGGCGCAAGCTATGCTTCTGATATTGATGGTGTTGCTTTCGTTCTGAGAGCATGGGATGACAAATGGGGTAGCAGCGGAACATCTGATTGGAATCAGTGGTCTGAAGTTGAGATATTCGTAAAAGTCACTCCTGAAGGTGATTTTCAGGTAAAAGCTTACAACTTTACAGAACGAACAAGCTATGAAAATAGTACCTATTGGGACTGGCAATATAATGAGGTTGCTCCCGGTTCTGGAATATATGAATGGCAACTTGTTGAGATAACTGATTGGCATTGGGAACATAAGATTTGGAATTTCACCGCAAATGATTGGACAAACGATTGGGTACCTCGACAGTCAAACGAAACTGTTATGCCAGGTACGTTCCTCACTCCGAGTAATCTGAATTACACAACAATTGGCAACGACTTGAGAGTTGTATTTGATTTACAAGTCCAACCCGATATGCCTGAGATGGAATGGGATTGGGAGTACTTCTATGGTAATCTTACCCTAGTTACAGATTATGAATCAGATTGGGGTGAACATACTGTTGTTGGCTGGGTAGAAGACTCAGTATATAGCTATTACAACAGTAGTGATGGTCAGCAATACTATGTTGACACACCTTCACAGGACTTTGTTTTGAGAGACAATATCACACACAGTCTATATGAAACGCGCAAGGATTCTTGGATTTGGTTGGATGGGATGAAGCATTATGTGAAAACCCTAACCCAAACCGATCAGTCTGGCTATACCTGGGACACTATTATTTTCGAAGAGTGGGATGATGATGCCTATGACCCGAGTACTGGTGGCTACACAGGAAATAGCATCTACTACTATCGTTTACTAAATGGTACGAAGATATACATCGAATCTGGTTATCAAAGTAGAATTTTCAATACTACCTTTTCAGATGGCACCTGGTTCCTTTCATCAAGGAATGCCTCTGACTCGCGACATTATGCAGATTGGAAACTTAGTGAACAATTGTATGTCTATGCTCTAAATGGCACGAGAATATTTGCTGATTCGAGTACATGGGATACAGCGACAGTTGTGAACATGAACGAGACTACTCCGGTCCGAGAAGGTAACCTAGTTATCTATGCAAATGGGACTATTCCAATCAATGTAGCAACAGAACCATTCTGGCAATTTGATCATTATGTCCTCTATGTCAATCAGACTTGGCAAGAACTTCATGTCTATGAAATGTATTGTCCTCTAACTGACAATTGGGAATATTACTATTACAACGGTACAGAACTTAATTGGCTGTTCCGTGGTCCATGGCCGTATCGTATGTATTATGGCTCTTGGAACGGTTATGACATCAATGTTCCTGAACAGACTATTGACTTCTTTGCATACACTGAGGTGGGTGGAACTGAACAGCAATTACCCTATCCTGGTGCTGAGGTCTGGTCCTTCTGGAACTTGGAATATCAGACACCTGCGGACATTCGAGTAAACATCGAAGGTCAATGGGTTGAAGCAATCAAAGAGGATGTACAGTACTATGACAATCTCTATGGGTATTTTTATCCTGGATACATAGCTACTGTGGGTGCTACTGATTACAATCTTACTAGGTACGGTACCAATGAGAGTTCCCGGTGGAATCCAATAGAGGATGAGTATCCATGGGTTACTACTAACCGAGATGGAATGTTCATACCTGACATTCGGCATTGTGGTTGGAGTATTGCTTATGGTTCGACAAATCCTCAGACTCGAGATTTCGAAGTAGCTGGGTACATTGATCTTGTGTCTGGTTATATTAATAATCAGCATGATGCTCAAATATTCGATACCAACACTACTGCAAATCCACAATATGACTACGTGGAGACTATCAACGGAAATTATCTGAACTATACATGGCTCAAACGAGGGTATTTCTTCAATGTTACATTGGATAATGGAACAATAATTTACACTCCTGATCCATGGATTGCAGATAAGGCTGTTCTAAACTATGATGGAGATGGTAATCCATACTACGAACCCGAATTCTGGTATATATACGACCTCAATGGTACTCAACATAGATGGTATGAATGGCGAGAATTTACAATTGAGGTATTAGAACCAAGCGACTACAATATCTCCACGGATATTGATCAGTTTCTATTTGATGGATACTGGTATAACTACACGAATTACACTATCCAACATTGGGATATTGATATTCAGAATTGGGTACCCCAAGATGATTTCTGGAATCTTGATGTTGAAGAATATCTGGCATTGGTTAACTCAACTGACACTTTAGAGATTAAACCCCTCGAACAAGGTCGTGAATTCAGTCTACCAAAGTTCAATTTCAGTCACAATGCACAAGAGTACATCATAAATGGTTCTCGTGATATGATCTACAAAGCCTACAAGGTCTGGGGTCATTCCAAGAAGCTCGACTATGTACCTTTGCCAATCTCTATCGTTAAGGAACAATGGTCCTTTGTGACCGGCAGTCCGGACTATGGAATGTGGGGTGTAGCAACATGGGCCACCAATCCAAATAATGGAGCTATTGACCTCGATGGTAATCTTGAAACTTCTGATGATCAGTTCTTTGTCAGAAATACTTGGAATAGTACTGACACGTATAATGTGACTCAGGAGTACCTTAAGGTAAATATCCTCTGGGATCCAGATAACGTATCGATCTATGGTGATGAGGTCTACATGTCTTCCTACACAGGAATGTACACTGTAAACTATACTTCCAATTGGTGGGATAACTTCACATGGTACGAAGCTGATTCTGGCGAGGTTGTGAATTCTTCACGATTTGACTTCATCAACACGACAATCTTCAATACTGAGGGACATCCCAATGCTGGTTATTGGGGCGTTGCTTGGATGGCTGAGAACTTCTCCTCAATAGCTCTGAAACAACAGGCTATCGAGCAGGGATGGGACTGGGTTCCCGAAAGCAGTCAGGAATGGAGTTGGCTATGGTGGGAGATCTCAGAAGAATATCAGACCCAGTTTACAAATGGAACTGATACCTTCTTTGCTGATGTCAGTATATGGTACGAGTACGCAGGAATGTTTGCTTGGAACGATACTGATGATAGCAATATCATGGAGCTGAATACCGCAAATCTTGATGATTCAGAAGTGACTCACTATTGGATGCCTGTTGATGTAGAATCAGTAAGCTTTGTACGACCCGGTGAGGCGTGGAGCAACTCGAGTGATACTGGAGAAGCATATCGTCCTGTTAATGAAACCATAACCTTTGGTGTTACTTTCAATAATGTTTCAGGTGTAGTATTTCCATTCGGAGACTATTCCTATTGGGACTGGTATCAGGGACAGTATTACAATACTGACCTGAACTCATTTGATAGCCGTCCTAGTGGGGCATCGGTTGATGAGATTGGAATTTCAGTTCATTTCACTGGAACTGATACGGGTGAATCAACCAACACTGCTGAAGTCAAATACGATATGACCGTAGGCAACTGGGATGTTGACGCACCTGGTGGACGAAGTGTCCTTTCTGGTTACAGTCTTGGATTAGCATTCTATAGTGATGTGTCAATCATTTTAGGTGAACAACCGTATAATGCGACTTATCACGATGATTTCAACTCTGAAATACAAAACACCGGAACAAGTGCCTCGAGTAATTTCACTGCCAAGCTTAATGGAAGTGTTCCAGTAGCTGCAATGAATCTCGGTGGATCACCATATACTTGGGCTAAGAACGCATCATACAATGCAACAGTTGACTCTCAAACAGTTCCACTTAGTGCTTTTGAAGCAACGTACATGTCAGATGTTGGTGGAACAGCAACCACATTCAGTGTATCCTCAAATCAATTCTACACTCTGATTAACTTCAAGTGGTGGGATGGTTACACCGTAACAGTTGACCCTGTGTTTGTAGGATATTCTTCCTCAGGAAGTACTGATGTTACTCCACCCTCGATTGACAGCATAACTGAGAGTAGCACAGCTGAAACTTTGCATCTTGATATTGAAGTATCTGATAGTGGTTCAGGAGTGGCAGAAGTACTAGTTATGGATACCAGCTCAGGAACTAATACCAGTGCAACATACAACAGCAATACTGACCAGTGGGAAGTCGATATAGACCGTACAGACGACAATCAATACACCTTCAACTATGTTGTAGTTGCTATTGATAACGCCGGCAATGAAGCAGCATCTTCACCACGTAGTCATAACTTCCCTGACAATATCGCTCCTCAAGTAACAAATGTCAGTGCTATAAACGGTACTGATGGTGAAGGTAAGGAGATAGCAATTGTCAGTGCGGATGTGACTGATTCCGGTGGTTCGGGTCTATCCGAAGTAATTCTATCATACTCGGATAGTGAGGCAGTAGAACACAATGTAACGATGGTTCTCGATAGTGGAAGTACCTATACAGGCACTATTCCTAATCAAGAAGAAGGATCTTACATTACATACACTGTTATCGCAATTGATGGTGCTGGCAATTGGGTTGAGTCTGCTGACTATGATTTCCACTTCCAACTAATTGGTCCTGATACAAGCGGTCCATCGATCAACAATATGGCATATTCGCCTGAAGTACCAAGACCCGATGATGTTGTTACTGTATCAGCTACGGTACGTGATGACTCTGGTTTAGGTGATGTTGTTCTTCAGTACAAGATTGGTGATGATGATTGGGTAAATGTGACAATGACTGCTAGCGGTGATGTTTATTCTGGAGAAATTCCGGGACAAGCTGACCAAACTACAGTCACTTATCGCATTGTTGCTTATGACTCCCTCGGCAATGAGCGGATATCAGCTTCTGATACTTACACCGTAGAAGAAGCATCCTCATCCACAACCATAACAACTACATTCACTGATGGTCCCCCAATTGATGTGGGCAGTACGATGATGATAGTTGCTGGAGCTGCAGGTGTAGTTGTCATCCTGATGATAGTCTTTCTTGTCAAGAAACGCAAATAGCATAGGATAAAAGAGGCAGACAGCAAGTCTGTCTCTATCTATTCTTTTTTATCACCATCCTATTCGAAAAATAGAACATTTTCAGGGCTCTAAAGGATGGTATATCCCGTATGAGTTTATATTTCTAGTTTTACGAGTATTTCATAGACTCTGTAAGACGCACCATATACCTTGAAGACTCTCCATTTATTCGAGCACATTTGACACCCTATGCTGAGTGAGAGTTATACAAGGTACACTGGGAGAACTGACGAAAATGCGACAACATAAACAAAAGACGATTCTGTCACTTGTATCCGTCGCGTTATTTCTGGTCTCCATGTTAGCAGTTGGATCGAACGCAGCAGTACCTGTCCCATCTTATGAATACACGACAGGAGTGACTACTGTTCAATCTCAACCAGCATATGAACCATATATACCACACTCGGAAAATGGAACGTATGTTTCATGGAATCAGGACGCGAATTCTACAAGCGATGAATGGTCATGGGAAAACAAAAATTGGTTATTCGGTCCATCTCCTCGATTCGAGATATACAATTCGACTGGTCATCTTATGCAAATGGATGAGTATGTCAATGTTGAAGAATGGTTTACTATCAAAGTAATTGTTCCGAAAAATGTCTTTGAAGATGGAGAACTAGGCAAGGTAGAATTACGTGGTTGGTACATGACCGATAACTGGGGAAATTTCAGTGCTGATTTTACACTTGGTTACGAAGATTTTGATTTTACATGGGAACCATGGTCAATATGGACTAATCTATACAATTATAGCTTGGATAACCCGTATCCAACTGATCCATTTATGGACCTTGACGTAGACAACTGTAAAAATTATACTGATGATAATACATACTATGTAGAATTCAAGACACAATTCAATCAGTATGCACCACTTGGTCTCTTCCAACTTGATATGATGGTTTTTGATGAAGATTGGAACTCAATCGGTACATACAATTACGGAAGCGGTTACGAGTTTCAAGGAATCGCTGTTGGTATTCCATGGGAAGATGCTTGGAGCTTCTCCTATGGTGGTTCCTATACACTTCAGAAAATTGACCAAGATGGAGATACTCTATATTCTGTCAGTCGTAATACCGATTTCACAATGCGATTTAATATAACTGGTGAAATCGATTACGCTGCTCTGATATTCGATATGCCCTATTCTATTGAAACCATGGTCAACGACTCTGGACTACACTGGGAAACAAGAACCACTACTGGTGGTTGGGTTTACAATGACACTCTTGACACCTATGTATGGGATGATACAGTTGAGGTTTCCTATGAAGAAGAAGTATTTGGAGAGTATCAACGTATAGACTGGGTTGATATTGCTACCTTCGAAGATGTGCAATATTACGCACTAGAATGGTACTGGAATGAAACGACTGAATCTAGTGAAGCTGAAGTAGTTCTAAGAAATGATACACGAAAACTAAACCTCTATTTAATCTATAATGCTTCCACAGGGAATTTTGAAACTATGACTGGGTATACAGCATGGGTATATCCTTATGATCACTATGTTGAGGGAGTCTGGGATGAAGAGGAATTAGTTCTACAATCCTTACCTGATGACTTTCCAATACTTTTCGAGCTAAATGATACTGCATGTACAACTTTTGAGGCTCGTGGAGAGTTAGTTGTGGATTTCGTAGGCCACTTCACTCAGGCTATGCCTGTTACTAATCAATACACCTTCTATTTTGAGGATCGTATAATGGGTATTGATGGATATCAATATTGCCCAAATACAGGTGGAGATAATGCACCGATGACTTGGAACGAGTATCAAGACGCTAAGGAGATTGCAATCGAAACTCCTGTTACTATTGCAAAAATACTCAATGCGGATGGTACATCACCTACTGGTTGGATGTTCCAGACTGATAAGGGTGAAAACTTCTTGGTTAAGGGAAGACTTCAAGGAGGATTACAAGTTGCTAACTCCATTGATGGAGTAAGATTCTCGCTGGAAGCTCATGATGGCTATTGGACCGAAGATGAATCTCGATATTCTCACCTGACATATGAGGTCACTCTCGATATGCTTGGTAATCCAACATTCACAGCATTCAACAAGACTGAGAAATACAACTACACCTATGGTACTTACTGGGACTATGTCTACACAAATATCACGGGTTGGCACTATGAATATAATTCAGCTACCAACACTTGGGATTGGGCATATGGTGAGTATTGGGAATGGCAGTGGACAGAGATTGAAGACTGGCATTGGCAATGGTGGTATTACAACCAACTAGAACATGAATGGCAGGAGAACTACATACCTGCAAGGAGTCCTGAAGCAGCTATTCCAGCTGATTTCTGTCAGATATCCAGTTTCAATAACTGGACCGATGGTGGTGATCTGGTCGTTTCATTCTTAGTAAACATGAGTGAAACTGTTGCTGACACCAGTTATTGGTGGGACTTTTCATTTATGAATAATACTTGGCATGAAGACTACACTCAACCATGGGATTACTACGATGTTCTATCATGGGATAGAGAGTGGGTTAATAGCTTCGAACACAATGGTGAACAAATCTATGTTGCACCAATTGAAAACCAATTAGCTTACTACAACAATACTCTTTGTACAAATGAGGGATCAGATTATCTAATGGGTAAGGAGATTCCTTACATCAAAATCGATGGCGAGATTCTCCCCATTAAAGTATACGAAAACTATGATCCTAGTAGTGGAAATACGTGGGAGCAATTCTTCTTCTACGATCACTGGGATCCAGTGAATGACCGGGATTACTACTACTACGAACTTAAGAACGAATCAAAGATTTATGTGACATATGATGATGTTGCATACATTTACAATGTTACAACTACAACTGGAGACAGCTTCCTAACAACAATGGAACAGCATCTATCTTGGCTTCATGGAAGTACTAAGTATATCTATTGGATTGATATTGATGGAGTAGTTCATCAAGGTGGCATAGAATACGAAAAATGGAACCTTCAAAGTTTTGAATTCTATGATAGAGTAGAAGTAGACCGGTATAATCAGAACAAGTTTGTTCGTTATGGCGAGAGTAGCACACTTGAGCTCTCTCAATGGTGGTGGTCAAGTCGTGATAATACATACTATATGACTGATACCGACGGAAACCTCTATGAGGTTGAAGAAGTCTATGATTCTGTGAACTATCGATATCGTTATCAGACGACCATAGATGGTGTCTTGACCTATGTTAGTTATCCACAATACTATTACAATGTGGAATACGATGGTTCCGAACGAACTCTAGTTCTGGAGAGCTGGCGTGTTCATCGAGCATGGTATACTGAAATCGACGGTGTTGAATATGAGATGCCATACGATGGAGCTAATGCTGAGTACTACTGGGATGTAGAACGAACTGAAAGTGATGGTGGACTGGTACCAAGTCTCAAATTTGCAAAATATCAAGGAACTTACTATCCAGTCTATAATTTGACAGAATGGGACACCTGGATTGATATCAGTGGCACATCTTTTGAATTAGATGAGTACACCAATATTCCATATACCACTGCAAATGGAACAGAGATCTGGGATCCAGTTCAGATTGGACGCCTAGGAGATATTGGTACTTTCGATGATTCACTTACGTTTAATGTAATTGAGTCAATTCAATATATCCCCGAATATACCGATTCAGATTGGCCAATCTATTACAATGACACTCACGAATATCTAGATCTTGTGACCAACTCAACTGATTGGTTAGTTGAAGAAACTAATGTATTCAGAGTGAACGAGTATAATGTAAACGGAACTACATTCTATTCACAGATGACGTATCCTGAGTCACAATTCATTGATAATGTGACTTACTATTACTACAAAGCTTTGAATGGAACTTGGATTAATCTAACAAACTGGGAACAATTACCTATTGTAGCTACTCATATGGCTTATGCCTATAGAAATAGTACAACCCATGATTGGGTTTTCGACTTTAATGGCGAAACCTATGAACATGAGTGGTATGGCTATACTGTCTGGACTTTTCGTCTTGTTAATGCTAGCTCATCTGGAGATATCTTCCTAAATATGGAACGCGGTACTCGTGCACTATACAATTTCACATATGAAGGTGCTAACGTGACTGCATCTGCTAATATGGAGAGCATCAAGAGACTACGACAACGATGGGGTTATCCGATGATTTATGGACCTGAGCCAATTGATAGTACTACTAACAAGAACTTCAACGAGCTTATTATTGGCGTACCGCAATGGGGTATGTGGGGACTTCAATCCTGGACTACCAATCCGAGTAATGGTGCTCTAGACTTAGATGGAAATCTTGAAACTACAAATGACCAATACTTCGTGCAAGAGGAATACTCCTCTACAGACAGCTGGAATCACACCTGGGATAGGATGTCAGTCAATATTGATTGGGATCCCAACGTAACTGCCTATGGTGATAATATGGACATTCATTCCTGGATGGGTCTAGATACCTTCACATGGACATACGAATGGAATCAGTCCTTCTACTGGTATGATGCTACTACATTCACTCAACTGAATGCCAGTGAGATGGATGAGGTCAAAGCCATATTACTGACGGAAGAAGGTGAACCACAACCTGGTTACTGGGATCTTTCATGGATGGCTGAGAATGTTACATGGGCTGATATTCTGGCTGAAGCTGAAGCAAATGGTTGGGATTGGATATCTTCCAATGAACAATCTTGGACTTGGCTTAGTTTTGGTGTTGGACAGAATTATGGTACCTCATACGTAGTGAATGATATTGAGCATTGGCTTGGTATAAACATGCACTACGAATATAGCGGATTGATGATTTGGGAAGATGAGAATGAAAACAATCAGATGGATGTATTTCCAGATGACCCAGGTAGTGGAGAACTCTCCCATTACTTGATTCCAGATTCTGTTACCAGCGTAGGTTTTGTTACTCCTGGTGAAGCTTATGGCAATACCAACGACACTGATTCCATACGTCTTAACCTGACTGATGAAGTCACTTGGGGTGTAACTTTTACTGAGGTTAATGGTACAGTATTCCCATATACTTTGGATGGTTATTGGGGTTGGTATGATGGTGTTCAGGCAGGTTCGGATTTGAGAACTTTTGATGAACGTCCAACTAAGGTTAGTATAGACGAACTTTCATTCCTTGTTCACTTCCAAGGTCACATCAATGAAACTGCTGGAGCCATGAACAACTATGCTGACCTGAAAGTAGACAACTATGTTGGTAATTGGGACGTAGACCGCTCTGGTGGACGTGACAATCTAATTAACCGTTCATTAGCTTTGAACTACTTTGCTGAGGTCTCAATGAATGATGTATACACGGTAGATGCTAATGGTACTGCTGCAACATCAGACACAACTGTTTCCTCTGAAACGTTCAACTTTGCCACCTCTGGTGCTAAGTTTGCTGAGATGATAATGGGTGGAGTTGCTTATGATTGGGGTAAGAATACATCTCAACGCTACGATGTATTGAGCTATACTACACCAATGGGTACGTTCCAGAACTCATTCCAGTCTGATAACGGACAGAGTGCCACAGGTTGGTCCTTCAGTACGAACATGTTCTATGTCACAATAGGATTCCCTGAATGGGGTGGCTATAGCGTCTACCAGGATCCTGTCTTTGTTGGTTATTCATCAGCATCTGGCAGTGGCCAAAGTGGGCCCATAACTGGAGTTGATTTCTCATCATTGTCAATCAATCCAACTATTCCTACTGCTGATGACCCTGTAGAGATTGGCGTAGATATCTCTACTGAACTTGAAAATGTAGAGGTCTATCTTCTCTATGGTGATAGCAGGGATGAATCAAATTGGATTAGTGTAGATATGACCAATGTATATGGTTCACACTGGACCGGACTGATTGGTCCCTTCCCAGAAGACACGCAGGTGTTCTTCAAAGTGGTGGTTATCGCAGATGGCGATAGTTATGCATCACAGGTTGGTTCATACATTGTTGGTCAAGGTCCTGTAACAGTACCAACAACGACAACAACTACTACAGAACCTTCAGCTCCGATTGGAGACATACCTATGGATGTCATTGTCCTTCTGGGCAGTGCGGCTATTGTGGTGGTCATAATTGCGCTACTAGCTTCCAGACGGAAAAAATAGCATAATTGAGGGGTTCGTCCCCTCTTCTCTCCTTTTTGTAACTATTTTGATTCAACAAGTGGTGCCAGGCTTTTCTGAAAGAACTTGACTCCGTTTTTGTGGGCCTCGTAGGTTGCATTGAATGAGTCATAACTAATTCCGATTACTGGAATTGCACTTCTAATTATCACACACTCTTTCTTATCAATTCCAAAGCTGACCTCTGCGAGTTTTGCATTTGCCTTCAAAAGAGTTTGAAAGAAGGTTTGCTTCACTTCGTCTGGTGTATCACAAAGATCAAGCAATCGCGTGGTTAAGGTTATCCAGTGAGTTCCCGGAAAAATTTCAATCTGTTCTGTTTTTGTCTGTCCAAATGGAAAGAGACTGAAGGTCTTTCTTCCATGCTCCTCAAAATCCACCTGAAGCCGTTTCAAATATTCTTTTGCGATAAACCATACAGTGCCCATGTATTCGGACTCCTCGGTGGCAGCGTAAGCAAAGTCCAATCTAGGATACATATGGTATGTATTTTTCTAGTAAAAACCTTCGCATTTTTTTCAAGGTTAGATTGTTTCATCCATTTAATTCGTTTTACATTGGTAACCTACATTTTAATAGTATAGTTTGCATCAATAACAGACCCAGCTTTTTCAATAAGAAAGCTCGTTGTAATGGTGAAAAGATCAATGAGTACTGAAAGGTCCAGAATCTGGATTGGAATTGTTATGATAATACTAATTGGTTCAACGGGTTTTGTTTTTCTACAATTCTCTTTTAATCTACTAGATACTCCAGAACCAGATATGATACTGTATAATGCAGAAGTAATCACCATGGAAAACTCACCTGCTCAAGCTGAAGCAATTGCGATTCATAATGGTTCAATCATTGCAGTCGGAGGTGATACTGAAATTCTAGCTATGAGAGGACCAAATACAACAGTTTTTGATTTAGGAGGAAACACCATACTACCCGGTTTCATTGACTCTCATACTCATGATTTTGGTGATAGATACCTGACTGATATCGGTGATATCGACGAAGTAGTTAATCATTTACTTGAATCTGGTTGGACAAGTGTATCTGAGCTTTTTGTTAATCAAGACCGGTTAGACGAATTGCAAGCATTAGATCAACAGAATAGACTTCGGTTACATGTAAATGCATATCTGCCACTAAGCTGGCAGTTTGAGCGATTCGGTGATTGGTACAAAGCATACCAACCCGGCCAAGAGTTCAGTTCAAAATTACGGATTGGTGGTGTGAAACTCTTTATGGATGGTTCGTATGTGAGACCGATTCATTACTTCAATGCTTCTGAATTGAAGAGTTTGGTGCAGGAGGCTCATGATTTGGGCTTTCAGATTGCTATCCATAGTGTAGTAGACAATTCCACAGATGTTGTGTTGGACGTTTATGAATCCGTTTTGGATGGTGAATCAAATGATCTCTATCGTCATCGAATCGAGCACCTAGTCTATCTTCGAGATGACCAAATTAATAGAATTAGTAGTCTTCAGATTCTTCCATCATTTCAGCTCTCATGGTTTACGTCTGACTGGAATCAAGCTGGTTCATTTCCGCTGTTGGAACAAAATTCTCATCTCGTTGCGAGATGGAGAGACATCATCGAATCTGGTGCACCTGCAATTGGAAGTACTGATTATCCTTGGAATCAGATGGATATTCGTTCTGTACCAAAAATACTTTCTATGGCAGTAACTCGTATGGGTGTAAACGGGTTGACTCCTACTGATTGGATGATGGACCAAACGCTTGCGATAGAACAAGCTCTTCGTTTGTTGACCATTGATGCAGCATATGGCACTTTTCAGGAAGATATCAAAGGAAGTATTGAAGTTGGGAAATTAGCTGATTTGGTTGTGTTATCTGGAAATCCTCTTTCAGTACCAGCTAGTGAGCTAGCTAACTTAGATGTTCTAATGACTATGGTTGAAGGAGTAATCGAGTATGAATCACAAGCTGCAACTTTTCTACATACTCATAATATTGATGAATTTGAGCAAGGGAAACACTTCGTCACTTTTGAGTACTTGAGGCATCACTTACATGAAGGATTTACAAAATTGTATTTGGGAACCGCCACTAACAGAATTAAGCTTGGATGAGATTGGACAGTCTTTCTTCAAGATACTCTCTCATCTCTTTGACAAATATTCTCTCAAATAGATTTTCTTTTGTAACAAATTCGACTCTATCAATTTCATCATCAATTGGAATCAGGTCATCTCCAATTCCAATATATTCCACTAGAAAGATTATTGTTTCTTGTCCAAGAAAACCTGAACTCTCACGTATTTCTGGAGGAAATTGGAAACAGATCTTGTCATCAAGTTCTTGAACTATTCTGAAACTCGTTGAGCCTGTTTCTTCATGCAGTTCTCTTTTGATTACATCAATCTCGGACCTATCACAGTCTAATATTCCTCCACCAGGAAGTAACCATTGGATGGGAATATCTTTTGAGCCACTGGGTGCGTCTTTTATTTTCACTTTACCAACAATCAAAATTTCTGGACCTCGATACACTATGGCTCCAACTGCCTTTCATTGGTAATACTTCAAAAAAGTGGGATAACTCCCCATGTAACCTTAGGGGAGTATTTTCTTTATTTTTGTGATTATGCTTCTATTGCTGGTATGAGATACTCGAACAGCATTAGTACCATCTGTACAAGAAGGAGAATCAAGGCAATTGGGAGCAATTTCTTGTGCATCTCGGAACTCTTACTAATTGAATAGAGCCCAAGAATAACAAATAGCATGATAACGAGGCCTATAATCATTGGTATTCCTACTAGTGGCCCATAATCACCAGAGAAAGCTAGATTACCAAGGTGAGTTACATATGCCCAGTATTCAACGACCAAGAGTACGGAGAAAATTACTAAATTAGGAAGATATTCAGGTAAAGATTGTGAATCTTGACTCATTGTAGATCACTGATTTCTCTTTGCTGGTAAGGTCTATTTGAGTTTAGTGAATTATTAGATATGGATTCACAAAAACTATTCCATACTACTTCTTGGAACCGTTTACAAGAGAAGCCATGCTCTCAGGAACTGTCATACCATTGACCATTATCAAGCATTTCCTAATCAAAGGTAACGTTTCATCATCCCGTTTACGATATATCATCCTCTCAATTTCAACACTTATCCGGGCAATCTCTTCGTGTGCTTCATGAGGAATAAGATTGTACTGAATCTTGAGCACTTGCAGTGCGGCACAATGAACACAGTATTGTTCATCTTTCTTCTTCCACATGCTATCTGCATTGTGGTTTCTACCACATAGATCACAAATTGATTTCATAATGCAGCATCTCTTCGATTTTACGAGTGCGTGTTAATTACGAATCTTCCCAAACTCAACTCTAATCAAGATTTATCCTTTCGATAGGCTGTGATTTAAAATTAGAGCTAGCCATAGACTCATCGTTGAGTGACTTTTTTCAAACGTTGATACATTGTGGCACTCCTAGAAAATGGACACACCTTTACACATATGGAACAGCCATAATATTGCCCGAAATATTCGAAGCATTCCTGTTGTCTGATGTTTGTGACAAGTCCTGATTCATGGACAACTGTGTCCTCTAGTATTGCTTGAGGTGGACATTCTTTGATACACCTTCCACATAGAGCACAGTAATCAGCAATCCAATCATGTTCATTATTTTCTTTTATTGAAAGGTTTGCAATGCTAGTATAGACAGCAGCTAGTCGCACACGTGGTCCGTATTTAGGAGTTATGAGTAGTCCATGTTTCCCAATCCATCCAAGTCCTGCTAGTTGTGCTAACGGTGGAAACAATACGAGACCTCCTAATGGATGATCTGCCTGAGCTGCATATCCTTTAATTCTTAGATATTCCGCTATTTGGTTTCCTGCTTGTCCGAGTTCATCGTATGTTTTGAACACCATATTCATGGTACTCTGACTGGGAGCCTTGTCTATTTTCTCCTTGCTCATTTCCATTGTGAGAATGATTGCATTTTCATAGATGACTCCAAATTTCTGAAATATCAAATTTTGAGGAAGCTTCACATAACCCAGACTTGAAACTCCTTGCCCTTGAGCATATTCTTCCAACTTTGTTACTTCTTCTGAGGTGATAGATATCTTTGGGTTCATGGGGTTTTCTTCAAGCGAATCAACTGAGCGATGAATATTTTTCATAACCGAGAGAAGTCTTCGTACTGGCAACATATGCTTCATCTCAATATCATCACGTGTTGAGATAAGATTCATCATTTCAAGTGGAATCTCAAATCTTGTTGGAGAGTTAGCTGTGGGTCGGATGGCATCTGGTCTATCCTGAATTGCTTTCTGTTTCTCCATCATCCGCTTGATTCGAGGTATTCCAAATCTTAGGATGATCGATTTCATGATTCGATGTTTGACTCCCATAATTACCAACTCTCAAAGAAAATATTATCTTCTAGCTTCCATTTACACCTGTTGTAATGAAAATATTCCATTCTTACAGATATTTCAAATACACATGATGCATATTTTGGTATTTTCTCTAGCAAACTATCTGGGTTCTTCACCTCATTGGGTCGCCGGTATTCATTTACTTTAGAACTATATCTCATTAAACCGTACCTCTATCTATAACAATAAAACTACAATATCTAACTTCTTGAATGCATTTATTCAAATAGATTTGTTTCTATATCTTAGCATGCCAAATTCAAAAATTATTTTCGTTTACAATGCTGATAGTGGACTCTTGAATGCGACCAAAGATTTCTTTCATAGGCTAATTTCTCCTGATACCTATCAGTGCAATCTGTGTGCAGTCACATATAGCAACACGGGTATGAGAAATGAATGGCAGAATTTCATTGATTCATTAGACATCCCTGTAGAGGTTTTGCATAAAGACGAGTTCAATAATCGACATTCCTTTGATGATCCTTCTTTTCCCTCTGCTTTTTTGCTGATGAATGGAGACCTTTCTTATTTTATTTCAGTTGAAGAGATGAACAGTGTATCATCTGTTGATGAGCTAATAGAAATGGTCAGAATAAAGATACAAGAAGATCCTGACATTTCTTAGAAATTCTCCCAGATTTCAAAATTTCGGCATATAGTTTGATTGGAATAATTTTGGGTTGCGGGTGGTTCACTACCAATTCAAAAGAACGTTTTGTATGTTATCTCTCTAGTCAATCTTTTCCATACAAGATTTTATTTATCTAGTGAATTTCAATGATTTATGGATATAATGCGTTTTCCAGATTTGTCTGAAGATGAGAAATTGATTTTATCTCAAATATTGTACCATTCTCTATCAACCAAATTTGGATCTTTGTTTGGCAGTATTGAACAAGCATTGAAATTCATACTTACACATTTTGTCCAAAAAAGAATACTTACTGCTAGACAGGAAAACAGTCTAGTTGGTGTTACAGGACTCAACTTCTATGGTTTGTCGTTTATAGCTAAAACATTCTCTACTCAAGAATTGAGAGAAAATGTAGTAAATTATCCATGAATAAGATTATCACCAAGCCATTTTTTCAACCTGCTTGAAGCTGGCATCTTCTTCATCCAATCATCTTTTTGATAAAATCCTTCATGTCGGAAGGTTACCACGTCGTCCAGAATTCTAGGACGGCTCTTCGTTCTATCTTCGTTGAATAAATGAACTGGGTAATTGTAAACGTGTGGTAATTCTACCATCCTATCTTTCTGAAAGTTTGCTATTATTGTTCCAGAGAGAATAGCTTGATGGATAAATATCATGAATAGTTTATTCTTTTGATAGAATTTCTTGAATGAATCTTGTAAATACACACTCTGAAAGATATCCAGATATTTTTGAAATAGTTCGGCTTCTGGTTTTGTAACCAGACATCCTGCATTAAAATATGGTCTGATTTCTTCATTATCGATGTGGGTTTTCATGGAAAATATCTTGTTTTTCTCTACTCCGCATACTTGATACACCAAATCCCAAAACGAATCTTTGTTTTCGCTATAACGTGATCCTATGAGCAAATGATGAACAGGTTTATACCTTAGCTGTTCATTTTCTTTTAGTAGTAATTCGATTGGTTCTTTGATGATCACGGTATTTTTCGCTAACCATAGAATCTGCTCTGAGTTTTTCAGTCCGTATTTTTCAGCTTCAGCCATTGCAATTGCTTCTGTCATGAAAGGGAATTTCAACTCATCTCTCTTAATTTTAAATTGAATTATCTCCACATCAAGATTCTTGAGGAGTTTTTGAACTTTAGATGAAACCTCTTTATCTGAAACTGGTTGGAACATTTTAATTGGAAATCGAGAGAAACTACCGCCATTCTTTCTTACACTCTTAGCTAGCAGAACTGCGTCATTCTCAGCAGAAGCATTTGGGAGAATTATGGTGTTTAAGACCATCTTGTTTTTTTTGTGATTACATAACTCATGATTCTATTTTTCTTTATTTACATTTATCAAAGCATCAAACAACGCAATGATACAGTCATTACTTCGGTATACTATTATCATTATTATAATAAATAATGATTGTATTTTTGAGAGAGTAAAAAAGGTATCATGTATCCATAAAAGACTATGACAACAGATTTTGAATCAATTCCCATACTTGATAATTTCTATCAAACAAGTTCTTTCTTTCCAATGCCGGTTGTATTGGTAAGTACTGTTTCAGAATCAGGAATGACTAACCTTGGCCCTTATTCTCTTGTCTTCCCACATATCATTGCAGGTGAATCAGGAGAACACGCGATGATGTTTATTTCCAGAGCTACAAGTAATACAGCTGAGAATATCCGGAGAACTGGTTTTTGTGCTTTGAATTTTATTCCTGATGATAAAAAGTACATGGAGTGCTGTGTTGAGCTTGGGTGGCCTGGTGAATCAACAGAGGAGAAAATGAAGCATAGTATTTTCAGTTTGATTCCTTCCATGCGAAAAGAAAAGAAAACAGGAATTCAATATCCTGAAATTGTAGAAGAGTCTGTTCAGATAATGGAATGCACATGGGACGATAGTTTTCCATTAGAGGTAACCCCTGAATGTAACCACTTTCTACTACGTGTTGACGAGATCTTTCTCAAAAATGAATATCGCGAGGCAATCATCCATGGCATGGAAGCAAAGAAATTTCCAAAACTTCCCATTGATTATGGATTTAGAGATAACATGTATTTCTGGTTTACAGAGGCCAAAAAACCTTACAAAGTCCAGATAACTGATCGTCATGATACCAATGTTAATTCGATTATGTTTGCTGCTAAGAGATTTGATCCAAGTGTCCAATGGACTGAGGAGGCTGCTGCTAAACTTGTACGTGTGCCGCGCATATTTTTGAAGCGCGTTTTTGCTGGTGTAGTTGAGGAAGCTAAAAAGGAGGGAATTACCGTTATCACTGGAGAATTTATGGACAAGGTACGTGACAAACGAAGTGATGAAAAAGATTAGAATTTGACAATATGAATGTAGCGGCTTTTCTCTACTTCAATATTTTCAATACTCAGAATCATCTTCGATTCTATGTCTCGCTTTGTAGCGCTTGAAATAGGCTACTCCTATTCTTCCAAATCTTCTGTCCAATTCTTCTCTCTCGATTCGGAGGATGGTTGGTCTTCCGTGAGCACAGTTATACCGATTCGGTGTTTTCGATAAATCTAGGAGGAGTTTTCGGATTTCACTATTGCTCAATGTTTGTCCTGCCCGTATAGCTGAGTGACAAGCAGTTACTCGCAATAGGTCATCCATAAATTTCTCCGTCACATCTTCTCCAATATCCAGTATTCTGTCCACCAAAGATATGAGCTCATCCTCATTCGCACGTTTTCCAAGAATTTCAGGAAGACTAGACACGAGGATTTCATTTCCTCCAAAACTGCTGACAGAGTATCCTATATTTTCTAGAACACCAGCAAGTTCCAATATTCTTTCAGCATCATTAGCATCTAAATGTAGCACAATAGGTTCTAACAGTTCTTGAACAACGGTTTCCCCTTCGTTGACTTGCTTTCTCAAATTTTCATAGAGCACACGTTCATGAGCTGCATGCTGATCTATAATTACAAGGGCCTCATCAAATTCTAAGAGTAGATATACCTTCATAATTTGACCAATTATTCTAAAGACTCCTCCGACCTCCTCTAGATGTAAGATATCTGCTGCTGGAGCTATCTCTCCGAAACTTTGTTGTTCTACTAGTGTTTCTTCATATCTATCAGAGGATTCGGAAAATTGGCTCTCACGCTGATAGGGCATTATATCTTCATCAACGAAGGCATCAAGGGTATCAGTCACTTCAGGTGGTGTTTCCAAATCAAGGGCAAGCTTCACAGCTCGTCGAACTGTGCTGACAAGTTCGTCAATATTTTGAATACGTACCTCTCTTTTTGCAGGGTGTACATTTGCATCTACATGAGATATAGGAGGAGATATATCCAAACAACAGATAGGAAACCGGCTTGACATCAACAGAGTGGAATATGCGCTTTCAACCGCTTTACTAAGTCTCTGATCTTCAATGGGGCGTTTTAAGACCGAGAAATATTCTCTTCCCCGATTTCCTCTTGAGACCGGAGGTCGGACGATGAAACCTGCGATACTGATATCGCTTTCTCTATGATTAACTTCAACCAGATTCTTTGCGATATCACTACCCCAGAGCAAAGCAACTCTTTCTCTCGAACTCTGGTCTTCTGGACAATCAAGAACGACTATATCATCCCGGACTAGTCTAAAGCCAATATCATTCCTAACAATTGCATGTTTCATTATAACTTCATGAACTCGTTGACCTTCCACTTTCTCGCTATCGAGGTGTTTTCTTCTGGCTGGCACTTGGGAAAAAAGATTGGTAACTTCTACTAAGGTTCCTGCTGACCTGTTTGAAGAGTGCACTACTGGTTTCTCTCCCGTTCTTGCAATCAACTGTGAACCAATATCTTCGGTTTTATGACGGGTTACAATTTTGACATCAGCAACAGCAGTCATTGTTGCAAGTGCTTCGCCGCGAAATCCATAGGTAGCTATCGAATCAAGATCTGCACGATCTGATATTTTGCTTGTTGAGTGTCTGAGTATGCATATTGGCACATCTTCGGAAAGAATTCCTGAACCATTGTCTGAGACCTTGATACTGTCAATTCCACCCGCCTGAATCTCTACATCAACATGTGTAGCTCCAGCATCCAAGGCATTTTCGATAAGTTCTTTGACAACTGAAGCTGGATGCTCAATAACCTCTCCAGCCGCAATCAATGTTACTAGAGCATCATCTAACACTCTTACTCTCGACATCGAATCTCCTCACTGACGATGAGCAGAAAATTCTTCTATTCCCCCAACAAATGTTGATTCTATAGTGATATCCTTTATTTGCTCTTTTGGAATTTTTGCTATATTATCTGAAAGAACAACAAAATCTGCACGTTTACCAACTTTTATGCTACCAATAGTGTGTTCCATGAAAACAGAATATGCTCCTTCCATTGTGTAACAACGAATCGCTTCTTCTAATTCTAATCTTACTCTATCGTTGTGATGTGTAACAGCAGACCAAATACCATACAATGGGCCATATGGCATTCCATCAGAACCAAAACAGACCCTTGCACCATTGTCAAGAGCTACTCTGAACATATTCATACCTCTTGTTCGTTCTTCCCCTAATCTATCAACGTACATGCCATCTTTTTGTTGCCATTCTCCTACAAAATTTGGTTGCATTGATAAGATGAGACCTTGGCTTACCGCACGTCTGATCTGGTATTCTGATATCATCTCTGCGTGTTCTATCCTGTGTCTTTGGCGACGGATTGCTTCCTTGTCCTTTATTTCTTCAAAGACTGTTATGACCATCTCTATTGCTTCATCACCAATTGCGTGAATCACTGTTTGAATGTCGTTGGAGATGGCGTTTCTAACAATACGTTTCAGTTTCTTCTTATCATAAACTAATATCCCTCGATTTTCAGGATCGTCGTTATAAGGTTCTGATACATATGCTGTTCTTGCTCCAATAGAACCGTCAACAAAGATTTTCACCCCTCCAATCTTCAACATTGGGCTACCCCAACATGAGGTGATTCCTAATTTTATCATTGGGGTCATCATTTTGTCTGGTGGATTCACAACAAATCTTGCGTGCAAGTCATTTTCAAATTCTGCTGTTCGTAAATGTCTTAGCATTCCCGATACAGCATTATCTACAACTGTGGTAATTCCATGGCGTGTTGCAATTCTACCTGCTGAAAGAATTCCTTTTTGTATTTCTTCTTCAGAGATGGAAATTTCATTATGGAGGCCTTCAATATCCTTTAGAATACCTGTTGGATTCCCCTTCTTGTCTCTAATAATTCCCTCATGTTTTTCATCAAGTTTCAACTTCTTAAATGCCATCGAGTTAACCGATGTTAGATGTCCATCGATTCGATCAAGTAAAATTGCGTGTTCAGTGCTAACCTCGTCTAAATCCGTCATAGTAATATATCGTTTCTCTGGCCACTTGCTTTCGTCCCAGCCATGGCCTAAAATCCACGACTCTTTCTTGTATTTGTGAAGGGCTTCGCTAATCGTCTTTTTGATTTCATCAATGGATTTCATTGCGTGTAAATGGATATGATCTTCACGTATTCCAGCAGATGTAATGTGAGTGTGAGCATCGATGAATCCAGGTAAGACAGTCTTTCCTCCAAGATCAATTACTCTTTTTGCAGTCATAATCAGGTCTTGGATGTGTTCTTCCTCTCCAACTGCGAAAAATTTCCAACTTTTTGTTGCAAAACAGGAAGCATTTGGAAGCTCTGGATCCATAGTAATTATATTGCCATTGAAAACAACGAGGTCTGCCTCTATCTCCATAATCTGCACCCTGATAGGAAAGACATGGTCTAAGCACCATATCTGTCTTCCCATTTCAGTTTGGCAGTTTATTTACTTTTTACTTTCTCCCAATCTGCTAGAAATCTTTCAATTCCTACATCAGTGAGTGGATGTGTCACCATCTTTTCAAGAACCGATGGTGGGATTGTGGCAATATCAGCCCCAAGCATGGCTGCTTCTTTGACATGGATTGGATGTCTAATACTTGCTACTATTATCTCGGTTTCCATTGCATAATTTGTGAAGATTTGGACGGTTTCTGCAATTAGATCCATTCCAGTGTGGCCTATATCATCCAATCTACCAATGAATGGTGATACGAAAGTGGCTCCTGCTTTTGCAGCAAGCAGAGCTTGATTTGCACTGAAGACTAAAGTCACATTTGTATCAATATCTGCTTCTGCACACATTCGTGTTGCTTTGAGACCTTCCCAGGTCATGGGTATTTTTATTGCAGCATTGTCAATCCATCCGTTGAGTTCTTGGGCCTCTTTGAACATGCCATCAGCATCTTCACTAACAACTTCAAGACTAATTGGACCTTTGACAAAAGATGCAATCTCATCGACGATTTTTCTGAAGTCCTTTCCTTCTTTGGCTACAAGTGAGGGATTGGTTGTTACTCCGTCAACCATTCCTCTTGCATGAGCCTTCCTGATTGCGTCAACATTTGCTGTATCTATAAAGAATTTCATTTTTCTGTTATCTCCCGTTTTCGACTTTTCTTGCGAGGGTTTCTCGTACTGCATACACTATATGAGCACGGTTCAATCCATATGTATCCATAAGCTCCTTAGGTGTTCCGGATTGACCGAATTTATCTTGAATACCAATTCTATGCATAGGTACCGGATTTCTTTCTCCAAGGAGCTCTGCTACAGCAGAACCCAGACCACCAATAATTGTGTTTTCCTCCAGAGTTATACAAGCACCAGTATTGAGAGTGCTACGAGTGATTGTATCCTCGTCAAGAGGTTTTATGGTTGAAGAATTAATCACTTCGCATTCTATTCCTTCTTTGCTTAGAAAATCTGCTGCATCCAGAGCCATCTCTACCATTAGACCACATGCAACCATGGTTATATCTGATCCAGCTCTCATAGTATGAGCTTTTCCGAGACTGAATCTATAATCCTCATCACAGATAACCTTCGTCTTCGGTCTCATCACTCTGATATAAAATGGTCCTGGAGTCCGGGCTGCTGTTTTAATTGCTCCAACTGTTTCACGTGCATCACAAGGAACTACTACCCGCATGTTTGGTATTGCTCGCATTAAGGAAATATCTTCGATTGCTTGATGAGATGAGCCATCAGGCCCAACTGAAATTCCTCCATGTGATGCTACTATCTTTACATCAAGTTTTGAATATGCAATTGAATTTCTTATCTGTTCGTACGGTCGTCCAGCTGCAAAGATTGCAAAAGTACTAGTGAAGACAGTCTTACCTGATAGTGCTAATCCTGCAGCTGTTCCCATCATGTCCTGCTCTGCTATCCCCATATTGAAGAATTGATCCGGAAATTTCTCTGCGAATTTGCTTGTTCTTGTTGATCCTGATAGGTCCGCATCAAGCACAATAATTTTCTTTCCCATTTCGTTTCCAAGTTCGACTAAAGTTTCACCGTATGCTCCTCGTGTTTCGTAAAGGGTTCCCTTTTTCATTCAACAGACCCTCCATTTTGCTCAAGCAATAATTTGAGTTCTTGCAGTGCTTGTTCAGTCTCTTCATCATTTGGAGCTTTTCCATGAAAACCAATGTTATCTTCCATGAAGCTCACATCTTTCCCTTTGATTGTCTTTGCGACGATCATTGTAGGTCTGTCTTCGATACCCTGTGCTTCATCAATAGCCACTGCAATTTGCTCGAAATCATGTCCGTCAATTGATATCACATACCAACCAAAAGCTAGAAATTTGTCTTCTATTGGACAGATACATTTCAAGTCATCACATCGACCATCAATCTGTAATCCATTCCAGTCAACAAAAGCAATGAGATTTCCAAGAGCGTGATGTGATGCAGTCATAGCAGCCTCCCATATTTGCCCCTCTTGAATTTCTCCATCACCTAAGACAGTATAGACAAAATAGTCTTTCTCATCAATTTTAGCAGCAAGTGCCATCCCGTTTGCTATTGATAATCCCTGTCCTAGAGAGCCTGAAGAAGTATCAACCCCAGGAGTTCGAACACAGTCGGGATGTCCCTGAAGAATTGATTTGAGTTTTCTAAGAGTCAACAATGTACGTTTGGAAAAATACCCCCTCTCAGCTAGACAGGCATATAGGGCTGGAGCCGCGTGTCCTTTAGAGAGAACAAATCGGTCACGATCTTCCCATTCAGGATTTGATGGATCGATATTCATTTTTTCAAAGTACAGAACTGTTAGAATATCGATGCAGGAAAGGGACCCTCCTGGATGGCCTGAGCCAGCCTCAGCTATCATCTCAATGATATCTATTCGATTTTGAATGGATTGTCTTCTCAGCTCATCTATGTTCATCTACTCTCGACTACTCCCTTCAGTTCTTTTACTGTCTTCTCAATATCGTCTTGACGAAATACCGCAGAACCCATCACAAAGAAGTTAGCTCCCGCTCTTTGTACTTCTTGGATATTATTTCGTCCGATTCCACCATCAATAGCAACATGAACACTTGGTTTGAGATCATCAAGCATCTCTCTGAGCTGTCTGACCTTCTTCAGACTTTCTGGCTGAAATGATTGCCCTCCGAAACCTGGACAAACACTCATTATCAATACAGCTTCAATCTGTTCAATCAATGGTTCAATGCAACAAAGAGGTGTACCGGGGTTTAGTGCAACTCCAGCTTGTGCCCCTAAATTATTGATCAACTGTACAGACCGATAGATGTCATATGGTGCCTCAACATGTGGGATTACCAAGTCAGCTCCAGCGTCTATAAACTCCGGAATATACTTGTCAGGGTCTTCAATCATCAGGTGAACATCGAGAGGGATATTTGTTATTTTTTTCATGGTTCTCACCATGATGGAGCCGTAGGATATATTTGGAACAAAGTGGCCATCCATTACATCAATATGGAAATAATCAGCACCACCTCTCTCTGCGGCTTTAATATCACGTTCTAAATTTGTAAAATCTGCTGATAAAATTGAAGGAGCGATTATTTGCTTCATGGGAAGTCCTACTCGGAATTTCAGTTGGGAGAAAGTCAGGTATTTCATTTGAAACCGTTCTGTCTTTCAAGCTCGGGACTACTTTCGCGATATTTAAGCTTCACTCTACCAATCTGATTTAGCAGTAATGCATGAATAGCCAACATTCACAAGTTAGGGAAGTGACATTATTACACCTACGATGGGTTATTTGTCAAGGATGAAAGGATTACAATAACTAATATCCAGTGGAGCTTTTCTCTACTGAAATATCCCTTATCTTTCTGGAGGGGGATATGGAGGTCGAGCAAAAGTCACGTACAGTTTTCCTTCACTGACAATTGGAATGACATGATAGTTTTTTCCGTAACCTCGCACTAATACACGAAGTTCCTCGAGTGCTTTTTCTTTAAATGGATGTAAGTACAGATGTTCTTGCATGATCTCAAGTGCAATGTAGTTATCGGTCATGAATAAATCGTCAAACAAGTTCTTGAACCTTTTCTCTTGCTTCTCCAAGCATTCTTTCTGTTTTTCACGTAGGTCATTCATCTTTTTCAGATGTCTTTTAATTCCCAATTATTTCACCACAAATTCAGTTCTGAAGAAATAATCAAATCTTTTGATGCTTGCTTCTTTCTAAATTATAATTTAGATATTGCTTTCTAATTGTATCGGTTATACTTCAACTAAGTTTCTGAGATGCTATTGATTTGATTTCTTATCTTGATAGAATTCACAAAACTAGATATAGCCCTGTTCTCTGATTCTGTCTAATTTTTCTTGGTATTCTCTTCTTTTATATGATGTAGGAGCATTATCTCTTAGAATCTCCAATACCTCAACAAATTCTGTATACTGAAGATACATGTCAGTATCAATTGTTTTCAAATGATGTATCCATCTTAGACTTACTACTAGAAATAAAGTACCAAAAATGGTAATGGATTCCAATATTCCAAACCAATTAAAGAAGGAGAGCGGGAGAATCTGAAATAGAGGGGATAATACCCAGTAACCAACAACAAACCACACTACTCCAATGATTATTGATGACTTGATAAGTGACCGCAATCTTGTATGTTCTTCGATTTTGTAATAGAGAAATGCATCTAGATTTCGCGGATTCGAAAACAGCTCTATGGTACTTGGTGGAATCTCGTCAATTACTTCTATGCTATCCCCTCGTTTTAGAATCCCATATTTGTTTCCATCTTTTGATAATTTCAGCAAATATTCAGCATCATCACTGAGAGGAGCTTGAATCACTTCGTTAGACCAGATAGTTTCACCCTGTAGATAAGGCTCTGCTGTCTTGAGTTTATCTAAATCGATTTCAGGTTTTATCAGAGAATTATAGCCATGGTTAATACATAATACAGAAAATCCTACTATCATCGCCATGAATATATAGAATTGCAGGTCATTATCAAAATCTATGAGAAATCCCACTAGTAAGATTACAATGAACTCTATGCAACATATAGCTGAATAGGTTTTGAGTCTCTTTTCCTTCTCTTCCTCCGGAATCATCATTTCTGGAGAATACTCCTGGAATGTATATATCTCTAACCTCGTCCCTTCGCTTCTTCTTGCATCTCTTTCAGTTTTAACAAAGCATCGATTGGGGTGATACGATCGAGGTCTATATGCTTGATACGTTCTACAATAGGGTCATCCACTGTTAAAGCTTCTAGACTCGTTTGAATGGCTTCTTCTGCATCTTGCATTCCCTCTCCCAATTCAACTGTGCTGTCTTTTTCGAGCTTGACTAGTAATTGTTGAGCTCGTCTTACTACTGAAAGTGGGACTCCAGCTAAAGATGCAACATGAACACCATAGCTTCTATCTGTACCTCCTTCAACAACCTTATGAAGAAATACTATAGACTCCCCAGTTTCTCTAGCCAAGGTATGAACGTTCTTAACTCCATGATATGAAGATGCCATGTCTGTTAGCTGATGAAAGTGTGTAGCAAATAGGGTACGACATTTTATTTGAACTATCTGCTCAGCTACTGCCCATGCTAGTGCCATTCCATCAAATGTTGAAGTTCCTCTACCTATTTCATCAAGGATTACCAGACTCTTGTCAGTGGCGTTATTTAGGATATTAGCAGTCTCGACCATCTCAACCATGAAAGTGCTTTGTCTCGCAGTTAAATCATCGAAAGCACCTACTCTTGTGAAGATACGATCAACAAGTCCAATCTCGGCGGATTTAGCAGGGACGAAACTTCCCATCTGAGCTAAGAGCGTAATAATGGCTCCTTGACGCATATAAGTCGATTTGCCTGCCATATTTGGACCTGTGACAATGAGTAGAGTAGCTCCGCCATCTCCAATTTCCATACTATTTGGCACAAATTCATTTGGACCAAGTATCATTTCCATGGAGGGGTGTCTTCCATCAACAATTTTGATTTTTTTTCCTGAAGTTAGTTTTGGTCGAGTGTATTTTCTGAGAACAGCAACTTCTGCTAGAGATGTAATCACATCGATAGTAGCGATAGCATCAGCATTCTTTCTTAGGTCACTAACATGTTTCTTTACAAAGTCCCTAAGCTCCTCAAATAGTTTATATTCCAGCTGGTTGATTTTTTCCTCACCTGCCAGAACGCTAGCTTCTTTTTCTTTTAGTTCAGGGATGATGTATCGCTCTGAATTGGTCAATGTCTGTTTTCTTTCATAATCATCTGGAATTTTGTCAGTATTTGCCTTGGTCACCTCGATATAATAGCCAAATACTTTGTTGAAGCCTACTTTAAGAGATTTTATTCCTGTTCTTCTACGTTCTCTAACTTGTAAGGAAGCAATCCATTTCTTATCGTCCGAGATTCCTCGTTTCAGCTGGTCTAATTCATCACTATAACCATCTTTGATCATACCCCCTTCTCTTACACTAACTGGTGGGTCATCTACAAGTGCAGTATCAAGTGTCTTTTTTAGTTCTTTCAACGGATTGATTTCTGAATTTAATTTACAAACCAATTTTGCTTCACAAGATTGTAATCGTTTCTTTATTTTTGGGATTCTCACCAAAGCATTTCTCAAAGCAACTAGGTCTCTTGCTCCGCCAGTTCCAAATACTACCCTGCTGGTTATCCGTTCGAGGTCTCCAAGATTAGAGAGACTTTTCGAAGTTTCTTGCCGTTCAATTGCGCTTCTGGCAAACTCATCAATAGCGTCAAGTCTTTGGTCTATTTGTTCGATGTCCATTAGTGGTTGTAGAATCCATTTTCTGAGCATCCTTCTACCCATCGGTGTATTTGATTTATCCAGTACACTGAGTAAGGTTCCTCTCTTAGATCCATCTCTTGCATTCTTGAGCAGTTCCAAGTTTCGTTGAGTTGTTCGGTCTACAATCATGTGTTTGTCAATTGAATATGTCCGAATCCCAGATAATGTAACAGCATTAGCTTTATGGACATCATGAAGATATGCGAGTACTGCTCCAGCAGCACCGATTGCAACTCTTTTGTCACTTAAACCAAATCCATCCAAAGTTGTCACTTTGAACTGTTCTTTTAATCGATCTTCTGCTTGTCTAGCTGAAAAATCTAAATCGCTTCTAAACGTAATTTTTGCGTCCAGAGGTTCGAAAGTTCTGATGACACTCTGAGACCCCATTGTAGACTCAGGAAGAAGCACCTCTGCTGGTCCCAATCTACCGAGCTCATTAAGAGTACGATCACCAAGTAGATTTCCCTTGAACTGTGTTGTTACGAATTCTCCAGTGGATACATCGACTGCGGCAATGCCAATTTCGTTATCATGCTCGACTACAGCAGCGAGATAGTTATTCGAGCTGTCCTCTAACATAGAGCTTTCAAGGATTGTTCCGGGAGTGATAACTCTGACAACGTCCCTCTTTACGAGACCTTTCGCTTCAGAGGCATCCTCTACCTGTTCAGCGATTGCTACTGTATAACCAGCCTCTAGTAACTTCGCTATATACCCCTCAACCGAATGATATGGAACACCACACATAGGCCATTTATCTACTCCTTCCCCTCTTGCTGTCAGAACTATATCAAGGGTTTGACTAGCTTTCTTCGCATCCTCGTTGAACATCTCATAGAAATCACCTAGTCTGAAAAGAAGAATGCAATCCTTATACTGCCTTTTTAGTTCTAGATATTGGCGTTGCATAGGAGTGTGCTTTTTCACAGTATCTCTCCACTACGAAATCAAATCCTTGTAGTGTTTTGGTTTCATGCTAACTGCTACAAATACATTTCCAAGTGCAAATTGTGTATAGTTAGACATTTATCGGTTAAAACCATAGAGAACAGGATTATTATGAGAATTATGAACAGCAGTGGTTCGACTATCGGATATATTCGAGGTGACTATATCACAAACTCTTCAGGAAGCACAATCGGTCGGTTTTCATCTGGTTCAGTTATGAGTAGTTCTGGAAGTACGATTGGACGAGTGCGTGACGGTTATGTAACTAATTTTTCTGGTAGCACCATTGGCAGATATAACAGTTCTTCTATTATGAGTTCTTCAGGATCCACAAGATTTCGTCTTGGGTCTGATTATGTTGCCACATCAAGTGGTTCTACACTATTCAGATTGGATGAATCAGTTTCAAGCAATCTAGAAGCGATCGTTGCTTGGATGGTATTCTTTTCGGAGCAATGGTAAGTCCTATGTTGGAGATTTTTGATGGCAAAGATTGACTACGACGTAATAGTCGTCGGTGCTGGACCTGCTGGAAGTACTACTGCTCGAATACTTTCAGAGAATGACATTAGAGTGGGGCTATTAGATCGTAGAAAAGAAATTGGGATGCCTATACAATGCGGAGAATATTTTCCAACTCCGGGAGAATGTTCAGATATCTTCCCTAATTCACCAAGAGCGAAGCGAATTGCCACCATTCCAGACAAATTGATTACTAATCGAACTTACTGGACTCATTTGATTTCACCACGAGGTAATATTACGCGTTTCAGGTTCAATGCAAATATCATCGATAGGGCTCGATTTGACAAACACTTGGTCAAAAGAGCAGTTGAACAAGGAGCTGAGCTACATTTGCAGTTTCGGGTGTTAGAAAAGAGTGAATCGAATCGGTTGTTAGTAAAGACTAATCGAGGAACTAAAGAGCTCGCTGCAAAATATATAGTTGGTGCTGATGGGCCCAAATCAATCATTTCCCAATCAATTGGGAATTTCCATTCTAATTCACAATTTAGTCAATCGATTCAATTCGTACTAGATGACACAGCTTGTGACCAGTCTGTAACTGAGATGTACTTCGGTCAACAGGTTGCACCTGGAGGATATGCATGGATTATTCCCAAAGGAGGTGGGTCAGTGAATTTAGGCTTAGGCTTAAGGCAGTTCTACAATGAACGGAGTCTTCCTCTACGTGTTTTCTTAAAGAATCTCATGAAGCGAAATCCATTGATTGAACCATGTATGAGGCATGCATCCTTGAAACATTCAGTATCAGCTCTCATTCCTATTGGTGGCCCAGCTTCTATAACAGCAACAAAAAACACCCTCTTAGTTGGTGATGCAGCAGGTCATGTTATGGCTTCAAATGGTGGAGGTATTCCTACTGCTATTATTGGAGGTGAAATTGCGGCCGAATCAATAATCGATTCGATGGATACTTCTTCTTCATTATCAAACTACGAGATTCGATGGAAAAGAGAAATGGGGCAGACATTATTTGATGCGGTTAAGGTTCGTGAGATTGCAGATAAGATACTCTCGAACGATTTGATTACACATTTGAGTATGGGAATAGCAGGCCCCTTTCTACTTGAGCCGCTAATCCGATGTAGGTTACCTTTTCCAGTTTTACTAGGATCGAAAATTATTGTCCCTTTAATGAAGATACTAGATTAAAAAAGAAAAGCAATTATCTTTGACGCGATACAACTGAATCTGCAAACTCAAAGAGTAACTCGATTTTTTGCAACTCTTCTTTTTTCAATACTTTTTTGGCTTTCTCAACGTATTCTTTAGCAATCTTTTTTGCTTCTTCCTCGGCACCTGTAGCAAAAACTAGATTCGCTGCCTGTTCGTATTGACCTTTATCAAGAGCATCACAGATTGATTTTCTTGTAGAATTATCAGATGTTTCTAGAGAATGAACCAGAAGAAAATTGCTTCTCCTTGTCTTTAGGTCTGCAAATGGAGATTTCCCGATTTCTTCAATTGAAGCTCTCAAGTCCAGTACATCATCTTGAATCTGAAATGCATATCCTAGATATTCACCAAATTCTGAGAGTGCTTCAACTTGCTTTTCATTTCCTTCTCCCATCATAGCTCCTAATCTTGCTGACTCGCTAAGAAATGCTACTGTCTTTAGCTCGATCATCTTAAAGTATTGGTCTTTAGAATACACATTTGGTTTTTCGGTGCTTAATGCTAGGTCGATGGCTTCTCCTTCACACATTCTAACGCCACCGTTTCCAATATGACGTAGAAGTTCAGTTGTTCCATGTTCACCAATCATCTCTATCGCTTTTGCTATCAGTAGGTCTCCCGCTAGAATTGCGATGTGATCTCCGTATTTTTCATGTACAGCTTCAACACCTCTACGAGTTGTTCCTGCATCAATAATGTCATCATGAATCAGTGAGGCTGTTTGTAAAAGCTCGGCTGCAATGGTGAGTGGAAGGGCTCTCTCAATATCTCCGTCTACGGCTTCACAAGCTAACAAGGATAGAAGTGAACGTGTTCGTTTTCCTCCTGCTAAAATAAGATGATTTGCTGCTTGATAGAGAATTTCAGGCTGCCCCATATTTTCTTGAATGAAATCTTGAATTGCCTTTTCAATCTTGCTTGCTCGTTCAATAAGGCCAGAATGTCTATATAATGTTTGAAACGCCTTATCATGGTGTAGTACTTCCTTACTCAGACCACCACTATCTGATGCATCATGATGCGGCCGGTTCTGAGTTTTATCCTCCAAGAGAGTTCCTCCGGTATGCGTTCCTTACGCAATTATCCTATTAGCAATTGTGATTTTGGACTTTTCAATACAGTCATTAAGGAACTTTCTGCATCAAAAACCAATAGTTGATTCCTGTGACTGAAGACGAATATATCCCAGATGTAGATGAGGTGCATCCTGGAAAGATTAAAGCATGGCTAATCGAACTTCGAGCACCATTTCTAACTGCTTCAACTATCCCTGTGTTTCTCGGAGCAGCTATTGCATGGGGTCTCCATTCTGTTTTCAGGCTTGATTATTTTCTTCTAACTCTGATTGCTGCAATTTGTCTACATATAGGTGCGAATGTATCCAACGATTATTTTGATCATACTACGGATATGACTGGTTCTGATGATATCAACAAAGAATTCATTCGGCCTTATACTGGAGGTAGTAGAATGATTCAGAAAGGATTCTTATCTCCTCGTGAGGTTCTATCCGGCTCACTAGTTTTCTTCGCAATCGGAGCAAGTATCGGTATCTATCTGTTTTTGCAACTTGGTGTATTCATTCTTATTCTAGGTATTGTTGGTATTGGAAGTGGTTTCTTTTATACTGCTCCACCATTTCGGTTGGTAACTAGAGGTATTGGAGAATTCTTCATCGCATTGAATTTCGGAACATTGATGGTGGTTGGGTCTTATTATGTACAATATCCTATTCAAATTCAGAATATTCTTCAAGAACCGATAATGTCGATACCTCTTCTGCTGGTTTATGAATTACTAGAACCAATTATTGCTTCATTACCTGTTGCTTTTCTAATTATGGCCGTTCTTTATATTAATGAATTTCCTGACCATGATGCAGACCGTGATGCAGAAAAGAAAACATTGGTTGTAAGATTAGGAAGAAAAAGAGCTGCGAAAGGATATGTTGTAATCATGGCGGCAACGTACCTTCCAATAATTATTGGAGTAATTTTTGGGCTTGTCCAACTTCATACTCTTCTCATTCTAGTAACCGTTCCTTTAGCTGTCAAATCATCAATGATATGTTTATCCAGCCATAATGATATTCCAGAACTCGTACCTGCAAATGCAGGAACTATTCAGAACCATATGCTGACAGGAATTCTTCTTTGTCTATCCTATCTATTGGTAGGCTTAATGATTCCATGGGAGATTGTGCTACTAGTGACTCTCTTTCTAGCTATTCTATCTAACATTAGATCATTCATGGATTAGACTAGTATACTTCATCTAATCCATCCCACTCAAGACCTAACGATTTTGCTATTATTACTGCAAGATCCATTGAAGCTTTTTCTGAGCCTGCACTTGGGAGTTGATTGTGCATGAAGTCTACACAAGAAGGACATGCAGATACAACTATCTCTGTATTCGTCTGTTCGATATCTTCTACCTTAAGGTGGTTTATACTCAATGCAAATTCATTATCGATAGCTCGTAAAACTCCACCAGAACCACAACAATAACAATTTTCTTTATTATGAGGTAATTCTTCCAAAGTAATCCCCGGTAAATTTTCCAGTACCTTTCGAGGTTCCTCATAGAAACCTGCATTTCTACCCGCGTCACATCCGTCGTGGAATGTAATTGTTGCCTCGTAATCGCTACTGATATTATTGAATTTGCCAGAGTCAAGTAAACGCATGAAAAAGTCTGCACCGTAGATTATTTCGAATTCATGCTCAATTCCCAGAAATTCATGGTACTCATGAGCCCACATCTTGTAACAACCCGGACAATTCGTGAAAATGCGTTCAACACCTAGCTCTTGGTATTTTTGGATGTTATGCATTGCATATTCTTTTGCTCCTTCAAAATCCCCAGTCATGATTAGGGGGGCTCCGCAACACCACTCCTCCTCCCCCAACATGGTGAACTCCTCATCAATTTTCTCCATGATCATAGCTGTGGCAATGGAGGCTTGAATTGGAACTGCTTTGAATGAAGAAGCGCATCCCAAGAAGAAAGCAGTTTTGTTTTTCACACCTTCTCGATCCAGAAGATAATCTTCATCTGGATGCCAATAAGACCACCCTTCAATTCTGTCCATTTGTGGTTGCCCTTGGATATTTCGTGACTTTGTGAGAGTTGCTTTAGCATCTTCCAATTCTTCAGGCCACATTCCTAAATCTTTGAAATCTGACCGCATCAATTGGTATATCTTTACGAACGGAATATCTACTTGGCAAATTTCTTCGCATCCTCCGCAAAGGGTGCATCCAAATATGGCATCTCGTAGTCCCGGGAGACCTTCCTTCTCTTTGATTCGCTTTTGTGCTAATGCTCGAGTGATTAGCATTTTACCTTTCCCTGAGTAGCTATCGACACGTTTTACCTTGTATGTAGGACAAGCTCCGTGACCCACTTGGCAAAAACTACATTGTGCACAGGTAAATGCGTTGATATCTAATCCATGTTTCTTTAGTGAAGGAAATTCCATTCAAATCGCTCCATCTTTTTACACAAAGCAGAACATCTTTTCATTCCTTTACCACATCTAATATCTTTAACGTATCCGAAAGAGGAATTATCTGTCATGTTCCTTTTTTATCACTCGCTATCTTTTTATGTATGAAATCGGTCTGTTTGTTCCTAAGCAATAGAGTCTCCTCAGAGGTTTGCTAATGGGATTAAAGGATAAACAGATTGAAAATCTTCTGGAGATTTTCCAAGGTCGTGTAGTTACAGCAAAGCACGAGCTTATAATCCATTCTCAAGATGTCGGATCTCTTCCGAAACAAGTAGGCTGGTTGATGAATAATACCCCTGATGCGTTAGTGCGTCCTAGAACTCCTCGAGAGGTGCAGGCTCTTTACAAATTTGCTAATGATGAGAAAATTCCATTAGTACCTCGGGGAGCAGGAACCTCAGGCTACGGAGGCGCTATTCCCCGGAAAGGGGGAATAATTGTAGATATGCGTGAGATGGATGCCGTTCTCGAAATCAATACAGAAGAAGAATGGGTCTGGACAGAACCTGGTATATCTTGGGCAAATCTACAACATGAACTAAACCGTCAAAACCTCGATCTTAGATGCTACCCCTCATCAGGTCTTTCAGCTACGATTGGTGGCTGGGTGGCACAAGGTGGAGATGGTATTGGCTCACTAAAATACGGTATTGTTAACGACAGCGTTCTTGAGTTTGAAGTTGTTCTTCCTACTGGAAAAATTGTTAGGACAAAAGAACGTGATCTATTTTGCGATACAGAAGGAATTCTGGGAATAATTACCAAGGTTAAACTGAAGTGTAAACCTCTAACTCCAATAGACCCTATTGTAGTGAGTTTTCCTGAAAATTATTTGATGAATATGGCTATTGAAAAGGTAATAGAAGAAGCTCCCATTCCTCACACAATCAAATTCAAAGAGAGCAAGTATGTTGATCTCAAGAAGAAGATATGGGAAGAGGAGGAACCCTTCCCCTACCCTGTTCATCACTGTGTTGTTGTATTTGCTTTTGATGGAAATGAGGATGAACGCAAAGCTGGTTTACGAATTGTTTGTGAGGTCACTGAAGAATATCATGGAACTATCTATGATCGTCATGTTGCGGAGCATGAATGGGAAGATCGTTTCTATCCAATGAAGATCAAAAAGGCGGGTCCCACTCTCGTTGTTGGTCAGGCCTTTGCTCCACTTGAGAATCTTCACGCAATCTTGGATGATTTTCAATTTGAACAAGCCTCTGCTAAAGCTGGTGTGGATGGTTACGTGACATCTAAAGCAGGTGTCACGATGATGGGTTATTTTTTGGAAGATGAACGAAGACGATTCTATATGCTTTCTTGGGCTCAGAGTTTTGTCATTTTCAAGATTGCACAGCGGCATGGTGGTCATGCCCACTCTACAGGAATATGGTTTGCCAATTATGCTCCTGAATACTTTGGTAAGAAAAGACTAGCCAGAATTCGAAGTGCAAAATTGAAATTTGACCCAAAGGAAATATCGAATCCAGGGAAGATATTCGCTTATTGGCTTCCATTCATTCTTCGAATTGGAAAGTACTTCATGTGGATTGCTTTTGATTTTCTTAGAAATGGATTTGGAAGGATTGCACCGATTCTGTTAAAGTGGTTTCAGAACGTACCTCCAATAAAGTGGCTTCTTCGCTGGGGGAGAGCTCATAGTCCATGGCCTGTGCAATATGGTCTTGGATGTTGTATGGTTGATGGTGCTGCTGGAGTTGCATCCAGATGGGATGTAGAACGATTTGGTATGCTTCCATTGTTTGGACCTCGCCAGACTGATGTACTGTGGATATCGGGTAGTTTAACGAAGAAGATGGCACCCCGTCTAAGAAGAATTTACGAACAAATGCCCGAGCCTAAATTCGTCATATCTTTTGGACAATGTGCTGCAAGTGGTGGTCTATTTTGGGATGGATATTCACTTATGACTCCCCCAGATAAAGTAGTGCCAGTTGATGTTTACCTACCTGGTTGTCCGCCAAAGCCTTCAGATTTCATACGAGCACATCTGATTCTTCAGAATAAGATCAGAGCAGGAACAACTCACTGGCAAATGAAGAATGAAAATCAGGATGCGTTAGGTATCTTGTCATAGGTGTGTATCATGAAACTAAGAGAAGACAGCGAATCATATTGCATTCTTTGGTTAGGTGTACTACTCCTCAGCACGTATTTTTTCAATTTTCTCTATCTGGAGGTCACAAATCCTGGTTACATTCTGGAAAGATTTCCATTTCTAGCATGGTTGCTCTCTGCACCATTAATTCTCATTTTTAGTCTGGGTGGGTATCTCAAACCAGAAAGGAGCAAAATAAAACCAACAATGTTAGCAATCTCCGGTGTCATAGCTACAATGATGTTTATTGTCGTATTGCTTATGCCCCCTCTCGATGGTACAGTAACATTCTCTGATGCCCTATTCTTGGTTTCCTGGGGGGTTGGTGGTGCTCTTTTCATAGCAGCTGGATTTTCTATCATGCCTACTCTTGAAGAATCTACAACCTCAGGTATGTTGCAAGAAGATGCATCTAGATATCCTCCAGAAAACTAGAATTTTTGGTATCTGATTACTTCCTACAAAATCCATGTCTGCGATATCGGGATAGATTGTGATTTGTAATATACAATTTGCAATCTGAATCTTCCATTCGACATGTAAAATGGTCAAATGTGGTCGATATCATCCGAGAAAAGCCATTCACAATTTAACTTATACTTTCTATCTTGCCACTGAGTATTCTACTCATGCGTTTCATTTAAAGATTCTAACATTGCGAAAATCCGATTTTTAATCTAATTATAGAGTTATTCAAAATACAGCTGTTGAGATTCTCACAAAGATAAAAATTCCAACAAAGAGAGCTATTCAATCATACAAACGTTTTGGTGGAAGTTTTGGTGAGCCCTTCTTGCCACACTTCTCACAGAATGAGGGCATGTTCTCATTATGACCTGATACCGCATATGCTTGTAGCAGAGCTGGATCTATTGGTTCACGACATTTTTCACACATCGGGTGATGCAACTCTTTTGATTTGATAAGCTTGCTTACACACTTAGGACAGACCAGTCGGTCGTCAGACCTCTGTTTTTGAAGATGTTTTGCTGTTGCCGAAGGAATCGCATCTCCACATTCTGAACAAACTTTTGGCATTTTAATCACATTGTTGAAGGACGCTTTCATATATTAACTTAGCAATAGACATGAATTCTCATCATTGTTAGGAAGAATGATTCTTTGAACTAAATTGCAAATCATCATTTCATTCATTATTCTACTGTTTTTAATACTATTTTATCGTATTTTAGTCTGGTAAATAATTAGGAGCAAAGCAACAGACACTATTCCGATGATTGCAATAATTACTAGAATTATCCATCCTTGGTCGAATAATTCTTGATCAGCCACATACGCCTCTAACTTTATCCCCTTAGAGCATAGTTCAGTGTATCCAATATATAGCACTCCATTCTCTTTTAACATCATCTTCGTTGTCTGCCACAGCATTGCTTCATCAACCTCCGGACAGACTAATTTGTCGGACATAAGGGTTCCATCTTGATTGTACTTCAAGAGATGATTATCCCAGCTAAGACTACGACCCAAAACCAAAACATAGACATCACCAGCTGAGTTAACAGTTATATCCAGACCCTCGATATTATCACTTCTGCCATCTTTGTAAATTAATGAATAATTTGAACTCCATTCAATTTCATCATTTGATTCCCATTTGGTAACATTGAGTTCCTCTATATTGGTATCAGGTGCGGTACTAGTCCTAATTGTATACAAGTCGCCTGCATTATCCACCCAATACTTATAGTGGAATGTAGAAATATTCCATACTTGTTCACAGTTGAAGTCTAGTTTCATGATATAACTGGGCCCCCAAAATATACCATCAGACACCATAAAAATTTCGTAATTTCCACCGCGTGCAGGAAATTCGTTAGTATTATTCCATTCTACTGAACCTGAAGAATCAAATTTTAGGAATACTGATCTATCCAACATTGGTTCCAGTGTATGATTGTATTGCCCTCCTAACACATAGAATCCTCCGTCCTCTGATACTCCTATACTCATTCCCAGTTCATCATGGAATGTACCCCATTGGGTTTCCCAAACCTTCTCTCCTTCTAAGGACCATTTTGTAAATAATAGGTCTTTTGAACTATGAGATGGATTCCATTTATTCCCTGTTGTGTAAATAAATCCATCATAGGTAATTATGTCAAATCCGTAGGTTAGATTTGCATTCCGTGATGTCCATACAAGTTCAAGTTCTGGAGAGTATTTCATCAGGATCTGGTAGGAATAAGACCTTCCAGTGGAATATAGATCGAAGGTATTGCGTGCTTGACATAAGACATATACAAATCCATCATCCGCAATTGTTAGATCCCTAAAATCCATCAAGGATTCATTATATTCGTTCGAGATATCTGGGAATACATTCTCAGGAGGATAATGCCAAGTTGTGTTATATATGGGGTCAAGAATATCTGATTCTGTAGGTTCTGTTTTCATATAAGTGAACAACTTCATTTCTCTAATACTCAAGGTCACAGACCCATTGAAATCGTCAAATGGATATGTTTCATAATATTCTGGTGCTAAACCAACTGCAAATCTAACTGTGTCTGAAGGATCTTCTTGTTCCCCACTACTATCTTCAATGGTCCCTCCCCAGGCATCCCTAATTTGGAAGTAATTCAGATAATATTCTTTTTGTTGATACTCTTCAATATAGGGTGGAAACGATTCGTAAAGCATTATCCAATTTTCTGAAGAATCAATTAACCACACATAACACCGAAAAGTGTTTTGTCCACCATTTTCTAAAACAAATGAACCAGTTGAATTGATATTATAATTTAGATGAAGAGTTGCATCTAATGGAAGTTCGTTATCTTGCCACTCAAATTCTTGATAAAAGTAGATGAAATCCCAATAGTCTGGCATCGCTTCATTTCCTCCCGTTCTAAAATCTAACTCATTACCTGAGCTGTGCTCCCATGTAAGGTTCATATGATTGAAATCGTTCTCATCATCTGCCTTATGGTAGACATATGAAAATTCTCCAGAATCGCCTTCTATTACAACTTCGGGTTCAGAATCTAGAGATGGATCTTCTAGAATGTTCTCTACAAAGATGCTAGAAGGTGGAGTATCGGTAGATACAGATGAGTAGGTTCCTGTTTTATCAATAGGAATAATGGGCTGACATATCATTAATGTTAGAATAGAATAAAGAATTATTTTTTTTGAAATATGAAACATTACAATACCACCACAAGGCATGTACAAAGATTCAGAATATCTATTGGGAAGAAAAGGATAAGCCTTGTTATGAGAAATTACTAATTTCTCAAGTTTATCCTACAATGCCTTCTATTATGCAACTATCTGGAATACATCGGTAACAATTCTTTGCACTTCCTGATTGACCTGATTATTAAGTTTTCCAGATTCTATTGTTTCACGTAAAGACATCCATAATACTTCATCCTCTTTTAGATATTCGATTATTTGTTCTACTTTCTTCAATGCTGAGTAAGACTCTCCTTTGAATACATAGCAGAACAGAAAGGGCATAATGGCTCTAAAGAGTAAGATAAATTCGCCTACTTTAATTCTATCAAGTGGTAATGAAAAAACTTCATCACTGAAACTTGTAATTGCACTTAGAAATCCACTCACAAGGGACTCGTCTACCTTAAAGGATGTCTCGAATTCTTTAGAAACAATGCAGTATCCTTCATGAGCTGAAAGAAGCATGAACTGAATTGGTTGATCTTTTTCTTCATCTGGTGTAACAGCCTCTTGGATTTTCGCCATCCTTTCTACTCGTTCATTTATCTGAGCGATTTCTAGTCTTTCTGAAACTGATGCTCCACTTTTGCTAATCTCTGTCCATCTCTCTTCTTTCCTAAGCAATTCGTCAAATTCCTTGGAAATTCTTCTAGCTAACTGATGTAATCCCTTATCATCTGCAATTAGTTGGGCTTTGGTTAGTAACTGTTTAGCTTTCTCATAGTCTATCTCAATCAAAGCTATTTGTGCTTGTAAACAGTAAGTTTCAGCTTCAAGCCAATGAGAACCTTGACTAACTGCAATCTCAAGAGCCATCTCAGCATACTCTTTGATACTTCCCATGTGTTCTTCGCTATCTGAAGATTTCATTTGTTCTAAGAGAAGGTCGCTTAGACTGAGCAGTGATTGAAATGTAACCTCAAAGAAAGTAATCTTCTCATTCACAACTTGTTCGAAAAGATCGTGGGCTATTTGCAAATCCGTTGGTTCTCCCTTAGATTTGTGCCATAATGCTTTTGCTACACGGTAATGCTGACTTATGAGAAGGCTATCCAATTCATTGTTAATTGCGCTCATCTGATTCAGATATTCATCTGCTCTCTTCAAGTCTTCTTGAGCAACAGCAATCACCACTGCATAATATAGACCTCTGGCCAGATACACTCTATGCCCGATATCCCTGAACATCTCTAGACTTTTATCGAGATTATCCGATGCTTTTTCGAGTTGCCCTTTTTGATAGAAGATAATTCCAGTTGTGGTGTATGCACCAGCTAGGTTCGGAATGTACTCGATTTCTTCTGAAATTGCTTTCGACATTTCAACGTATTCTAGAGCTCTATCAAGATCTCCCATTACTCGGTATGTACTGCCTATATTGTGTAGTGCTGCGGAAGCACTTTTCTTGTTTCCAAGTTCATCTAGAATTGGATAACTCTGTGAATATATCTCAATTGCTAATTCAAGGTCTCCTTGATGTAATGCATTTAATCCTTGGATTGTCAAAACGCTCGCCAAACGTGCTCGATTTTCTCTTGTTGTCAGGTCGAGATTCTTGAGGATTTGTTCAGCCTTTTTACACATATCCAAACCATCATCTATCTTTCCTAGTGCACTATATGAATAGGATTTTGCAATTATTGTGTCAAGAATAGGTTCCCTGCATAATTCTTCTTCTACACAAGATTGAATAAACGCATCAGCAAGTTTCAATCCTTCTTGGTACTTGCCCTGACGTGTGATGCACATTATCTTCCAAGCTTCAATTCTTAGTTCAACTTGCTCAGAATCAGGAAGATATTGCACGTCAAGTGAATTGATTTTCTCAAGTGCATCTTTGAATTGGCCCATAATCATATGTTCTTTAATCTCATTGAATAATTTCTTACTTCTGACTTTCTGAAATTTATCTCTCATACTCATAGACAATTCACTCGGCAATATTCCATGATTGAGTATAACATTCTAATTGTTTCATTTCTGCTTTTTTATCTATCTAGGATATTTTGGTCCTTTATTTGAAACCAAATTAAGCAAAATCGGAATTTTGAAATAATTGATAATTTATTTCATTATCCTTAGAATTGCAGATGAGGTATGTATGATTGTTAGAGGTTATTGGCATTATTGTTTCATTTTTTTCTCTAGCCTTCTTAGCATATCTATCAATTGTAAAGTATTATGATACTCAAATTAGTGTCCGACTGTTGTTCTTCATCTTCTGGATGTTGTCAGTAACTATTCTTATAGTATCTACAAGAGCTGCTGTTCTTATGTCTGGTAGTCCATTTTGGATTGAAGTGTTCGGAAGCATTAATTTGTTATTGTTGATTTTGATGGGCTTTTTTTTCATACATATTCAGATGATAGGTGTGATGGTTCATAGAGATGTCAGTTCATTTGATGGATTTATGGAAGCGATTGAAAATATGAGTCCCAGAGAGGGACTTGAGTATCTTCAGGAATATCTGAACGATCCAAAATGGAGTGCACCTGAAGGTGAATTTGAAAGATTTCTAACTTGGCTATCAACTCGTGAAGATATCTATGGTGAACTCGCGCAAGAAATACTTAAAGAAAATGATGAGAAATCGCTACCGGGTTGAATTTCATTTGATTTCTTGTCTTATTTCATCCTACTCCTTGCTAATATTGCCAACCAGCTCTACTCATAAGAAGTGAGAATCATTCAAAGAATAGAGTTTTGCTCCATAGTATCATCATGAATCCTAATCCAAGTAAAAAAAATCCAAGAGGCGTAGCAGAAACAACCAACCATGCGATATCGCTAGGAGGATTCATAGATAATGGTGCATTCCAGACTACCCACTGGATTCCAAATACAATGAACCAACCACTAATGGCTAAAATTATGCATCCAATTAACCCTGTAAGAATACCGATTACCTTTGAAGTATTCATTCTCTCATCTCAGGTTATATTATGAAATGATATCTCTTAAAGTCTGGGACTGAAATTTTGAATTACATTACGTACTTGTTTATTAATTCGAAATTTGCGTAGAAGTGATTTCTTTTTAATTACTATTTCTTTCAAAATTTGAGAATCATGCTAAAATCCATTCAGACACTATTCTATTGCCCTCAGTGCCATAATGATTTAGAATGGAGTATCCAAACCGAAACAGAAAACAGAATTATCGAGGCTGAGGTTTCTTGTAGTGAATGTGATACTCATTATTTTGTAAAAGATGGAATTGCTGTCTTTCTTCTAGATGTTTCAAACGATGCTGATTTCTGGAGAGTTGTACAAAGTAACCTCGCAAAGGCATTGGATACCAATTCTGAGTATGAAGAAAAACTCATGCAGAGTGATTTATCAACTTTGAATCCTGCAGATAAATTCCTACGTTCAATGATTCTTGATGAAAGAGGAGATTATGATCGAGCGGAGGAAATACGGTCTGAAGTGGAGATTTATACTGACTCTTATAATCTGGCGTATCAGAAGAAAAAAGCACAATTGAAAAAATTGCTCTCTGACAAAAGTGATGTAATCATCGATATTGCTTCTGGGATGGGTGGATTTGCAGAAATGTTTTCACAGCTGGATAATCCTGTTATTCTGAGTGATATCAGTCCAAGTATTCTTCAGAGAAATAAGGAACGATTAGAACATTTTGGACTTTATGACAAAGTAAGTCTGATTGCATTTGATGCTAAAAAAATGCCTTTCAAAGATAGATCAATTGGGGTTTTCACAACTAATCTCGGTCTAACTAACATCACACAAAGTGAAGAATTTCTCAAGGAACTGAAAAGGTGTCTTAATGGAGTAGCTTACTTTCTAACCTATTTCTTTCCAGATAATGAAGATGAGAACGCAGAAATCCTTGAGGAATACGAGCTGGAATTTGGATTCAAAAATAGACTTGAAGATATGTCTGCATCATTTTTTGAGACTTCTATTTTGTTCGAGGAGGATTCGTTTATTGAACCAACCGCATCTAGCGAAATCTTCGAGATTAAGATTGATGCGCTTCCTGCAATTCCTACCCATGTTACTTGGGCAATTGTACAATTCTCACCAATGAACAATGATAGATAGAGTCTAACATGCTCCTTTGCAATTACTTCTCCATCCATATAAGTGCAGATGCAGTCATAAGAAGTCCAATTCCAAATAGTAGAAACATCATTGCGCCGGTGGTTGGGAAGAATGCTAGATCTAAATAGCCATGCACACCTCCAAGGGCTCCTGAGATGATGGTGAAGACTACTCTACCAGAACGAGAGTCCGCTTTGCCTATTATGAGTGTGATTGGTATCATAGCAACTCCTGATGCAATAAACAGGATATCCATCAAGTCAAACAGCCAAGTGCCAGCAAAGAATACCCACCATGCATAAGTGGTAAGTGAAACAATTCCAAGAGCCAGAGCAATGTAATGAAACACTCCGACGTGATTTTCCTTTTCCATCAAAGCCACCTATATCACTGACTCTTTCTAACACCTCACTCTATAAGACTTTCGAGATGGAAAAGTCAGTAAGTTTTTATGATAGACCTCGATACTTGCTCCTCTAGTGGTTGAAAGATTTCAATCATTGTGCGAGCAAACACAGTGTTAATCTGAAGCCATGTAGATACCCTCGTATACAAAAACAAGGTGGAAATAGTGAGGCTCTTCATAGACTTCATTCCGGTATTAGTCTGGGGATTACTAGCAGCGGTTCTTGTTATCGTGATGTTATTCGCTTCATGGGTATTACGGCCACATGTACTTCAGAATTCTGAAAAGACTTCCACCTATGAGTGTGGAGAGGAACCCATTGGTCCAGCTAGAATATCTTTTCCATATAACTATCTTACCTATACAATTCTGTTCTTAGTGGTTGATGTATTGGGAGCATTCCTCTGGTTGCTTTCAAGTTCCTCATTACGTCTTACTGAATTTGCGGTTTGGCAATCGATTATCTTTATTGCAATTTTCATGTTCGGAATCTGGTATGCAATACGAAGGCTTCCAGAAACATTTCTTTCAGGGAAAGAAACGGTTGAATTGTATCGGAAAGCAAAAGCTGAAAGTGAAGCATCTATGCAGAGGGAGGTAGACTAAATGCAAGGAATTGAGACCCTCTTTGAACAAGTTGAGTTTTTGCTACTTGCAGGTTTAGTGCTAATCCTTGCATATCTTGCATTGGAACATGAAGATATTGTTTATGCAGCATTCTTTTTCGGAATTATGGCGTCAGTTGTTGCAGGTTTCTATTTGCTCCTAGAAGCACCATTCATTGCAGGGATGCAGATCGCAGTCTATACTGGCGGCATCAGTGCATTGATTATTTTTGCTGTTCTACTATTGCCACGAGCTCAAGATAGTACATTGGAGGTGTTTCCAACATCTCGTGCAAAACAACTGGGCATTCTTACTGCAACTATTGTGATGATCTTATCCGGTACTCTTGCTCTTCTCTTTCCATGGCCTGAAAGCTTTGCAATAGAGAATATAGACCTCTCTCAGAGTCTTGAGGGTCTAGCTCAATGGTTATGGGGTGGTCATGGTATCTATATTCAGATGAGTGCGCTAATTATTCTGACTGCTCTTGTTGGTGCTGTGGTAATTATGAAGATGGAAAAGGCTGAACGTCTAGAACCTATCAAAGGAGAGTTTGGAATCGAAGCTGTAACTCATCCAGGGTACTCTGAGATTAAAGGAGATGATGAAGAGTGATTCCAATGTCATGGTATCTGATCTTGTCATTTATGCTGATAGGATTAGGTGTGTATGGAATGATGGTTAAACGAAACCTCATTCGTGTACTCATCGGTGCTGAAATTATTGGCAATGGTGTAACAATCGCTCTCATTGCCTTTGCATTGTATAATACACCATTCACGTTTACTGGGCAAGGCCTAACTATTCTCATCATCACTATCGCAGCAGCTCATACCGCTTTAGCAATGGTTCTGATGCTTATGTATCATCGACGGTATGGAACAGTGGATCTTGGACAAACAATTCATCAGGAGGAAACTCGAAGTGTCTAACCCTGAGGGTGGAATTTCTGGAGCTCAATTGGTGCATGAGCTGAAACAAAAATTCAAGGGGATTGAGGCTCGCACCGCAGGCTTCCAGACAGTTCAAATTGATACCTCACCAGAATACATCGTTGATATAGTGAAGATGTTAGATGCTGCGTACTCTGACCTCTTTCCTGAAACAATACTTGGAGTGGATCTGGAGGATTCAGGATTCGAAGTTATCTATTATTTCTGGTCACATTCAAATCAGGTTCTATGCCAGATACGTGTCCCTCTTCCAGTAGATACACCAACTATTCCAAGTATTTCTGATATTTTTCCTGGAATGGAATGGCATGAGCGAGAAACACATGAGATGTTTGGAGTATATTTCGAAGGACATCCTGATTTACGATTATTGTTACTTCCAGAAGAACTAGAGGGAAAGTACCCCTTAAGAAAGAGTTTCAAGACTGATAGAAGTAGGTTAGAAGAGACTGAGGTCAAATCAACTACATCAGATGGAGGTGCTAACAGGTGAAGGACGTACTTGAAGAAGCTACTGAGATCTGGTTCGGTCCTCAACACGTTTCAGCTCATGGTTGGGCAGCCAAACTCACACTAGTTGGGGACTATATTGTTGAATGTGATCCCAATGCTGGATACTTCCATCGTTCTGCAGAGAAGTGTCTTGAGTTTCGGAATTTCAGACAAGGTGCGCTCATTATGGAACGCCTTTGCATGCTAGAGGCGTTTCTAGCAGAATATCCATATGTTTCAGCTGTAGAGCGAATAGCCGGTATAGACATTCCTGAACGAGCAAAAGTAATGCGTACTATCATGATGGAGGCTAGTCGAATTCATAGTCTACAATTTTGGTGGGGGCAATTTGCAGCAGAACTTGGTTTATTCACTATGCTTCTATGGCCCTGGGTGGATCGAGAATTTTTCCTTGATGCTTTTGAAGAATTAACTGGCTCACGACATGCGGTATCTTACAATACACCTGGCGGAGTCAAGTATGATTTCACTGATAAATTTCTAAAGAAACTGAATAGAGCAGTGAAACGGTTAGAAGATCGGATGCCAAAATTTCGGGATATGTTATTACGAAGTCCAACCTTCAAAGTAAGAACTCGAGGTATTGGACAATTCACCACAAATCAAGCACTGCGATGGGGATTAAGCGGTCCAAATATCCGTGCATGTGGTGTTCCAATGGATCTTCGAAAAGATTCACCTGACGAGAACTTAGCCTATGACATGGTGGACTGGGAGGTTCCAACATATGTTAACAAGGAGCATCCTGGAGAAAGTGATTCTTATGATCGGATGGTCCAGAGATTCAAGGAAATCGAAACCTCGGTAGAGATTATTCGTCAACTACTTCCACTCCTTCCAGAGGGTGAGATATACAACCCCAAAGCACGTGGAAAAGCAAATCGTCTTCCAGAAGGAGAAGCGTATGGACGTGTGGAAGGTACTCGTGGTATTACTTCTCTGTATCTTCGCACAATGAATAAATCACAAACACCCTATCGAGCAAAAATACGAGGCCCTTGTTTCAACTCATATTATTCGTTGAAGCATCTTGTTCCTGGAAACAAGTTTGCTGATTTCATTGTGATATTCGGAAGTTTAGATCCATACCCAGGTTGGTGGGACAGATAGGAGTGATTATGATGTTACAGATAGATTTCTTTCAATGGCTTGCAGGCATTCCAACTTGGCTATATGATGTCATTATGTGGTTACACGGAATCATTGTCTGGGTCTTCAATGGCATCTGGGGAATCTTTGTATTTGCTTGGGCAGCAGTCATTGATAACTTTTGGTTTCTTTTCAGGGCCATACTCTTTCCTGGTCTCGTATTTATTGTACTGGGAATTATTTTTTCTGTCTGGTTCACCCGGAAAATGTGGGGGCGGATACAAGACAGACGAGGACCATTTCATATTGGTAAATTTGGAGGATTCCAGTTGTTCGCAGATGCAATCAAGCTGGTTTCAAAAGAGACCATTATCCCTGACAAGGCAAAACGCTGGATGTTCAGATTTCTTCCGTGTTTGCTATTAGTGATAGTTCTACTACCATTTGCATTCATACCTTGGTCTCCAACTTGGTTTATTGCCGACCTCAGTGTTAGTCTTGTTCTAATCTTTGCCTTTCTAACTGCAGTACCAGTAATTGCACTCTTAGCAGGTTGGGTATCCGGATCGAAATATTCTCTCATTGGGGGTTTTAGAGCAGCAAACAATCAATTTGCTGCGGAGATTCCCATGATAATCTCGTCAGTAGGTCCTGCAATGTTGGCTGGGTCTCTAAGCTTAATGGGTATAGCACAAGCTCAGAACAGTATCTGGTTTGTTCTTTTACTCCCCATCAACCTAGTGACTTTCATGGTTAGTTCTATCGCATCTGTTGGAACATTCCCCTTCGATTCACCGGTAGCTGACTCAGAGATTATTTTTGGATGGAGAACTGAGTTTACAGGAATTTATTTCACTATGACTTATTTTGCTGAATTTGCAGAACAGATGCTATACAGTGCTATGATGGTTGCATTGTTCTTTGGAGGGTCATTTGGATTACCTTTCCTTCCTCCAGCTATGAACTTCATTATCAAATTTTTAATCGTTTTCTTTCTCTACATAGTTGTCACTTCATCTTTCTATCGATTGAGACCTGACCAGATTGTAGAGTACTGTTGGAAATATCTGCTACCACTTTCGATACTCAATGTCGTGCTAGCAATGCTTGCTATTGTGTATATTCCGGGATTAGCCGGATTGCTGCTTCTCGGAGGTTGAAAATAATGGGATTCTTCTCAACGCTAGGTGATATATTTCAAATACTTAAAAATGTATTCAGACAGATCTTCAAGAGACCCTTCACCTACTTCTATCCCTTCGAAGATAGAGACTATCCTGAACGGACTCGTGGTAGACACATTCATGTCAGAGAGAATTGTACAGCATGCAAACAGTGTGTTCGTGCATGTCCGGTTGTAGCTATATCAATTGACACAGCTGATCAAAAGTATGAGAAAGATGCTGCATTGTACTTTGATTATACCCGGTGTATATTCTGTGGGCTCTGTGTTCAAGCTTGTAGATTTGAAGCACTCTATCACACGAAAGTTGTTGATATCAGCGAAGGAGAACGTGAAGATTTACTCTATGGACCAGATAAGATTACCACCCTTGACCGTGAACCTTTAGAATGGCGAGGACGGAGGTTTCGCTAGTGCAATTCGTGAACTTTCCATTTATGGGTAGCTCACTTGCTGTTCTCTTTGTAGGAGCTCTGTTAATCTATCTCCTCAAATCTCGATTAGAGACTTCAGCTGGAAAAGTGGCAGTTGGGTTTTCATTTGCTTCGATGGTATTGATGATTCTACCATTTTATCGAGTCATGATTGAGGGCGGGGTTGCAAAAGAAGCTGCAACGTGGTCTGCGGTATTTGGTGAATTTGCTCTATTCTTAGATGGAGTTTCATTTCCTATTGTATTTGCCATAGTTGTTCTTGGTTTTCTATCAGTGGTTTATGCAGTCGGATATACTGATCACACGAAGAATAAACCCACTTTCTTTGCAAATCAACTCTTCTTTCTAATGGGCATGCAGTGGGTGGTTCTAGCAACAAATCTCATCGAATTCTTTATCGCTTGGGAAATAATGCTTGTTCCAAGTTACTTTCTGATACTTTTCTGGGGACTTCCTGAAACTCGCAAGCGCACCGCAATGAAGTTCTGGTTATATACTCAATCGGGCGCTCTGTGCATTTTGGTAGGTTTTGGCTTCCTCTATATGCTCACAGGCTCTTTTGAATTACAAGTTATTCAGACTGCATTGGCTGGTTCTGCAGTTACTGACCTGCTCAAGATTATCTTCATACTTATGGCTGCTGGATTCTTAGTCAAAATGGCAGTCTTTCCCATTCATTGGTGGTTACCACCTGTACATGCTGAAGCTCCAACTCCAATTTCTGTTCTTCTTTCAGGAGCTATGATTGAAACTGGTGCATATGCACTTGTTCGTTTCGGGTCGATTTTACTTGGTCCTGCAGCAGCAGCACTTTCATTTTGGATTGCAGTTATCGGAGTGCTGACCATGTTCTATGGTGGTTTCATGGCTTTGGCTCAGATTGATATCAAGCGTCTTCTAGCCTATTCTTCTGTTTCACAGATGGGATACATTTTGTTTTCACTAGGAGTCTATACAACTATGGGTGTTAGTGGCGGATTATTCCATCTAATCAATCATGCTTTCTCCAAAGGACTATTGTTTATGGCTGCTGGAGCTGTCATTCACCAGACTGGACTTCGTGATATTACAAAGATGGGTGGGCTATCAAATAAGATGCCCCTCACTGCTTTTACAGCAGCTATTGGAGCTATGAGTATTGCTGGTAGTCCTCCATTATCCGGGTTCGCAAGTGAATGGATGATGTTTCTAGGTGGTTTTGATGCAGCTCTGGTCTCATCTTCTGGAATTCTTCGGCCTGAGTTTCTCATTCTTAGCGTTTTAGCTGTTTCAAGTTCGATTGTTAGTGCTGGATACATGTTGCGGTTTCTCTGGAGGGTATTTCTAGGAACTCACCCAGATGAACTTGAAGATGTATCTGAAGCACCCCGTTCCATGGTCATTCCAATGATTATCCTAGGAGTGTTAATTGTGTTCTTTGGAATCTTCCCAGGTGTAGCCTTGGATATTATACTCAGCGGTTTAGAAGGAGTAAGTGGACTTCTCCCATGAGGTGATATGATATGTTGTTTGGACTACCCTACTACTTGATTCTTGTATTACCCTTAGCAGGATCTTTACTAGTTCCACTTGTTGGAAAATTCAGTGAAAAAATACGTGACTGGACCCCCGCTATCATTATGGGTATAGCTATGGCTTTTTGCTGGTCCTTACTATTTGAGATTAATAATCCTGCAACCACAACATCTTGGCTTTGGATTGAATCTATGAACTTAGAATTTTCAGTTCTTCTAGATCCACTATCAGTCATCATGGCTATATTGGCAAGCACATTATGTTTTCTGATTTATGTATATAGTACTGAATACATGGCGCATGAAGAGGACCGTGATAGATTCTTCTTTCTTATGCTTGCTTTTGGTGGTGGAATGCTTACATTAGTTCTCAGCGATAGCCTACTTATCGCTTTTATTGGGTGGGAGATAATGGGCTTCTGTTCTTACGGCCTCATTGGTTTCTGGAATGACAAACGAAATCCTCCTGAAACCGACCCTTCAGACATCGATTCTGATAACCCACTACTGAACTTTGAGACCGAAGGTGAATACAACACACATTGCGGAACAAAAGCATTCATCGTTACTCGAATTGGAGATGCATTCATGCTAGGAGGCATTCTTCTTCTCTTCGTCTTTACTGGAACCTTTTCATTTACCGAGATGTCTCATGATGCCCAACATTGGTGGAGTGTGATGGCATCTACTGGTATGTTAGTCCCTACATTCTTACTATTGTTCATGGGCGCAATTGGAAAATCTGGTCAAGCACCTCTGCAGGTCTGGTTACCCGAAGCTATGGCAGGACCAACTGCTGTATCTGCATTGATTCACGCAGCCACAATGGTAAAAGCTGGTATCTACATAAGCGCTAGGTTTCTTGTGACCATGGTAGAAGCTGCAGGAGGAAGTCATGCTGAATCGATTTTTGCCCCGTTACAGATTATTGGATTTGAAGCAGCCTTGCCCTTCTTTACAGTAGTTGCTATTATCGGTGCTATTACTGCACTCATGACTGCTACTATGGGTATGGTTTCAAATGAGCTAAAACAAGTCCTTGCGTTTTCGACTTTGAGTCAGTTAGGATATATGATGCTGGCTATTGGTGTAGGTGGCCTATTGACTCATTATGAACATGCATATCTCTCAAGCATTCTTCATGTTATCAGCCATGGGGTATTCAAAGCTCTACTGTTTCTAGCAGCAGGTGGTGTGATTCATGGGGTTCATACGAAATATATGACCAAGATGGGAGGTCTCAAAAAGCATATGCGGAAAACCTTCATTGTGATGTGGATAGGGGTCCTTGCTCTTTCTGGTTTACCCCCATTCTCAGGATTCTGGTCAAAAGATTCTATTATTGAATACACTTACGAGCTTGCACTACATAACACACTAGGATGGGTTCTCTTTGCATTTGCAGTCGTTGCTGCTGCATGTACGATATTCTATAGTTTCCGACTCATGGGTATGACATTCTATGGCTCTTCCAACTTTGAACAGGAAGATTCAGCAGATGATGAACAAGAAGAAAGCCACCATCAAACGCCACATGACCCAGGACCAGCAATGATGGTTCCACTGTATATTCTTGCAGCATTTACTGTCGTTGCATTTACAGTCTATCCGTTTGTTCAAGGTATTGTATTGGAGGAAGGGGTACTAACAGCATCTCTATGGTCTGAAACGATGCTTGAGATGATATTGGTTAAATTGACCATGCCGGGCCTTGTACCGTTTACTATCACGCTTGGTGCATTAGCTCTGGGTGGTATTCCTGGGTATCTTATTTACATCAAGGGTGCTGACACACCAAATGCAGTCATTCCTGAAAATGGCTTTAGAAGAAGAGTTTACAACTTTCTACGTCATCGTTGGTATATCAACGAAGCATACTATTGGATATTGAAAAAAATCCTTTCCTTTGCTAATTGGTGGAGAGAAAGAATTGACAATCGAATTATCGATGGAATTGATTTCCGTTCAGCGGATCTAGCTATTGGACTGTCTAGAAGGATACGGTGGTTTGATGATAATGTGGTTGATGGGTTTGCCGAGGGCGTATCGAGCCGTAGCGTGGAAGCATCTGAGTTCAGTCAACATGCACAAACAGGTCGAGTGAATGACTATGTTAGTGTCATTATCTTTGGTGTTGGACTCATGGCGATTATCGCATTGATTTGGCTGGGGGTAATCTAAATGCAGAGTGATATTGTACAAACAATTCTGGGTTTATTGCCTTACGACATCCTTCCACTGATGGTTGTCTTACCAATCCTGGGATCAATCATAGCATACTTTGCAGGTTCGAGGGGGTCTCGTGGCATAGCACTTCTGATTACATCAATTGAACTGGTGCTAGCTTTTGTCCTAGCATTCTCCATTACCACAACTTACGCAGAAGGAGACCCCTTTGCTGGAATGCAATTCTTATGGGAGTACACGTTTGCAACTCTTACCACAGGCTCTTCTGATATCTCCTTTCAGTTGTATTTGGGAGTTGATGGAATCTCAGTTGCTATGGTCATCTTAGCAAATCTTGTAGTTCTCATAGCAACAATCAGTTCTAATCACATTAACAAATCAAAAGGCCTCTACTATGCTCTTATACTTCTTCTACAGTCAGGTCTACTTGGAGTCTTTATGTCCTTGGACTTGATTGGGTTCTTCATCTTCTGGGAACTCGTTCTGATTCCCATGTTCTTTATCATTGGTAGATGGGGTGAAGAAGGTAGTCAACATGCAGCTATCAAGTTCTTCATCTACACACATCTTGGCTCTGCAGTGATGTTGGTTGGATTCTTTGTCCTGTTCTTTGTTTCAACTCCTCACACGTTCAATATGCTATTACTAAGAGAAATGGGTCTCCCCATCGATATCCAGATTGGATTCGCATTAGCCGTCTTTATGGGTGCAGGAGTGAAACTACCTATCTTCCCATTACACAATTGGCTTCCTTGGGCTCATGTGAAAGCACCCACACCTGGCTCTGTTATCCTTGCGGGAATATTGTTGAAAATGGGTGGGTATGGCTTCATTCGATTGGGTCTCTGGCTTATACCAGATGCATTTGTACAGCTAAGCATTCCATTTGCAATTCTTGCTATTTTCACTTGCATCTATGCTGCATTCACTGCACTAGCTCAGACCGATATGAAATCCATGGTAGCTTATACTTCCATCAATCATATGTCTTGGGTACTACTTGGAGTTGCGGTAGGAACAAGTCTAGCAATCCAAGGAGCTGTCTTCATGATGGTGTCTCATGGAGTCATTATCTCAGTCATGTTCATTATGGCGGGACAATTGAAATATGCAGCTGGAACACGGGAGATTCCTGATATTCAAGGTCTTATGACAAAGGCACCGAAGATGTCCGCAGTTCTAATACTCGCATCATTTGCAGCATTTGGTTTGCCTGGACTTAGTGGGTTTGTTGCAGAGGCCTTGATCATATTTGGATCAGTAGTAGTATATATCTGGGCGCCAGTGATTGCATTCGGAATATTTCTCACTGTAGGTTATTTACTATGGACACTGAATCGAATAGTCTTCAGTGAACCTGACCCTGAAAAAGACGTTGAAGATGCTCCATGGTCTGATCTAATTGCTCCTATAATCATGTTAATTCCTGTTATTCTCCTTGGAGTCTGGCCTGATCTTATTCTGGATTTGATACGTGCATCAGCAGACTTCATAGTTGGAGGTGTTCCATAATGTTACAATTCACATCAATCTTGGATTCTGTTAGACTGGTCTTAGCACCAGTGCGTGATATCATTCTTCAAATAGTACCAGTTGATTGGGTTGGGTCTCTGCCAGCTCTGACTCTAGTGAGTTTCTCTTTACTAGTTCTGTTAGTAGGAATGAAGAAGAATCCTTTACCTCTCAGCTTTATTGGAGTTATTACATCTGGAATTTGGGTCCTTATTTTCGATTCTGCAACGTATGGCTTTTCTTTTGGAGGTCTATTTGTAAGAAACACATTTTCTGATTTCTTCATAGTCATGATTCTTGTCGTGGCTGTTTTTGTCTTGATGTCTTCAACATTATTTGGAGGGGACAAAGGTCCCTATAATTTCCTCTTGCTGATGTCATTTGCTGGAGCTATATGGGTTGTTATGGCAACCGATATTGTTGCTCTTTTCATTGCATGGGAACTAATGTCAACACCAACATACATACTTGTAGCTTTAGGTCCCCATCGTGGTGCTGTTGATGGTGCTACAAAGTATTTTGTAATGGGATTGTTGTCGACTACTTTTCTAATATTTGGAATCGCTATCATCATTGGTGTTACTGGAGTCACCTCTCTATCAGCAATTGGTACCACTATTACTATTATATGGGCTGAATCTTCAGTATCACCCGCAGCAGCATATGCAATCATTTTGGCCTTGATTACCTTCATCATAGCTTTTGGCTTCAAAATTGGAGTATTTCCTGGGTGGATGTGGGTGCCAGATACGTACAGCACTGCAGATGGAAGTATTACCGCATATCTTGCTGGTGCAACAAAGAAAGCTGGAATAGCAGCGCTGATTCAGATACTTATGGTAGGTATGTTCACAGCTAGATTAGAATGGATGCCACTTTTAGTAATCGTATCGATACTGACTATGATTATTGGAAACTTACTAGCTCTCTCCGAACAAAATATCATGAAGATGCTTGCATATTCGAGTATTGCTATGATGGGTTATCTTTTCATAGGTATTGCTGCAGGAACCGAATTTGGTGCTTCAGCCGCGCTCTTTCATGCATTTATCCATGCGATTATGAAGACTGGAATATTCATTTTAATCTGGTCCATAACTATCAGACTTGGAAAACAAGTCACATATGATGATTTGAAGGGGCTAAGTAGAAAATCTCCTATTGCCGCAGCATCTCTTGCAATCTTAGTATTATCCTTGGCGGGTATGCCATTGACTGCAGGATTCTGGTCTAAATTGATTTTATTCCAGAGTGCAGTTGAAGTTGGTTTCTGGTGGCTTGCCCTTATTGGATTGCTTAACTCAGTATTCTCATTAGGTTATTACCTACGAATCCTGAAAGTTACCTATATGGATGAAGGGATATTCAGTGAAGAATTAGATGAACCTGTGGAGAGGATGCAATTACCACGGATACCACTGTTTGCTGTGATAATCTCTACTTTGGCTATAATTATTCTATTCATCTTTCCTGGAGTTCTATTAGACTATGCTTTTGAGGCGTCACAAATATTGATGAATTAGTCAACATGAGATGAGTTTCTTTATACTCCTCCCTGCACATTTCAATAATAATCTTCAAGAAACTCAATAACTTCAGGTTGTCCTACAGCCCGAGCACATTCCAAGGCATTATTTCCTTGATTATCAGTGATTTTCGGATCTGCACCATGTTCAATAAGAAATTTCACAGTGTCGAGGTTACCGTTTTCAGCTGCATAGATAAGCGCAGTCACACTATCACCATCAATCTCATTGATATCACTGCCCTCTTCAAGTGCAAGTTTTACAAGGTCCGTGAGACCTCCCACAGACGCTGCCATTAACAAGCCATAACCATTTGGCCTTCGGTATTTCGTATCAGCTCCTTTTTCTACAAGAACATCTGTGATTTCCTTTAATCCCCTTGATGCAGCACTAATCAAAGGTGTCCATCCTTCTTTGTCAGGTATCTCCAAATTTGCACCGAGTTCAATTAGTTTACGAGCGCATTTGACATCATCCTTAAGAATTGCTATCAACAATGGTGTGTATCCTTTGTCATCTTGAGGGTCGATTTCAGCTCCTTTTTCTATAAGAATCTCGATGACATCCACTTGTCCATTTTGCGTCGCAAATGCAATAGGAGTCCATCCGCTTCTTGTCGAGTAAGTAGGTTCTTCATTATTGTCAATTAAGAACTTGACAAAGTCTACCAATCCACCAGCTGATGCTGCCATTAGACTGGTGTAGCCGCCAGTGCTGCTAGCCATGAAGTTCGCTTCATTATCTAGCAAGATATCAACAACTTCTTTTCGACCCATCTCAGCGGCGATTATTATAGGAGTGAATCCCTCTTTTGTTGTTGCGTCTATATTTGCACCTTTCGATATTAGATATTCAACAGTTTCAATGGAGCTTTTTTCAACAGCTACCATAAATGGGGTCCATCCTCGACGAAGTCTTGTTTCAATATTAGCTCCTGTGTCTAGGATTTTTCCAATAATCTCAATATTTCCGTTTTCAATAATTTTTTCGATCAATTCGTTTTGCGATTCATTTTCCCATCTTGGTTCTGCACCGTTCTCAAGCAGGTACAGCACACATTTATCATCTGCATATTGTATCGCATAGGAAAGAGCACTCCACCCATCATCAGCTATTGTATTAACATCACAATTATATTGCTCAACCAAGATTTTGGCTAGTTTCAGCTGATTTCCTTGGCATGCTGCCATTAGCACCGAAAAACCATCAACTCGAGCAATGGCGGGATCAGCTCCGTTTTCTAGGAGATAAACTGCTATATCCATCTTACCTAGTCCTGCAGCTAACATAAGAGGAGTCTGATTTCTATCAGTTGAAACGTTTGTATCAGCTCCTAATTCTACCAGAGCTTTCGCAACTTCAAAGTATCCTTGGTCAATGGCGACCATTAATGCGGTCCAACCTTTATTATCACGAGCATCAATCTCTGCGCCGACTTCCACTAGTTTCTTAACGACAGGAACCGACCCACTGAATGCTGCATACATCAAGGCAGTTCTTCCCGACAATCTTCTGGCATTAGGATCTTGACCCATTTTCAGCAACCTTTCAACATTACCGAGATGTCCTGCGCTAGCAGCACCCATTAATTCTGTAAAGTCTCCCATTGAAAATAACCTCTTCATGACTTGATGATTTGTACAATTATGTCTTTGCAGTGCTAAGAAATCATCTTAATCATCACTGTTACATCGCATTGGTTTAAATAAGATAATTTACTATCTTTCAACTGGTAATAATGTCTGAAATTCCTATGCCTTCTGATAGTTATGATGAGACCGATGAGCGTCCTTTTGGTATCACAATTTTGGGATTCCTACAAATTCTGGCAGGACTATTCATGATTGCTGTGGGTCTTTTAATTTTGATAATCCCAATATTTGGTTGGATTGTCGGTCCCGTTCTGCTTATTCTTGGCTTTCTTTCCTTTTATGTTGGCAAAGGGCTCTGGGGACTTGAAGAATGGGCGTGGATGTGGTCGTTCATCATAAATATTCTAAGTATCCTTTTTGGCATTGTAGGCCAAAATTGGGGTGGCGTCATAATCAGCCTGATTATTGTTATCTATCTAAATACAGAAGATGTCAAATCCAAATTCGTCAATTAGTTATTCAAGATTCAAGCCTGGGTTGCATTCCAGGCTTTTTTTCTATATCCTCGAATAGATTATGATAACACTGTAATACCTTAATTAGCAAGATCGATTTATACTCTATTCTCAAATTAGGTGTTGCTAGAAATTCTATGCGCCTGTTATAATTGAAACTATCATCAATAAAAATATAGTAATTCCGCCAGCTCCTAATGTCTTTACTGCATACTTAACTATGTTATCATGTGCAACCATTCCAAGATATATTCCAACTAATAATAGAAGAACAAATCCTACGATTACTGATGCATACATTGATTCCAAGTAAAGGTGAGGAAATATTCCAATAACCGTCAATATCATTGGTATTATTGTCAATAACACACTAAGAGAAGGTATTAATCCATTCATCAATGATATCAGTAGTGTTGTTTCATGTTCAATTGCAACAATTTTATCATGCGACAGTGTTTTTTGTTCCTTTTCCAATTCTTCAATGAGAACTTTACCTTCTGCAGTTTCAGTTAGATAAGATGAACTAAAACCTGAGAAAAAATGAGCTATACTAGCACCAACTGAGGCAAGAATTGTAGTTTCAAAAACTAGAAAACTTTCTTGAGAATGTGCTGCAATTATTCCCGCCATTATAATCCCCAAAATTGGGAGAACTCCGTCAAATACATCCATGGCCAAATGTCTACGCACAATCTCAAATCTATGTGTTAGTTCCAATTCATTCTCAATTCTATCGATGATACTGGTGTTTGGTTGGTCATCGCATCCAAGTTCACATTCTTCTGAATCAAACATCTTGAACATTCCATCATATGGACACTTTGTTATATGGATTTCACTAAGCAATTCTATTTCTTACTGGCTAGTCTGAGTACCGTCGCTAATGCACGCCCAGCTCTCTGTGGACTAGCGAAGAATGGTATACCCCCATCCTCCAATTCTTCTCTGCCTGGAGGTTTTCTATCCGCTGGAGAGTTTAGAACACTAACCACAGGCTTGTCTGCTTTCTTTGCAGCTGATACAACTTCATCCACAGGCATTCCTCCTCCAATTCCTTCCTGATAATTAGGTGAGAATACCGTTAGAACTGCATCATACGTATCCGATTGCACTACATGTTTGAATGCTTCAGCAAACACACGTGGTTCAGCCCAGCCTTTTGCGAGAAGGTCGATTGGATTCTTAACTGGAATTTCCACCGGCATATCTAACAAACCTTGAACAACCTCAACAGTTTCATTATCGGGCATTGGTAGTTCAGCACCATGCAATTCTAGTGTTTGAGCTGCTATGAGAGCTATTCCTAGACTGTGTGTGATGACCGCAACTCGTTTTCCTTTAGGTCTCGCTTTACATATTGACAAAACACTAGCAGCATCAATCATCTCCTGAATACTCTCAACCTCGAGGCCACCTGCTTGTTTGATTGCAGCAGAATACAAATCAGCATTACCAGCAAGACTTCCAGTGTGACTTAGAGCAGCTTGTTTGGAGGTTGGTGTCTTTCCAACTTTGAACACAACAACTGGCTTGTCCGGTGTCGTTTTGGCAATCTCCTCCGCCATCTCTCGTGCGTGACCAGTTCCTTCAATGAATAGACCAATCACATCAGTTTCAGGGTCATCCCGATAATATCTAATAAGATCATGAAAATCTATATTGACTCGATTTCCAACACTTGCAAATTTCGATAATCCAAGATTTGAGTCTGCAGAACGGTATAGTAGAAGACTTACTACACCACCACTCTGGCTTACAAATGAAACCTTTCCTTTTCGAGGGGGAACTGGATGGGGAAAGAATGTAGCGTTTAAATCAGCTCGGACATTTCCAGCTCCAAGACAATTGGGTCCAATGACAGCAATCTTTCCTCTATCTGCTGTTTCTTTAACCTTCTCCTGTAATTTTTCTCCTTCCGGTCCAAGTTCTTTGAATCCAGCTGAAAAGATGATTGCACTTCGAACACCTGCATCAATACACTGCTCAAGGGTTCTGATAATGTGGTGAGCACCCAAACAGATAATCGCCATGTCCACTTGATCATTAACCTCGGTAATGCTAGGATAACATTTCAATTCTCCAATTTTGTCTAGTCTTGGATTGACAGGAAATACTCTCCCCTTGAATTCTTCAAGGCATTTCAGCGTTAGCGCCCCTAGTTTCTCAGATTTATCTGAAGCTCCTATCACTGCAATTGATTCAGCATTGAACAGTTTATCTAGCGACTCGTTTTTCCAACTCAAGATACTGGGCCTCATCTCTCTGTGGATGAGAAATCCTTGATAAGATTGCCCAATCGTACTATTTTTTCTTCATAATTTCTTTAACTTTTGAGTAGACAATATCACATATCATCGATTCTGCCTTATCAAAATCTTTCATCTCCACTATGTGGCAATTATTCATTTCAGCTCTCTGAAACATGAAATCCTGAATCTTTCTAGTTGCTTCATATTCTGCAACTCTGATAGACTCTTCCTTAGAAACTGTCTTTAGCTTCGTATCCTTTCCTTTTGAGATGAACATTCCTTCGTGGATTTTTTGCGATGGATGGATAAGAACTTCAATAATCCCCTCTCCTAGTTTTTGTAGATTTCCTGGAACAATATGAACCCCTTCTATAAGTCCTGTAGTACCCTCATTCACTAATCTCTCAACAAGTCTGGAAATCGTAGGTGTGATGAGTTCGCATTGAGCTAAGAAACCTCGGACTATGGGATCTAAATCTTTACTTCCTGTTTGTTTGTGTTTGTGTGCTTGATATGTATGACAATAGAGTTCTGGATGTTTTTCACTTGATCCTTTTACTCGCAATACCTGCCTAATTGTATCAGTACTAACAATTCTTGACGCTGAAAGAGCTCTTAGCAGCCCCATAGCTAAAATCGATTTCCCTGTTGCTGAGCTTCCTTCAATAGCCAAAATAATTGATGGAGTTTGTTTCTCGCTACTCTTACTGAATTGAGTTAGCACTACGAATTTTTCTGCTGCTTCAGAAGAGAAAGAAGAGATGTGTTCAGTACAAGCTTGAATGAGGTTACTAGGTCTTTGTTGCCTGATTTGTTGAGTAATATTTTCAGCTAATACCCAAGATAGTCCGCTCAAACGCATTCTCCCTGTAAGAACAACCAAAGGGAAGGGTATCGATTCCTTTCTCTCTCTCATATTATTCTCTCAATTGCATTTTGCTATCCTTCGCTTTAAGCCTGTTCTCTATTCAAAATCAATTTTGCAAATGATAGTGCTGGTTCTACAATGACTTTGCGAAATACTCTGCGTAGAGTTGAATTGTATCGAATAGCGTGAGCAATAGGAGGCGATAGCTCGTAATAGGTGAAGATAGCTGCACGACCAAGCGAATTACTTTGGAGCCATTCGTCCCGAAAAGAGCGTAAGAGATCTATTCTAGGATCTAATGGAGTCCCAATCACAGCTGTCGCAATGAAACACTCTGATTCATGCTCTTTACAGTACACCTCTTCACCAACCACCTTTCTCTTGTGTTTATCACACAGATAGACAGGTTTCTGGCACTCAACACATTTCCCAAAAGGACTCAAATCCTCGGGTAATGGTACTCCACAGCGGTCACAAAACACTTTCTTGAATGCATCCGAGAGACCTGCTCCACAGTGAATACAGGTTGTTTCGTCGGCAGTGTTTTCCTTGCCACAGTAGCGGCATTGTACTTTCTCAGGCACGGTTTTTCCCTCTAAGCGTACACTTCACTTTATGTTTCAAAAGAAATAAATCTGTCCTGTTGATATTTATATGAAATTCCCAATTAATCGTTTGCGGAATTACCAATTGCGCATTTCATCTAGTAAAACTTACCAAGCAATCAATAATACATTATAAGCATCTGCGCAAAAATTTAGCTTGCTCATTGATTTGAGGCTTGAGGAGCACGCATGTATTGATTTCGCATCGGATCAATGGGAGAGGCGAGGATATAGGATGGAAGACCACCGGACAGAGCGCGCCGCTAGGTTGGCTGATCTCCTACTAGCGGTATTGAGGTTCATAGTACTAATAATCATCGTACCTAGTGCAGTTTTGCTTGCAACATATTACATTACAGGACCTGTTATTTCTGATATGTATCACCGTACATTGATTTCATTTGCAGTTGGAGTTATGTTAGCGGGATTGTTACTCAACCGGATAGATTATAGGTATCTTGGAGCAACTGCAATTCTTACAAGCACTAGCATCTTGTGTTATACGTTCTTTCTTAGCTTTTTGTCAACTGCTTCCGTCTTGTTGGGCATCCATATCTTCCTAATTATCACGTTAGCAGTTTCAATAGACCTACGGAGAAATGCTGTTATCTCTGAGGAGGTTTGGGGAAATCTACAGAAATTGTTTGGTTCATTGATAGTCTTCAGTGGACCAGTATTTGTATACATCATTATGGTTTCTAGGATTCCACTATTAGAGAGTCTGTTTTGGAGTATCCTTTCTCTCTGTGGTTATCTTATTCTTACACAGATTATACTACGCGATAAAAGAATCGGATCAGTAGTGACATTCACCTTTTCTGCAGATATAGGCCTTTTATCTTCTATTTTAGCTAGCTCTATCTCCAGTGATATTTCGTTCCATGTTTCTCTTTTCTCTGTAGTAACTGGTCTTGGTCTGTTATTTGCTAGTAGAGCACTTCGTCGAATTCAGCTACGAATTATCTCTAGAATTACAATTACACCTTCAATCAGTATCAATAAGACTGTGATTGATGAAGGAAACCATGAACCACTAAACGCTGATTCCGATGTTGAACTAGACCCTCTTCATGTCAAAATGGAGAATGCTGAATGGGTCATAGATCTGAATTTATCTCAAAGTATTGCAGCCTTTGGATTGGTATTAGTTGCTATTGGAATTCCTATGGTATTTCTTACCCTCACTTCAGCAACAAGTTGGGGACTAGTTTCTGAATTCTTTGCACTCTTTATGCCCTTGGGTATTCTACTCTCTCTATTGATTCTAATGCCCGTTCCAGTATATTTGAGACTGGGAGGTTTTCTCCGAAGAAGTAGAGAAGGCATTGTTGTTCGTATTCTAGGTACTGCAGTAGTTAGTATAACATCAGCATCTCTCTATCTATGGACACAGTTCTATCTCTTCCCATTATCTATCTCTCTTCTGATTTCATCAATATCATTCATCGCAGGAGTTACAGGTCTCTTCAAAAGAGTTCGTCGCATCTTCCGAAGAATATGGGATGGGTTTACTCATGCCTTCAAGAGACTGAAGTTGTGGGTAAAAAGTCACATTTTGATTTCAGGGATGATCTTTAACATTTTATTCACTGCGATTGTGGTTTATCTTATCTATCCATTACTTGCAGCTTATGATTACTCTATTCTTGGGTTGCTTTCTGTTTCTGGCGGGATATTCTCAGGAATTGGAACACTTGGTGTATCTGCAATTTCGCGTCTAAGAAACCAATCCAAGCTTCTTAATCTTGGTGTGATTGCATTTCTTGCAAGTGTTTCATCGCTAACTCTTTGGTATCTGATTGGTATCCAAGTTATGTCGCTTGGAGAAGCACTACCAATTGCATTGCTTTGGATGTTATTATCAAGTTCAATTCAAAAAAATGGAGTTACCCTAAAGCGAACCGCAATTCCATACCTTCCTGGAATGATTGCTGGTATCTGGTTTGCATGGAATATTCAAATTACCTACTTACCAGCTTACAGCCCAATTCTTATCCTGATTGCAGCTTTCATTCTACCCGTACCTGTTGGGCACCCAATATATTCACGGATTGGTCGTGTAGTCCATGAGAAACTTACAAACTTTGGAATGTGGGTTTCTTCTGGAGCCCGATATGTCGGTGGTAAAATAAAATTTGGAGCTATCCGAATTGGTCTAGTAATCTCAAATGGACTGAAACTAGTTGCTACAAATGTTAAGAATGGAGTTACAAAAGCTGGTCGAGCTGCTTATGATGCTGCGGTCGTTGCAGCTCAGGTTCTATTGAAATTCATATTTGTTTCTTGGGCAGTATTTTCAGCTTTGCTCTGTTTGTCATTTGGTTATGGGGTTGTTGTTCCCTATTTTGGTTTATCCTTGGTTTCTACAGCGTTACTATTGAGTTGCTGCTTTTTCGTGTTATATCTTGGAATGTTATTGAAAATCGATAGATCTTCTCTTATACTTACTAAGGTGTCAATTGTTGGGCTCTCAATTTCTTTGGGTGGATTGATCTATAATTCTTTCATTCCTCCAAATCCGATAACTCGTCTAATAGTTGCAGTACTTGGTTCAATCTCCCTCCTGATATTAGGTCGTGGAAGATTTTCTGACAGAGTTGAGAATACACTTCCAGGAACTGGATTCACATTGCTTCTTGCTTTAGTATGCAATGAATTATTCTTCTTTTTCCTTCCTACTCTTGGACTGAACTATTCAGTTCTTGTGTCCCTTTCAGTTTTGGGAATTCTCACCAGTGGTTATCATTTCTTTGGAATATCAAGAAAGATACTTAGCGGAATGTATTTCTCACTAACTGTAATCTCTGCTACACTACTCACTTATCTCTTCACATTCAATATCTTGAGCACACTATGTGTCCTAGTCTTAGCTCCTATTCCTTATACATATCAAATCTATTTGCAGGGTCTTATTACTGCAGGATCAACTATCCTGAATGGGCTAAAGAAGGTATATCGATTCATGGATCTTCATGCAGTTCCAGTTTTAGGTCTGGTTTCATTTTCATTAACTGCCTATCTCGCATCCATTACTTATCTAGCTCTGTTTGAAATGGGATTGAACATTATACTAATCAGTTCATTGTATCTATCCATTTTCACGTTTATCTGGCTGCCAATTTTACATATTAGAAAAACAGATTATTCTTCACTCCTAAGTGCTGTCTACTTCATATTTGCTGCTTCTATTAGTTTCAATTTGGTATCAGTTCTAAATGTATCCGACCCAATTTTTGAAATACTTGCATGGGTGTCTTTCTTTTCCCTGTTTTCGTTTATTGGTACCAGTGAGATTCATTTAACAGAAACGTTTGTGCCTGGATTCATTGCTACGTTAGTTACTGTATCTCTGCTTGGAATATACATTATTCCTATCGATTTTGTATCGAAGGTATTGTTGTTGGCTATCGAGACCATACTTCTGGGTGCAATTTTTGTTCCAGCAGAACAACGTATGGCTGTTGGTTTCACTTCAGTTGTTAGTCTTACTCTTGGAGTTGTTTTCTGGAATCTCATACCTTTGGGACTAGACCCGATTCTATTATTAATAGGATTTTTCAGTCTAGAAACATTCATTCTTTCGATACCAGAAAGATTACGATCCAGCTACACTTGGTGGGTTTTCAGCTCAACAGTTGGCATTGGAATTTGGTACGTTCTACAAGCTTATGGACTCATTGCGGTGATATTTGCCGCTATAATAAGCTCTGAATTAATTCGAGTAACTCCTTCAATAAATGTTGATGTATCTAAACTCGCTTTAGCTTTCATAGGGATTAGATCTTCACTCTTATCTATTGGAACACTTCTATTTCTATATCCAATTAACATCATACTATCGATTCAGGTGGCAGTCCTCGTTTTTCTCTTTATTTCAGGGGTTTCAGCTTGGCAAAGAATGGACGAGTTACTATTAGTAGCAGTAATCTATGCTATTACAGTCTCATCATCGTTATCGATATTTACATTCTTACTGAATATATCGAGTCTTCCATTTGGACTTGCTCTATATGTTAGTGCTATTCCAATTCTACTCGTCTTATTTGATACATCTCTTGTGGATAACTATCATTCAATTTCGTGGGGATTACTTGGAGGTGTTATTGCTTCTCTAGTATCATCTCTATGGATACTGACAGAAACATCCTCCTCACCCGCAATATTTCTTACTACTTGGCTTACAACATTTCTATTTACTCAAGTAAGACCATATGGAAAAGACCTGAAGACTGGTGTGCCTGTTCAGAGTCTAGTTATCTCTTCGATTGTGTGGTTGGAATCAATTTGGATTACGTTAACTATTACGACATTTCCATTACATGGCGTAATTGCTGGAGCTGCTGGAATTTCTCTTCTTTCAATTTCTGCTTTGCCACTTAAGGTACTCAATTGGAGATATTTCAGTCACATATGGGAGATCCAGGCAGTGATAGTTGCAATCCTTGTGTCTGCATATCTTACAAATTGGAATTATCTCTTATTTGTTGAACCTACCAATATCACATTAACAACTGGTGTAATTCTTGTCATGATGTCACTTCTTTCAGCCCCAGTATTCATGAAATACGAAGAGAAGCTGAGAATTCATACCAAGAGTACTGCATCTCATTTCATGATTTTACCAGGGCTTGCTGGTTCCTCTTTATTGGCATATTTTGGAAGTTCGATTCTGCAGTGGAATCCCACCTCCGGATTGTTTGGTAGTATTGCAGTTCTCTGTATCGGAACTGGTCTGTACTATCTGCTTCTCCCAGTACAACCATCATGGATGCCATCAGTTCTCAATCTTGGTCTATCCTCATCATTGGCAGGTATATTCCTATTTGCTGGTTTTCAATTTGACCCTATCAGTTATTTCATCTGGACTTTTGCATTTTGGTATATTCTTTCAATTCCAACTCTGATTGACCCAACAATTAGGTTCATGAATTTTTCAATCAATATTTTACGAAGTAATTCACTTCTTTTGGTAAGTCTTACATCACCGTTGGTTGGAATTTCGGTAGCTCTGAGCACTTATGGTACCATTCCAATTGGTTTGGTTTTAGGTCTCGAGATACGTTCCATTGTAGGAATTGTATCCACTTCATTTCTGATTACTGGGCTTCTCTATCTCTTGGCAAACAAATTGATGTCAAGTGAAAATGGTATTCGTCTGAGAGTTCCTAGTGGTGTTTGCTTCACGTTTGGAATCTATCAAGGCATATTATACATACTTCTACCTGAGAATCTTACAGATGGTATGTTTCTATCATATGTCATTTCTGGAGTGATTCTGGCGACTAGTCTAGTTAGTATCCCAATATTTTCAATGAATCAATTAGACTCGATGAAACGGGGCGCACATTGGTTGGTCAGTTTCAGTCTTATTCCCTTTGTGACAAGTGGTTCATATCTCTTTACAACAATAAATGGTGTGTACTCAATTGTAGCTGGGATTCTTGCAGGACTGATTGTGATGTCACCTCTTATTCCGAATCAGATTCAACGATTCATCAACATAGTAAAGAATCTTGGAGCAATTATGGGACAGCTTCTTCGAGACTTCACAGGAACACTACGTTATCTCTTCGATCGCTTTGGATATATCATGTGGAGTCTATCTTCTTCAGTGTTTACAACAACAATAGCTATTCTGAGTTTTCCATTTTTCAGTGACCTTATCCAAATGCCTCCAACTGGTGCATTGTATCTTGTACCAAGCATAACTTTGCCAATGACTATTCTTGGAATGATGTTGCTGGTCATAGCGATAATTCGACGGCAAGTCAAGACAACTTTTGGATCCGTAAGTTTATTCCTCATGTCACTTGGTCTTGGGATAACCGGAGCATCCTGGTTAACTGAACAAGGTGATATTGTCCTTGCCGGAGCATTGGGTGTATTGGCTTTCTCAATGGCTGGTTTGATAGCTATTGTAGAGGCTGAAAAGAGCACTGTCTGGCGATCAATCTTCTGGACACCAATTCCCGCTGCTTTGGGAACCGTTCTTCTAGACCGATTAATGGTTGGCGCAATAACCATTGATCTTCAAGTATTTGCAGTGTCAATTTCTTTGCTAGCTATTTGTTGTCTGTATACAATCTCTACCTATCTTGATTATCTTCCTAGAAGAATTAGTAACCCTCTATGGATTGTACAAGCTATCAGTCTTGGAGTTGCAGTGTACATTGCTTCTCTATTTGCGGCTTTTTCAACAGTATCTGCAGGATATCTCTCGCTTATTGCCACATCAGTCGTTCTCATCCCTGTAATAGGTAAAGATTCTAAGTTTGTGTTTCTTTCTCTCTTTTTCTTTGGATTAACCGGTTTTGCGTACACTTTTGTCTTCGGAATCTTTATTCAGAGTCTACTATTGGCATTAGCTGTTTCTTTGCTATTCTTTGCATTCTTTGTTAGAGAACGAGAAAAAGAGAATCCTCGGTTAGTATATCTTCGATTAGTTGTCTTACTAGCCCTTGTAGCCTCTATTGTTATATTTGGAGGATCGATTGTGATAAGTCTGATAGCTTAATTCAAAACTCTTTGAACGAACAATAACCCTTTGAGGTGCGTCCAGAATCTCCTCGAAAGGTTTTTGGTGTAGATGATTCTGCAGCCCTTCTTGAAACCTTTATTCCGACAAATGGTAAGCTCATGTCTTTCAATTCTGATGGGGTCTCAATAGTTTCTGTGCTTGGAGTGATATCTCCACCATATCCTCTATTAAGGAACATACATTCATTATAAACTGAAACATATCCATTTTCCAAAACATATGTTCTACCTGGCTTAATTTTATCAATATCATCATTCCAGAGTTGTAGTGTGATTTTTGCAGTCTCGTCAGCTAGAACTGCATTTGCTATCTGATAGATACGATTAGATTTGCGGGAGAATACCTCTCTTGGTGTTGATAGTTCTAAGACTTTGAATCTAACTCTTACTCCTTTTGATTCTCTTCTAAGTTTTCTAATGAATGTAAACTGCTCTTTGTTCGGAAGTGTTTTGGTAGTGACATCAGACATTTTTCTCAGTAGTATCTTGCATACAATCCCCTTTAAGCACCAATTATGCAAAGTTTCTTGCGGTAATTCATGAAATCATTAAAAATTATCATTTTGGAACATAAATTATCACTTTGTTTTCTTTTTCAGATATTATTCTCTATTCCATATCTCGATACCATTCCTCAAACCTTATTGGTGTTGATTCAATGCTCGACACATACCTTAGATTAGAAAAGGACCGATGATAATCATGAGTCCACCCTACATAATGAAGCGGACCGACATCAAAAAACTCGTTGAAGCTGCGGCAAATGAGTATGATGTTTTCGGCCCAGTAAAGAAAAGGAGCAAGCACGTATTTGGGAAGATTGACGACCCAGACAAGCTTGTCATGGATTACGATAGTACGATTCTATCACCTCGTAAATATTTCCAACCGCAGAATGAGGTCATGATGAGTTTCGATCTAGAAGAAAAGAAAGTCGAAGATACCCTTGATGAGCTTCAGGCGATGCGCCCTCGCTTATTGATGGGCGTGCACTCCTGTGACTTGAATGGAATCTTACATCTGGACAGAGTATTTGGAGGAGAATATACCGATAAATACTACTTTGCTCGTCGTGATAAGACCACTATTGTTGGAATTAATTGTCTAGACCCCTGCGAATATGGTTTCTGCAGATCAATGAATACTCATCATGTTGTTGAGGGTTATGACCTATTCCTCACACCAATCTCAGATGATAGATACTATGTACAGGTCGGTACTGCAAAAGGAGAGCACCTTATTCACATGGCACGCTCAATATTCAAAGAAGCAGGTCCAGAAGATTTTGCTGCTTTCAAAGCCGCACTGAAACATAAAAACGAGTCTTTGCCCCATGAAGTAGACGTTGAAGGTATTAACGAATATCTTGACCTATCCTTCAATCACGAGTTCTGGGATAAGATGGCAAAGGATTGTGTGAATTGTGGAGCTTGCGCTATGGTTTGTCCAACTTGCTACTGTTACGATGTTGTCGATGACTTGGACTTATCCTTGACTTCTGCAGATAGAACAAGAAAATGGGACGCATGTCTGTTCCAAGAATTCGCTCTCGTTGCTGGAGGTCATAATTTCCGTGAAACCCCTGCAGCACGATTCAAGTATCGCTTCTATCACAAGATGAGAGGTTTCGCTCATGATCAAGGTATTCTTGGATGCACTGGTTGTGGAAGATGCACAGCTGCCTGTCCAAGTGATATCAGTATCAAAGATGTATTGAAGGAACTCTCAGGAATTTGGGAGGTAGCTCCAACTGCTCAAGGAGGTAAATAGAGATGGTTCAACTACAAATTAAGAAAGAAAATGTGTACGTTCCAGACCTTGCTAAATTGATTAAAAAACGAAAGATGACCGAGTGGGAAACTCTATTCACCTTCGAATTTGTTGAAGGAAGAATGAAGGATCTCTTTACATACAAGCCAGGTCAATTTGTACAATTGAGCATGTTTGGAATTGGTGAGGCTCCATTCTCAATCAGTTCTAGTCCCACTAAGCGAGGATATCTTGAGTTAGGCATCAGAAAAACTGGAGATGTGACAAATAAGATTCACGAGCTTAAGGTTGGTGATATTGTTGGAATTCGAGGCCCCTATGGAAACGGATTTCCAGTCAAGTCCCTCAAGGGACGCGATATTCTCTTTGTAGCTGGTGGGATTGGTCTAGTACCACTCCGTTCACTAATCAACTATGTAATAGACAATCGTGATGATTTTGGAGAAGTCACAATATTCTATGGGACTCGTTCTCCAGACCTGTTACTCTTCAAAGACGAATTGGCTGCATGGGAAGCATTAGATGATATCGACTTTCATGTGACAGTAGACAAAGGAGATGACGATTGGGATGGCAACGAGGGTGTTGTTACAACTCTTTTCCAAAAGAAGAAATTCGAAAGCAATAATCTCAGTGCTGTTGTCTGTGGTCCTCCTGTTGTCTACAAGTACGTTGTAAAAGAGCTATTAGACATTGGAGTAGGAAAAGATCAGATACTTCTCTCTCTGGAACGAAAGATGAAGTGTGGTGTTGGGAAGTGTGCTCATTGCCAAATTGGTCACAAGCTCACATGTATTGATGGTCCTGTCTTCACACTGTTTCAAGTAGAACAAATGCAGGAGGCTATCTAATGGGGAATAATGGGAAACCCACAGTGGGAATATTCGGATTCACGGGTTGCGCTGGTTGTCAGCTCAATATATTGAACCTTGAAGACCACTTACTCGATATCATTGGATTGGTTGACATCAAGACATGGGTTATGGCTAAGGCTGAAAATGATGACGGTCCTTGGGACGTAGCTTTTGTTGAAGGTTCTATTGCCAAATCCACAGATATCGAACGCATAAAGAATATTCGAGAGAAATCTGGTGTTCTTGTCGCTATTGGTGCCTGTGCAACACATGGTGGACTACCTGCTTTACGCAACTTTGCTGATACAGATGAGTGGAAGAAAGAAGTCTATGGTGATGACTACGAGCGTATTGATGCAATTGATATCAAACCAGTTTCACACTATGTGAAGGTGGATTACGCTTTACCCGGTTGCCCAATGGATAAGGCTGAGTTCGTTGAAGCAGTAAAAGCTCTATTGATTGGTAAAACACCATATATTCCACAGTACAGCGTCTGTGGTGAATGCAAAGCCAAAGAAAATGTATGTCTTCTGAAAGAAGGCAAATTCTGCATGGGACCAGTAGTTCAGGCAGGATGCGATGCACTCTGTCCTACTTATGGAGCTCCATGTGAAGGATGTCGAGGTCCCGCCCCAGAAGCAAACTGGGCTGCCGAGGTTGAGATTCTCAAGAAGATTGGAGCAACCTCTGAAGATGTCAAACGAAGATTCCTCAAGTACTGCCCATCAGTGGCTGATATGGAGGAGTTCAAGGAGTTGGAATTCTAATGACTGAAAGTATTGATATTAAGCACATTGCAAGAGTAGAAGGACATGGGTCTCTCTACGTGAAGACCAAAGATAAACAACTCGTCGATGTAAAGATGGCTGTTGATGAGGGTGCTCGACTGTTCGAGGCATTCCTACGAGGCCGTGAATACACCGAGGTTCCAGAAATGGCCTGTCGTATCTGTGCTATTTGTAGCGCATCACATCGAGTTGTATCAACTAAAGCAGTCGAAAAAGCAATGGGTATTGAAGTAGATAAGCAAGTTACTGATCTACGAAGACTCCTCATCTGGGGTGAGTATATCGAATCTCACATTCTCCATGCTCTCTATTTAGCACTACCTGACTATGTTGGTCATGAAAGTGTCATATCAGCTGCTGCTGACTTTCCAGATGTTGTTAAGATTGCATTGAAGTTGAAGAAACTCGGTAATGATCTGCAAATTCTAACAGGTGGTCGTGAAGTTCATCAAGTAGCAACTGCTGTTGGTGGATTTACCAGTTACCCAACTCATCAAGCTCTTGACGAACTCAAGGAACGCATCAATGCAGCTCGTCCTGACCTTCAGAAGTGTCTGGATGTGTGGGCTACTCTTGAAGAGCCAGAATTCGAACGAGAAACCACTTATGTTTCAATCAAACATGATGATGAATATGCTCTAGTAGAAGGAGACCTTGTTACATCTGAGGGACATCGATTACCTGTTGAGAAATACAAGGACATTATCGTTGAAGCACAACCTGCTTACAGTTTTGCAAAGTCTGGTACTCACGATGGTCATGGTTTCTTTGTCGGAGCTCTTCCACGATTGAACAACAATTCAGATCAGCTATCACCGTTTGCCAAGAAAGCTCTTAATCAGCTTGGAATAAAACTACCAAGCTTCAATACGTTCCACAACAATGCTGCACAGCTTATCGAGACCGCTCAGGTTTTTGATATGGCAATAGACACCATTGATGCACTATTGAAGAGCGATTTAGAATGGCATGAGTTTGAAACTGTGCCAAAGGCTGGCTTCGGCACTCATATCACCGAGGCACCACGTGGCTCATTAGTACACTCTTACGAGTTCGGTGATGATGGTCTTTTGAAGAAAGCTGATATCATTGCACCTACAACAATGAACTATCTGAACATGGAAGAAGATGTTCGAGCTTTGTATCCTTCAATTGCTGACCTACCAAAACCAGAGCTTGAGTTGATGCTTAACAGATTGATACGTGCTTATGATCCTTGTATCAGTTGTTCATGTCACGTTACAGAAGTTAAGTAACCTGCTAGAGATTGCTTTTATTGCAATCTCATTTTTTCTTTTTTTGAATAATCAACTCATAGCATTGCTAAGTTAGACGAAGTTAAAAGAGTATATTCTTTTGGAATCTTCATAATAGATGCCAGTTAGGTGGGATAGATATGAAAGAAGTTGACAAGTGTTATGCGGACAATGAAGCAATGTGGGATGATTTTGCAGAGTTGCATTACGAATCTCCTTCATATAAGACCAAAGAATTTCTTGAAGGGGAATGTGTCCTAAATTCATTCGAAATCGAAGAGTTGGGTCCTTATGTTGATGGAAGCTCTTTGCTTCATCTTCAGTGTCATTTTGGTCTGGATACTCTCTCTTGGGCACGTAAGGGTGCACAAGTAACTGGTGTTGATATTTCTGGAAAAGCTATTGAGTTTGCAAGAATTCTTGCAGAACAATCCAAGTTAGCTGCAAGATTCATCAAATCAAATATATACAATTTACCAGATGTCCTTGACGAACAATTTGATATCATTTTTACTTCATATGGTGTACTTTGTTGGTTGAAAGATCTTAATCGCTGGGCTGAGATAATCCATCACTATCTAAAAGATGGTGGTTTATTCTACATTGTCGAATTTCATCGTTTCATGTGGATATTCAATTGGGAGGGAGAGGAAACTCCCAAGATTTCACATAGTTACTTTCATGACCCGACTCCACTAAGCTATACCACTGAGGGTTCATACGCAGAGAGTGATAAAAAGTGTGAGCAAAAGGAAGGTCATGAATGGGCTCATACTATGAGCGATGTTATTAATGCATTGATTGGAGTGGGTTTGGAAATTCAATACATACATGAATTTCCGAAAGCGCCCTTCAAAAACTATCCATTCTTGAAAAAGACAGAAGATGGTTATTATAGATATAATCATCCTACAATAGAACTACCTCTCACATTTTCAATAATGGCAAAGAAGGAATGAAATCATGAGAACTCATTACCAAGAAATGACAAAGTGATATCAGCTATAGTAGCAATTTTGATACCTTCATCCTAATACATTCTTAAGGTAGTTTGCATACCTACTACTTGGACCAAATTATTGGTGTTGTGCTATGCGAACACGAATATTAGTTGTAGATGACGAACCTGCTATTGCAGACTTATTACGCCAATATTTACGAAGATTGATGGATAATTTTGAAATCATTCCTGCAATGAGTGGTAAAGAGGCCATTGAACTAGTAAAATCCATGATGGATAATGGACAGCCCCCTGACATCACGCTTATGGATTTGAAGATGCCGGAAATGGATGGAATTGAATGCACAGAGGAATTAACCACAATAGGACTTTCTAACATTCATATTCTATCGGCATATGTTGATCCGGAACTAACCTCTCGTGCGATTAATGCAGGCGTAAATGGCATTATGAAAAAAGCCGAAGGTTTCAAGGTTGTTGCTGGAAGGTTAGCCTCCATGGTTCGTGCTCTTCATAATTCTTAGAGAGATTCTATACTCGACCTGTCGATTTTTAGAAATACTAGTTTAGCAAAAGCCTCTTATGGTTACGCGTGTCTTTTCTACTCTATCTGAGGAAGTCACAGAGAGGATAGAAATGCGCCTAAGTCGATCTCGCCAATTGTGTCTAATGTATGGACTTTTTGTAGTCATGATATTTGTAGGGATGAGTGTTCCTGCACAATCTCAATCGTTTGGTTCTGATTGGGTTGAAGATTCGCGTTTACATATTTATTTAGAAATTAACAACAGACCAATAAAACAAGCAACTGAATCGAGTCCAATTGTAGCTAATTTGGAGGGTGATTTAGACCTCTTGTTACAAATGAACGTGACCAATACTGTGAATCTTAATACAAGTGGAACATTGTGGTTTTATTACAATGGGTTCCCAATTATTCCCATCGAGATTCGAAACCCAATTACCAATTCTACTTGGGTTGAGTTACCCTATAATAACACAATTCCCGTTGTTGAAGCATCAATTCCCATGGAACAACTTCTTTCTCTTGGAGGCGTTGTTGATATCGCCACTGGGATTTACGAAGCAAGTTTGAATTTCACATATTTCGAAGTTGGAGATCCAACTCCTTACTATCTAGGAGCTCACTTTTACATACTAGTACCCGCATCACTGATTGATGTTGTCACATCGGTAACTGGAATTGTAGCTACAGCAGGAACAGTAGGTGCTATTGCTGGATCTGTGGGATCTATTCAAGCATTGTTGGACGCAATTCAAACCGCCCATAAAGTACGAGGCATCCAGAAGAAAGCTAGCGAGATTAGATCTTTGCCAAACTTAGCAGTTCTTGGTGCTTTACCTGTCCTTATGTCAGTGTTCTCAGGTCTTGTTTCCATGTCGAAACGGAAGAAAAAGAAAGATGAACCAGATTCCTATACACCTGATGATAGTACTGTCAGTGCATATATAGTAAAAGAGAGACTGAAGGAAACAGCTCCTGAAGCTTGGCCCAAAGATAATTGTCCCGTAGATTTTAAGAAATGGGATAAGAAAGAAAATATCTGTAAGAAGTGTGGTATTGGAGAAAGTGAAGCTCGTGATGCATACGCGGTATATTTGAGTAGTAAAGTAGAGAAAGCTATCAAGGTCATTGGTAAGAAGAAATCAATCAATGTGCGTTCACTCGCTAAGAAAATTAAGACGAACGATTACAACGCAGGGGTTATCGCAGCTGCAATGGTTGACACTGAAATGACTGAAATTGTGAAAATCTCTACTCCATTCAGAAGCTTTGTCATGAATATCGCTGGACTAGCTTTCTTAGTTCTAACTTGGCAACAATTGTTAGGTGGTGCTGCTAGCGAGTTCCAAACCACTTTGACTATTGTAGGAGCAGCATTCTCTCTTGCTGTAATTGTAGCTCTATATATTGCTAGAAAGACCCAGGTAGAGAAGTTCAGAGTTGAAATGGGGGTTTCTGATGAAGCATCTATCTCTGACTCTATAGATGAAACATCAACTGATACTTCTTCCTCCGATAATGATGAAATGAATCTAGAAGATATCTCTGTTGAAGATGAAGATATTCCTGAAGAAGAATAAAGTCAAACATGGGAGGATATCTCCCATGTCTTTATTTCTTATTTACCTGTTTTAGACCGGTTAGCAAAGTGACCAAAGAATCTCAGTATTCTTGATGAGATGAATGGTATTATCACCAAGAAAAACACGGGAAGCAATACCAGAATACCAAGAGAATAGTCAAAGAGAAACTCCAGAGATGTTGCAGTCGTAGCTCCGATTACAACTAAGAACATGAGGAATTTTATTCTGATAGATGATGCAAACTTGGTCACCATCTGTTCTCTTTCCTCTTGAATAATCTCTTTAGGTGTTCCTGCTTCTTCCATTCTTTCAAGTTTTTTGACTCCACTGCGAATCTCTTTGTAAAGGTTTACAACGACAATGACGATTGATGAAACATATGCACCAATGATGGTGGTCATTATTGTTGGAATGACAATATCGCCAACCTGAATCACCTGTTCTAATACATAAATTCTGAACCAGTCAATATTAGTACCATAAAGCATGATTAACATAACAACAACTGGGACAAAGAAGAGATGCCAGAGACCAAGTAAACCCCGCTTAGCACTGAACTTTCCAGTCAACATGATCGACGCATTTGCATCTCTATAGAGCCAGAGTCCATAAAGTAGGATTGAAACCCCGAGCAATAATACTGTTAATCCCAATGCTAAATGAAATTCTCCGTTCAGATAGGCATAGTATGAGCTACCAAATACGATTGCAGCTAACACAACAATTGATCCGTATAGCATATCCATTGTACCAATGGAATTACTAATCCTTTCCTCAGACTTTCCAAGGGTACTCATTGAAGACGATATTCTGAAGTAGAGAAACATACCAAACAAGCTAAGTAACAATACTATTCCAGCACTAAGTGAGAACGTTGAAACATCCATGCCCATCTGCGGTATCAATGGTGCAACATAAGATTCCATGATAAGGGATTCTGCATGACATAGATATCCAGTAACGTTGATTCTCAGTTCTGTAGCACCAGCTGCCCATGATTTTGAAACCGTGATATCTGCCTTATACATGCCAGGGCTATCAAGAGCTTCTGCAATTTTTTTCTCGCCAGCAAAATCTACTTCGACCGAGAGGCCAGAAATGGGATTTCCATAAACATCGTGGATAGAGATCAAGATTTCCGTTGTCGATTCCTGTTCAGGAATTGTTGGATTTAGCTGGATGTCTAACTCGAGATGGCCATAAATGGTTATGACTCCTGAAAGAGCAGACACGTTAACCAATAATGGGTGTGATACAAATATTGTGTAGTTGTATTCACCAGGAGACCACCCTGCTGTCGAAATACTTCCAATGTATCCGTTGTGGGAATCTGGGAGTAGTGACACAACTGTATCTCTAACGAAGAAATTCGCTTGTGCATCTGATACAACAGAGTCTGACCAATCAGTGATAGTCAAAGATAGGATTGTGGTTGTTCCCTGATCAAATACCCATCCGTTAGAAGAAGTGATAGTCATGTTTGCGATAGAACGGACTTCTATAGTGAATATTTCACTCCAAGGATGACTATAGAGTGTATCAATATACACAGTGAAATTGTGTGAGCCAATTCTATAATCAGCGATTACTGTGGCAAGATAATTTGTGGGGCCAATTTTTGATGCACTATAATTTACACCATTTATGTTCACATATGTACTAGCTCCAAATGAAAATGGGCTGTAAGAATCCTGTACGAAAATCGTTACATTGAATTCATCTCCTCCTTCTATAACTGATTTGTAGCTTATGATTGGATGAAGATCTCCAACAACGTTAAACGTAAGAATATCCGCTTCGGTGTTCAGTATGTATTCATGATTTACAATAATTGTAAATGTGTGGATACCACTCGGAATATCTGCAACACTATCTAGATAGTAACATCCTGCTTCAATTTCAACCAAAGGATACTCGTTCTGTCCATTACTAATTGATACCATCGCACCGACTATCTTCTGTTCGAATTCATCAGTAATGTTAATGTATGCTTGGAACGGTTCATCCTGTTCTATCGTTTCCATAAAATTCGATGTGCAGTTTAGACTTTCAGCTTCTGCTTTCACTACGAAATCAGCTAACCCGTGATGTATGTTATTAGCATATGGATGAACTGCTGTTGCATTGATTAGATATCTTCCAACTGGATGAGTGACAAAGGAATTGAAAACAGTATAGTGTTGTCCAGTAAAATTGGCAAGATATTCAGTTCCATTTATTGAAACTGTCACATCTGTAGAACTAATTCGTACACCTCTACTATCAAACACTGATACATTGATGTGTTGAGAATCTCCTTGGGTAATAACCTCTTGAGCAAAGACTGAAACCACAAGATCACTCTTAACAGCTACTGCATTAGGATATTCTATTGTTGATTTATGATATGAGGGATGTTCAACTGTAAGTGTTAGATTGACTAGGCCCATAGGCCAGTTCGAAGTAGTTATCCCGCTAAATGTTTCAGAAGACTCCTCATAGATAAAACCAAATATGTCTTCTCCTGGTATTTCTTCATCAATGAAGCTGACTGTCATCAGAACAGTAGCATCTTCTATTGATTCGTTCCAGATATTCCTAACAGACACATTTACCGAGAATGGATTGTTTTGTAGAGTGAAATTTGCTGGAATACTGACTGAAGCATTCATTCTGTAAAACCAATCGATATCTCTTATGGTGTACATCTGTGTGTTGTCTGCATCATCTCTAACAGGGAATGCTACAATATCGTCACCGAGACCTCTATCTACCTGACCAACTGTCTTCATATCCCAAATTTCTCCCATCCTGAAAAATCTAATAGTTTCTCCAGAATTGGAATCTATAATACTAATCTGTTCATCTTGCTGCGTAGCAACTGCAAAATCGACAATACCATCTCCATCAAAGTCCAGAGTTTCACTACACATCGGAGTTGAATCACTGATTGTAGTATTCCAAATAATTTGTTCAGAAACCATATCGATCAGATACGCATTACCTGAAGAGCATAAAATGAACACATCATCATTTCCGTCTTCATTAACATCGTACAATTCCATAAGTTCGAAGGATTCTCCCGAAATAGTGAATTCAGTCTCCTCTCCTTCATATGCTTCGAATGTGAATAGCCTAATGGTAGGAATGCCTCCTTCCCAAGTAGTATAAGAAGTAATAAATTTACTATAGGGTTTTTTATCTATTTTGAATGTATCTCCTCTCTCAAAATCAATCTGGTCTGCATTAATTGACAGATTATATTGATTGAACTGTACGTGAGTGTTACCATAATAGAAGTAGTAATCAGTTCTATTACGTACAACACATATGTCGGAATAACTTGGATTACTAGACTTTGCAGTTGCTAATCCATCTACGGAATAATCAAAGACATTATGCATATCAGTTGTATCTATGGTTCCATCTGGACGAATTGAAGTGAGCTTCTGAATTTTGTCGCTGGCTATATGAATTTGATTCAGAGGCCCTCCCAGATAATCATCGATAGAATAATACCAAATCTCATTTGCATTAAATCCAAACGGTATACTTTGATATTCAGTCATATTGCTCCCATGATAGATATGACAGGTGGTACCTGAATTCTCTGAAATAATCACAACTGGGTCGATTATAGAATCACCATCAAAGTTACCTGTGGTAATCATGTAATAGTTCATATTCAATATACCAATGGGAATTGAATCAAGTAGATTCCCTTCATGGTCGAATACTCTCAATATTAGATTAGTTGACTCTTTTTCCAATGAGTAAATAACAGGATTTCCTGAGGACGAATTCCCAACCTCAAGAATGTTTGATTGCCACCCATATGTTGGTAAATCTGGATGTAGATATTTCCACAATGTATGCCCTGATACTTGGAAAGTTTCAGGTACTATTGAAGATCCAACTTCTGCTTCATTTAGATATGCATCTCTAAACAAGATCCAATATCCATATTCTGCGGCTTCCAAATCAAGGAGAAACGAGTAGTATTCTCCTGTTAGAGATTTCGCCATTTGGTAAACTGAATTTTCTATCAGTATTTCATCTGGTTCGGATAGGTGGAGTTCTGATGTTTCAATAGATGTAGTTTCGTCTACTTCTATTTTCATTGATATGTAGGGATCAAGAATGGTGGGATGTGTTGGACTAATCTCAAGTTGAGATAGAATAGGTGATTGGGTGTCACTAAGTATAAGATACACATCCTGTTGATGTTGGCTGATTATATCATCTCGGCCATCATCGTTGATATCATGTACTAGATTCAAACTAGGAGTGTCAGCATTCTCTTCTATATATGCTGCTTCACCATCAACTCCACGTATCATTGCTGGATGTCCTGAGAGATGATACGCAGCTAAATCGGTAAGATTGTCAGCATCTAGGTTTCCAACAGCTGAATTAGGTCGGTTTGGAAAGGCATCATTTCCCATTATCTGCTCTGTACGTTGAAACTCTATCCCGTCATTTCCATCAACAAACATTGCCACATATTCTCCACCACTTAGAATAACTATATCTTCCTGTTCATCGCTGTTGAAGAATCCCGTTCTAATTTGCGAATATGAGTTATCAGTATTATTTTGAATTACACTATAAATGATAGACAAGTCAGAAGCTGAATACACTGTCAGATTCTGGAAATAGTCATAGGTTATAATTTCATCAAATCCTACACCATATCTGAATGTCTGAATTGCATCTAAGAAGTTGACCTTTATTGAAGATACAATAGTTCCGTTGCTTGCAACAACACTCAAATTATATTCATCAAATGAAGGGCCACGAATCATGGCTGCAACGGCATCTGTTTTTTCATCAACAAACCTACCTGTAGTGATTCTTTCAAATATCATCAATTGACCTACTGAAATTTCCCAGAGTGATGTATTATGTTGTAGGTCGAACACTGATAGAGATCTTCTCATCCCGGAAGTATCATCACTTATCGTAACTATGTCCGGAATTTCATCATCTGTATAATATCCAATACCCTCAATACTCACATCTTTGTAACCCACACCTCTCGGATAGACTTGGCTAGTATTGGTATCGAAATCTGCTAAGATTATGTACCATTCATAAGTATCAGTATAACTACAATACAGAAACTCTGTATTGTTATCTAAATCAAAGTCAATTGGTACAAGTGTATCAGGATCTACTTCTCCGATTGGTACATCTAAGCTTCTGGTTGTATCTAAATTCGGATTGACAAATGTAATCAAGTCAGTTTCAGGGTTGAGGTAAGCAATACCACTACTATTATCGATTCTTCCAGCTTTACAATAATATGACCCAGGTAAGGTAAGATGCACGAGGTTCTCGCTAGCAGGTGTCACTGTTTCTTGAATGAACAAATCCTTTTGATTTGGAGAAGGTGTAATTGTTCCAGTAGAAGGTACCAGAATTAGTAAATAAAGAACCAAAAAAATCAACCTTAATAGGTTATGATTTCCGAGTCTTTTTGGTGTGCTGATTGATTTTCTTTCTATTTGATTTATTGGCATGCAGAATTCATTCCACTGACTACTCAACCAACAGGGGGCTGGCTATCCTTTGCGGAAATTTACTGCTTTTATGATTTTTCCATTTCACCTACTATTCTAGTACTCATCTTCTCATGATAATTTGTGTGTCTTCCTATTATATTGCATTTTTAGAAAATAACGTTTATTGCAACCATTATAAAAATTAGAATCACGCAGATAATTGCATAATCCTTGGGAGTTGTTTCTACTTCTTTTTCTCCTTCAGGTTTGTCTTTTTTTCCGCTGGGTGTTGTAGCATAATCACAACCTATTACACAAATCGCTATTACTAAGGCAATTCCTGCAATTATGATTAGGAAAACTAATTCCAAACCTTCCAGAATTTCACCGAATTGCATAATCATTTCTCCTGAAGCAAATCGGATAGTATTACATTTTCTTTACTTATTAAAAATTCGTTTTACTTTTACCGTATTTCTTTGATACTTCTTTTTTCTCTGAAACAAGATTGAGTTATTAAATTTAGAAAACGAGCTCTCCAGCACCAACCGATTCAAATAATACACATTAGACTGTTGTTGTGGTTACATGAAGCTTCTTTCATCTTGGGGCTAGCTTTTACATTTATCATAATTCTATTCATTTTGGTGGTATCAGACCTTTTTACTTTCTGATAATTTTCGTTTTCTTAATTTAGGAAATCGTCTTTACAAACACAGGATATCTGATTGGAGTCAGGATATCGTGAATTGTCTAATACTCAAATCCTGTCAATATTCAAAGTTTGATTTATTAATTAGCATTTTCTAAGGAAGTGTATCCTACTCCCAAACATTGAAGTTGAGCTATGGGAGGAATTGGATTATTATTAGATATCTAATGGTGCTACTAATGGCTGATCGAATTGCCGTAATAGGGTGTGGAGCTGCTGGTGCTACAGCGGCAATGCAAGCCCGAAAATTCAACAGAAAAGCTGAGATAACCATCTTCAATATCGAGCCTTACTCGCAATACTCCAGATGCGGACTCCCATATACCATCTCAGGGAAAGTCGAAGATTTTGAGGATTTAATTCTTACAGATGAAGATAATTGGTCAATGATGAAAATCGATGCAAAACTTCAGACAACTGTAACAGAAATAAATCATGATTCTATGATTCTGAAATATGAAGGTCCGGACGAATCAGGTGAATTGGAGTACGATGCTCTAATCTTTGCTACAGGTGCTGAGAACGCTGATCCACCAATCAAAGGTCTTGATAAGAAACGAGTATATGGTCTTCGGACTTTAAATGATGCAAAAGCTCTTGCCAAAGAAGTTGATAAAGCTAAGAACGTAGTGGTTATCGGTGGAGGACTCGTTGGTGTGGAAACAGCTGAAGCGTTTCACGAATGTGGTGCAGATGTCACCATTGTTGAATTCCTCCCTCATATCTTGTTAGCAATGCTCGATTCAGATATGGCAAAAATAGTTGAGGATCACTGTCAAGAGCACGGTGTAAACCTAGTTCTAAATACAGCAGCTCAAGAAATCACTGGAAGCGATGAACCAAAAGGTGTCATCATAAAGAATCGTGAATCTGGAGAAGAATCAGAAATTCCTGCTGATATAGTCATAGTTGCTACAGGTGTTCGACCGATAACTGAACTTGCAGAATCTATCGGTTGTAAAATCGGGCCCTCACGTGGTATAGTAACAGATGAGAAAATGCTAACAAATATAGCCAATGTCTATGCTTGCGGAGACTGTGCAGAAGGTGCAGAATTCATCACTAAGAATCGCTTAACAGGAGGATTGGGTACCATTGCTGTTAGACAGGCTCGTGTTGCTGGTATCAATGCAGCAGGTGGTGATGAAACATTTCCTGGGATTGTCGGGGCCAAAGTAACAAAGCTATTCGGTATGGAGATTGCTAGTACTGGTCTCACCAAAGACATGGCTGACAAATATGAAGTACCTTTAGCTGTTGGCTCTATTAAAGGTCTCACCAAACCTCCCTATTACAAAGGCGGGAAGGAAATCAAAGTGAAGACATATTATCATAAAGAAACAGGAAAACTTGTAGGAGGCCAGATGGTGTCACTCGAAGATGCTGCTATGAGGATTAACGTCGTCACATTGGGTATACAGCACAATATTGATGCAGCTGATTTATTTGATTTTGAAAACTGCTATGCTCCAGCTATCTGTGATACTTGGGATCCTATGGTTACTTCAGCTCTTGCAGCACGTCGAAGATTGAAAATATAATATCCTAGGTTAGCTTCGGCTAACCTTCTACTTTATGGTAGTATTTGCCAATTGTTCAACGCAAATTCAAAAGAACTCACTTGGGTGGGTGTACTTGCTATCAGATTGATTTTCAGTAGCGATGAATGATTCTTGCCATGTGCTACTACAGCTTTCACAATTTCTTCTGCTATTTCCCAAGATGGTATCCTTGCAACTTCAAGTCCCATAGTAAAAAAACCAATATCATTTGCTTTAGTATTAATAGCTCTCTCCAGAGCTTTTTCTGCTGCTTTGAAGATTCTATTTCTTCTATCAGTATCACTCAATGCAATTGCAGGCCAATATATGCAATCCTTAGCTGAGGTTTCTTCTTTCATTGATATAGAACCAGCTGCTAAAGGAGTACCAGGTGGTGCTAATCCTAATGAAATATTTCTAGTCTTGACAACTAGGTCCATAGCTGAATCATCTATTGGTCCAAGTTGCAACCGAATACTGATATCAGCAATATCCCACTCTTTCATCTCTTCACCCAAATCTTCTCAAGGTTTTTTTGAAAACATCTACGCTTTTATCTTCGTAACCAATTAGCAGGATTTTCTTAACAGAACCAGACCCATTAGCATATTCTGATACTGCTTCAAGAATTGCCATTGCCGACTCTTTGTGGGTAAGACCTCCAACTCCAGCTCCAATTGCTGGAAATGAGATTGTATCAAGGTTCTTATCTGAAGCTAACTGGAGAGCATGAGTTACTGATGATCTGACATAATCTGCTTTAGCAGGCTCACCAGGCGCCATCCCTGCACAATGAATCACGTACTTTGCTGGAAGTTTCCCCGCTGTAGTAATAACAGCTTGACCAGGAAGAATAGGTCCTTTAGCCATAGCTTCCGCCTCAATTTCTGTACCGCCTTTGCTCTTAATTGCACCTGCAACCCCCGAACCCATCCACAAGGCAGAATTCGCTGCGTTTACAATAGCACTGACTTCAAAGGAAGTGATATCTCCCTTATGTACTTCTACCAATATTTCTCCTATTGTCTTCTTTATTCCCAAGCTTATTCCTCTCTATATCCTATTAGTACGCGAGTGCGTAAAAAATTGTCGTGCCACAATTCTTTTTGCTTTATTATCCGCTACATGTTTGACCGAACTATGCTGACTGGTCTGGATCCTCGTGATTATTTGCAAATGATTGAGAAATATGGTAAACCAGATAGACTTAGCTTTGCCGCTGACTTTCTTGATTTTGAATGTGAATTAGTACAAAGAAGTGCAGCAAAAGGGAGGAATCATGATATAACCTGTTTCATTAGAAAGGGTTCTGAATTCATTGTTATACAGAAGCATGATTATGCAGGCACTGGGATCTATAGGGCTCCCTCTGGTGGTGCCTATCCTGGGGAGAGTATAGAAGAAGCAGCATTACGTGAAATGTATGAAGAAACTGGTACTGAAGTGAAGTTGAAAGAGTTCGTGCTTGACCTAAGTCTTAACGTCAGATGCTCCTCTGGGTTAATACCATGGCGCTCTCTTGTTTTTCTTGCAGACTATGTTGCTGGTGAGCTAAACCCAATCGATACCTATGAGATTGCTGAAGTTACGACCATGACCCGAAAACAATTGCTAGAAGAGGTCAATGAGCTGATGAAACAGTCCGGATGGGGTGGATTTGCATATCGGGCATTTCTAACCAAATCATTCTTTGAAAGATATGATGGTTCATTCTAGACATAGGGTCAGACCTGTATAAGGTGTGAATAACACTCAGTGATATATTGTGCCAATACGGGAACATCTTAGCGAGTGGCGAAATAAGTCAGCAACACTTGTTTTGTCAATCCCCGAAAATGTCTCAACAATCCCCCCTCCCACAACACCGCTGACTGCGCCACTCTTATTCATATTTTCAACCAAGTTTCTCGTAGACTTCTTCTAGCTTCTCCAGTTCTACCGAAATATATGATATATCAAAGTGTTCTACCAAAGCTCTCAGTTTTAGGATATTATTCTGAATTTCTTCGTAAAGTTCCCAGTATCTATCACTATCTTTCTGATAATTCTCTATCTCTTTAAGGTCCGATTTTATTTTCCAAAGAAATGCATCTCCTTCCCTTAAAGCTTGGTCTCGATTGCGAATATACTCTATTTCATCTGGCAAAGTGGTTATCTTATCTATATTTCTAAGCTCTTCGACTCGTTCTTTTCCTTCTGCAATTTTAGACCGAGTCTTTTCAGCTAGTTTTTCTTCTTGTTCAATATCTTCATATATCTCTTCCAAGTGTAGTATTGTCTTCTGAAGTTTGTATATTCGTTCTTTGATTGTCAGTTCTTCTGAATATGATTGTTGTAAGGTAATTTCCAAGTCCTTGAGTAGTTTACCAAGAGAAATCTCTACGCTGCTTTTTGGTCTTAATTTCTTTGAGAGTTGTCCAAATGCATCCTTGAGTGTTTCTGAAATACTCCCACTCTTGAATTCATCATCAGGAATTTCAGAGATTGCAGAAATGAATTGGTCTGTTAGATGTTGACATCTAATCTGATATGATCTGACAGTAGGCTCTTTACAAAGATCATCGAAATCTTCAGCTAGTTTCTCTCCTTTTTTCTTCAGCTCCAATGGTGATGTTTCCAGATTTGGATTGGTCGTAAAATGCTTAATCGTTTCAATTACATCTTCTAAATCTATACAAATGCTTTCAGCTTTTGCAATAAAGAACTCTCTTCTAACGCTATTTTCTAATTCGTCGAATCTTTTTCTTCCTAGGTGTGTTTTCAAAACTCTGCTGTTTTCCGTGAGATGTTGATGTATTTTCTCAAGTCTTAGATAAGCATCTTTGTACTTTTTCTTTCTAAATTCTTCTTTCCCAATTTCCAGTTCTTTAACAACGTATTCTAATATTGTTTTTGAGTCGTTTTCGACTTCTCTGCTTTTTCCGATAGTCCATGGATATTTCTGCCGATAGTCCCATCGATCTATAACTTCCTGAATTACATCTACTGGTTTCCTCAGACCTCCCAAACTATCATATACTTTCTGACTTTAAACCACAATAAAAGTGATTTTCTTACTAATTATAATACGAGCCCGATGCAATATACTTGTTATTTTAATTATTCAACTGAAAATTTTCGCAATCCAATTTTCTTGGATATTGGACGCAGAATAAATGTCTGTGAAAATAAAGAAAGAACCTTGACTTGTTAAGCCAAGGTGTAAAGATTTAGAAATTGCCAAAATGAATTTTGAAGTAGGCTTTTGCATGATCACATGCAGGGCATTTATCAGGTGGATGAGTTCCTTCATGGATGTATCCACAATTCTGACATTCCCACTTGATTTTTTCATTACGCTTGAATACAGTACCGTTTGCGATATTCTCTGCAAGCTTTAAGTATCTCTCTTCATGCCATTGTTCCGCTTTTGCAATCATCCTCCAAGTATGTGCAATTTCAGAGAATCCTTCCTTCTCTGCAATTTCAGCAAAACCAGGATACATCTTGGAATGCTCATGTTTCTCGCCTGCTGCAGCTGCTCTAAGGTTCTCTTCAGTTGTACCTAAAGGTCCGGATGGAAATTCATAACCGACTTCCAACATTGGAGTAGCTCCACCCTTCTTTAGAAATTTGAAGAATCTCTTTGCGTGTTCCTTTTCTTGATCAGCAGTTTCAAGAAAGACTTGCTGAATTTGCACGTAACCTTCTTTCTTTGCTTCTTTAGCGTAGTAGGTGTATCTGTTTCTTGCTTGTGATTCACCTGCAAATGATATGAGGAGGTTCTTTTCAGTTTCTGTTCCTTTCAAATCCAAATTATTTTCCTCCATTGTTTCTACAAGGTAGTAACAACTGGGTATGCAGACTCATTAGTACTATTAAGGCTGTGTTTGTAACGATATTTGTTTAACTAAACATCTGAATACACTAACAAAAGATATTAAATACTCATAGGTCATAATAATTATTAGAGCGGGTATGGATATGGACGATTCTCTTCTAGGTATGATTAGATACCTAGTTTATCAGCAGTTTTGTTCAGATAGTGAGGATATTCTCTATAGTAGGGACAAGCGAATCAAAATCAAAATCCCTCACATACGTAGAGTTGCTGAAGCGCTAGTTGATACATTTTCAGCAAATTTGGATTTAATCAAAAATGAGCAACATTATGAATATCTTGTTGAACTTGATAAGACATTGCCTCTAGACATAGAATCGGAGTGGGAAGAATTTCAACGTATTACATCAGATTTGGATGATAATTTAGATGTTCCTCTTGCAATTAACTTTCTCATTGCACCTATCCGAAGCCGAATGCAACAACATGAATTCGAGTCATATATGTCTGAAGCTGTATCTAAAGCTACCACTGTAATAGAAACTGCAATGCCAAGGAAGACGGCAAAAGAAAACCTCTCCCAGCTATATCAGCTGAATGACCCGACCGTTTCAATTCTGTACAATCTTTCATTCGCAAGATTATTAGCCTCGATCTTCGATTTCAATGGAATCTATGAGATCATTGATGATTTGCTATCGGAGAAGATGGAGGTTCTGGTGGAAAAAATAGCAAGAGGTTCGAGATGAAAGGAATACTTGGATAGTATCCCTTCCATGCGGAAAGATTTTCATTTAGGTAGTTGCTCAGCTATGGTTTTTGCCAACTTTTTGATTTCTGCCTTGTTTTCTTCAGTTGGTCTTGCTTTTACTTTAACAATTGGTTCCATAACTTGATATCTGCTATCTTCTAGTTGGGCTTTGAGCTTTCTTACTCCACCACCACCCCATCCCATATTACCAAAGAGAAAGATTGGTCTTTTGGGGAATCGTTTCCCACAGACCTCATTAACATAACCCCAGATCTTTGGAAATGGATGCGCATCATAAGTTGGAGTTCCTATTACAAGCACTCCTGCACGAACGGAATCGACTAGAACTTTGCTCATCTCAGTGTATGATACATTATGGATACGAACCTCAACATCTAGTTCTAACAATTCCTTTTTGAGAAGTAATGCAGTTCGCTGGTTAAATCCATACATTGACCCATATACTATTGCTACGTGCTTATCTAATTCATCTCTACTCCATTGGTCATAATGGTTAACAACCCACATTGGATCTTTGCGATAGATGGGCCCGTGGCTAGGAGCGATCATTTTGATTCCGATTCCCAAATCTTTGACTTTGGCAATTGCTCTCTGGACAAATCTGAGGTATGATGTTATGATTGCAGAAAGATATCTTCGGCTCTCTTTTTCAATCATTTCCATGTTGATTTCATCATCAAAGTGTTTTCCATTGAGAGCTCCAAATGAACCAAAAGCGTCACAGGAGAAAACTATTTCATCCTCGACAAGATATGTCATCATAGTTTCTGGCCAGTGTAAAAATTGAGCATGAACAAATTGAAGAGTCCTTTTACCTATTGATAGCTCTTCTAAATCATCTACAGTTTTTTCTTCTAAATCAACATCATAAAATGATTTCTGCATGGGAGCAGCTTTCGGGGTGTAGATCATGG
>WJMJ01000153.1 GCA_014728035.1 Promethearchaeota archaeon | reverse complement strand
TGAATATAGATTAGAGAAAGAAAAAGAGATATCTAAATCCATGTTAGAAGTAAAAATGGATTATGTAGATAAGACAAAATCCTTGACTATGAATAAGCACAAGTACGAGATATGGGCCATTGAACAAGAGTTGAAGGAATTCCGGGAAAGCAAGGAATACTATAAGGGGATGGAATCGGAATTAGCTAGTTATCAGAAAGCAAAAATACAAGAAGTGATGAGGGAACGAGAGAAGGCAAATACACAATTTCGATTAGATATCACAGGTATGGGTATTTCGTCTGATAGTACAAGTTTAGGTATGCTTCAAAATGAGATATCAGCTAAACAAGAATTGTATGAGCAAGACAAGTCAAATAGGAAAAATATTTTGGCTGATATACAGGTTGCCACAAAAGAGGCATACAATACTGAGATGGAATTGTTGAAACGCAATATGCAGTTGAAGAGACAAGAATTAGATATGAAATTGACTGAAATGGAGCATTCAAGAGAGTACACCAGTGAGCAATTAAAGCAATTTGAAATAGCTTCAATGCAACAAATAAGACAACAAGAATCGATCAGCATGCAGGAATTGATGATCGAAAAAGCAAAGAAGCAAGAAGAACTTCAAAGAAAACAGATAATGACCACTGGCACATGGCAAGAGGTCACAAAGCTTGCATTTCAGGATGCCGCTAAAGAAGCTAAGACATTCAATGAGACATTGTATGAGGCTTCGCAAATGACCATAAATAGTATGTCCGATGGTCTTGTGGGTGCCATTGAGGAAGCTATAAAGGGAACTAAGACATTTGGTGAAGCATTTACGGAGATGAGCAGACAGATTGTTGTTGATTTGGGTAAGATGATATTGAAACAAGCAATTTTCAATTCCTTGTCTTCCGCTTTCGGTAGTGGTAGTGGTAGTGGTTCATCCACTGGTGGGTTTTTGTCTAGTTTATTTGGGTTTGCAAGCGGTGGGATAATCAATGAGCCGGTTATGGGTGTCGGAAGATCAGGAAAGGGATATATGATAGGTGAAAAAGGGCCTGAGAAAATCACCCCTCTTGGACAAACAATAGAAGAAAATAAGTCAGATAAACCAGTGAATGTTAATATTATTCCTGACGAGTCATACATTGATAGTTATCTAAGAGGAAAAGGCGGTGAAACAATATGGGCGCATATCTCATCTAATCCAAAGAGATTGAAGAACATAGCAAGCAGTTAATTTCAAAAATTTTGAAATGGGGGTTTGACAATGAAAAAGATATTAGTTATCTTATTAGTATTATGTCCTGTTTTGGTGTATGGAGACATAGTTGGTGAGATAACGGAAAAACCTTATACCATACAAGTTGATCAGGGCAACAATGTCATAGAATATAAGTTAAATTTCCTAATGCCCACCATTGATGATTTTGGGGAATACTACGGATTGTGTGTTTTTAAATGGACTCCACCTTGTAGTGATGTTTTTTGTTTAACTAATACAGTAATGTTGTCTTACAAGATAAGGAATGGCGGTATAATAGTGTTTGAAAATGGGGTACAATGGGTTGTGGGGTACAATGGGATGTTGTACGAGTTGACTATTAATCGAAATGTTGCATGGAAATGAAAGGGATTTTGGTATGAGTGAAGAAGGTATCATATTGAAACGGGTGAAGACTGATTTAGAAATTAGTAAATTCTATGACTTAATGTGTATCTCAGCACTTGTGAGAGAAGCGATTGAAGCTAATTTCAATGAAGAAAATCAGACAGAACTTGAACTACTACATATTGAGGGATACCATAGAAAGGTTTATCTGTACTATAGGATGAATGAGGAAGGGGAAAGAACGTCTAATTTTCCAATGACAATAGTTGTTGGGAACAATATATATTCGCTGAAAGGTAGAGGTGATAGGAGATTTACGGAATGAGATATCTAATTATTTTGATTTTGATTTTTATATTTTTTTCTTTGTGCGCATGTTGTGATTGCAATATATCTTGTGAGGAAATGACCACTGATTGTAGAAGGATTTGTGACCAATGTGTTGATAGAATATAGATAAAAACCCCCTGATTGATTCAGGGGGTTTCTTATTTAACTTGCTATTTCTTCAATATTATTGAAGTCGAAATTTACAAACCTAGCTATAGACAATCCCACATC
>WJMJ01000152.1 GCA_014728035.1 Promethearchaeota archaeon | reverse complement strand
TGTCTGTAACTACGAAAAACTGCGATGGAACGCTCTATATCCACCACGCTTTTCCCAATCTTTCTTACGATACAATGCGCGTCTGGCAATGTTCACAGCGGCATTATCATCAGAGTGATCTTTATGCCCGCACGAGGGGCAATATACATCCCTATCATCCCTCTCCATATCCTCACCACAAACGTGGCAAATTATAGAAGAGTATTGCGCAAATGTTTCTCGCATTGGAACTCCATGTAAGGCTGTCTTGTATTCTAGGATGTGTGCAAATTTTCTAAACCTACTTTTAACACGACTGCCCTGAACTCTGATATTCTCTAAATCCTCAATGACAATCTGGGCCTTGTTCTCTTTGGCACACATTACGATTCTATTTGCTAGTATATGCAGAATATTATCATAAGCCTGTGTTTTGTAATCGCGCCAAGTGACTCTTTGCCCGTGACGGCCCTTGCGCTCTCTTATCCGGCTATGCTTAATCTGCAATTCTCGTAGTTTGTCGTTGTAATGTCCAAGGTCGAGCACCTTGCCCTTGCTATCTACTAGAGCATAGGCTGCCGTGATTAAGATGCCACTATCTATGCCTAAATAAGCTCGCGGCTTATATCGCTCTTCGCATTCAAATTCAAATGCAACATGTAGATAGAATTCGCCCTCCTCTAGTGTCAGTTTGGCCGACTTGATTTTTGCCTCACCATTCTGTGCTGGCTCAATAAATTTGCTGTATTGCCAGCCATTGCGCCCAATTTCTATTGGACAAAGAATCGCTGTTCTAGTATTGGATTCAAATAAATCTCCTGTATCTACCCTGGTCAAGTTGCCTTGTTTTGCGCCCAGTGGTTGGCATAATTCATGTCGCCCTGGCAATAAATATAATAAAGCCAAATATTGATATTTCTCTGTGTTTCGCAATAGCGAAAAATTGCGATTTTTTGTTGCCCCATCTGGCCTTGCGAAACTCAATGGCAAATGCTTTGACCTTGCGATTCTCAACAGGCTGTCTCTAGATTCATTGTAGTCATCAATGTCTGATCCAACATGCGCAAAATGTTCTAGTGAATCATCCATGACATCATTGTCTTGTAATATTGCTATGGGCCATCCCGTCCTTTCGTCTTGTTTTGCCAATTCAAGATATGATGCTAGATTTGAAGCCACATCTTGCATTATTGAATCTTTCATACTGCTATGAATTTGTGCGTCAGGGCGTGGCAACAATTTTCTTATTGACATTGCACTGTATGAATCTTTGTATTGGCCTTCTTTGATTACAAGGCTCAGATTCTCTTGTGCCCAATCAAGCAAATTCTGGTATGCAATTGTATACTCTCGCATTGCGTGCATGATTATTCTTCTTTTGCGAGTAGATACATTATGTAATTTGAATTTGCATGTTAAAAATTGTGTTGCCACTTCCCCTCCCCCTAATAATAATTCACTTCTCTGTGCTATCAATAAATGATAGCACAATGAAATTAATTATATCACAACGAGCATGGCCTTCAATTCTGGGCTTGCTGAAATAATTCTCTCTGCCCATTTTCCGTTCACTGCCCATGAATTGCTGTATGTGTATCCTGTCCCAGCAACTCCATAGACGTTATTTAATCTTGCCATGTATTGCTCAGCCCACAATCTAGCAGCACTCTTCTCGTCTCTGCTGAGCTGGCCCGCTTCAATTTTATCAAGAATATCATCAATCTGCTTAACTCGCTCTGCTGCTCTTGCCTTATGCTTATAGTCTATGATTGCCATTTCTTTGCCTCCTCTTATTCATTGAACTAACTGTATTCTACCAAATGCCAACAAAAACCATAGTAACAAATGACACTATTGACACGTGTCATTTGTCACTTCATACAACTCAAAAAATAGTTGTTCTGACTTTGAATTACTTAAAGTTTGCGCAATGTGAGCTTGTTGCCCAAAATTAACTAATGCCAACACTGCACGCAGTGAGTCCATTAATTGGCTCGCAGACAACGTTGATGCAAAAAATCTAAATTCAACAGTGTTTTTGTTGGTATAGTTAATGGCCTCATATCTATCTGTTGATGTTAGCACTTCACAAATTCTCTTTTTTGTGATCTTGGCATACTCTTCTGCTTTGCGACGGCCAATCCATTCAATCAATGTTCTGTGTGTATGGACAAAATATCCAACTTTCATCCATGCATCTTCTCCTAATGCTGCCCTTGATACATGAATATGCAGCCCACATGTAACATCAACAGTGAATCCATGATCTTTAAGAT
>WJMJ01000017.1 GCA_014728035.1 Promethearchaeota archaeon | reverse complement strand
TCTTCTTATCCCGCAACTTCCTAATCTGACAGAATTATCCCCCTTGTGGATATTGATGAGTGTCTTCGGAACTTTGAATCTTCGTGAGATGTATGAGCCAGGAAACCCAGAAAAGGTTCGATATTCTGACTATATATGATTTTGTTATCCTTTTTTCAATTTCTTATGACCCAAGATTACATTAGAATTAATAGAATTGAAAAGGTGGCGAACGCAAAGGGAAATCTTGTAGGAGGGGGTGCAGATGAAACATCTGCTTATTCACACTGTCAAGTGTGAAAGAAGTTTCGTAATTGAGGGTATGTAACGAAAACTAGCCCAAGCACCTTGCTACCGAAGGAAATACTCTAGTTGCTTCTAATAAGATTCACGTTTACTCCATTGAAATTGATAATTGCTAGTAGAGAACTCAAATTGTTTTGAGTAGAACTATAATTAGTGAAGTGATTGCTGAGTGTAAATCATGATTATTTCTCCGAGTTGTCCTTTTAAATGGATTACATAATTATCATATTCACAAGTCTAATCTGAACTATCCAATGAGAGTGTTGATTCTACGCAAGATCTTTTTTGCTTTTTTCGTTTCTTCTTTTGTAGATATGATGACCATCCCATATGATTGGTAATTATGCAGATGAATGAACAAACGTCCTATAGCATCTATCCCTTTGACCACTCCTGATTTGCGGTCCCAGAAATGAACGTTATCTCTCTCGCGTTCCTTTAGGACGGGATATGTTGTTACTGACAACATGACACCCCAATTGTTTCTCAGATCCGTTTCTATCTCACTATCAGTTTTTACTAGTTTACAATGTTCGCCTTTTTGACTATCACCAAAACCTTTCTCAGCATGAATCACATGAATTGGTATGTCTGATTTTTCGTGCTTCTGTATATCGTGGTGTCTTCTTGTTAGGAATGATTCGACTAGTGCTTTTATCGAAGATTCATCATCTCCTGATAGATACAATTTGATAATTTTCTGAAGTACCAATGTATCATTCAATGGAAGAAACTGTTTTTCATAGTCTATCAATTTATCGCTTTGTTTCATTTTCGGAATCTCTATCTTATTCTCGACGAAGAGATAGGTTATGAGTCTCCGAAGTATCGTATTATATACCAATGCTATTTTGTGAGTATACACTTCGCTATAGAGATGTAATCGTGCAAGGTGAAACGACTCAACAAGTGTATATCCCTTTTCAAGAAATGAGATTCTAACCCTGTTTTCCTCTTCATTTGGATTCTCAGTAAGAACCATCATTGCGAGATATCGATCTAGGTTAAAGATTGAGCGCTCTACACCTGATATATATGCATCCCTAAGAATGTAGTCGGCTCGATCGACATCACAGGGTCCGGAGATAAGATTTCGAACAATATGATTTATATCATTCAATAATCGATTTATGGCTTCGGTATTGAATTCCTCAGGTATTGAGAACCGATCAGTGTTCCTGAATAGTACAGTTTTACTAATCATCCATCTTATGTTCTCTTCATGATTGCGAATATGCGTCAACAGCTGGTGGAATATTGTATCCCCATCCGTTTCTTCTACTTGTACAGTTTCTCTCAATGCTTGGTATGTATCCTCATCATCTAGATATGCATAAGCAATTCTTGTTGAGATAATCTCATGTAATGCTAAATCGGTTTCATTTTCGTCTTTTTCAATCTCAATCTTAAAATCAAAGAGAGTATGTGCTTCTTTGATAGCTTCTTCACTCAGATGCGAGAATGGCAAATGGCCGATATCGTGAAGCAATGCCGCAAATTGTGCCCATGGCTTTATTATTTTAAGAAGTATCAGCAATTGATTAATCCAGTTCTCACCACTTTTCAGAGTGTCCTTTGTGTATATGCATGTATTTTCAATCAGGTTGTCTATTGCTACTCCCATAAGATGAGCGACACCTAGACTGTGCTGAAACCTTGTCCCTTCTAAAGCGGGATATACTTCCCAAGCTGCAGAGGTCTGTTTAATCCATCTCAGTCTTTGAAAGATGGGGGTGTCTACTACTGTTTCTACCAGTTTTTTTGGTAACACAACATGTCCATGAATAGGGTCTCGAAAATATTTGTTCATAATTGCCATACATTTCTCTCCTTCCAACGACGGATAGTCTAAAGTTTCTTAAACCGAATAAAAGTTTATTTTGTCTATTGGGATTATTTCATAATTTACAAAGTGCTACTGTGAACGGTATCAGTGCTCAGAAATAGTAATGGATTCTAGGGGTTGGATAGTAATTCTCCCCCAGAAAGGTGCGTACTTAGTTGATTACGATTATTCTGTTATCATTGACCTCTAGATACAATCCTTTGATCCGTGAAAATGGAAGCAATCCTTGTTCTTGGCTTAAAATGAATCTCTTATTTGTACCGCTTTCATTCAATATCATCTCAACAATCAAGTTAGCATAGTGTGTGATTAGAGCTAGGATTAATGTATGAAATCTAATTCCGTCTTCGTTGATGTGATAGTCCTTATTTTCTACGTGATCAAACAATCCTGCCTTGACAAAATCATCCAAATATCCATGAATTGCGCTATGAGGTACCTGATATTTCTTTGATAGTTTGGTCAATACTACGGATTCTTTTCTTCTGCAATCGTCCAGAATATTGAATCTGATTGAACAGGTTACTCTACTTGAGAACAATAACCATTCATCATTACAAAGTATCAAAAAATCATGTATGATTTGTCCTAGTTTCGTTCTGCAATACTTTCCATCTTCTTTTCGAATTAATCTAATATCCTGTAATTTTTTCAGTTGTGATCTGACATTTTGCTCTCCGGAGGATTCAGTTTCATCTATATGATTACAGATCTCCAAAACGTTTCTCTTCTCTTCAAGAGCTACGATTATTTTTCTTCTTAGTGAATTACTCATACTATGGAGAATTTCCTTGATCGTCATTGTTTTGATAATCTGGATTGCAGGCCCTGGAAGTGAAGCATCTTGATTCATTCTGACATGAGTAAAATCCTCAAATGATTTTCCAGTGTTGTTTCCTTGTTCACAATCATAACCTGATTTTTCTTTCTCTATCAGAATTGTATTGCTGGATGTTTCAGTACGTATAGTATTTTCTTTTTCAATCAAAAGTAATCCCTCTGTCATTGAATTCTGGAAATTATCGGAAAAATAAGGTATGCAATCATAAATTTGCGATTCTCCACATTCAGTTTGACAATAGTCGTACTAACTACTCTAATAGTTAGCAAGAACGTAACAATAAATTTCCTTTTATATTTTTTCTATAAATCATTCGCACATTATTACGCAATTATTAGTCTTTTGTCTCCGGGGTATTGTCGATAATATTCCTGTAGTGCGCATTCCAGACATGTATTCCACTTCTCTATTCTCCGTTTCGGGTCTTTTGTAGATTGTATTTTCCATTTTCTAACTACTCTTTTATCCCAGAGGTAATTTGCACCAAAATGGCATGAGCATACATCTGTTTCATTGACTGAATCTATGACTGAATCATCAAACTGCATCCACCCATAGCAACCTTGACCCATTACATCAATATTACCGTCAATATCTACTGTACCCCATGAATTATCTCGTATCATTCGAATCCTAACATCATTATTATAATCAATATGACTAACTATACTGATATCAGTGGATAGAAACACTCCTGAATCAGTTTCAGTAATGATTAGTGGCATTGCAGATCGAGTAAAGAAAATCTTATCCGGCTCTTTCGTTGATGTGAAACAAGTTGTCCCATATCGTGTAGGTACACCTGGAGTTGTATGGTCAAACAAATCCATCATTTTTCTAGCTATTGATTTTCCACTCCGCCCTTTCTGTACTAGATTGAAGAC
>WJMJ01000016.1 GCA_014728035.1 Promethearchaeota archaeon | reverse complement strand
ACAACGTCTCTTGGTGCCAATTCCGCATCTTTATGGTATTTATCCATGAACCGTTTTCCGTCAGGCCCTAACAGAACGGCTCCCTCTCCTCTAAGAGCTTCCGAAATGAGAAAAGAACGTATCTTATGGTGATATAGTAGGGTAGGATGAAACTGACAAAATTCCATATTGGTTATGGTAGCTCCAACACGGTATGCCATAGCTATACCGTCTCCAGTTGCATGTTCCGGATTACTTGTGTACAAGAACACTTTTCCAGCTCCTCCTGTTGCTAGAATTGTTGCTCTTGCAGCAAATCGTTTTACTTCTCTAGATTCAACATCAAGTACATAGGCTCCTCTAACTCTTCCCTGATGAGCGATAAGATTTACTGCCATGTGATGTTCGAAAATTGTGATGTTTTCCGTATTTTTTGCCGTTTCAACGACCGCTTTCTGGATATCAAGTCCAGTATGATCTTTAACGTGAAGTACCCTTCTCTCGCAATGACCACCCTCAAGGCCTAATTCGTAGTCTTCTCCATTTTCCTCCTTGCAGAAATCAACTCCCATATCGACAAGTTCTCGGATAATTTTTGGTCCAGCTTTAACGAACTCTTCTACAACATCTCTATGACAGAGACCATCTCCAACACGTATTGTATCCTCGATATGTTTATCAAAACAGTCCTCGTCTGTGATGACCGCTGCTATCCCTCCTTGAGCCATACTTGTTGCAGTTTCCATAATCTCTCGTTTTGTGAGTACTGTAACACTACCATGTTCGGCTGCTTTAATGGCAAAAAGCAATCCAGAGAGACCTGTTCCTATTACAAGGAAGTCTGAGGTGTGGATGTCATTGCTCATTTACTACTCCTCATAAGATGTTTTCATAATTATCCAAAAAAACAAGGTGATATATACTAGTATTGCATTACTCACTGTGATGCGAGCAGTCCTGTGAGCTATATTAAGCTCATATGTCGAAAGAATAAAAACAAATTAAGTAGAATAAATGTGATAGATAACGATATTAGTTTATCATATATCATGTTATAGAGTATTGGATGGGACCAATATGGACATCGAAGGAGTAATAATATTCGACGCAAAATCGGGAATTCCTATGTTTTCCAAGTTAAAGGAGGGAATTGATCCTTCTATGTTTAGTAGCTTCATTAGTGCTGTGGATCATTTCTCATCCGAATTTCAGATGGGTGGGCTCACCTCTTTTGCTACTGAGGAAAACCTCATCTTTTTGTCGAAAAAAGGACGGATTATCACCGCATTGATAGTTCCGAAAACACGTGAATTTAGAGAAACTGACGAACTAGCTGCAGTTTTAACTAAAAAATTTGAAGAAACTTACGAGATTCCAGAACGTCCTCAACCTTTGTCATTTGAAGGATTTCGTGGCTTCGTAGACGAGACCCTCAGAAGAATGAAGTATCCATTTCTTAGCAAGGTTTCTGTTTTTGTCCATGACCAGTATGGCGGAGAGATTTCTATCAAACCCCGACTTATGAAACGAAACGGGGAAGAAGGCGTGATTGACATGATTTCTACCACTCCTATCCGTCGAGACGATGATGATGACAAATTGATGCATGAGCTAGCTCTATCTGAAAGCTTCACATTTGTCAAAGCTATTGATGGTGTTGCTACTCGTGGTGATGTTATGGAATTCATTGATTCAATTCATACCTATGGAGCTAAAATCATACGAAGAGGTAAAGCAGAATTCATACCCTACTTCCCTCAACGTGCTGTCATTATTGCTAGAGAATTTTCTTCAACAGTTGAAAAATACCTAACTCGACTTCCAGAGGAAGATGGACAACTGTATATTGATGGATCAAGGCTTTTTGGCCGATTCAAGAATCTCTCTCGTGATATTCGTTGTGGAATAGAACTTTGGGAGTGGAAGAATGGTGGAAACCCCCAAATGGTCAAGCCAAAGGAAAACTACGTGGATGTCACATAAGTTCTCTCTGGCAATACTCTCAGGCAAAGATAATATAGATACAACCAAGCCCATCACAAAGGATGATTTGAGAATTGAAGATAGAAGGCATTGTTATATTTGGCGAAGAGTCGGGTATTCCTCTATACTCTAAAATGAACGAGGAGATTGAACCTTCCCTGTTCAGTGGTTTTGTTTCTGCTATCCAGAAATTTTCTAGAGAAATGGCATTAGGAGGACTCTCATCTTTTGTAACAGATGAAAAAACAGTATTTCTAGCTGCTCGTGAGAAAACTGTCACAGCTATTATTGCTCCCGTTGACTCTGATTTTGAAAAAATCTATTCTCTTGCATATAATATCGGTGAAAAATTTGAAGAAACATACGATGTCTTTGATGGCGGCAATGTGGACATCTATGCTTCCTTTGAGAATATACTATCTGATATTCTAAAGGAAAATCAAGTTCCGTTCATTTTTCGTGTAGCTAATTTTGCCAAGAAGGAAATCGGTGGAGATGTATCTATTCGGCCAAGACTGAAGACACGTAGTGGAGAGTATGCGATAATAGATATCTTGGTTGATTATGGTGACAAATCTAAGAAAGGCAGTCTCCGTGATAGGCTTATCCAGAAACACTTGCAAGTATTCAGTGAGGAAATCATATTCATTAAGGCAATCGATGGGACTGCAGGTCGTGGTGAAGTGATGAAGTTTCTCGTTTCGTTGAAGAATTATGGAGTGTGGCGACGTGAAAAGGAAGATATGGATGGCGTATTTCCTTACTTCCCATCAAAAGCTGTAATTGTCGCTAGAGATTTTTCTCCTACTGTCTTTGAAGGTCTCGATGAGCTGGATCGTATTGAAGATAAGGCATATGTTGCCCCAGATCATCTATCATTCACTTTGGGTATGAAACGAGCCCCAAAGACTACGAAATGTTTCATCGAGCTTTGGAAATGGCATGACTCCAAATATCCTGAACGAGTTTTTGACTAAGACTCCTTCATATATTTGTAGGAGAAATGCATTGGAGGTACGAAGTTTTCTTTGATAGACCTAGGTGATATCCATCTCATAAGATTTAATCTGCTTCCAGCCTTATCATTTGTCCCAGATGCTCTAGCACCACCAAATGGTTGCCTTCCTACAACCGCACCTGTTGGTTTATCGTTGATATAGAAGTTTCCTGCTGCATTTACAAGTATCTCTGATGCTAAAATGATTGCATCTCTGTCTTCTGCAAAAATAGCGCCAGTCAGCCCATAGGGTGAGGTTTCGTCACATATCTTCAAGGTTTCCTCGTATCTATCATCATCATAAACATAGATTGTTAGTAGAGGCCCAAATATTTCTTCTACCATGAGTTTTGATTTTGGTTTTTTCGATACTACTATTGTAGGTTCTATGAAATACCCTTGTGTGGAATCATAATTCCCTCCTGCGATAATCTCCATGTCTGGTGAATCTTTTGCAAACTTGATGTAGGACACAATCCTATCAAAAGCTGATTCATCAATCACTGCATTTACTAGTGTCTGGAAGTCCTCAACGTTTCCCATCTTCACTTCTTTTAGGTCACCAAGGAGCTTATCTTTCGTTACTGACCAGATGGATTTCGGAATATAACTTCTTGACGCCGCTGAACATTTTTGTCCTTGATATTCGAATGCACCTCTGATTAACGCTGTTGCTAATGAAGGCACATCTGCAGTTCTATGTGCGAAGATGAAATCTTTCCCTCCAGTTTCTCCAACCAATCTTGGATAGGTTTTGTAATGTTCAATTCTGTCTCCTACTTGTTTCCAAAGAGTTCTGAACGTTTCTGTACTTCCCGTGAAATGAATGCCTGCTAATGCTGGATGATTAACTACTGGATTTCCAACTTTGCTTCCTGGGCCCGGTATGAAGTTTATCACTCCTGATGGTAGACCTGCCTCCACAAAGAGTTTCATCACATAATATGCAGAGTATACTGCAGAGGATGCTGGTTTCCAGACCACAACATTCCCCATCATTGCTGGGGCTGATGGTAGGTTTCCCATTATTGATACAAAGTTGAATGGCGTTATTGCAAATACAAATCCTTCTAGAGGTCGGTATTCAATACGATCCCATTCACCCTTTGCCGAATTCACCTGCATTCTGTAGATTTCTTGCATATAGTATGCGTTGAATCGTAGAAAATCAATCAGTTCATCAGCGGCATCAATCTCTGCCTGATAGGCATTCTTGCTCATATCAAGCATTGAAGCTGCGTTCAATGTCGAGCGCCACGGACCCGATAGAAGTTCAGCTGCTTTAAGAAATACAGCCGCTCGATCAAACCATGGTTTTCTGCTCCATGTTTTCCTTGCTTCTAGAGCAGCATCTATCGCTTCTAGTGCCTCATTTTCACCTGCCATATGATATTCAGCAAGAATATGTCTGTGATCATGAGGAACCCTTGACTCTCTCGTATTTCCGGTTCTTACTTCCTTACCACCAATAATCAGAGGAATGTCTATCTTTCTAGCTTTCATCTCATCAATCTTATCTTTCAATTCCTTTCTTTCTGGGCTACCTGGGAGATATTCCAATATGGGTTCGTTTTCTGGTTTGGGAATTACAAATTTGGTTCCTGGCACTCACACCACATCCTCTATGCCCTGCTTAAAGTATGGCACAGCAATTGGACTATATAGATATGGGAACTTAACAATATTAAAGTTACGTCGTGTGGAGAATGGCTATTATCCTACGGAAGTGCCACAATATTCACAAGTTACTGTTTTTCCTCTTTTCAGAAAATCAGCTTGATCTGATGAAAATTTTGAGCCACACATTGGACACAACCATACTTTGGTCTCTGGTTTTGGCACTTCTCCACCTATCTCAGTAAGGATTTTCTCTGACCAAGTGACAAAGGTAGTCTGATTCGCGGCTTGAAATGCCTTTACTGATTCCTGTAAGACCTTCTTTGCATCAGCCAACCTACCAACACCTCGGTACGCAATTCCAAGGCCCATTGCATTCCATCCTGTGAACCATTTGTCAGCAACACTTTGAGCTTTCTCGAGTCCGTTTTCAAATGATGTGATGGCAGTTGGGTAGTCCATTTTGTGAAGTGCAATCTGTCCTTTTCCCCAATATGCAGCTGATTGGAACCAAAGATTGGACATACTATTTGCTTCTTTCATGAGTTCTGAATATAGTTTTTCAGCATCCTTCAAATCCCGAGCATTAAGTGCACAGTCCGCCATGACTCTAAGAGCTTCAGTAGCTCTGGCTATATTCTTTTCTTTTAGAAATTGTTTTCTTGCCTTTTCAGCAGTTTTCTTCCCTTTTTTGAAATCCGATGATTGATGTAATTGAACTGCCTTCTGAAGGAGTTCCTCTCCACTAGGTGACATGCTTCAATCATTATATACACATGGATATAAGTAATCTGACTTTCTAAGAATCTTCTACATCTTGTGAATCTGACATTTTTATGAGCCCTACGCCAATTATTGCAGTAATTCCAGCTAATAATGTGATAACAGTAGGAGGCTCACCAAGGATAAAATCACCAGCAACACTCACAAATGGAACTAAGAACAGGAATGAAGATGCTTTTGGTGCTCCAAGGATTTCTATCGCAGCGAAATACAAGAGGTAAGCTAACCCTGAAGCTAGTATTCCAGCAAAGGCGAGTCCTAGTATTGATATTGCGTCCCAGATCAGAATCAAAGTTATTCCATCCATCATCATGAGAATTATGAATGGCACTATCATTATGGTTGATGTTGTGTGCTTTACTGTCATGACAATATATCTGTCTGCTCCCTCTAAGTAATGGAGTGTGATTGTGTAAGCAGCCCACGCAAACATACCTCCTAAAGCGAGTAGGATTCCTATGAAGAAACCCTCTGCTAGAATGAGAGAATTCCATAGGAATATCACTCCTCCAGCAAGTCCAAGAAGAAATCCAAGTATCTTCTTGGTGGTTATATTCTCTTTTAGGATGGTTACTCCATAGAGTAAAACTACGATTGGACAGAGGTTAATGATGATTGATGTTGTTCCACACGGAATGTACTCAGCACTTATGTGTGTGAATATCACAAACATTGCAGACACAAAGGCACTCAATAGAAGAATTCCTTTGTAAGGTCTAATCTCCTGTAAAATTGATTTGGGACCTCTCTTCTGATATGTCATCACTACAACCATAGTTAAGGCACCAAGTAAGTATCTGAAGAGTGCATATAGGATTCCGGAAACTCTAATCGGTGGAATCCCTGACAAGAAACGTGAAACTACATAGTTCATACCCCATAGTAGTATTATTACTGCCAACATCAAGTACGGACGAAGCGATTTCACAGGTTGGTGTGACATAACTCCTATTCTTAGAAGTAACGGTAGGACTCTATTGTCTGCGATAGGTTAGGACAATATTATTGGAGAGTGGTACAAGTCGAACAAATGCACAAGACTCGTCGCTAGCTCGCTCAATTGAAGCTCCTCCAAATATCTTAATCATGTGAAGGGTATAGTACGTTGGAAAATACACCACTAACTCATCAGGAAGATGATCCTTCATTATGATCTCTATTTGGTTTTGATTAGAAGAAACTCCCATTTCGACTTGCACTTCTCCTACTGTGGTCGGTATGTGTCCCATACTCATTGATGCTGTTGATTCGTGCCACGAATCTGGTACTCCTGGTAGTATCGCCAACGTTTTTTGTACTGAGAAGGCTACCATCTCACGTAACAAGAGAATGAAATCAGCTGACGCCATTACACTGCACCCATCTCCAATGCTACCCCCCAATGAATGATTGTCAATAAACTCTGGAAATTGATTGTATGGAGTGAGAAATCGTAGTGCCCTATGTAGTAAACGTTCTACGGCGTAATTTTGTCTTTCAACAACATAGTAGTGTGCCACACGAAGAGCAAGGTGGCTTGAGAATATGTTTTTCTTATCGGTCTTGACCAAGCCTTTGACAAATACCTCACTAGCTATGCGATCAAGTATGTCATTCATTTTGCTGACGCTTAGGTCAGTGAGACTTAGCAGTGCTGACGTGCCAACTATTTCAACTAGATATTTGATGCTTGAGATCTTCAACTCGTGTAGATAATCAATCAGTAGTATTTCGTATTTTTCAAGCAAATCGGAGACTTCATCAAATCGTTCCGAATCTCCTAACCCTTGATAACAATCAAATCCTGTACGTAGAGCCGCAAATCTCCAAAACATATCAATTATTTTTTCTTCATTGAGAACAACGGGTTTTTCAGACTGAGATTTTTCTTGTAAGTCTGATTGCGTTTGTTTGATGATGAGTGGATAAGATTTATTCAAAAATAGCCTCAAGAACTTTAGATAGGTATCGTCTCTAGTACATTGGTAATGTTCTAGAATGCTCCATACTAGTGGAGCCAATACAGTATCAACTTCTTCTATACTTGGTTCAATCATTCTTGATAGTCTAAGAGAAATATCCTTAGCTAGTCCTAGACTCCCCATCCTGTTTAGTGCTACTAATACTCGTGCGCATTCCCGCCAAGGTAACTGAAACTCCCCATTTTCAGGTTGTAGTAATGAACGAGCTTGTATTGCTAGATTCGCTTTAGCTTGAGAAAAAGCCTCGTCCAGTTCAGAGTCTGGGAATTTTCCAAAAGATGTTTTTTCTGAAAAAGCATACCATGATGAGATCGTAGAATCACGTAGTGATGAGTATTCTGTATATTGGGGAATCGTATCCTTCATTGTAACAGAATCCAGCGGTGAAATGAAATAGAAACTGCCTGATCGAGATGACTTCAACGTAACATCATATCTCAGTATAGCTGTTGCGAGACCTAAAGCAGCAGAAAATTCTGAATTGTTACTATTTGATGTTTGAACAATGTTATCCGGTAGATTGGGATTATCCGCCGATTGCATTATTACTGAAGTAGGTTTGGTTTTTGCAATAATTGCCAATTCACGATTTCCAAAGAGAGCTCCTTTCTGCTCATCAAAATGAGTTGAGCTAATTGGTTCTACGCCTAGTACAGACAGTGGTCGTAATGCGATATAGAACGAACAAGTCAGTTTTTCCATTGAGAGATTTTGTAGATGGATCTCGTTAACGATGGCCTCTTTGTCCCCTCTCTTAGTATGATATACATAGCGTGTAAATTGAACTGCACCAACCTGTTTTGTCCATTGGTATATTTGGTCGCTACTTGATATCAATTCGATATCTGTTTCTTCAATCAATGCTGGGAATACTATGGAATCATCATCTTTAATCAAGAAATCTATCGACCCGCAGTTTGGATTTGCAGTTACAAGTCCTTTAGAATCCATGACACCGAATCTTTTTCCCCCAGGTGAACCAACCAACACCCAGTTTCTATCAGTATCATTAGAAAGTAATTTTCCTGTTGAGTTATTTTCCTGCTTCTTTTTGACCCAGTATGGCTTCATCCAATCTTGAGCATCATTAAATACAGCTGAATTTATCATGGCACGTATTCTCTCAAAACCTTCCTCTGTGTCGCTAATTGACTCTATATTGAGTCTGTGATTGATTGCAATTTGCTTCAATCTCTCTTTTTTTACAGGGATGGTCAGATTCAGATGAGAACCTCCTAATTCATGAAATACGGGTTATATACCTTAAGATATTTCAAATCTATTTATTTTGTATTAGGGTGTCTTTCAAGAAAATACAGATGAGGACTAAATCCTTAATAATACAGCATCTTGATGTTCTACTGAGATTTCAAAATAATCCATCTTCACAAGTTACTTTGAGGTATTCAAATTGGCTTCGGTGTTTACCAAACCTTCACGACGGATAACCAACATGATCGCAAAAGAATTGCGACTGATTGTGAAAGATAAGGTAGCGCTCTTTCTTATCTTTCTTTTACCTGCTGCTCTGATAGGCATGTTATATTTTACTACCCAAGAGAGTGGAATGGGTGGTATAGATATGGGTGGTGGTGGATTTGGAGGTGGAGCCGGAGATGTGGAAGACATTGACCCCGAGAATCCAGATGTCGAAAATGTTACTGAAGACTCAGATTCGGATGTGAAACTTGGAATAATTGACCTCGATACTACCAACACATACGAGGGAGAAGATCTCTCTGAAAATTTCACCGAAACACTACGTAATTTCGTAAAAGAACTCATTCCATATAATAGTACAGAAGAGGCATTTCAAGACCTATATGAACAGGAAATTCTTGGCTATGTGGTTATTCCCGATGGATTTGAAAAGAATCTCACTAATAATGAACCAACATATGTCAATGTACATGTGGATGCAACTGCAATGCTTGACCAAAGTTCAGTACTTGGAGTTGTTCAGGGTGCATCTATTACCTTTAGGGCCAGTAAACTCTGGATTAGGTCAGAAGTTTTTCCTAGTATGGTAATTGAATTTACTCCCGATGGTGGATATGTGGAGAGTATGTTTGGGGGATTCATTGTTGTATTCTCTAGCTATCTCGGTATCGCAATGACCTCTGCACAATCAATCGTTGGTGATACGCCACTGCGTCGGATGTTATTGACCCCAACAAATAGATTAGAAGTCATTGTGGCAAAGGTCTTAGCATACGTTGTTATCGGTTTCTTTCAGTCGCTTCTATTGATTTCATTATGGATTATTGTTTTTGGATTGCAATTGAACACTGGATTTGAATCCTTGGTCATAATTATGAGTCTCACATCTCTGACTGGGTCTACCACAGGTATTCTCATATCTGCAGTAGCAGGGTCTCGGTTACAAGCAAATCAGATGTTTCTCTTTGTTCTGTTTGCTACAATAATTCTCTCAGGATTCTTTATTGATGTAGGAGTATTAGATCAGATTCTACCCATGAATCAAGGTCTTGGTTTGCTTATCGATACTGGTTTCAAAGGATTGACTCTCATCGATGCATGGTCACGTATTCTAAGATTGCTAGCATTTTCAGTCTTTGCAATTCTAGCATCGACCTTCATCTTTTCGAAGAAACCAACACTTGGCTGAATAGGTGAAAAAAATGGTACAAAAATCAAGTTCGGACTCTGATGACATAACTAGTCCATCTTTCGTAGAAGAGGCATATTTTTCAGGTGCCCGTATTGGTGAAGCGATTGATTGGTGTAACGTAAGAAAAGACCGTGAAATTCATCTTGATGTCCAAGGTGTATTGAATTCGACTCAAGAAGAGATTCGTTTCACTGGACGTCTATTGCACGTGAAGAAAGGAGTTCTAACCCGACGAATTGCAGTAGCGGTCGAAGAAGATCTTAGAAGACGGAAAAAGGGGTTATTAGACCAAGTAGTTACAGTTGGTGGGCCAGGTTCAACTCAGGAAGATATTGCTGCAACAGAAATCACTTTGCAAAACTATTTGAAACGGGATATGTATGATGACCTCTATTACGATGGTCGAGATTTACAACAGGCTGTGAAGGATCTTGAGAAACTAAAGAGTCGTCAAGTAGCATGTACTGTTTGGGGGAAGCGAGCTTCTGACAGACTTCCCATCATGATTCATGGAGCTCTAGTAGGCACTTCCGATTCACCTGCACCTATTCTTCCAGAGGGATTTCTTGAGGTACGTGTAGAACCAGAGGACTCGGTGGGAGACCCAAAAATCTATCTTGTAGCCCAACCACAATTCCTTCTTGGCCCACGTTCCAATCCAAATTTGACAGTAATTGCAGACAAGGTCTATATTCAACCCTTTGCTTGGAAAGAGGCACCTGAATATCGTCACGTGCTTGAAGCAAGAAATCTTACAGTCACAGTCAAAAGCGGAAAGAAGTTGATTGAGAATGTGTCTTTTGCAATTCGCGAAGGTGAAATGTTGGCAATCATCGGTGAGTCTGGTGCAGGAAAATCAACCACAATCAAAGCACTCATCGGCGATATCCCGAGTACGGGTGTAGCAAGAATTGCAGGTATAGGATCACGAAACGCACAAAAAGTTCGCTATTTCTTTGGATATTGTCCACAAGACCTCTCATACATGTATGAAACTTTCACGCCTTTGGAGAATATCATTGCTTTTGGGAAGCAATATGACATTCCTGAATGGCGACTGATACAGGAAGGCAAGACACTACTTCGTGACTTTGATATTCTTGAAAAGGGAAATAATCCTACGAAAGAACTAAGCGGAGGACAACAAAGAAGGGTTTCAATTGGTATCGCTTTGGTTCATAGACCAAAAGTTCTGTTGATGGATGAACCAACAAGCGGCCTTGACCCTGACAACAGAAATGAACTATGGAATTTTCTAACCTATGTGAATCAAGAATATGGTACATCGATTGTTGTTATTACGCATTATCCCATAGAAGCCGAATTTTGTGACAAAGTAGCGGTATTCATTCGGGGTAAAAGTCTGGTTGCTTTTGGCTCTCCTGCAAAATTGAAGGCATCTATGCCAGCGAAAGGCTTCTCAGTAGGAGTTGTGTTGGAGGATGTTGACCCTCGTGCACCAAAACTTCTCGAAGAGATTGATGGAGTTCGTTTTGTTCTTCAACGTGGAGAACTGCTTAAGGTATTTACCGATGATCCTCTTCAGGTGATTGCAGAAGAGTGCGTGAAAAAACTGAAGGATAATGATATCCGAGTGAAGATTGTTAAGACTAAATCCGTTGCGGATATGGTTGATTACTACATTGCTATCACCAGAGGCCTAATCACTGGAATTATTGAGAAGTGAGTTTCCATGGTTTCAAAGCTAAGATATTCTAGAGCCAAACTTCGTGTTTTCTCAGTCTTACTATTAGTTCTATTCTTCTCGAATAGTCTGACTGTATATAGCTCTATTCCCGAACCTGTCACACCAACAAAAAACCCTCTTGACAAACTTGAATCAACGCTTCTTAATAAGACTGGAATAGAATCACCACTTGATTTATTGGTCAAGTACAATGCCGAAGCAAACGAGTTCAAGGCGAGGTCTGCAATTGAACTGTTGGATAATCAAGCAGACATTGTTGAGATTTATGAAGACCTCAGTATGATGCGTGTGAAGATACTTGGAACCTCTTTGATTGATCTTGCAAAGAATTTACTAATCGAGCGTATCTGGTCTAATGAAATTCGTACAATTCACCAGTCAACAAGTTTGCTATCGGATAATCCTGAAAACTACCAACCTTTGATTGACCTAATTAATGCTCGTAGTCTTTGGAATCAAGGGTATAATGGAACTGGCATAGTAATTGCTATCCTCGATACAGGAATTGATTTCACTCATCCTGACCTTGATGATTTTGATGATGACGGAAACACTACTGACACAAAAGTAACCACTTTCGCATCATTTGTAGAAGCGGATGCCCTTCCAATTGACATCATTGGACATGGTACTTATGCAGCTTCGATTGCTGCTGGAACCGGAAACAAGTCTGATGGATTGTATGCGGGTATTGCTCCTGGAGCTACTCTATTAGGGGGCAAAGTCACTCTTGGTGGTCTATTTGCCTCTCCAAGTTGGATTGTATCTGGCATAGAATGGGCTGCTCGAAGTGGTGCCGATATTATTTGTCTTCCATTTAACACCTTAGGAGCTCCTAACGATGCAGTATCAATCGCGATTGATGAGATAGTTGAGAAGGGGATTTTTGTAGTGGCCGCTTCTGGTGATGATGGTCCAGATTATCTCACAGTCATGTCTCCCGGAGGTGGCCCCTCTTGTTTCACAGTTGGTGCTTATGATACAACAAGAAATGAAGTACCTGCATTTTCTGGCCGTGGACCTTCACTTTCATTTGTGACAAAACCAGATTTAGTTGCACCAGGTGTAGGAATTGTCGGTGCAAAATATGGTGCTAGCCTGGGTTCACTCCTTGGTGGAGATGGTTTTAGTATTGGCGATTTGGGAGACCTTGGTGGTGTAGGCGGACTCCTTGGAGAGCCTCTTGGTGAGGATGTAGATGATAATTACATCATTGCTGATACTACCTCAGCATCTGCAGCAATTGTTGCTGGTGCTGTAGCTATTCTTATGCAAGCGTTCAATCGTGCTACACCCATTGTTCTCGGAAATGTACTACGTGATACTGCAACTATCATACCCTATGGTGCCAATGATGCTGGAGCTGGTTTGCTAAATCTAGAGGCGGCATTCGACTATCTTAGCATACGCCAAAAACCTGGAGATGCAACAAACCGAACTACTGGTACTCCTTTGCTAGCTATCGGATTACTGACATCAAGTGCTCAAGATGCATCAACTTCTTTGCTCATGAGCAGTTTTGGAACTTCTGTATTAGCACTTGACCAACGTGGAGAAGATACGGGAATACATCTTCTGATGGGTATGTTCTCATTAAGATGGAATGATAATGACCCAATGAATCTCATGCAATTTGATGTGAAACGTGAGATGCATCAGGTTGTAGTAGCTAGCGATTTTAATAATTATAATCGGTGGATTGGTGTCTTGTCTTACGAAGACCAGATTTATGTTACTCTTCTGGTTGAATCGTACAATCTTACACTCACGACTAACCAACCAATAACCGGGTATAGAATAACACCTTTTGTACTTAATTTGGGTCAGAATGCAATTGCCAATGTTAGTTTATTTTGTTCATATTCTTTGGATTTGTTTCTTGATGGTGAAAATGACCATGGAAAGTATGCTATAGAAAACCAGCAATTGTTTGCCTATAGTATCTCTGAGGATTACAATAGCTTCTACTTTGGGATGAACTCTAGTATTCCACTATCTGGGTTTGAAGTAGGCAATTCATCGGAAATTTCATCCCACATTGCTGATGATGCATTAAATGGATCTACTACTTTTGATGGGTCTGTTGGATTAGGCATGAAGTGGGACTTTGGAGTGTTAGAAACCAATATCCCCTCGAATGTAACTATCGCAATGGGATTTGGCGAGAATCGTACACTTCTTGATGAATCTATTACTACCATGTGGGAACTGGACGTTCCAGCAACTTTTGTTAATCGAGGTGACTTGATAGTCGTAGAAGCTGACTTGCCCCGTGTTGCTCGGGTGGGAAGAAGTTATTCTTCTCGTGCTGTTGTGATGAATATCGGGGAGGAGAATTCAACAGTAACAGCAGCCATGATTGTTGGTAAAGGTGAAGAAACTGAAGGGACTCTCTTTGCTAATTATTTCCAATATGATGTACTTCAGCCGTTCCAAGCAGAAGTAATGGTTGCAGAATGGAGCCCCGAACTTGAGGACGTCTATTCAGCAGCTTGGCTTGTATCGACAGGAATTGGTGACGCTCTTGACCTCTTTGCCAACCCTACTACTAACCTTCTAACTACTGGTTTAACCATATTAGATGACTTTGTAATACGTGACCTTTTTGTAGTAACGCCTATCGAGTCCACATCAGTGTTTCCAAAAGTTCTCCCCTTTGCACCATTTGATATTCATTTTCCTGCAGATTTTGGACTCTATACATTTGTTGTATCAACTACAGTAGAACTTGGAAATCTTACTGTTAAGAAATATGGCAACGCAACTGATTGGGGTAATGTTTCTCTCAATGACGCAGAAAGTATCACAAGCTATTACAATTTTTCATTATTTCTCCTAGCACCTCCAATAACAATGGATGGGTATCACAGATGTGACTATGTTATATCTACAGAATTTGGGTGGACTACCAATATCACATTGGAACGAGAGTTACAGTATCCACGGGCTATGTATCTGTTAGACACATCACATGGTGGTGGCTTTGACATAGGAGGCGATGTAGATTTAGGTGGTGACCTCGGAGGAGATATGAATTTCTCCTTACCTCTTGCACAGGATTCGGAAGAAGATGATGACTCTGGCTTTTCAATGGATGTAGGAATTGGAGATTTAGATGATTTGGGGTCACTTGATGATTTTATGGAATCATTCCGACTAACAACATTTTCAGGTCTATCCGAACTAAAGAAAACCATGAGAATGGCGGGACTTGATTTGGTGGAAACTCCGGGTATGGAACTTGATCCCGATCTATTACAGCAGTTTGCAGGAGTTATGATATTTAGTCCCACGGAATTGTTTAATGCATCAGATGTAGAAATTTTGTCAAACTTTACACGTGATGGTGGAAAACTCATTTTGTTCGGCGATAATGATGATCGTGCCAATCTGACCGCAATCAACTCCCTACTTTTCGAATTTGGATATGAAATGAAAGGCGAACATGATAAGGATAACACAACAGAAATTGCAACCCAATCAATGCTAGGAGCCGGAATCGAATGTCTCTATCTTAATGGTGGCTCGTACATTCTGAATAACGAATCAAACGTAATAGCTTCTATCAACGGGCGACCAGTAGCTCTAATGGACAGCACAACACCTGAGTTGGTTCTATTTGGTTCATCTCGGATATTCATGAACAAATATCTGGTCGAATGCAATAACAGTATCCTTCTTGATAACCTCAATGACTATCTTCTAAGAAACACACTTACCGCGCAAGCGAGTCTAGCAGAAAATCGAACAAGATATCCTGTTGGTCAAAGCGTCTATCTTAACCTCGAAATATCCGATTATTGGGGTGAACCAGTAAACGATCTATTCGTAGCTATAGTGTTTGAACTCCCTGACGGCGAGATGAAATTTTTCATAGCGGGATTTGTACAAGATGGTCTCTATTCATCTCAATTCACTCCTTCATATTACAATGACGAAGGACGAATCAATGGAATCTTCATAATTATAGATGAGGATTATGCTGCAACATATGCTTCAACAAGCTTCGAACTATACCAAGAAGCAGATACTACACCAGATGGAAACGGAACTCTCTTCAATATGGTATTCATCGCAGTCATCACATCTGTTGGTGTATTTGGAGCTCTATTTGCAGGATTATTCCTGAATAAATATCGTCGTGGGAAACGCTATCGGATCCCTGAACTAGACACTCGTCTAATGAATGATATAGATACCAGTCTCAATACTCTCCTTGCTATCTTTATCCAGATGCAAGAAATCATTCAACGAAAAGATATTGATCGCATACAAAAGGTTGAGTTGATACGTGGTCTTATGGTAAGCCTTCGAGAGGGGCTTCAAGAGTTCAGTGATGTTAGTGATACTGTTGGAGGTGTATAAATTGTCCAAAGACGTAAAACGAGAAATTGATATCATTGATTTGAAGGTTGCTTTTGGAGACTTTTATGCACTGAAAGGTGTGTCCTTCTTTGCAAATAAACGAGAATTCCTTGGAATTATCGGAGCTTCGGGTGCAGGAAAGACAACTGTCCTTCGAGTTCTTACTGGTCAAATTTCTCCTACTGCTGGTGACGCGTATGTGGGTGGATATGATGTAACTAAGAAGCGTGATCTCATCAGCTTATTGGTTGGATATGTACCTCAGCTTGAACACTTGAGTCTGTATTATGATTTCACTCCTTTACAAAATGCTCAATTCTTTGGTCGTTGTTTTGGTATGCGCCCTCCAGAGATAGAAGAACGGTCTCGAAACATACTAGCTATCCTCGGATTTGACGAGGAGCTTATGACAAAAGCTGTAAAGAAGCTCTCTGGTGGAGAACGAAAACGAGTTTCTATCTGTCTTGGAATGATTCACGACCCTCCAGTATTATTGCTTGATGAGCCCACGACCGGACTGGATGCACATTTACGACATGAGACCTTGAACTATCTTAAGTCACTCAATTATGAATTGGGGACAACTATGGTCATTATTTCTCACGACTTGGAGATTGTTGACTATTGCTCTCGTGTTTGTCTTCTTGAAGCTGGGTATGTTAGTCAATTTGGTACACCAGCAGACTTGATATCTACTCTTCCTGGAAAAGGTGAGAGTTTGCGGGTGACCCTTCCTAAAATGCGCCAAGAAGCAGTTGCGATGATTGACCAACTTCCGGGTGTTGAATATACATCGCGCGCTGGAAGAAATGCCCTAAAAATATTCATAGATAATCCAGAGAAGCACTTGCTGACTCTGATTTCTAGTCTTAATGAAATGAAGATTCCCTTTGATGAAGTCAGTCTTGTTGAGAGTGACTTTTTCGATTACTTTGCTGTTAAACCTTGGAAACAGAAATCTACCGGAGGAACCAAAAAATGAAAGCTCACCATATCGTTATAGCTGCGGCTGTCATCTGTGTAGTTCTTGCTCTGCAGAGCCCTGCTGGAACCTATAATTCAGTATCTCTACAGATAGAAGACTCATCTTTAGTACTCTCAGAAATATCTCCCTACCAGGTCTCAATTGTATTTGAGAATACTACGGGCTCCCAAATCGTCGATTTGAAGATGTTGAATCTTGATGGGGATGCAGGTGACGAAATAGCTATACTTACACAAAATGGCACGTTATTTGTGTTTGATAATTATAACACAAAGTTGTGGCAGTTAGATATTGGCTCAACACCTCACATTCTCACCTCTATGCAAGTAGATGGTGACGGTATTGATGAGATGCTGGTTGGAACCGATCAGGGTATTCTTCTTATTGCTGCAAATGAAACTGTTCTTCTTAATGTGACACTTCCTGACCCAGTTCGTGCAATAGATACTGGTGATTTGGATGGCGATGCCATTGATGAGATTATCGTCGGTTGTGATAATTTCCGTGCCTATGCATATGGTATCAACTCTACTCAACTCTGGAGTTATACATCAAATGGGTTTGTCCGTCAAGTGCATGCAGTAGATGTAGACCTAGATGGCAAATCTGAGGTATTAACTGGCTCTAATGGTGGTAGAATTGCACTCCTCAGAAGTAATGGTTCCTCACTCTGGAGTGTTTCTACAAGCCATCAGATAACTGGTCTGGCTTCAGCTGATATCTTTGACACAGCTAATCCCGAGATTCTTTATAGCACATCGAATGGTGATGTTCGAATTCGTTGGAATAATGGAACGCCACTAGACTCAGAAATCTTGGATGATGGAATAACCTCTTTGAAAACATCCGACCTTGTAGTTGGTGGAACAAAAGAAATCATGGTGGGTACCACGGCTGGCGAATTACGAGTGTACAATACCTCTTTCAGTCTAAGATGGAACAAGACTCTTCCTGCTGCTCTTGAGGAAATACTGGTTACTAATATCGGTGGACTTGCTAACCCTCAACTGCTTGCTACTACTACTGGTGGCGATGCAATTGTCTATAATGCAACTGGGTATCGAGTGGTATCCTACGATTTGTTCGGCTTCGTAGGTGTTATTGACGCTGGTGATATTGACTCGAATGGAAATGATGAATTCACGCTTGGTCTGAATAATGGACAGTTTCAAGTCTATGGATTGGATCAGGATAAAGATGGTCTTGCGGACGCTCGTGAAACTCTCATTGAAGGAACACTTGTGAACGATGCTGACAGTGATAATGACAATTTGGATGATGGTGAAGAGGTACTTAATTACGATACTGACCCTTTGAATCCTGATTCTGACTCTGATAAACTTTCAGACTTTGCAGAAGTCATCACACATGATACTGATCCAAATGATAAAGATTCAGATGACGATTTACTAACCGACTGGCAAGAGGTATTTCTTGGAACCAATCCCAATGCTGCTGATTCTGACCTCGATCAACTTGATGATTATGAGGAGAATAATATCACTGCAACTGACCCTCTTGATAGCGATTCAGACGATGACGGTATAAATGACGCACAAGACGATAATGATGGGGACGGTCTGTCAAATATTGAGGAGGTACGACTTACCGAGACTGACCCTAATGACCCAAATACGGATGGGGACGGTCTATCTGATTATTATGATGACGAAGATGGTGATAATCTTGCAAATTGGAAAGAGATCTCAGTAGGTTCTGATCCCTTAGATTCTGATTCAGACTCTGATAATCTGAATGATGGAGCGGAGGTAAAGACTTGGAAGACCTCTCCTATCGATGAAGATACTGATGATGATCAACTAACAGATTATGAGGAAGTTATGATTGTTCATTCTAATCCTAGAAAAGCAGACTCTGATGAAGATGGACTCGACGACTATGAAGAATATGTTACTTATGGAACCAATCCAATAGATGCTGACTCTGATTCTGATGGCCTTGATGATTTTGAGGAAATTGAGACCTATAATACCGATGCTCTAAACAATGATACTGATTCAGATGGGCTTCTGGATGGTCAAGAAGTAGATATCTATGAAACCGATCCAAACTCAAATGACACAGACCTTGATGGGCTTTCTGATTATGCTGAAATATTCACCTATGAAACAAATGCCACAAATAGTGACTCTGATGGTGACAAGCTATCCGATTACGCTGAGGTAATAACCTGGGGTACCAATGCAACCAATGTTGATTCTGATTCCGATGGTGTTGGTGACAAGTACGAAGTGGACCACTATCCCACCTTCGATCCTACGGACCCCTTTTCTACAGACCCAGTAAACACTCTAAATGACTATGACTATGACTATGACGGTGACAATCTCCCAAACGGATTTGAAATTTACTTCACTAAGACTAATCCGACCCTTGTTGATTCTGATTTAGACTCGATAAATGACGATTTGGAAGATTTAGATTTGGACTTGTTGACGAATTACGAAGAATATCTTAACGGCACGTTGCCTCGAAATCAGGACACCGATGAGGATGGAGTAAATGACGGGCATGAGGTCCTTATCCTTGGTACAGACCCACTTGATGAAGATTCAGATGATGACTCCATCTCTGATTATGATGAGGACTTTGATGGAGATGATTTGAGTAATGGGATAGAATTCTATTTCACTCATACCCTCACTAATGATACTGATACTAACAACAACGGAATCTCTGATTATGATGATGATGAGGATGGTGACAATCTTCCTAACTGGTTCGAGGTATTCATGAGCGAAACTGACCCGTTGTATAATGATACTAACGATGATGGCGACTACGACTGGGAAGAAGACCTCGATGATGATGGTCTTACCAATCTTGAAGAGTTCAATGCAGAGACCGACCCTCTAAGTCAAGATACAGACCAAGATGGTTTAACCGATGCAGAAGAAGTCAATGAGGTGGGTACAGACCCGAACTTGAGCGATTCGGATGATGACGGTATCAATGATGCAGATGATGACTTTGATAATGACGGGTTGTCAAATGTTGATGAGATTCGGACATACAATACTAATCCCATTCTAGCAGATACCGATTCTGATGGCATAAAGGATGGAATTGAGATTAATGCTGGCTGGAATGCTACTAATAGCGATACAGATGATGACGGCATTCTTGATGGGGATGAAGATATCGACCACGATGGGGTTGTGGACCAGTATGAAACCGACCCTGCAGTAGCAGATACTGACCAAGATGAATTGGACGATGGTGATGAACTCATATGGGGTTCCAATCCCCTCAACAATGATACTGATTCGGATGGGCTTCTGGATGGAGCCGAAGTCCACGAGCATGGCACTAATCCAACTTTGGAGGATACCGATTCAGATGGACTAGATGATTTCACAGAAGTAGAGATTACTGAAACTGACCCAACTCTGAGTGATTCTGATGGAGATTCCACAAGTGACTATGATGAAGATAGTGATTCAGATGGTATTTCCAATGGGGACGAAATCGATCTCTATGATACATCTCCTGGTGATGCTGATACAGATGATGACGGAATTTACGATGGCCCTGAAATTCTAACATACAATACTGATCCTCTTGAGCAAGATACGGATTCCGACCTTCTGACTGATTATGAAGAGATATTTACCTATGGTACAGACCCTCTTCTGACAGATAGTGATGGCGACCAATTATATGATGGTTTTGAGGTAAATGACCTTGGATTAGATCCTGCAAAATTCAGCACCTATGATAATGGTACTTCGGATTATGATCTAGACTCAGACTGGGATGGTCTCTCAAACGGACTCGAGATATATGGCTATCATTCTAACGCAACCAATAAAGACACTGATGGAGACCTGCTTGAGGATGGTTTTGAAGTCAATATTGTAGGTTCATCTCCAACTGACAAAGATTCTGACAATGATCAGATTTCAGACTATGATGAGTATTACCTCTATGGAACCGACCCTACAGGAACCGACTCTGATTCTGACGATTTATCTGATTATTATGAGGTCTATACTTCTGAGACCTCTCCTACAAATTGGGACACCGATGGCGACCAATTAAGTGATGGAGCTGAGGTAAACGACTACGGAACTAATCCGAATTCAAGCGATTCGGATAACGACCTAATTCTGGATAAGAAAGAGCTGGATTTAGGTACTGACCCCAATAACAATGACACCGACCAGGACGGTCTCTCTGATTACGAAGAATGGAAAATATATGATACTGACCCAACCCAAGCAGATGGAGATGATGATGGTCTCACTGATAAGGAAGAGCTAGAGGAGGGTACAGACCCAGAGAACTTCGATTCAGACTTCGACTCGTTGGAAGACGGAGAAGAGGTCAATATCTATGGGACAAACCCTCTTGAAGAAGACTCTGACTTTGATGGCATTGCTGACAACGACGAGCTGTTCAATAGTCATACAGACCCCCTTGTTTCAGACACTGATGAAGATGGCATCTCTGACCGTGATGACGATGAAGATGCAGATGGAATAAGCAACTTTGATGAAATATACCAATACGAAACTAACTGCACTTTGATTGACACTGATGGAGATGCTTTGTCTGATTACTATGAGATATTCGTAAGTGACACATCGCCTCGTGAAGTGGACACTGATGGTGACTTGATTGATGACTGGGACGAACTATTCCGTTATTCTAGTGACCCCAACAATAGAGACACTGATGGTGACTTGCTTGAGGATGGAGAAGAAGCTCTAACTTGGCACACATTACTCAATTCGTCTGATACTGACCAAGATGGCGTTAGCGATTACGATGAGATCAAGGTCTTTGAGACTGATCCATTAGATGAAGATACAGATGATGACCTACTCACTGATGGGCAAGAATTGAACATCTACAATACAGACCCTCTTGAGGAAGACGGTGACAATGATTTGCTACTTGATGGGCAAGAAATTATTTTGGGCACGAATCCTCGTGAAAAAGACAGCGATAACGATGGTCTCACGGACTACCACGAAGTGAATCTTACTCTAACTAATCCAAATCTCTACAGTACCAGTCTTACTGGTATATCCGATGCTGATTGGGATATCGACAATGACACACTGTCAAACGAACACGAGATACTGCTTACTCTGACCGATCCACGAGATAATGACTCAGATAATGATGGCATTATTGATGGATTAGATGATGAGGATCGAGACCTCCTGACAAACTATGAAGAATGTGTACTTACTGAAACCGATCCGAGGTTGAAGGACACTGATGGGGATGGTCTCTCTGATTACAATGATGATGAAGATGGTGATGAACTCACCAACGGTGAAGAGATAGACGATTATGGTACTGATCCTTTGCATGAAGATACTGATAGAGATGATTTGACCGACTTTGAAGAGGTGGATGAGTACGGCACTGACCCACTTAGCAAAGATACAGATCAAGACAATCTTGAAGATGGTGTAGAGGTCCTGGATTATGAATGCAACCCTCTCTCAAATGATACTGACTCAGATCAGCTCTCAGACTGGGAGGAGGTAGAACTCACTGATACCGACCCCACCAAGGCAGCTACCTTTGGAGGTATTAATGATGCAGATTACGACTCTGACCAAGATGGACTTGGAAACTTGGAGGAGTTAAGAGTCTACGGAACACATCCTCTTGACAAGGATAGTGACAATGATAATTTAGAAGATGGAGAGGAAGTATTAGAATACGGAACCGAACCTATGAATCCCGACTCGGACCAGGATAATATCCTTGATGGGGCTGAAATCGAGTATGGAACCAATCCGCTCTCTAGTGATAGTGACCAAGATGGTTTAACTGACTCACAGGAGATTGCAGTGACCTTAACGGATCCAACTGAACCAGATAGTGACCAAGATAGACTTACAGACTTTGAGGAAGTCGACACTTGGGGAACTGACCCCAATAACGAAGATACTGATTTTGATGGTGTTACTGATTACGATGAAGTCGTTACACATGGAACTGATCCCTTTGAAGAAGATACAGACCTTGATCGGCTTGATGACTACTTTGAAATCATGGTTTCATTGAGTGACCCAACCAATAATGATACGGATCAAGACATGATAATCGATGGGCTGGAATACAACACATATCATACTGACGTAAATTCTGCAGATACCGATGGAGATTCACTGACCGATTATGAAGAAATCTTCGTATACGGGACTGACCCACTCTCAGTTGACTCTGATATGGACGGATTGAATGACTCAATGGACTTCGACCCCAATCTTCACTGGGGATATCCCGTAAGTACCCTGCTTGGATTGATTCTTGTTCTAGGAATAATTGCCACCAAGCTTCGTCAACGTCTAAGTGTTGAGGAATTCATCACAACAGCCGAACCTGCAAGTCCTGGTCTAGAGCCGGGTATGGATATTGTGGTCGAGTACAAGATTCGTGAGGGCAAAGTTGTCTTTGCGGTGGTTGTTCGGAATGATTCAACCAAGATAATGCAAAACGTACAGGTAGTGCTTGGTGTACCCGATTTGACCGACACTATCCTGAGCGATACCATTGGTACAGTTGAACCTGGCAATCTCACAGTGACCGAATTAGCCTTTGAGCTTCAACCCGGTGCAGAGGGTGAATTAGTAGGCATGGTGGAATACGATGCTGAAGATGGTAGTCATAAGGTTGTCAATTTGCGCCCTGTGAAAATTGTTGCATAAATCATGGTAACAGGGCTTTACAGCCTTGTTTACCATACCGTTCATTTTTAGTTGGGCAAACTTGGACACCCGAGCGTTGTCCGTCCAGAAACGGTACTGGAACTGGCTCGGTCCTGGTCAGGGAATGTGTGTCTGGTGACCAGACCTTCATCGTGTATCATCCCATATAACCTCCTATCAGGTCGTGTCCAATAATGTCCAAGTTTTCAGTAGCTGACTGCAACCCTTTTTTGTATAGTAATGACCGATATTTCTATGCACACTATTTTTCTAATGGAGTTGTAAGATCTGATTGCCATTGAGGTTCCTTATACGACCTCTGATGCCAACCGTATTTCGCATTCTAAGAATATATCCATCTTCGTCCAAGTTTTCACTATACGTTCCACATCCTATTCCTCTCTCCGTATATTGACTAATTGATTTCATATCAGTTCGGATGGTTCTCCGGAACGTTGTTTTGTATTATTTTTTATCTCTTAGACTTGTGGTAGATTGCTAACATTTTCCCAAGAACATCTGAATACTGATCTACAACCTCTAATGGGTCCACATCTTCTTCGTTTGCAGACTCGAAAAATTGAGGTTCTTCAGAAGACAGGTCTAATTTTGCAAGAGTTAACATACCTAACCTAAACAAATATTCCGATATTGCATCTGTGTCGTCATCTAAATCTCTGTAAGCCGGATGGTCAATATTGTATGATATAATAATGCCACCGTGAGGCCCTCTGTTTTCCATTCCCATTATATCTTGATATTCTGTGGGCAGGTCTGCAATCGGTTCATAGCCCTCGAATACTCCTTTTACTGTTGGACTGTAGTTTACATAGAAACTATGTCGAACAGAATCTATCCTTTTGGATTTTTTGTAGGAATCTTCTGTATAGAGTCTTGCACATAGATAATATACATCAGGTTTCGCAAAACGCTCATCATCTATTCTTATGCCTAATGCTTTACGTCTACGCAAAGATGAGTTCTTCCAGAGCACCACTTCATCATTTATCAGAATATCGATTATTTCTTCATCTTCATTTTCTATTGTCAAAGTGAACTTTGCATCAATCTTTTCGTCTGTGGTATTAACCAGTGTAGCAGTTATATCAGTTAATTCATCTTCATAGTCAACAATTCTGGAGGGCCAGTCTGGATAGGTTGGGAGTGGCATTTCCACTCTTACTTGCTTTTTCGGTTTATCTTCCAGTCTTACTTTTTTATGATGTCTTTCAATGTCATCTTGTCCTATCATTAGTTTATTTGATATTCGATTGATTGCTGAGAGAGCAAGTCTTTCAGATGTTTGTTGAAGCTCGATTTTTTCTCCAACTGGGTCAATTTCATATCCTAGTTTCTCAACTGCAAACTCTTTCATCTGGTCTCTAAGCCAGACTCGTAATTCTCGTGTGAATGGATATCGATACGATAGAGTATTGTGCTCTAATCCCTCTGCTCTTCTTAGTTCAGCATCTCCTCTATCATCCAAAGTAACATATCCATATATTGCGTAGGCAAGGTCTCCAGGAAGCACCTCGGGTTTGATAGTGGTTATTTTCATACCACCTCGTTGAATTGCGACTCCTCTTATTCGCGGGTCCACTTCTTTTCCAGGTTCACAGACAAGATGTAATTTCTCTATTGTTGTATCTCTTCCACCAAATGTTTCATCTACTGATTTTCTTATCCACACCTTCTTATCTGAAATATCTCTTGTTGGCAACGAAAATTCTACTGGCAGTGTTACAACTCGTTCTTGTCCGTATTCATTCACGATTATTCGAATACCGAAATCTCGAATGATCTCCCACCAGGTTTCACCGATCATGAAGTCTAACTCTCGTGTTTTGATAGCCTCAATGACCTCATCAATTGGGTCTTCAATAATCACTCTGGATCCCACTTCATCTAATGGTTCAAAAGCATCAGCTGTTAGCTCTTTTAATTTCTGTCTGCCTTTCTCCTCGTCATATGCAGTAATAGGTGATTCAGTGAGAACAACCTTTCTCCAACCAAAACGATATGTATTATCTTGCCTACAAGAGTCATAATATATTGTCTTTGTCTTTGAAGCTCCAACAAAAATGAATTTTCCTCTCCCTCTTGAACCAAGTGGGGTCTTTTCACTATCCGCCTGTTTTGAAAATGCTAGACTCTCAAAACGTCCCCATTTCTCTTCTTCAGGTAGAGTTTCAAGAAGTTCAGACTCTTTGAGAACCCGTCCAGTGAGACCTGTTGTACCTCGGTCTCTCATTGAAAGATATGTATGTTTTTTTCCTTTTACTAGTTTGAATTCAAACTCGAACCCTTCGCCATCACTGTTTTTTCTTGCGTCCCACCCATTTTGAATCCCATCTTTTTGCACCCCATGTGTTATTGATGTCTGTTGTTCATAACCGTCAATAACTGATTGCAAGAAGTTCAACCAGTTCATTGCTGTTCCGCGTACTTCTCCTTGTTCATATTTTGTATCTGAAACCAAATCGTTGCCTCTACGAAAGATATTTAACAATGGTTAATAATGGTTATGATATTGGAATGTTATTCCTACAGGTTTGCACAGTCCACTGGCATGATTCTGTTTCGTTTTTTCAGACCAATTGGCTCTGATAATATGGTGCATGAATCAGAAGAAAGCAAGTCATGAACAATTGTTAGTAAAATTGATAAATTATCAATTCAATATTTTAGGGAGGCTACGAGTTGCAGAAGAGTGAATTACTACGAGCTGTATCTGATCAGTTAGCTGAAATCAGGATACCGTTTTTTTTACATCTTGATGACATTAAGGATGAAGAATTTGAGGCATTCAATCGACAGAAACTGGATCAATTGGAGTTGCAGCTACAAGTCACTCTTGAAACATTTGAGCAAAACAAAGATCTTGCTAAACTACTATTTCAACTTGGCAACGTCCATTTGAAGGAAAAGGATTTCGGCCGAGCTTTAATTCTCTATGATATCGCACTTGGTATTGATAGTAGTATGTCTGACGCTTGGAATAATATGGGCGTTGGCTATTTAATGATCAACGATTTCGATAGTGCTATTCAGTGTTTTTCTAAAAGCATCTCATTAAGCTCTGATAATGTGGATGCACTTGTGCATTTAGCTCGCGCATATCTGAAAAAAGGCGAGCTGACTAAAACAAAGGAAGTAATCGATAGAGCTTTAGAGATTGATTCGGATAATATTCGAGTTATGCTGGTAAAATCTCTCTATCTGAAACGAGAGATGCATTTAGAACAGAGTGTGGAACTATTAGAAGAAATATTGATGATAGAGCCAAATCATGTTGAAGCACTTCTTGAATTAGGCAATCTTTACATATTTTTTAAAAAAGATGAACAGGCCGAGGTTTACATCGATCAAGCACTACGACTTAGACCTTCACATAAAATAGCTCTGGTGACTCTTGGTGATCTATTTCTTAGAAAAGGAGTTCCATCAGCTGCCATTTCGTATTATCAGGAGGCATTAGGAGTTTCTGATGATGACATAGAGATTTGGATAAAAAAGGGGGATACACATCGTAGAATGAATGAACTAGATGAAGCACAAGTTTGTTACCACGCAGCTATAGAACTTGATAAGAAGTGCGTAATTGCATGGCTTAAATCTGCACAAATACATTTGCAAAAAAACGAACTGGAAACAGCTCTCAAGTACTTCAATAGCGCTTATTCTCTTGATCCACATGATCCTGAAATTTCTTTTCAACGTGCTAATCTTTTTGTTTTAATGGGGCGATTTGAGGAAGCACTGTCTGATTATGATATGGCCTGGGCGTTAGAACCATCGAATGGTGGATATCTCTTTCCTCGAGCGCTTGTTTTAGAGAAGCTCGGCCGAATAGACGAAGCTATTCGGACGCTACAAATTGCAGAAGAACTCTTTCGAGAATCTGGAAACTCTACTAAACTTATTGAGTGCAAAATACATCTCAAGCAATTGTCTTCTTGATTATTCTATACGATATCTGGAAGATTCTTTAGAAGCTGGACTTTTTCCACGGAGTCGGTTATCAGTAAATAACAGATGAACGTCTTTTCTTCCCCTGGTCTTACTTTCTTCAAGTCGAGAAATCTAAACAATTGAGCCTCATCCGAAATCGTTTCAACAAATAGGTTTGACCTTTGTTTCTCAGTAGATATGACACCTAAAACTTGACCCGTAATGGAATTTTCAAATGCAGCCCATGACTCTTCAGCATCTGACTTGAATGATGTACGCATAGATACTGGTTCATGAGTAAGATGCGTACCTAACAAAATTGTGTGGATATTTGACAAATGAGATTGATCCAATTTAGGTGAAGCTTTGAATCCCATTTTGACTGTCTTTGTAATGTTGATTGTATTTTTTACTTGGAGTCTAGCTTGTACCAAATTGGTTCCTTTCAAGAGTAGGTATCTAGCTGATATCTCGAACCCCTTGATTCCTGCACTGTATTCTAAAATGGAACTCACTTCATATCCCGCCCAAGGTTCATATTTTTGATATTCAGCTTCCCATTCTTCTTTGCTAAATTTTGTTTCCCAATCCCATACTCGTTTATCAAATAAAATCGGGCTTACTCCACTGAAAAAGCGATCCCACCAGACATAAGGTCCCGAATCAGGAAACCGGTCTAAGAGAACACTTTCTCCTTCTTTGTTTGTATAACGTACCAGACTTCCCCGGTGGTCTGGAGAAACACCTATGGAACACTCTGATGTACTAAGAGTAAAGAGTCGTTGGTTTTCAATTGTTTCAGATTGCTTTTTGGCTTCCTGTTTGGAGTCAAATACTATAACAGAGAATTGTCTTCGTACAATATGTTCAGCAAATGTGAATTCGATTTTTCCTTCAACACGTAGCCAGTCCCCGTCTTCTACTGTAATTGAAAGTGCTTTCTTCAGCGGTTTTTCTATACTTATCTCTGAATTCATTTCGTAGTTTGTTTTGCCATTAATTAGGATGCCATCTGGCGGAATGATTCTGATTTTTGCTACTATTGGTTCCTTCTGAATTACCTTTACTGTAAGTTGAACATCATTGGGCTTGGCCCTATCAACGAATAATGGTGAGCCTGATTTTGAACTAATCCGCGAATCAGGATTAGATAATTCTACAGATAACTGATCAATAATTGGTGTTGGTGGTTTTCCCTCTAGGTCTATGTTATTTTCTTTGGCCCACATCGACCTGATAGTTCTCCAGTCTCCGGATTTTGTGGTACTTTTCAAAATCAAGTATGTTTTGCTTTCTCCTGGTTGCAATATGGGAAGAATATATTCTGGTCTGGGTACGTTTCCAGAAAGGAAAATTTTCTCCAGATGCTCTTTTTCCCACATAAATCCCAATGTGGAATTTGCACTCATGTCATACATTGAAAACCATTGTTCAGAATAGTAATCTGGTTTATCTGGCAAACCTCCAGCTCCCCAACTGGGGTCTTTCAATTGATATATACCACTGCGTACTGGTACTGTCATCATTTGTGAACGATAATCTATCCAACCACCACAAGAGAGACCTAACTTCTCTATTGGCTCTTTTCCTACATTAGTCAAGGTTGCACTTACCTCAAGGATACTCTTCTTTGAATAAAGACGGTATCTTTGGGTATATCTGAGCCCTGGTTTATCATCAGAATCTCCTGTGACAGTTATTTCAGCATAGTCTGGCGTATTTGAAACTTCTATATCCAAGTCTTTGCGAGTCCATTCGTCTCCCTCTCTAGGGAAGGGAAGTCCTAGTGATATACCGAACATCCAACCTTCTATATAATCTCCTACTGTTTTTCGTTCAATGTATCGACAAATCAACGGTATCTTGTTTGTGAATCGGTATCGCACTTGATCATTTTCCAAGACAATATGTTCTCCCATAGCATGGTATGCAAAAGCTATTCCCTGTTGCTTCTTTGGAATCTTCAATGTCTTTCTAGCTATCAATCCCTGTGTCTTTCTATCACTCTTGAACACAGAAATAACTACTGATACGAAGTTTCGAGATTGACCAGTATCATGGATTGTAGTCGTAATCTCTTTACTCTCTAGGGCCGATAAAGAAATAGAATATGTGGTTTCATCTAGGCGACAACTTTTTTCAGCGGTAACCACCACCTCTAGTTGGATATCCTCTTTTGTAGTATTCTCGAAGCCTATTGCAAGATCTGTTGACATGCTTGGAAATATTGAGGGGTATTCGGGCGTTGATGTAATTTTGATGGCTTCTGTAGGAATTAGACCCGCGAATAGACTGACAGTCGTTCCATTGATAGTTAGTTTCCATTCCGCCCAACTCTTGACTTTTTCATCAGCTGCATCATCCTTATCAAGAGGAGCAACACCGAATGGGATTTTGTATGTGCCATTCACCTTGGTTTCTTTACCTTGTTGGATAACACCCGAACTTTGACCTGTAAGATTTGCAACTAGCTCTTTGGTTGATGTAACATTTATTGAATATTGGATATTTTCTGCCGTTTCGTTGATTATCACCAATTCAATAGGAACCGCATCTCCTCCAATATATCCTGTGTGAGATGTAGGTTTCAAATGAGCAGAGATGGTCTGGCTGTCCATAATGAGTTCGAATCCGCAGATTCCTTTGGCTTCTCTATCAATCATAACAGTTAGAGAATCACCGTCATCTCCCTCGAATCTGTACTTGAACAATCCAATTCCTTCAAGGACAAGATCATCGGGTTCTTGACGAATCTCTCGCTTGAAAGCATCATACCAATAGTATCTGTTGAAGAACTCTTTGAATAGTGGGAAATTTAGAATACCTGGAATGTGACCTTCCATCAGTACTCTTGTACCTGGCATCCAATTGTATCCTACTCTTTTGTAGAGAGGTAAAGCTTTGAGATTACCTCCCCACGTATGAAGATCAATTCTTCTCTTTCCTGCTCTTGCAGCCGTTTCAGCTGCCTCGATCAAAAGCGCTTTTCCGAATCCTTGACCTTGATAGTGTGGATTTACTCCAAGTAGACCAACATATGCAGATTCCGGGTCATAAAATCCTTCACAAACATTACAGTAGCCAACAATTTTATCCTCAACATATGCTACTAATATACGCATGTCATCACTTTTTTTGGCTGATTCGTAAATCCGCTCAGCTGTAAATGGATTTCCATGAGTGAAACCACCAGGCCAACTATCTGAATCGTCGAATGAGTTGAAACATTCTGCGACTCGTGCAGCATCCTCCATAGTCAATTCAAAATCACGTATTTTACCTTCTGCATACTTATTTCCCATTTTTGAATCACTCCTAAAAGAAGAGCTATATTTGCGGTTTGTCCATTGCTTTATGAGATTATCCACGACCGCAGAAGATTGCGAGAAAAAAAGGAGATGGAGTGGGAATATCCCACTCTATAGTAAGTTTGCTGTTATTTCACCAGCATTGGTTGATGCTAAAATAGACAGTGTATTTGGTGCGGTATCATAGTTCGAAGTCCTGTAATGTGTTGGTGTTATCTCCGTCCAAGTTGTGGTAGTTACATCTACTGCACCAAAGCCTGTGGACCCTTCAAAGTCACCACCCACATTGGTTGGGAGGTCTACTGTGATTGATACTTGCCCAGCATCAACAGTAAGGGTCACATCAACATCACCAAAGATTGAACTATCATCACTTAGCAAGAAGTCCAATTCTCCAGCAGAAATATCAACATCAATATCACCAACATGGGAATAATCAGCTATGATGAGCTCTGCAGCTCCAGTTATGATGTCAATGTCCATGGTGTAATTTGTACCACTACCTAGAGTAATGTTCACCGCAGCTGCGGGATAGTTTAGAGATACCGTGTTGGATGCATATTCCACAACTGGATTTCCATAATCCTGTACGGTCTGATTTGGTACAAGCATATCGAATCGATAGAGTAAATCGTTGCTATGTTCAAATTTGACATTCACTATGCTTGCTGAGATGTTTACTCGGAGAGTCGTACTATCACTCATAGTGCTGGTATCATCTTCAAATTGGAACTCTGTTAGCTCGGCGGGATTCCAGTTTATTCCATATTGTGAGTAAGGACTCCACGTGAAATTGCTAGTACCATAGAATGCCAAAACTCCAGCTAGGAGAGATCCGATGGCGATGAATGCGATTATGCAGATTACCATTGTTTTGTTTTGAGTTTCACTCATTATCATCACTCCTAACCAAGTAGAGCTGTGATGCTGCCTACATTTGTCTGAGCTACTATTGTCAGATTTTGTGAAGCGGTATCATAGTCCGAGGTCTCATAGTGTGTTGATGTTACTTCTGTCCATCCCACTGCGGTGACATCTATAGTACCAGTGTTTGTACTGCCTTCGAAACTACCTCCTACACCAGTAAGAATATCGATTTGAATAGATATCTCTCCTGTTCCAGTGTTGAAATCAAATGTGGGACTATTCATGAGGGATGTTTCATCGCTCATAGTCAGCTCAATACCTCCTGTTGTGGTTGTGAGAGTCACATCACCCACATTGGCATATTCATTCATTGAGACCTCAATCTCTCCTGTGCCAATTGTTATTGACAAAGTGTAGTTCAGATTCCTTCCAAGTGTGATGTTCACTGAAGCCACCTCATAATTTATTGAGATTTCATTGGAGGTATACATCACTGATGGAGTACCATATTCCTCAAGATTTCTTTCAGTGACATCAAATGTAACATCGTAGAGCAGTGTAGAATTATCTGCAAAATTAACATCTACATTGCCGACGCTAATTTCAACATCTAAATTGATAGTTCCTGTTGTTGATCCTATATTCTCGTCATATGAGAGCTGGGTAATTTCATTCCCTAGCTCCCAAGTTCCTCCCCAAAATGAGAGGACTCCAACGATTGCTGCACCGCCAATCAGTACAGCAAGTATACATACAACCATTGTGTTGTTTTGTTCATAGTTACTCATTGTTTAGTTCACCTTTTCGATAGGACTGGAGAAAGGCATGCCACCTATCTCGCAATTCCCGATACTTCTCATCCTCCTCAAGGGACAGTCGGCGCATGATACGGGATGCATCATTACGTACTGACTGAGGAAATCGATAGAAGGCCTTCTCGTCAACCAATGTCAGGTTTGAACTCACCTGATTCTCTCTCTCAATAAGTTGCTTCAGTAGTTCCTTTGCCTCACCATTTTGTGACTCAGGAATTTGAATGCCATAGACTGAGAGACTATTGATGATGGACTCTAAGCGGTTCTCTGCAAATTTTGCAACTCCACTGTCAGCTTCCATCATTCCACCTATACCGAGTCTGTACTCTCTTGCGGTAGCCCTATAGAACCTCTGAACAATTCCAGTCTTGGTAAGCTCAGTCCGCTCCTGCACCACAATACCTGCTTTCCTGAGCTTGTCTATGTGGTGAAGAATTGTACCTGGGTTCTTTCCAAGTGCGTCTGCCAATTCCTTGACAGTCATCGCTCGATTAACGAGGTATCTGAATACTATCGTTGAGCGAGTGCTTTCGAATAATAGCTTGACAACCTTTGGATCTGTAATGACCTCAAGGTCCTTCATTGGTTCGGGGGGTTTCTGTTCTGTCGTTTTAGACACCTCCTACAATACTGACATCGAAATCGTCATTTCCCTCTGGTTCTGATATTCCATTGCTTGTTAGAATCATGTACACCTTGGTGGTAGAGATTGCCAGTGCGGGAATCACTACGAATAAGATCACGAAGAATCCTACAAAGGTGAATATTCCCAAACCAGCCATTATTCCTACTATTGGTCCTGGCATTGTATTCGGAAGAGAATCAACCATACTGAAGGGAATTAGCACTGTCGGACTGGTCATGATTCCAATAATTCCTATGTATGAAAGAATAGTGGAGAAAACCCGATCGAAGTACTTGGTACCAAGCTCAAAAGAATTCTTCACAGCTTCCAATACCGGAAGTCCATCTATTATCCCTGGAAATATCATAGATGTCAGTCCTAATGAGATCATAATCCATGCGGTTGATACTGCAACGATTATGGCAGAAGGAAGTCCAATGATTGTATTTCCTAAGGTAATCCATCCAATACCAAAGAGGAGTCCAATTGGTCCAAAGATGATGCCGAACATGATGATTCCAGCTGCTGCTAAGGGTAAGAATCTGGAACGATACCAAGTAAATACCCCTTGAACAGATGTACCTTCACTCTCAACTATCTCTCGGGCCATGCCAAAAAGTGCTCCAACGGCAACGAAAACTGGTGAAATGAATGGAATAACTAACAAGACAATCAGACTGATGGCTGCTGGATTGAAAGATTGCTCCATAATAGCACCAAATGCCTGGAAGAATTGAGAGAGTCCTGGGATTCCAACAAGTAGAATTAGTGGTATGAATATCAGGATAGCAACTAACAACATCATAATTCCAGTAACAATGAGAACTCCAATCATTCCTAGTATGAAAGAAATGATATTCTTCACTGCATACCTAAAACCAGTCTTTAGATCCTCCTTGAGAACTGTTGGGTTTGAATGTTTCATTTTGTTTCACCTGTAAATAATTTGGAATGGATGTACCCACACTTTCCAGTGTGAGCTCACCCATTAATGCTTCTATACTAAGGGAATATCCGGTGATTGCTCAGTTGCAATCTTTCCTCCAGTAAGCTCAGCATAGACCTTCTGAAAGGCTATGATGGTCATGGGGAGGAGCAGTATTAGCCAAAGAAGTACTGCGATGATGGACCATCCACCAATAACTGCAACCAGTGGAATAAGCTCAACTGGCAAAGTAGTAGGGGGTGGTGTCATTGTGACGGCAGCAATGAATCCTCCAATCATAGCTGGAGCAAACATAATCACGAATAGGATAATCACCGCGGAGAGTAGTCCAAAGACACGATCGAACCGAGTCTTAGCTAAATGGAAAGACTCCTTGAAAGCATCCTGTACACTGTTACCAGCGGTAATGGATGGAAAGACCATTGCACAGAATCCTACTGTGATGAATGTGTACACCCAACTGAAAACAGTAAGGGGTATGTTTGCTGGAAATGTTATTGTGGTACCCATCACTAATGCGGCTGTACCCCAGACAATAAGTTGGGGAACCACGATAATCAAGGTAAGCATGATTCCTGCACCAGCAAAAGTGAGGAACTTGTTCTTGAACCAAGAGAAAGCTGACTCAGCTTTGGTTTCGCCAGTTTCAACGACTTCCTTGCTTATACCATAGATGGAACCTACAACGATAAGGAAAAGTGTGACAATTGGAATCATGAATAGGGTTCCAACACCACCTATCAGTAGAGGATTATTCTGAGCGAACAATGTCATATCATTGCCAAAATTAACCCAGAATTGAGGGCCTTGTGAGAATGTTACTGCAAATGCAATAGCTGCAAGAGGGATTGCTACGATTGCAAATAGGACTACGATAAGAACCGCCATTCCAAGATTCGCAAGGAAGTAGCTCAGTGCGTTACTTCTAGCTAGCTTGAAACTCGACTTCAGATCGTCGATGAGTGTATTGAAGTTGGTTGACATTTTGTTTTTGCACCTTCATTGTAAAGCGTGTTTCAAACGTTGCGTTTGTGTTGAACGTTTGATTAACGTCAAACATTCTATGGGAACATTTGCATATAAAACTTCCTATTTTGGTACTTATCAAACGTTCCGGTATTATTGACTTGGGAAGTCAACAAAAGAAATGATTCTCAAAGATTTTCTAAAAAGAAGTATGACATTGTTCTTGTATTGGACAATTTGGACATTTAAGTCGTAACATGTATTGAACATTACCAACAAGAATTACAATGAATCCTATCAATGCAAAAATCGCTATCAAAGGAGCTCCTTGAATTATAGATATCCCAGTTAGTATGATTGGTGTAAACCAAATTATTGACATACAGAATGTCCAATGTTTCTGTCCTACATGTTTATCTAAATGAGAACTTGTCCATTCCTCTGTAGTCAATAGTTTCTCATAGGATGAGCTATTATCTTCATCTGTGATTATTTTTGTCACTTTGAAATAGCAGTATTTGCACATGGTTAAAGGCATAATCAGAAAATAGAATGAAATAGAATAACAAAAGAAGACAATAGAAAACCAGGTGTCAAGATACGATATTCCCCAGCTGCCAATTGTAATTAGAAGGAGGATAATCAGTACTGGCGTGGGCTTATAGAATGGACATCTGGGAAAAATGCGTAGGACAAACACATCATTGTTTTCTAATGTAGTAATTATGGTTTCCTCCTTAGTTTGGATTCATTTCATTTTCGATTCAGTTCAATGTTCTAATTCTGATGTTGTATAGACTTGTAATTTCGTATTATCTTGAATTACCCGAGTCAAATGACCTATTGGAGTTTTTCCAAGTTTATGTAAAATCATTTAATGCACAGTTTGAGTACAAAAAATAGAGAATGGGATAGCTGTAATTGACCTAAGCAACCCCACTTCATGTATATTTGACAATTAGTTTCAGCTATCTTCAAGTCTTTTTTCAGTAAGCAGCAGTGTAATTGTAAGGAATAATTCAGCACTGGAACCTACAATAGTACCCACCAATCTGGTTGGTACTGCTGAACCGATAAACATGACTAGAGCGCCTAAGAACAACCAAATCCATTTTGGAGACGTTCTAAGCATGATTACCAGACCTATAATCATAATCACGATGATAGTGAGAATAGCTGCAATCGGTGGACTTCTTCCTCCGGTAGGATCAATCACATAACGCAGCACACCATCAAATGTTTCTGGTATCAAGGACACTCCTATAACGTGAGTGAACATAGCTATTACGATGAAAGCTATTACTATTATCCAAAACACTATCTGTAATGTCTTCTTTGACACGCTAAACCAATTGATGTCAAATCTGAGGCTCTGCTCATAAGCTACCATGATAAACAAAGGAGTCAATACAGCATGAACGAGATATCTTCCCCAGTTCAAATTGTATAGAAGGTCGCTTACGCCAAGTAGACTTCCTATTGAGAGAACTAGTGTGTCATACAAAAGTCCCACCATTACGACTAGTATCAAAAATAGACTGTTTTTTTTGTTCTCTTTCATGAGGAAAAGTCCCCATATCAACAAAACAATATAGCCAACTGATATAATCGGATACAAAATATTGGAAATCACAAAATCACCTACTGACGATTATGTCAATCCAAATAATTAGTCTTATTCTTTTTAGATTAATTCCATGCAATACGATATACTGCCATATTATCAGTTCCGCAGACCACGTTGTCATCTATGTGAACTCTGGTGACGATGGAAACATCTCCTCCATTTGTTTGGATGAGATAGTAGAAATTCATGAACCATTCTTGATAGAACATAATATAGGTACAATTCATCTCTTTCAAGTAGAGTGTTGCTTGAGCTATATCCGTTCTATTATGTAATATCTCTGGGGAAACCAATCCATACAGATCAATAACAGTGCCTCTTGCAAAATATCCTATTGCTCCGACGTCGTAGGTTGCTATTACCGCATCATCAGGTACGTTTTCTCGTATCCATAGTGATAGAGTAACCTGCATATCTTCAATATTCTTGGTCTGATTAGCATGAGTGTCTATCATATACATATACTGGCTTATCGAAGGAACGAAAATCAGTGATATAACAACGATGGAAATGAAATTCACATCTATCTCTTTAAACTTGATAGATTTGCTGAAATCCATTACCGCCTCAATAATGATGCCAATTCCACAAACTGCTGATATCGCAAGCAGGTTGAATAATGGTACCAAATATCGGGCTGCAAATAACAGGGACATACCTGGCATGGTCAATCTGTATAGTGCGAATAATGAACTAATGAGTATTAACAAGTACGGACGCTTTCTGAACAACAAAACTATGCCACCTAAAAATCCTGCAATTAGATATGGTTCGTTGATAAACCAGAATTCATACCAAAAAATATTCCATAATGCAATCCCTTCCTCTGATATTCCCCAACGCATTTTTGAGTAGTATGAGTCTGGAAGTGGCAAACCTGTTGTGTTCAAACAATGCAGAATCCAAGGTAGAACTACCAGTGCTGCTAGTGTGAACATTCCGATGATTGATGCTAATCTGTGAAGGTCTATCTCTCTGTCTTTGAGAGTAACAATGAACCGAACAGGGAAACATAGTGCTGCAATGAGAACGAATTCTGGCCTACATAGATATGCAAATCCTGCTACTACACCTAATGCAAGATCGTATCTCCACCCGTGTTTTGGTAGCATCCATATTGCTAGAAGAATCATTAACATACCAAGCGGGGTTTCCATACCCGATAACATAAGACCTGCATTTCTTGGTACTAGAATGAATGCAGTCTGTCCGATGATCCCCAGTATCCAGTTATCCGTTCTTTCTTGAACAATCTTACCAACTAGTACAACATCAAAGAAATACAGGATTGAGGCGATTATCAGGACCGATGTAACCACAATATTGTGTTCATACCCAAAGAGAAAGATTGGAGCAAGTACCACAGACCAAAGTGGTCCAGAACTTCCAGTACTCGGATATCCCTCTGCATATTCCCATGGATGACCTTCAAAGATAGTTCGAGCATATTGTACGTGAATCCATGAATCATCAAATGAAAAGCCATAGACTCCCCATACATTCATCACTAACACTACATGGCTTATCGAGAGGATTGTCAAGAAGAGTGGTGCAAGTACTAGTAAAATCCATGACTTGATTGATATCGATTTTATCTTTGGAGGAATGGAAGCTAATGTTTCAATTAGCTTTTCCTTGAAGGTTCTGCTCTCAGGAATACAACCATCCTCGTACATCTAACCATTCCCTCTTAATTTAGTTAGATTTGAAAGTCATTAATAAACCATGGTTCTTCAGTATGGTCGAGTTTCTCCTAGTATGAATTGTAGAAATTCAAAAGAATTCTATGAGGGTATTTAATTTTTGGAAGGTTATTGATTGTCGGTTCGAGGTCGAATCCAAAATTTGCAATCAAGTCTTTGTAGGTCGTAAATAATGTCTTCATCTCCTCTTGTTTGAACTCTGGGTGAAACTGTACTCCCATGACACTACTTCCTTCTATTTCATATGCCTGAATGAAATGATGTCCCATGTGTTTATGCTGTGAAAGGATGGTGACTTCGTTAGACCAAATTTGATTATAATGAAAAGAATATGCATCAAACTCGTTACTAATTCCTCTAAAGATTGGATGCTCTGGTCGATCCAGTTTCACTCGACTGACTCCGATTTCAGGGTCTTCAAGAAATCTGACGCTTCCTTTTGCGTAGGCTTCGATAAGCAGTTGTGCACCAAAACAAATCCCAAAGACTGGCTGTCGGTTCTCTTTATCCAATGATTGGTTCTCCTTGATAAGGTCTAGGAACCATGCCTTACTATCCCTTATCCAGTCTATGTCCGCAGTGACCTCAGTCATTCCTCCTGAGATCACAAGAGGTTTCTTTGGAAGCTCATCAAGAATATCTACGTTATCTGCAAAGTGAACAATCACCACATGGATATCATGTTCACTAAACCGTTGTTGAATTGGGTATCCGTACCCATGAGTTGAGTCGATTTTACCGTCTGCTTGTAGTACAAAGATATCCGCTTTTTCTATCTCTGAGTCCATTCGGATTAGCCCCTACTGGCATATCTGAGATAGAGGGATATTATTATTGCCATACTTATGGTTCCAAGACCAATCAATCCCAATTCTACAAACGGATTGATTTCAAACACGGGATTGAATATCTCTATAACCAGTGCGATTATCTCAATGATTCCCACGATGGTGAATAGAAGTGCAATGGTATTCAGAGACTCTTCACGTTGTTCTTTTTGGCGCTGGTATAGTTGATCTAGGAGTTCCTCAATACTCTTCAAATCTTCAACAAGTCCGTCCAATAAATTGTCGGTCAGCCATCGAGAATGCAATTCTCTCAGGAGGATTCGTTTCTCGGTATCGAACGTAATTTTGATACCTCGATAGTCTGCAAGTATTCTATTGATACCATTCGTAAAACTTCGTACTTCTGCAATGGCCTCTTGTATATCATCTAGCTCCATGTGTTCGTAGTGTCTATTGAATGAGCTCAAAGCATACTTGATTACATCCTTTAGTACATCCAGAAACTGCCATTTTGCTTGAGCTATCTCAACAAGACGAACATAATCATAGACCGGACGAGAGGTCTGAGAATATCCATCTTCTTCACTTGAGGTGAATATAATTGAATGGCCCCAACCAAAGTAAACATATCTGTTATCGTAGATGGATAAATCCTCGATATCCATCTTGCTAGATGGTGTCAATAATGTTCGAAAATGCTCTCCTGGATTCTCCATGTCAAACATTCTATCTGCAGGTATGTGGTATATTCTGTGAGTCCATGGAATGAAATGGGTTCCTCGATCTACTTCTTCTATATCCGGCAAGAATGAGAATCTATGATATGGGATATCGAGTCTGTTTATACACTCAATATACTTCTTAGCTAATTTGAAGGAAAATTCCTCGAAATACTCCTTGAACAGGACATTGAGTCTTTCTGATGCTTCCTCCAGCTCCAAGATCGTGATGCCATCCTCATCCTCCATCTCAACTCGAACACTGCACGTTGCAACACCAACATCGGTGAAATAGAACCTGACATCTTTGAAAATCAGCTTGTCAATAGAGAATTTTTCCGACACCTGCTCCCAGATTGGGTGACAACATTCGTCAGTGTCAGTATAAATCAACTCGGCAACCACGAATGAATTATCTGTGCCAGGTGGTGTAAATACTCCTTTTGACAATTTGAACTCAGACGAGTCTTCCAATCCCCACTTGATTGAGAACTCTGGAATGTCTTCTAGTATATGTTCTTTGTTCAGCTCTTCAACCAATTTCCACTGTTGCTGACGAAGTCCACGAAACAAAATTTCGTCAGTATCTAAGTAGATGAACGTATTGAATGGAGCGAAGATGAACTCCTCAATCGTATCAAAGACTAACTCGGGCAAATCTCACACCATTTAGAAAGACTAATTGTATCAAGTAATTCTACCATTTGAACTCATGCCTTAAATTTAATCTCTCGCAAAAAATCGTAGAAAAAGAGATGTGGGACTTTAAACTGCTTGCAAACAAATGGAATCTTGGGACTGTTGAAAGAACCTCGTTTCTCAAAACTGACGACTTTCAAATCGTATTTTTAAGCTAGTGCAATACAGTATGGATCTGCATTATTCTTCCTAGAATTAGGATCTATCCATCTAGGAAACTTGTTTACAATTTCTTCAACAAATATCGCTTGATCCTTATCAACTTCAATAAAAATGTCTTTTCTACTATCAATCCATTCTAGCAATTCGTCATCCTTTTGCTGAATCTCTAGATGAACTTCCTTACTTGCGACAATTTCACTAGAAGTAATAAGCTCGTCAAATTTGTCCCATAGAGTTGGAACTAAATCCATTGGCATGTAGTGTCTATATGGATTGACAAAAGCTGAGGTGTCAAAACTATATTTCACAATATTATCCCTCAGCTAATTTTGCTTCTAGTTTAGGAAGATGTTTCAGACGTATATCAAGCAATTCAGAAACATCTCTATAGGTAATTGCTTGACTATGCATCGCATCAAGGATGATGGATGGCAATATTTTTCCATCGACTCTCAATACACGATCATGGATTTTTTCGTACCGTTCATT
>WJMJ01000151.1 GCA_014728035.1 Promethearchaeota archaeon | reverse complement strand
ATGTCATCAAAGTATCCATGTACCAGAGTGAAATTCAACCATGCGGTTCCAGATTCTTCTTCAGTTTCAAAGTAAGTGTTCTTTGCAAGATAGATATGCCCGTTTGATACAATCATATCTTTGTCGCCATCGCTATCATAGTCTTCAAAATCCATTTTGGGTGTTGTCTTTGAGAGACCAATAAGCTGGGTCAATTCTCCAGTTGTATCAAGTTCCCAGATTTCCTTGTACTGTTCAAAAGTTTCAGTGGTTGTACTTCGGTAGTAGAAACGAATATTTCCTTTTGTTAATCCACCCAGTGTATCAATACCAACTTCAGGTCGATAAAGTCCTACCGCAACCATTGGAAGTGAATTCGTCATTGGTTCCTGAGCGGGGAGGTAGGGGGTCTCAACAGAAGTATGCTCCCATCCAAAACTACCTAAGCCAGCTAGGTGTGTGTTGATCATATCAAGCTGGAGATTTGTTCCACCATCCAAGCTGCCATAAAGGTCGTAGGCTCGAATCGCGGAGTTCTTTGTACCCATCATATGCATTGGAACGTAACTGAAGTTTAGAAATCCCCAACTCCATGAATTATACGTTAAACCGGAATCAGGATGCATGTAGGTTCCTGTCATCAGACGCCAGTTCGGTACATTGGGCTCAATTCCAGGAATATGTTCAATATCCCACATATTCGCACCAAATGTGTAAGAGTCATCATCACCGCTCTCCCAAAAAATGTCATATCGATCTGATGTTGTATTCCAGAAGATTCCAATCATCTCACCTGTCACTGTACCTGCTAGAATTTTATCCAACTCGGTCGAGTCACTCAAGTATGTTGACTTATCCAAATTAAGTGGACCAATCTCAACACTCAGCACGTCAGTAAGAAGATTATAGACCTGCATCAGTTCCAAAGAGTCGATCTCATAGACTGCGTCATTGAACACCGAAATCTTGACGTACTGGAAATAATCCCACTTTCGCCGAGATAGAGCATCATCAACATCAATCTTAAGCACATTTCCTGAGTAAACCCAGTGAAAAATAGAAACTTGTTCAAAATCGATTCCATCCTTTGAAATACTGAAATTGAAATCACTCCAAATTCCACTATCAAGAGGATTGCTGAAAGTAATCCAAACATCATAGTCATCATTAGCACTGCCAGTTCCCTCCTCATCATGTCCGAAGTCAATAATGGCTGTCGCATTGTCTACACCAGAGATAGAAGAATCAAAGGTAGAATATCGATTGTCGGTTTCAGTTGCCATTGCAGTGTTATATGGATAGACACTGGCGTCTGGCTCGAATCCACTACCAGTATATTCGTACTGAATTGGTTCATAGACTTCTATACTGGTATTATCTGGGTCATCGAAAGTTACGTTATTTGCTGAGATGACTCGGTCAGCCCAGTAATCGAGACCCCAGTAGCCAAATGTTTCCCAAGCCTCATATTGTTTGTAGACTTTCTCATAGACATACGTGCGACTGCTAAAGTCCCAGTCCAGAGTAAATACACCCTGACCCTGTGCAACTATAACAAGCTCTTCTCCGATATCACCGTCCAACTCACCTATTTCCATAGAACGAATTGGTGTCCAAGTATAGTCCTCACTGGTCCAATTCAGGTAGTAGTGATTATCGTTAATCAATGGGAAGGGATAACCATTAATCATGATAGAAAGTCCATCATTTTCAAAGACATAGACAGTTCCAGCACGGGTGCCGACAATAATCTCTGGTAGACCATTAACATTCGTGTCTCCAGTTGCAATACTGTATACTCGTTCACCAACTTCGAGTGTTGAAACCTCTCTGTAGGTAATCCAGTGTTCCTCATTGAATGGATATCCTGAGTGATTATCATATTCGAAAATGTGAACATAACCGTCCCAGCCTCCAGCAATGATATCTGGTCGATAATCCCGGTCAACATCGGCAATAGTCACAGCCCATACTCTATCAAAAGATTCTGACTTCCAGACGAGATCGAATTGATTCTCGGTGTTTGCAAATGGGTCGTAGAGGTGACGCTGTTCAAACACATAGACATGACCATCGGAGCAGCCAGCTGCAATCTCCATGAAGTCATTCAGGTCGGTATCGCCAAAAGCTAGACTCATGACATCACTGGTCAAAAGACTATCACCAGTATCCCATACTTTATCGAAAGAGTTGGTTTCAATATTAAGTCTAAAAATGTGAATCTCATTATCGTAAAGATAGCCGCCTCCTAATGCAAGAAGACCAGTCTCCTCGTCGTATGCAATAGCGTGAATGGCAGCCTTGGACTTCCACGGCTCGAAAATCGGGGTATATTGATTATCATTATCACCCAGCAGGGTTCCTAGGTCTACATCCTCTGGATAGTTCGGGTCAGCCTCTGCTAAATCAGCGTTGACCTCAGGTATACTCATGTCCATGATATTATCAGGTACATCAGTAGCTAAATCTTCTGGAGTTATTTGGCCTGCCAAGAGGGGCAGACTGGGAATAATTCCAAAGGTTCCAACTAATAGTACCAGCATGAACGAAAGTGTTAGTATTCGTGTCTTCACTTCATGCACCTCCCTTATCGCCCTCATCCGGGCCGGATTTCTTCTTACTCTTCTTCGTTTTCTTCTTGCTCTTGGTCTCTTTTTTCTTGGTGGACTTCTTGCCCTTGTCGTCACCAGGTCTGACTTTCTCCTTCAGTCGAGACCACCAGCCTTTGCGATGTCCGACATAACCAACAGAAACAATCGTGACCCCAGCTACAGCTATTCCAGCTATTAGGTACAACAACCAAGGATCATCTCCAGGTTGTACAGTAAAGTGTACCGTCTGTGCGTGGATAATGCCAGTGTTGTTCAGACCGAAGACTTGGACTTCGTACTCACCAGGATTCCATCGCATGTCAATACTTGTCCAAACGCCACCAGGAGGATAATATTCCATTGTGATATTTTCACTCCATCCAGATCCATTGTTATATCTGAAATACATATCTTGGAAATCTGTGTAATTGATTACTGTAATCTGTGTGTTCTGAAAGGCCTCCGCACCCTCAACAGGAATTGTAATCTTCATCGAATACAGTCCCCTCTGAGTAGCAAGATGAATCTCGAACTCCTCCTTACTTGTATATGACAACGGGTCTGTTCCGACCATGACCTCGAGACCGTCTCCATAGCCATCTGAATCAGTATCAGCTAACAATGGGTCTGTGCCATATTCGTAATATTCAACTCCATCCATCAGCCCGTCTCGATCGCTGTCTGGATTGAAGATACCTCCACCCGCAGCTGTTTGTAATCCTAGTTTGAACTCCATACCGTCAGAGAGTGAATCGAAATCACTATCGAACTCATAAGTATCCGCGATACCATCACCATCAGAATCCGAATCCATTGGATTGGAGCCATAGAACTGAATTTCTGAACCATCTGGCAACCAATCAGCATCTGAATCGGGATTCAATACCCCTGTTGGATACATCGGTGTATAGTCATCTGGGTCCCATAATACAGTAGCAGTATCAGGTATAGTGTAAGTCTGAGCTAAGTAATATGGCGTTATCTCAGCAGATTCGTTCTCGCTAGTTAGTCCTATCGACCAATTCGTAGGCGGCCAATCACCATACGGCCATACTTGCTGCAGCGTCTCAAACTGGTCTTCGAGACCATCACCATCAGTATCATTATAGATAGCTGATGTGTTATATACCCAAATCTCCCACCAGTCAGGAATGGTATCATTATCAGTATCAATCTGGTCAGGCTCTGAATTAAAGACCATCACTTCTTGATAATCCGTGAGTGTGTCATTATCAGTATCCATAACTGTAGGTGAGGTATTGAACCTAAGAACTGGGAATATTGCCACATAAGGATAGATAATGCCTGATACATTTTGCATCAGTAACTCCGAACCATCCACAAGCCAGTCCTGATCGGTATCGTTGCTTGTTGGATCGAGCGGAATCGGGTCCATCCATGGAATCAACCCAGAGCCAAGGTAGAGCTCCAAAGAGTCTGAAAGACCATCTGAATCGGTATCGGCCATCGTAGGATCAGTCGGGTAAATCATAACTTCATGATAATCCGACATTGGGAATGTCATCTCACCATATTCATTCGGTTCAGTTATAGAATCCGCATCTGTGTCCCAATTAAGCGGGTCAGTTCCGTATTCCTTTACTTCACTGCCATCGGATAGATTATCTCCGTCTGTATCATAAGTGAATGGCGAGGTGTAATAGATGAAAATCTCTTCGAAGTCGGTCAGACCATCATTATCTGAATCCTCATCCATCGGATCTGAAAGATATTTCAGTATTTCATCTCCGTCGGTGATTCCATCTCCATCGCTGTCATCAATCATAGGATTGCTATGGAAGAAATACACCTCCTCACCATCGCTCACACCATCTTGATCACTATCAAACACCATAGGGTCTGTAAAGAAGATATAGAATTCATCACCATCACTTATCATATCGAAATCTGAATCTTGTGAACGTGGGTCAGTACCAAGTAGTATCTCCTGCATATCAAACAAACCGTCATCATCAGTATCAGCATCGTTGGCATTAGTGTGATTACTGAATTGGGCTAGCACTCCTTCGAGCCCATCTAAGAGCCCATCGTCATCTGAATCCCCATCAGTTGGGTCTGTGGGTGGAGTCTGCGCAAGTTCGTATCCGTCTGAGTTGAGCCATGCACCTGGTTGTGGAGTTCTATCAGTTACGCCAGTATCTCCGTCTGTATCGGGATTGCATGGATTCGTGAACACCTGTTTATTTTCAGGTTCTCCTTCATCATCATAGACGATAATCCAAAATCCAGCTATCTCGACACCATCGTTCATATCCATCAGGTAGTAATCCGGAAGTTGTGTGTCAACATCACCGTTGTAGAGCTGATACCAGCTATCGTCATCTGTATCTGGGTCTAAGGGGTGAGTAAAGCCATTATTGAAGATGAGTGGATTAGGATCCATGACCCAATCACCTGAACCTTCGGTTTCTTCAGTATCATTATAGAGAGCCTCAGTACCATAGTAAGCGCCAGTGACTCCTTCGTCACCATCAACAATTGTATCACCATCAGTATCAGCTACAAGAGGGTCAGTATGGTCAGTATAGGCAGTGCCACCAATGTACACAATAATCTCAGTTCCAGGGGGTACCCAGACACTACTCATGTTGTAAGAGGTCTCGATTTCATAGGTATCAGAAAGGCCATCGCCATCTGTATCTTGTGAGAGAGGGTCGGTATTGTAGACCTTGACCTCATTGTAATCGTCAGTGCCATCCCAGTCTGAATCTGGACGCATTGGATTAGTACCGAGGTCCCACTCTTCTCCATCAAGAAGATTATCGCCATCTGTATCAGGTACTGTCGGATCTGAACCCATAGTCTGAACTTCTAATTTATCTGAAGCTCCATCATTATCGGTGTCAGCAGAATAGGGATCAAGACCAGGTATGGTAGACTCATAATCATCAGAGAGTCCATCACCATCAGAATCAAATCCAACACCTGAATTCTCATACTCGGGGTCTCCTTTGTTAGGACTAAGGTCCCAGGGACCGCCTGGTTGCCAAGTCCACGTCTTCTTCCACGTACTCCAGAGGAACTTAATCTTCAACTTCAAGGTTAGAACCAAAGACAATACTATTTTCATCGGACTGGCAGACGCAAAGTCCTGGAAGAAGGACAGTATAATCTCTAGTGAGCCAGTTAATTTTGCTGAGGCAACAATAATGTCTATCCCAAGCGAGACCGCCGCGCCTAGTGTCAGTATGAACGACAAGGTCGAGGTCTCAGCAGCTACTGCAGTAGCTGCCTTTTTGATAATATCTAGTTCTAATCCTAACCAGATGGATATCTTGATTGCATCCAGACCGATATACGAGGCGAGCTTGCTCAGCACTCCTCCACCAACACCTCCGGTAATGAGGTCAAGCAGCGTGATGGTCTTGGACATAGCTATGTCAAGAGAAAGCACCCATTCGACTATCTTGAAGAAATCTTCCCATTGGAACATTCCCTCACGGAAGGTAAAGAGGGTTAGAACAAATTTAGCATATCCTGAGAACGATATTTCAAGGCCTAAGAAACCAAGAAGATATTGCATGAAGTCATTCTTGGATGAATCAAATCCAGATACTCCTAACTCAGCTCGGAACTGAGGTGATATCTCGAAGAATGAAAGAAGGACCTTGAAGAATTCACCCAGTGATGCAAGATTAAAGGGTGAGCGTCCCTCAAAGAGAATACTTCTCACAAATTCAAAGAAGGGAGTGGGATTAATGTGGAAGTTTGCTTCAATGCCAAGATCGAAGCTAAGGACGAATAGTGACCATTCACCAAGACCAATTGGCAGGTCTCCTGCAAAACCGAGTAGATCTGATAGGCCACCAAATGCTCCATTAATCATTGATTCTAGTTGTTCCAATAATGGAGTTAGTTGACCTGTAAGCCAATCATAAGCCTTGCCTAGAAGCCATTGAATTCCGTCAGTGAATATCCCACTGACATCACCCAGAAGACCAAGTACGTCCTCAAGAATTGGAATGTCTATTATTCCAGAAAGTAAGCCCTGCGCCATGTCGAGAACTTGGTTGATTGCTTCTGCAGGCGATGGAATATCTGACAGGAATGAAAATGCTTCTGGAAAGAACGAGCTCACAAGATTCAGCATTGCATCGATTGGAACATCGTCAAATGAAGGGAAGGTGCCTACAATTGAACTGACAGCCACTAGAAGGGAATTCATAATACCTTCAAAGCTCTGGTCGCGAATTGAGCCTACTAAGGTCATAATTCCCCCAGCAATGTTTCCGAAAGTGCCTAGGACATCATCGAGGTTTGGTATAGAACCAAAGACATTTTCTAAATCCAAGTATTTTAGTGCAGTCTTGAAGATATCTTGGAAATTGCCTAGAGAGCTAGCAAATTGACTTACGGTATTTGCAATCATCTTCTTCAAAGCGTCACTATCTGTAACTGTGGCGATGATTCCCAAGATTGGCTTGACTGCATTGTTCATAGCATCAACAACAGAATTGAGTGTAGAAGTGTCAAGGCCTAGGTCATTGAGCAATCCTTCAGCTATGTCAAAGATATTTGGTAAAGCAGATGGATCGAAACCATCATGGAAAAAGCCAGTAATCATCGCCATAGCATCTGTTATGAGTGTGCGAGTTGATTCTGGGACAGCTGATTTAAGGTATTGAGTGAGAAGACTAGTAATCTGGTTACGGAAATTGCTGAGTCCAGATGACAGTCCTTCAGAGAACTGTTTCGTCACATTGAGTAACTTTTCCGCAAAATCTTGAGCTTCACCAATTATATTCGAAGCTCCTGCGAATTCCTGTACAAGTTCTGCTACTATTTCCATTAGTGAATCCGCATCGAATTTGTCGATAAGGTCAACAACAGAGAAACCCATTTTAACAACAGACATGATCTTCTGAAAAACCTCTTGTCCTGGAGCATTATCTAGAAGCCCAAGAGCTGAATTGAGAAGATTGTCCCCGATATCCTCAATGAACTTGGTGAAATCTAGAGAACTGAGATATCCGATTGTTGATTGGATGAAAGCAACACCTCGATTAATCAGGTTTGAGATATCTCCTGAAATTCCAAGTGTAGCCACTAGAGTCTTGTTTAGGAGTGCCTCCATCACGTTATTTGTAAGAAAACTAAGAATGGTATCGAATGCGCCTTTGCCATTACTGATAACATCTGAGACCATATCCCAAAGGCCACCACCAATATCGAGTACATCATCCAAAAACGACATGACCTCTGTTGGGATAACTTCTGGGAGAAGCCCCTGAACGAGCTCCATGATGACATCTACGATGCTACTAAGGTCTCCACGGAGATTGAATAGAGCTTTAAGAATCGGTTCAAGATAGCTCTTAAGATTTGCTGGGAACGGAAACTCATCTGCAATGGCAGAGATGAGAGATTTTAGAGGACTCTCTGCATCAAAGTCAGACACGATTCCGAGATAAGGTTGAATAGTTTCAAAAATGTCCTTTATCGATTCAATGGCATCAGTAGGAATGGACAGAACAGTCTTTCCTGCTCCTTTTAATAAATCAAGAAGCACATCTACAATTTTGCCTATTGGCCCACGTAATCCTGAAAGAAATGGAAGTTCACCAAGGATGAAAGAGTTTGAATCTACATCTTCTGCTGTTGTTAACGCAATAGCTGGATTGAAATCTTCAGGTAGGTTTTCAGGATCAACAGGTACAAGTTCTCCTTCCTCTGTTCGAATATATGCAGCTTCCTCTATCTGTGCGGGATTACGTTCAATCATTTTCTTGTGGCGTTCTTCAGCAGCAAGAGGATTAGCTTCTCCAATTGCATCAACCGGTTCAATAGAACGCTGGAAAATCTCATTGAAATGATCTGCATAGACCTCTAATGTCATCTTTTCCAAGTCACGTGATGCATTGAGATAATCAGAATGGATATGAGAGCGTCTTTTTGCTAGTTCACTTACAGACCACATATCGTAGAGTAGGAGAATAAGTGCATCCTCCACTTCCGATTGACTATGATGAATACGTATATCAGTTGATTTAATGAATGGATCAAGAGAGAGGGTGTTTGCCATTCCAACAACATGTTCTGTGGATTCAAAATCATTCAAAATAGAATAGAAATGTTTCCAAGAAATTTCTTCATCAAGGAAATTCACACTATCTAAATCCGATTGCAAAGCATAAATCGCAATCCATGGACCATCAATCAGATATCCTTGCATCTGCTGATATGATTGGATCGGGATGAGTTTTACACCATTCAATCGGAATGACAGTAATTCTTCAACTCCTTCTCCCACTGACTTGAGGATTTCATCTGTTGGGTCGTAAAAAATGTAAATCGTATCAAGATTGTATCCATCAAAAGGTCGTGGGAAAAGCTCGTTGTTTTCCTCCATAACTTGTCCAGCAAAAGCCGCCTGCGGGACAATCCCTACAAGCATGATCAAGACGATAGAAATCGTCAAGAGCTTGACTTTCAGTTTTCGTCGCTCCATAACATGACGCCTCCTCTAAGGCGTCTGGAATAGAATTCATGTGACGTGAATACTCTCCAAATAGAGTTATTCTTGAATATGCCAACTTGGGGGTGCCGACTTCCTCTTTCTCTCTCTCAGTCGCCTAGCGGATATACCAGTACCGGATATTGTCCTAATAACACTTCGCTTTAAATTTGAAACATTATGAATTGGTTAGCATTCTTGAACATAACCCAAGATCATCCATATCTATTATCATTTCGTGAAGCTTGAAATATCTTAACAATCATAAAGAGTATGATCCAAACATTCAGAGTAGATGAAAAGGATTAAGCTAGCAAATTTAATTCACAAATATATGAATAGTTGATAAATGATTTTTACCACTAAAACTTCATTCTAACATCGGTTCTATAAGCCATCCATATATTGTTCCCACCGCGCCTGATTTCTCGACTTACGAGCGAATCTACATATTGTTGCAATTCCACCTACAATGACTGCAAAGCCTGCAATTGTAACAATTGTCGGAATATCAAGAGGTACAGGAAATTCATCAGCTTGACTATTAGTTCCATTTGATATTATAATGAAACTATACGATGCAGACCTCATCCATCCAGAAAGTGGATCCAATGCAAAGATTTTACAAATGACCTCAACATTCTGCTGCAAATCTGTAAGTCTGACCGACCAAATATCAGTAGATGTGGTCACAGTTTTGTTTTCCCACGAGTTACCCTGATTTATTGAAAAAGAGAGAATTACATCCGCATTAGGAGATAACCCAAAAGGAATTACAAGAACATCTACAGTATCAATTTGAGGGGACTCGATAAAATCGAAGAAGCATCCCACATACGGACCATTAGATTTACCAATCTCAGGAATTTTAGCTAATGGATATGAATCAGTGTAATCAAAACTAATTGCATATGAAGAATCAGCTATCCCATCGTTATCGTCATCAGTGATAGGATGGTCACCATAATAGTTTCCTCTGCTATTATTGCTCCAAAGTGCATCATCTGACCGGTATACCTTGACTAACCGATCATTTGCGGATATGAATGCATTCTCAAAAATACTGATATGGGACGAATAACCCATGTAAAGGCCGTATTCGGTACAATTGGAGATATGATTTCCTTTGAGAATTCCAAATGTGCAAGAATACATCCTTATTCCACTTTGACCACAGTCATCAATGGAGTTATACTCGATATATGAATTGTTTTCTCCAGCCAAGTCAATGCCACTAATTCCAATGGTACGTATGATATTTCCAACGATACGTATATGCCCTCCTTTAGTGTCTTGGAACGTGAATTGGTTAGGACGGGATTCAACATGAATACCAAAATCTGAGATGTCGTGGATTGCATTGCTAACCACATCAATACCTGTGGAAGCATCAACTCTAATAGCATCACAATAAGATGTTGAAATCGTATTGTTCCATATTTTTACGTCTTCAGTCTGGATAATTTCAATTCCATTTATCCCTGAATAAATGGTATTTGAAAGAAGTTGTACATTCTTAGATTGTCCAACCCGTATTCCATCGTTATCTACAATATCAAAAATGTAGTTATTTTCTACAATAATATTTTCACATTCAGTTGACACAACGATTCCTTCATCACATTCTGTTATGCTATTATTTTTGATTATAATGTGTGAGGAGCCGTTGTATACATGAATTCCTAATCCCTTTATGGAATCAATTGAATTATTGCAAATTAACGATGATTCTGACCCCCAATAGAAAATGCCATCACTCATAATAGGTATGCCGACATCATGATATAGTGTAAAAACATTGTTATGTAGTGTAGAAACATTACTTGACTCTTTCACATGAATCTCATTGAATGAATTATTATATACCAAAGATTCCTGACAGGAAAACAGAACTATAGAAACTGCTTGGGTTGAATTAACCAAGTTGTTATTTTCAAAATGCAGATGATGACTACGATAAATGTCAAATCCATTTGACTCGATGGCAACTATTTGATTATCCAAAAAGGAACAGTGAGAAATACCATCTGAGTAGATACCGTGATATCCATCAGCCAAATAACAATTTGAGATATTGACATTTTTTAAATCAATCAGAACAATACAGGTAGCATATGCGGACCCTGTTGTGGACAAGCTACAATTTCGGATTACAAGAAACCGATCTATGTTCTCAATCCGAATGCAATCACCCTCATCTGTAGCTATTTCGATGTTTTCTAGGATGTACGGGTCTTCTTGTGTCCCGTTACCTTGTAGTCCCAATGCATCAAGTTCACTATTACCATTGATGTTAATCGGGATAGCAGTTGTACTATCCATGTGCTCAAAGATTGCTTGTTCATCACTCTGATATTGGAAAGAATATTGTGGAAGTAGTGAAGCAACGCATAAAACTGCGATTGCAAATAATACTGTTCTTGCATTCAATGGATACTATCCCTCAACATCTGCTTGTTTGAAAGCATTAACATGATAATACTAGAAGAAAAGTATAAACATTGTTTGTGTAGAACAGCTGATTCAATTTCCGCATGCAATGGTACTCGAGTAGTAGATAGTTCAAAGTTATATACTTCCGTAAATGTTTTCAATATATAGGCTATTGATGAACTATGGAGGAAATAGTTTGAGAAATCAGGACGATGGCAGTCGGATTATGAAGTCTGTACTGATTGGAGATGGTGCTGTCGGAAAGACCAGTATAAGAAGAAACTATCTCGGGGAAGATTTCATCGAGGGGCATTTAGCTACAATTGGTGTAGACCTTGCAACAAAACGTGTTTTATTTGATGGCGATGTTGTGAAATTCATTATATGGGACTTGGCAGGTCAGCCAACATTTGAAAAAGTAAGAGGACATTACTATCAAGGATGTAATGGCATAGTACTTGTATACTCAATTACCAATCGAGAATCATTTGACAATGCGAGTAAATGGTTAGTGGAAGCGTACAAGAACATGGGTAAGCTCCCGCCGACAATAATTGTTGCAAACAAAATAGACCTGAGAGGAACTGTGGATAACGAAGTTACGACTGAAGAAGGAGAAGAATTTACAGAATACTTCATGGAGAAACTCGAAGTTCCGGCCGTGTATGTAGAGACCTCAGCTAAGACCGGTGAGAACGTAGTTGGTGCTTTTACGAAACTTCTTCGAATGATGTCAGATGCTGAGGAAGGAAAAGAAAGTGACAAATTTATTGGCTAGGAATCCATTCTAGTTAACAGTATTGTAGAAATTGCAAGTTAACAATGAAATTTCTAGACTAAAAACAGATATTTATCCAGCTCTGAATCAGAAACAAATGCAATACTTGTGTTTTTTAAACAGATTCAAAACTTGAACATCGTTCGATATGATTTGACATGAATTTGCATGGAAACAATTCTATTTAGTTTGTCGATAGGTTTGTACGGTAGACTCAGCAGTTTCAGTCATTGAATGATTAGCTTGAAGCCTACATATTTTTCCACCAACTTCTACTAAAACAACCTCAGACTCTCGAGTATTTCCTTCACCGTCAGTTTTGACGATTATAGATCCACCTCTAAGCGAAACATCGTAAATCAGATGAGACTCCCAGATAGAAAATAAAACAATTAATTATTTGTTCAGAAAATTACTTTCTTTTTCCGAAATATAGATATGAATCTTACAGACAGTAACTTTCATAACCCTTATTAAGTAACAATTGTTAATTAAAATAGATACCAAATGAGAGTGGATTAGGTAAATGAGTGATAAGAAAAAGACAAAGAGAATGTCCATGTCCATAGAAGGGATGCACTGCGCATCATGTGTGGCTTCGATTGAGAAGTCTCTTAAATCTGAAGATGGAGTAGTAAATGCATCAGTCAGTCTACTAGATGAAAAAGCTGTAGTAGAATACGACTCTGAAAAAGTGGATAGAGAGAAGTTAGAGAAAGCAGTAGATTCGACAGGATACAAAGCTGTAAGGTCAAAAATGAGCTTAGCAGTGAATCCTTCACCTGCAGGAGAAGAGTGGAAGTCAACAAAGCAGGAACTGATGCAAATCGACGGTATAATCTCTGTCAAGGGTTTTCCAAATCACGAAAAAGTCATTATCGAATATGATGACGACCTAGTAACATACAAGATTGTTAGACGTTCAATGCGAGACCATGGTTTTGAGGTTTCTGACGAATCAGATACTCAAGACCGAGAGTCATCAGCTCGTGAAGAAGAGATCAAGTATTATTCACGACTATTCACGTTTTCACTCATTCTCACAATCCCTGTTACGCTCATAATGTTTGGAGTCATTACTCCACTTATTCCAGCATCGATATCTCCAGAGATTGTTATGTTCTTCTTAACGACACCTGTTCAATTCATAGGTGGCTATCCATTTTACAAAGCCAGTCTAAGAGGACTGAGACATCTCAAGACCAATATGGATACACTCATCATGCTTGGAACCAGTGCTGCATATTTCTATTCAGTTTATGCAACATTCTTCCTTGAAGGCTTTGGATCCTTCTACGATACAGCTGCAATGTTAATCACTTTCATCTTGCTTGGAAGAACATTAGAAGCAATCGCAAAGGGAAGAACATCCAAAGCAATTAGAGAATTGATGGGCCTACAAGCAAAGGTTGCAGTAGTAATTAGAGATGGCGAGGAATCTACCATTCCTATTGAGGACGTTGAAGTAGGCGATGTTGTATTAGTTCGCCCTGGTGAGAAGATACCTGTTGACGGACAAGTGATTGATGGCCAGTCCTCCGTCGATGAATCTATGATCACTGGTGAATCACTTCCAGTGAAGAAAAAGGTTGGTGACTCAGTTGTAGGTGCGACAATAAACAAAAATGGCGTGCTTCAAGTAGAAGCAACAGAGGTAGGACAAGATACCGTTCTATCCCAGATCGTAAAGATGGTGGAAGAGGCTCAGGCCAATAAGCCACCAATTCAACGAAAAGCAGATTCAATTGCTGAAGTATTTGTTCCAGTCGTTCTAGTAATCGCTGCTGCAACCTTTCTCTTTTGGGCCTTTCTAACACCTGAACCATGGGTTAGAGCACTGAGCTTCATGATTGCTGTTCTTGTAGCAGCATGTCCATGTGCTCTCGGACTAGCAACACCGACTGCTATAATGGTCGGACTTGGTCAAGGTGCTCAATATGGAGTGCTCATCAAGACTGGTGGCGGTCTCGAAACTATTCCCAAAGTGGATACCATCGTATTTGACAAGACAGGAACTCTGACCATTGGCAAACCAACTGTAACTGACATCATAACTGCAGAAGGGGTCAACAAAGAAGACACTATTCAACTCATAGCAGCTGTTGAACATAATAGCGAACATCCTTTAGCTGTGGCAATAGTTGATTATGCAAAAGAAAACAACATCGAATATCCCAATGCGACGGAGTTCGAAGCAGTTTCAGGAAAAGGTGTTACAGCAATTGTCGATTCCAAAAGAGTGTTCATCGGAAGTGAAGCTTACATCTCCGAGAACGACATCAATCTAGGTTCTCTACCAGAACACAGTAAGATGCTCCAAGAGCAGGGCAAGACAACGATTTTCGCAGGTACTGAAAATGGTCCCCTTGCCATTCTAGGTATTGCAGATACTCTCAAAGATACTTCTGAAGAAGCTATCAAGAGTCTTAAGAATAAGGGAATCGAAGTCTGGATGATCACCGGAGACCGCGAACGTACAGCTCATGCAATTGCTAAGAAAATAGGTATAGAGAATGTGATGGCTGAGGTACTTCCACAGGACAAAGCTGGAAAAGTTGCAGAATTACAAAAGAGTGGAAGAGTTGTTGCAATGACAGGAGATGGAATCAATGATGCTCCTGCTCTAGCTCAAGCAGATGTTGGAATTGCAATGGGCTCCGGAACGGATGTATCAGTTGAGACAGGAGACATCGTTCTGGTCAAGGATAACCTCATGGACGTTGTCACAGGCATTCAGCTTGGAAAGGCAACCATGAGTAAAATCAAACAAGGATTCTTCTGGGCACTAATTTACAACATGGCACTACTCCCAATAGCAGCTGGTCTCCTATTCCCAATTGGAATTATTCTCAGACCAGAATTTGCAGGTCTTGCAATGGCATTGTCAAGTGTAAGTGTGGTATCAAATGCGCTTCTTCTCAATCGATTCTCACCGGAAGAGTTTGAAATTTCCGAAGACGATACTGAAAAAGAAACCGAAGCAAAAAGTACTGCTGTAGATCCAATATGTAAGATGGATGTCGATATTGAAACAGCCAACCTGTACAGTGATTACGAAGGCAAGAGGTATTACTTCTGCGCACCGTATTGCAAACAAACTTTCGATGCAAATCCTGAGAAGTACAAGGACGAAGATACTCGACAAGAAAAAACTGAAGAGCCAAAAATTGCAGTGGATCCGATTTGCAAAATGGATGTAGATACAGAAACTGCTGATCTATATACTGATTACGAGGGCAAGAGGTACTACTTCTGCGCATCCTATTGTAAACAGACATTTGAAGCAAATCCTGAAAAATACAAAGACCAAGATTTTAGAGAATAATTGGAGAAAGACTCAGGATAATCTGGGTCTGCTATCCATTAGATTGCTAATACAACCAAGATTACACCAATGACAGTGAGAATAGCTCCTAGAACTGACAACGCGGTGTATTCTTCGTTCAGACCAAAGATAGAGATAGGTAACGCGAAAAGTGGCGCTGTAGAGCCTAATAGCGAAGCTGTTGCTGCTCCAATGAGTTGAACGGTATAGGTGTAGAAGAGGGAACCCAGTGCCATTCCTAGAAAGCCACCGAACATGATAATTTTGACTGATCGTTTATTGGGAATAGGCATACCTTGTTGCCTAGCTCCGATGAATAAGGGAAGCATAATAAATGATCCAAAAAGCATCCTGATGAAATTCGCATCTATAGGATTGACATCTGTTACACCGATCTGTAAAAAGATACTTCCTAGAGACCAGCAAATTGCAGCAAGCAAAGCTAATGCGATTCCACCTAGATTACTCACATCAATTTCAATTTCATCTGTAGATTTTTTCGCACTTGCTCGAGAAATTTGAATCACTCCAATAATAGCCACAATAACTCCAACGAAACGGAGTAAAACTATTTCTTCTCCCACAAGGAATACAGCGAAAATGTAAGTTGTGATTGGAAAAATATTTGCTATTGGAAATGCATAGGAGACACCTATCTTCTCTTGAGAGATCAAATATACAAGGTCTCCAACTACAAGACCCACAGTAACCGATGCTACTAAGAAGAAGATAGAATCCAAAGGAATGTAAAATGGCTCAGTCCGAAAAGGAAGTAGAACAATGAACGCCATGAATACTCCAGAGAGCCACATTTTCACAACTGAAATCGCTAAAGGAGTAGCTTCTTCGCTCTGAGACTTGTAGACATTGGTAGAGATACCCCAGAGTAATGCAGTGGAGAGTCCTATGAATACTCCAAGAACGACATCAGTAGGTATTTGCATTGTATCATCCGCAAATTAATTCCATAAATAGTTTCATGCATACAGAAAATTAGATCATGAATTTTAGTGACTTTGGTAATCTTACACGATATATAGGGATATCCAAGCTTGAAACAACTCCAGAATCCTCGAAAGCTACTTTCAATTCATTCCAAATATCCTTGGGTATATATTTCTCTAGTTTTTTATCTTCATCAGAAAGAGTAGTTATTTCTACCTTTTTGGAAACAGTGTAGATAATCTTTGAGATTATTTTGATTGTCTCAATTGTAGCTAACACTTCAACTTTGACCGAGTCGCCTTCTAAATCTAGAGTTGTTTTCTGCATACGATAATTGACAAATAGTAATATACAGAAAATTGAAGTAGAGATTAGAGACGATACCGATAACAGATTGTATGTGAATACTTCAGAAATACTTTGAGCATATAGCATTAACATTGTAAGAATTATCGATGCACATCCAAAGAGGAATATTAAAAGCCGTATTCTGCTTTCCTTTTTTCTATAGGCATCCAAAACTAGTCGTTTTCTCAAGGGGAGTATCATACCAGAGAATGAGGTGTCTTTTGAACCTTGCCTAATTTGAATTAGCACACCACCATTGTCTAAATATATTGATTTTCCCCTGTTGAATTTGTCATAACCAGCGTCCTTCATAGCTTCGATAAATTGTTCATATTCCAAACTCGATGCATAGAAATGAAAATAGTGAGGAGCTGTAATTTCTGCAGCATTCATTATCCAGAGATGAAACAAAGTTATCGAAAAGAGATTCGTATTGACCGCTCTTAATGCTTTTCCACTTGGAATATATCTTTAGAAAGTGGAAAATGAAGCTGGAATTTCATTGAAAATATCCGGAAGTGTAGATTCCAAGTCTTCAGCTGCAGTCAATCTCTGGACTAGAATCAAAGTCCATTGACAATATGGATCTCCGATAGCAGAACAGCAGGTCTCTCTGCATATTGCTTTGTAAGATCCATTATGGAGATAATTCGACCAAGCTTGTACTGCTCCTTGGATAATACCAGCAGGAAGATAACAGAATTTGCAGGGTGCTGTCATATTTCTACAAAATGGACAGTCATCATCTTTTATTTCATACATCCAAAGTCGAATATCACCCAATTTTTTCCTTTCCCATGAGATAGCAATTGGACGATGTCCAGCAAAAAGTTCCCAGCCCAATTCAGCATAGTCTCTGATTGCTCCTAGTTCATCATCTGGTCGTGGTGTAAGTTCTGCTAAGAATTCTGGACCAAGTTGTACTCCCTTCTCGAAAACTCTCTGAATAGCTTCATTTGATGAGAATAACTCAAGCATGCTCTCCATAAGAATCTCGTTATATTTTGTTGCTACAATAGAGCGTAAGACCTCCTTGGATTTAGAACTACTTCTTAAGAAAAAATCTCTCACGATCGCATCACCGTCCTTAGCGAATCTAGTTTTCCCATTCGTACTAATAGCAAAGATATCATCCTAGTAGTAAAAGGACTCTCATCGATTATCTCCGCAATATCTTCAACTGTCTTATGACCATCAGCTACATTAAGAATAGTGATGAACTTGTTATCTAGTCCTTTAAAACTCACTTCTTCCTCCAAGGGAAATGGAATGTAAGATTTGAAATAATCTCTGCTTTCAAGCTTGACTTCTTCAAAGCGATGTACAAACTGAAGTGGGTTTACTCCTCTTAAACGATATTCCTTGTCAATAAAGACAGTAACAGCGTGTTCAGGATCACCATGTGGAATTACGATAGGAACAGGGTTCGTCTTTCCTTCACGTATCATATCATCATCGATTTCAGTCTTGAACTCTGATGAACAGATAGGACAAGTAAACGTAACTTCAGTCAAAGTAAAACTACCTACACAACTATTCTATTGAGCGAATTGCTTGAATAATCCTTTGCTCTAAATCATCAAAATTTTCTCCGTTTGATGAACTCACTATAACCCAAGGCATATTCCATTTTGCTGCTATTTTTACAATCTCACCTTCTGGAATCAACATCCCCAAATCCAATTTATTCCCAACAAGAATCCTGCGATAACTTGGAATCCCCTCGGTCATCTCAATCCATTCATCAAGTCCCATAAGAGTTTCAAATCTACTAACGTCGAAAACTATCAGAGCAATCTTTGCACCTTGAATCATTGATTCCTGAAAGAATCGGAATTGCTGTTGCCCACCTAGATCGAAAGCCACTGCTTTGTAGGAATCTCCCGATGCATCTTCTTCAATAGTCCAAGTTTCAACAGAAATCCCTACCGTCATTGAGGTATCAACAAAATCGCCAGTTACCAATCGAGATGCCAAAGTTGATTTTCCAACACCTCCAGACCCAACCAAAGCGATTTTCACATGTTTTGGTTTTTTGGACATTAGTGAGTCTCCTTTTTTTATGCCAATTCTAAATCATTATCAGTTCATTCAGCTGCATTATTAGATGTATGGTGTCTTATGTCTGAATTCAATTCAAAAAATTCGTTTGTCATTCCTTAATACGAAATCTCACAAAGATAATATAAGGTAGTTTGTGACCTCTAATGCCGGAGGCCAAAAAACCCTGAAGGATTTAGTTATAGTCGGTGCTGGTCCAGCTGGTAGTATCTGTGCTATGCATGCAGCAAAAATAGGTTTGGATGTTTTACTTGTTGATAAAGCGAAATTCCCTCGATTCAAATCATGTGGAGGTGCTTTATCAGAAAGAACAAAGATAAATCTTGGTCCAAAAGGTATAAAGTCAATCAATTGCCAAAGTGAAGGATTAACTGTCTTTTCACCTAGTTATCAGGAAGCTGACTATGAAGGTGAAGAATGTCTTAACCTTGTAGTTAGAACTGAATGGGACCATGCACTTCTAGTGGACGCCAAAGATGCAGGTGCAGAAACTCTTGAAGAAACTATGGTCAAAGATATAGATCCGAAGAAGACATTCATTAGAGTTTTTTTCAAAGACCAGGACCCAGTAAAAGCAAAATATGTAGTAATTGCAGATGGTACAGGTCTTCGATCTTATAAGAAAAAATTAGGTTTCACCCAACCCTATGAATACATGGCTAGAACCGTGTGTGCGGAAAATCCTATTGACGACAGTATATTAGATCATCATTTTGATGGTAAGAGGAAAATTCAGCTTTATTTCGGTGTTGTTCCAAGAGGCTATGGATGGGTCTTTCCAAAAAGAGGGTATCTCAATATCGGCATAGGTTTTAGTAACCAAGAAACTCCACCAATTAACCAATTTGAAATATTCGATATTTTTCTCGCGAGCTTGAAGAAAAGAGGGGTAGTGCCGGAAAACTTTGATGGTAGTACAAGGAAAACTCATCCAGTGCCATTTCAGAAACCATTTGATCCCACCGGAATCGGTAATATCCTATTGATAGGCGATGCAGGAGGCTTTGTATCTCCAGTTACGGGTGAAGGTCTCTATTATGGTACTACAACTGGTCGAATTGCTGCTGAAACAATCCATGAGGATATTGATGGACAATTGGATGATGAACTAGTAACAATCTACAAAGAAAAATGGATGGAAGATTTTGGAGACGATCTTATCAACAAAGGTCTACCATTGGCCAATCTCGTCTACAAATCGGTTCGCAGAATGGAACTATTAGTTAAAATGATGGCATCAGATGAGGATACTTGTAAGGCAGCCGCAGAGATGATTATCGGACTCAAGAGTTATGGTGAAGCACGGAGTAAAGTCTATAGACGTGCTCCAATCTCAGTTTTGAAATCTTTGCTTCGCTAATATACGGAAAATCCTGTGGGTATCTCTTCAAATAAGGAGGGATATAGTTCTTTCATTCTAGCGATATCTATAGTCTGAGGGACAAAAAATACCTTGAATTCACAGCAATCATCACCCACTGCTTTGCATTTTGTTTCACGACTAAGAACATTATAATAACCATCTCTAGTAAGAACACTCCAAGTCTGAGCTGCACCTTGATATGCACCCGCTGGGAACTGACAGAATTTATGAGGAAAAGAAATATCCCGACACCAAGGTGAATCATCATCCGTAAAAGTATACAAGAAAGCTTCTTTCTCATCAATCTCTATATTCTCAAGATTCTGTTCTGTTGGTTTGTGTCCGGAGAACATAATCCATGCCGCCTCACCATATGCGGGGATCCTACTTTCATCAGGTTCGAGATGTGCTGAGAGTTCCATCATAAACTCATGACCTAACTGAACTCCACCTTCAAACACAGTCTGAAGACTCTTTTCAGGCCCAGCAATATCCAGAAGACTTGTCATTAGAAGGTCGTTTAGTTTAGTCAGAGTCATTGTGACTACTTTTTCACTTCCTAATTTTTTCGCCTTAGATGCTTGAATTATTAACCAATTCTTCATTCTATTCTACCACCGTTTTTACAGATTCTAGTCGTTCCATTTTTACTAATTGTTCACAGAGAATTTTCAATCTCATTGCAGGAATATCCAAGATTTCTGCAAGTTCATCTACACTCTTATCTCCATCAGCAAGTGCTACAATTTTAACTTGAGCATAGTCTAAATCATCAAGTTGGACTTTGGTTTGTTTTGGAACCGGTACATGCCTTCGAGTATACTTCCGAGGTGCAGATTCTGTATCTTGAATACGTTGGATAATATCAGCAGCACTTGTAGCTCTTACATTAAATGACTTGTCGATAAAAACAGTTACAGCATGTTCAGGAGAACCGTGTGTTATTAGAACAGGAACAGGATTTCTTTCTGCACTTTGGATTTTTTCCTCACTAACTTCTATTGTCTCCGTACGTTTGCATATTGGACAAGTAAATTTAATCGAAGGCAAGTAATCACCTATTTCTTAACTCAAGTCAGGAATTCTTCTATTCTGGTTGAATAATCATTACTGGATTTAATTGTTTCAATTATCAACCCTTCCAATTTATCTATGTTTTCACCAGTCTTTGAACTTACTTTTAGCCAAGGCATGTTGTAACGCTTCGAAATTTCATCAATATCGGAATCTGACACTTCACAAGACAGATCTGATTTGTTTCCTACAAGAATACGGCCTTCTTTTGGAATACAATCAATAAAACTAATCCACTCTTCAAGTTCGAGCAGTGAATTATATCTTGAGAGATCGAACGTTACCAAACAAATTTTAGAGCCAATAGAAAAATCTTTCTGGAAAGAGCGAAAACGCTCCTGGCCTCCAAGGTCAAAAGTAACAATCTTAAGTTTTGATCCATCTTCTTTATCTTCAAGCTCACAGGTAGATATATCGAGCCCTACCGTCATGGGAGATTCTTCATATTTATCTCCAACCAGTCTTGACGCGAGACTGGTTTTCCCAACTCCACCGGAGCCTACAAGTAATAACTTCGCAATATTAGGGGAATCATTTGTCAAATTTATCACCAGGTGGTTACACGAATGGTAATTGCAAAAGTTGCAAACCACCTATTAGATATATTGATTTTATTTCATAATTTGGGCTAGTTTTCATTATATTAGCAAATTAGGATTGCAAGTGTAATAGCAATCTAATACGATTCTGTATTTTCTATTCCCGAGAAAGTTTATCATGAAATCGAAACTTTTTGGAACGCAACCTGTTTTTTCGTACACAATTAAGAATAATAACAAAATTGGGAGAGCTTGAAAAATAGACCATCGCAGATCAATCAAAAATGTATCGAGAATAATGAATAGGTAAATTATTAGGTCAGCTACACCGCAGTATTCAGGATGTTAATCTTATTCTGCATTATTCAGAAATAACACTATTTTTTCATAGAATGTATACAATATTCTCACAAAGTAATTATTTGGTAGGTATGTATCTAATGAAAATATGTCAATACTAGTACGATATGCAACTGACAAAGATATCGATTGGTGTAATTCTTTTGATAATCATGTATCAAGGGAAGTTATTGAAAACAAAATACGATTATCTCATATTATTATTGCTGAGAAGGAAAGCGAGAGAGCTGGATACGTCAGACTGGAATATATGTATTCACAAATTCCATTTCTCGCACTAATTCGGGTAGTGGAAGAATTCCGCAGAAAGGGAATAGGGAGAAAATTACTCGAATTTATAGAGGAGCAGCATGTGAAGAAAGGACATTCAATACTGATGTCATCTTCTACGATAAATGAAGCCGAACCGCAAGCTTGGCATCGATATATGGGCTTTGAAGAATGTGGAATCATAGCTGGTATGAATGAAGGAGGTGTAGGTGAAGTGTTTTTCAGAAAGAGTTTATCATGAACTATCTTTTGGTCACCAGATACTCCTTCATTGCTTTGGACATCTCTACAGAATAAATTGATCTAGGCCCAATTTCGATTTCCAAACCAATTCGTCTAAGAGCGTCCTTAATTTCTTCAATTTCATATTTTTTGGCAACAACATTCATCTCTAACGCACTGAGAATTTCATAGCCATAATGAGTAACCCACAAAGGCCCTAAATCATAGTACTCCTGAGAGATATCAAATCTATCTTTTATTGACAAATCATATTCTTTAGCGATAACCAGATTTTCAATTTCCTCTCGTCTTCTTCTCACGATATGCGGAATCATGATGACCCCAATAGAGGATTTAAGCTTCTCAACATCCATATGTCTTGTAGGGCCGTTATTCCTGATTTGTTCAATCATACAATTTTGAATTCTTTTCTTAACCTGATTGAAAATCTCTTGAAAATTATACGAATCTGGAATAGCCTCCAATTGTTTACGGATGTCACCATCGAACACCCCAAATTCATTTAATCCAAAAGCGGCAAACCACCGATATTGGAGCTGGATAAGAGAAACATCGTCCAAGTAAATATCATCATTCATTAGAGAAAAAAGTAACCCCCAACCATTTTTCTCAACATACTCCTTTAGGAGAACCGATGGATAGAATAGATTGCAACTAAAATCAGAAGACCGAATAGCGGGATGAAAAGTTAGAATACTATCAGCATGGGAATTACCATCTACTCGGAGTTCTCGTAGATTAGAACACCAAACTAATGGAGTGAGATTAGTGCTTTGGTGATGACTTGATCTTGTGAATTGAAAACTCCGTAATTGTTTGCAATGTGCTAATGGTTCTAAGTCGAGTTCTCGAAGCGCTCCATTCCATCTTATCTCTAAATGTTGTAGATTCTTACATGACGCTAAGGGTTGAAGATTTAACTCTTTCAAACTCGAATTCCAATTTAATTTGAATTCTTGTAGACTTGAACACTCAGAAAGTGGGTCGAGACTAATTTCTTTAAGACTCCATAAATGAGATATCTCTAGTTTTTTTAATTTTTTACACTGACCTAAAACTCGAAGATCTAGTTGCTTTAGTCTTTCACCATGATTAATTTTTACAGAAGTCAAATTAGGATATTTTCTTAGAAAACCCAAATCAATCTCTATAATCTCAGTATGGCGAGGAATGTCAGTTGATAGATTGAAATGGGTTCTGTCAGATTGAGATGTCACAAATAATAACTTGATATTGAGCCTATTGAATCTCTCGGGATAAAAAGGCGTTCACATCTTAGTCATTATTACTTTTCAAGAAGTCACTATTACAACATTATGATGAAAAAATGAATAGTAAGTATTCAGGCATTTCGATTTACCATTCTGTTTATGAATTCCAAGATTCTTTCAGTAGAGCTACTTAGAAAAATCTTAGAAGTTTCTATTTCATCTGTGGTAGATTTATTGATTAGTATATCTCTTATTTGCTCAGGTCTTGAAACCAGATGAACCAGTCCTTCTTCTATTAGATCATGAAAATAACTTGAGCTTGGTATATCGATAATGAAAGTTTCTAAATTGAAAGCCATTCCTTCGTATAAGGCAGTCGAAGATACACCAATTTGGGCTACGGATTGTGCAAATAAATCATAGAGAATTTGTTCAAGACTATCTGCAACTATAATATCAGTATCAACCAGCAGAGGATATTTTTCTTTCCAATTTGCAATTTCTTTTGGATGAAGTTTAAAAATTATATCATAATCAAAATCATCTATCTGACTCAACTGAACTGCAAATTTCACTAATCCATCTCCGAGCATAGGTTGTGAAATAAATACCACTTGCTTTCTCTTATTGAGCCTTTTACATCGTATTAACATATTTTCCATATGAGGATAACCCACTGGTACTAACCGGTTACTGGAAATGGGAAATGATGAACGTGTTTTCCAATAGTCACCAAATAGAAGGATATAATCAGGAAAGGTTTCAATTTGTTTAGTAGATGGAGGAAAAGAATATCCAGGATGATGTGGACTAATTACACCGTGCTGCAGTTCTACCGTGGGTATCCCTAGTTCTTTGCAAGCTTCGATTAAATCCTCTCTCTCATAACTAACAACAAGTAAAACCAGTTTCGGGTTAATTCTTTTCAACAGTACTCTATAGAATGCTAATTTTATTTTTCTGCGAGAAAGAACTGTTGTAGCATACTGCATGACATCAATGTAAATATTGAACCTCTTCTTTATCTCCCGAGATATATTCAACAGAGATTTCATCTCATGGGATTGTAAATTGACTTGAAACAATTTTAGTCGATTAGCAATGAAAATCAAAGTTTCCATTATATCGAAATAATAGAGATTTTTTGTTTTGGACGGCTTTCTATGACCAAGCTGCCAGCTTCTCTCGATAGAAATTGTAGAGTGTTCTATTTTATCTAATATATAGTCCGTGTAAATATCCCACCACTTTCCATCTTCATGCAAAAATCGCCTTTGGCTTCCACAAATTAATACATCTTTTGAAAACGAAAATAGAGGATTCTTGTCAAGTCTAATTATGGATTTTATATAAAACATTATCCGCTTCTTGAGAGACTGTTTTGGCTTGGTTTCTTCCTTTTTGCTGATTATTCTATTTTGCAGCCGTAGATAAAGAGGAGCTCTAATTCGTTCCCAAATACGAACCCCATCAACTTCAAGGGCAAACAAACTCATACTCTCCTCCATATCCACAAATTTTCGAAAGATAGATGGTGTTCTAAGTGCCAAAATTAATCTCCACATTTTTCGATTCTTCCAATCTTAAAATGTTTTTGAGTCATAAGATAAGGAGGTCATCCTTTAGTACAAACAGGTCTACAAAAAAGTACAAAATACTAAGAAGTAGTATTGCTCTGACCAATTCTTTATTTTGGATGAAATATAAACAGATTCTGGAAATGTTAATGAGGAAAAATGTAGTATTATTCTCGATGTTCTTTATTCTAACTTCAATAGTAGTGATTTCACCACATATGTCTTTTCCATTATTCAGAATTAACGCTAGCCATTCGCATCTATCAAATGATTCTTTTATTCCAATAGATTTCATTGCAATCAATGGTAACGAAGATTTTGAAAATCAAGCAGATCTACTAGATTGGTCAGGATCAGGAACAGCAGAAGATCCATTTGTTATCGAGAACTATAATATTACGAACAATCGACATCTTTTTCGAGTAGTTGACACAGATTATCACTTCATCTTCCAAAATTGCTGGTTAGATGGTTTAGACAATTCATGGTGTGGTCTCTATCTTGCTCATGTATCAAATGCAATAGTCAGAAATGTAACAATTAAGAACGCAGCAATTGGAATGCATATGTTAGAACTTAATGATTCGATAATATCGAATTGTGATATCTACGATAATTCAGCTATGGGAATCGCTTTGGAACTAACTTGTGTTGGAAATAAAATCATGAATAACACAATATATGCAAATCGAGAAGGTGGTATCTGGCTTGATTGGAATAATACTGAAAACGTTATTCAAGAAAATGAGATTTATGAAAACTGGATTGTAGGAATTGAATTACTTGAAGATAGTCATGACAATATCATTTTAGGTAATACATTATCGAAAAACCATGGCCATGGAATCAAAGCTCTTGGAAACGGGTCAAAAATCCATCACAACATAATCGCGAAAAATACAGCGTCTGGAATTTTCGTATATGGAGAAGGATACGACATCCATCACAATATCATATGGGAAAATAATAGAATGGGCATTTGGGGGACTTTTTTAGCTCAAGATAATTCCATCTATAATAATACAATTCTGAATTGTTCAAGTTATGCGGTTAGATTGGATGGAAAAACCAGCGAGAACACAGTTAGATTCAATGACTTCATTGATAACGCAGAAAAATACCAGTGTATAGATGATGGAACAGAAAATATCTTTGACTGGAATTACTACAATCCATGGAATCATACTGATGCTGATATGGATTTCGTAATTGACTTTGCATATCTAATAGAAGGTTCAAAGAATAATACAGATATCCATCCCACATTACACCCCAATACAGATCTTCCTGATTGGTATGCTTTTGAAATAAATCAACCAGCTGGAATTCCAGAACCATTGGCACTTATGATTCCAGCTATTGGAACAGGAGTTATCGTAATCATGATGGTTCTGAGTTATGTATGGTGGCGAAATAAACCGAAGGAATAATAGATATTAATCTCATAATGATTTCCACTATTAATTACAGGCGAATATATATCAGTCTTCAATAGATGACTGTCTTCGGTGTGGGAATTGGAACCAAATCGAAAAAGAATCCTGTCGGCTATCTCACTAATATTGAGTTTTCTGCTTCCATTTATGATAACAATTGGTCCAATGGTAGGAAATGAGTACTTTATAATCTATGCACCTCTATGGATATTTTATAAGGCTGGAACAGAAACATACTTTGGATTCAGTCCCATGATGCTAGTCATGGTACTTTATTGGATTCCGTATACAATATCTGCATATCAAGTCCCAAGATTAGTAGAGGGAAAAATAGACTCGTTTAAAACTCTCGCAAGGAATGTTCTTATCCTGACGACAATCGGCATAATTCTAACTCTCCCCCTCTCTTTTATCCCCAGTGGTATGAGTGGAGGAATAGAGTACTACACCACGATGGTTCCTATACCATTCGCTTCGATTATGGCGATACTTTTTGGTTACTTTGTAAAACCCCAAAATATTGAATCAGTCTGGGATGAAGAGAGTTCACCTGAAGAGTGAAACTAGTTCTATTAGACTTCAGGTGATAGTATTCTTATCTTGGAGCTACTATAGCTAGACCACGTGCTTCTGGTAACTTCCCAATATCCTTGATAGGTTTAGAACCATGCAATTCCAATCCAGCTAATTCATAGAGTTTGGTAAGTTCTGAAAGATTCTTTCTGGAATTAACAACATCATACAACTCATCTCTACCTAACTCATATCTTGAGGCTTCTTCAACCAAATACTCACAATTATCCCAAATTTTCTGAAGAATCAATAGTAAGGGTTTGGATTGAGCAATGAGCTTGTAGTCTTCTGGATTTTTTTGTCTAGCAATTCTCAGGTACATCTGAGTATAGAACATGAATTTCAGTAGTCTATGTGTTATACTGGGGGAATCAGAGGACACTTGATCTATCAATCGCAGTGTTGTTCTGAGGCCTCGACAATACGCATTTAACTCATTCAATACCGATTGGAAATCCTGTTTTCCCGAATGGCCTAGATATTCAGAGTCAAAATCATCTCTATCATTAAGCAATTTCAATATCTCTTCACGGTAAAAAACACTACGAGGAAGACTGCATCCAATTGCGTGGTCATCAACCAAGTAGATGTAGCCTACTCCACCATCAGGAATTCTGAGATGTTTATCACGGATGACATATTGGATTGTAGACCCAACATGAGTCAATTCATGTACAAGGGTCTCACAGTTGATGACTAAGTCGTCTGTTGAATCCACAAACATCAAGAAGGCTTCAGGTTCCATTAATCCCATTTTAACAGCTATCCAATAGCCCTGTTCATCTCTAGCTTCAAGTGCATTCAATACACTCTCAACCCAATCCAATTTCTCAGATGAATCTGTCTTTTGCTTCAATAGTTTCATCAATTTCTTGCGTTCGGATGAGGATACAGAATAGTCGCCAGTAGATTCGAGAGGTTTGGGTTCAGAACTGAATGTAGGCTCTCCACCGTCAATCATTGGTAGTCCATCTTCTATCACTTTGCCGACACAATAACTCGGAAAGTGATAGTTCCCCTTCGTATCAACAGCAAAGACGTAGTAACAATACGATGTCTTCGGTTCCACTTTCCTATCTACAAACATAGTAGCAGAATCATCCAAAGTGAAAATGAAAAGATTATTGAAATCACCTGTCCCTTCGATTAATTCGGAAGGTTTTGACTTGTAATCATACGTGGTTGATCTGTAGACTTTCCATACCTTAATCTTACTGACATCTTTCGGAGAGCGAAATGAAACATAAGCACCCTCATTCCGTGTCCGGACCTTTGCCGGTCTCAGTGATTCGTTGGGATACTTTCCCATAGCTATCACTACTTGAAGGTTGGTTCGCCTCCATCAGCCATCGGAAGACCGTCTTCCAAAATCTTTCCTACACAATAGCTTGGAAAGTGAAGATCTCCATTCTCATCAACTGCGAAGACATAGTAAGAATATCGTTTACCTGCTTCAACGTCTTTGTCAACATACATGGTTTCTGATGCATCGACAGTAAAGATCTGTAAATCTTCAAAATCACTGCCATCATCAATCAACTTAGCACAAGGTGCTTCGTAATCATAGGTTTGGGAACGGTAAATCTTCCACTCCTCAATCGAATTAACGCCTTTTGGGGGTCGAAAAGAAACATAAGCACCGTCATTGCGAATTCTAACATTTGTTGGTCTCAAGGATTCTTTAGGATAGTTAGTCATAAGTATAACTCCATATCTCTTTCGGGATTAGAATACCTCCAACCGAGTAAAATAAGGATTTATTGGATAGATTATTAGATTCAAGCATTAATACTGATATGGTATAGAATCTGTGCATATATGGTACAGATTATGATAGCTTCTTTAGCTAGTAATCCATTATCCTGATTTCTGTTTGTGCTGGATGACTTTTACAGAAACCACTAAAATAATGAGAATACTCGATATTGAAATCATTATCCCTATGTTTTCAATTAGTGCCTCAATGATAGAATCAAATTCGTTGATACCATTAGTTGAAGAAGTGGTGGTAGTTGAAGTTGAATCAGTTTGTTCAATTTCTTCTATTACTTCAATAAGAACGGTGTCACTATTAGTATTTCCAGCCTCATCAACCAATATCAGAGTGAAATTTACTACACCTAGAATCAATAAATCGAATTCAACTGAAATCTCATATTCCGACCAAGAGGTTGAGCGGAGCGTAGTTGAGTTTTTGAAAATTATATAAGAGTGTGGACGAAAGTCAAATACTGACCATTTGAAGGTATAAGTTCCCATTGAAATTGGAATAACAACATCATCTAATGGCTCAACTATCGGTTTCTCACTATCAATAAATTCGACTGTAATGTTGGTTGTATTTACTAAATCAGATGCATCTCGAGCTTTGAAAGAGATATCATGTAAACCCAAATTGTAGTTAAAAGTTGGAAGAGCTCCACACCACATATCAAGTGTAAAATTATGGTACATAGTGTTCCATCCAAAACTATCAATCTGGTATTGTACTTCACGAACGATTGTATTATCACTACAGTTTACCTGAAGGTAGATTAGTCCCTGTATCTGAGAAATATTTGGTTCCACTATCAATATGTTAGGTTTAGTATTTGGATGAAATTTTATTGGGAAATAATTTATCCAAGATGTGTTAAAAGCAATAGGCGAACCCAATCCTTCCGAATTTGAAGCGAGTAGTACAAAAGGAAATTGGATATCCGTACTATTCTCTAAGGGAACATCTTCAATATCATTGCTTGAAAAAGGAATCTGAAATTCAACTTGTGTGAAGGTTCCATCATAGCTAGCATTACATAATTCAATTCGACCTTGATCAATGTCTTGGTCATAAGTAGTTGTACCGTTCCCATGATCGTCGGAGTATTGTGCTTTACTCAAATCAGCTGGGTTTTCACTCACACCGTTTATTGATTTCAACTCAATTATGTATTCGAGATCTTCACCATACAAAGGATGTCCAGAATGAGTATATGCATCTTCGGCTGGAATGATAAAATGACGGATTTCACCTACTCTCATTCCAATTATCATGTCTTTGTATCCTTGTAATAGAGATTCATCTTTTAATGGTGTTGAGGAGTCTTCAGATGGAACAGTTCCAGAGGCAATGAATGTACCATTTCGAAAATAGACTTCATAATCAACAGCAACGACATCCTCTGGAATTACTCGATCAAAAGAGCTATGAGTAGTTCCCACAGCATCCGCACGGATTATATCCGCACCTTCTAATCCAAGAGTCTGAAAATCACTTGTTGAATTATGCCATGCTAACCCAATCCATCCGTTTGTATCTCCGGAAACACCTATGAAAGCATGTGTTCCATTATGGTCGAAATAAGCATCATATCCTGTATCAGCATCTGTAATATTTATTGAGTATTCATAAGGGTCAATAATTCCATCTGGAATGCCAAAATGAGTATCAACAAAAGGAATTTCTACAATTTCATGTTCACTTAATTGAAAATGAGAGCTCGACTTCAGTTTCAATCTACTATCAATATCTGGATGCTGATTATTCTCGATAGAACTGACTATCATCTGAGGTATGGAAAGGACTGAAAAGCAAAGAATGACTAATATGGAGATAGATACTAATTGTTCTTGTTTCATCTAAACCCAGCACTTAAGAAAAGGAAGAAAAGGATAAAAATTTTTTCGACATCTTCCTTCTCTATAATTTCAATGCTAAACAGCAATGTCAGCTAGTCAGTTGTCTTTTTCTTTCCTAGTGGTAGTGGTCCCTTATCTGAACCACGTTCTCCAGGATGATAAGAATCATCTGAAGCATAAGATCCAGAAGTGGTACCTCCACCTGTTGGATCAGGACTTACTCTATCATCACTTCTTGCTATTGTTTCAGAGTGGAGATGCTTAGAATGCATAGATCTCCGAATCATAAAACCAGCTATGAAGATTGCTGCAATAACAGTGACTACTATAACCAATGAAATCATATCAAATACTTGCATATCATACTAGCTCTCAGCACTACTATTAAAGATTAACAATTGTTGAAGTCAATAAGAGGAAAGGACCCAGTAATGACTTATTCTGAGCTGTGGTTTCTAAATGTTTTAGTCTTCCTACGCTCTCTCTTTTTCCCAAGCGGCAAAGGACCTTTATCAGAAGCTCGTTCTCCAGGATGATATGAGTCATCTGAAACATAGGAACTAGATAAGACACCACTTCCTTTGGGATCAGGTCTTCCTGGATGTGACTTGCTGAATCTTTCACTTGGCCTTTTTGGATTCTGTCGGGATAACCAAATGAATAGCAATAGCACTAGCAAAGCCATAGCAATAAGGAACAAACCAGCAGTTTCTATTTGCATCATCATGAAAATAATCACAAGATTTGAAATAAAGATTTAGTAAATCTTTGAATTAACCGCAATCTCATTCTTCAAGAATTACAAAATATCCTACTAGCAAAAACATAGAAATTCCAATTATAACAGGAATCCACAGTCCAGTCCAAAATGAAAAACCGGTCCAAAAAGCCATACTGACTAGTAGGCTACTTGCAACATCTGCATCGATATCTTGTGTTTTGAAAATATCGTCAGCAATTAATATGTGCATCATTACTGAAGCTATTAGAGCAGTAAAAAACCAACCAGAATAATTTGTGAGTGGGATGCCATAATAAGGTCCTGGAATCCCCCAAACCCAGATGTTCAATACAACTGCAGCTGGGTCTAATATCAAATCCACAATCACAAGTAGCAAAGCACTCAGCGGTATAGCAAGAATGGCTCTATTTGTTATTTTGTTCGCAATAGTAATGGAACCTAGAACAAGGGGTGCAAAAGCAAAAGCTACACTCCAAGGAACAAGGCCTAGTATTTTGTATCCCATTTGTTCTGTATACTCAAAAGGACCGTAAGGAAATCCCGTACTAATTCCTATTGATTCGATAATTATAGGAAAAATGCTGAATAAAAGAATAATAACAACAGCTCGAACAGGTGTTGTCCAACGATACAGGAAGTAATAAGATGGAAGAGCTATCGCTACAATAAATAGCGCTGAAACCCAAGTAGATTGCTCACCAATTGGAACATTTGCAACCAACCAACTAACAAAAAAGAACACGATAGAGAAAATTGTTAAGATGAGATTTTTCATCCTTTCTTCAGGATTTTTGTAAGCTGACAGTAAACGCTCCATCAGATTACCCCCAACAAAGGCAGACCTACAGCAAAGAATAGAACCATCCCGAAGACACCTGTGTAGATTGGAAAGTACCAATATGATTTCTCAACACTCACTGAAGGCCTGATCAAAAGATAGAGAGGTATCAAGGGGTATACGAACATCATGAGATTCCATGGTGCATACCAAGGTGGGTACCATGGAGCAATAAACACCAAAACACTTGCAAATAGCAACCAAAAAACCAAACACAAGACAAGAGAGATTTTTTCGCCCACAACAACAGCAGTAGTCCTGATTCCAGCTTTGGTATCCGCTTCAATATCAGGAATTGCAGAGAATAGTTGCATTGCTGATGTCCACATGAACGCAGCAAACAATGGAAGGATGGGGGGGATTATTGTTGTGACTTGATAATATGCTAGTATAGCGGGAATCACATACAGAAAGTTAGATGCAAAATCTGCAATTGGAACAGCTTTGAATCTGAAAGGTTTGACACTATACATGACTGATAGAAGCATCCAACTTAGGAATAGTAGAATGGCGATTATATCAGGTTGAAAAATCATCAATATGAATCCATAGACAAATGAAAGACCAACTAACAAATATAGCTTGAGTCTATCTTTCTCTGCTGCTCGATACTCCTTCTCATCTTTTTTCGGATTGAACATGTCGGTATCTTTGTCAGAGATATCATTAACTCCATAGAGCAGAATATTTGCGGGTATCATGAAATAGAAGAGATGAGCAATAAAATAGGGATCTAATAACTGAGAAACATCACTGATACCAATGATTAATCCAATCAAGTAGGTACCCCCTAGATACAACCAGAACCTGACTCTGGATACTTTAAATGCTAATCGAAAGATGTTCATGTTATTATTTCCCTACCAAGAACGACTATTTATTCTTTCATCTCCTCCTTAATCAGGTCAGCTACAATCTCTGCAGAAATCAGAGCCATAGGTACTCCAATGCCAGGATGGGTATACTGACCAACATAATACAAATTGTCAACCTTTTTGCTCTTGTGACTCGGCCGGAAGAAAGCAGATTGCCAGAATGAATGAGTTAAACCTACTGCAGTTCCGCGATATGCATTATAGTCCTGAGAGAAATCATCTAGGGTGAAGATTCTCTTGACTTTAATTGCATCTCGGATATCAGTTTTGAGTACTTTCTCCATGTGTTCTATCATCTTATCGAAATATGATTCACGAATTTCAGGAGTATCTTCAATTCCAGGAGATATTGGAACTGTTACAAAAATGTTCTCATGACCTGGTGGAGCTACACTATCATCTGATTTTGAAGTGCAACATAGATAGTAAGCTGGTTTTTCTGGCCACTGGGGATCTTCAAAGATTTGTTCAAAATGTTCTACCCAATCGTGATCCAAAATTACATTATGATGAGTTAGTGTATCAATGGTCTTATCCAATCCTACATACATAACATACGCAGATGGGGCAATCGTCTTTTTCTCCCAGTAACCTTTATCGTAAGTTTGGAAATCGTCAGGAAGATAGTTAATCTCGACATGGGGATAGTCTGCATTTACCACAACAAGGTCAGCTTCAATAGTACCATTGTTGGTGAAAATCTGTCTCACCTTATTATCAAGAATTTCTAGATTTGCAACTTCAGTGTTGTATTTTATTGTCCCATTAAATTCTTCTGTTAAGCTGACCAAGCCATCAACTATTTTACCCATCCCACCCAAAGGATACCAAACACCCAGATTGTAGTCAATATGAGAAATCATTGAATACAGAGCTGGGGTATTCTTTGGATTTCCGCCAAGAAAGACGATTGTATACTGAAGGATTTTCTGAACTCGCTCATCATCAAAATACTTGCGAATGAGTTTATCCATATTAGAGAGAATTGATAACTTCCATCCTGCAGCCATAAGCTTTGGACTTAGCATTGAGCGCAATCCAGAGAGGTCTTCATACATCAGACCATCCAATAGATACTCATACTTATCTTGAGACTGCTTCAAATATCTTTGAAACTTCTTTGCACCATCTTCTTCAAGTTGGTCAAAAAGCTCCATATTTTCTTTCAAATCCGCAGATATGTCAATTATCTCGTCATTTGGAAAGAAAAAGCGATATGATGGATCTAAACGCACTAACTCATAGAAATCTTTTACCGTACGGCCGAACAAATCAAAATAATGTTCGAAAACATCAGGCATAAGATACCAAGATGGACCCATATCAAAAGTAAAACCATCCGTGTTCCATATTCTAGCTCTTCCACCTGGTTCCTTATTCTTTTCAAGCACAGTGACGTTATGTCCTTGTTTTGCTAATAATGCAGCAGTCGCAAGACCTCCAACTCCTGCACCAATTACTTTCACATCCATTTTAAGGCACACTCCTCTTCAATCTTCAATAAAAGACATTCTGCCTAATAACACTTTGTTGGAAAAGTTGCAATTATTAACTAAAAATGAATATTTTCGACAAACATCTATTATTCTTTCGTCGATATTTTACAGCTAAATCCAACTATTTAATAATTACAAAACCAATTAGCAACACACCTTATCAGGAAAAAAGGATGTGGGAAACATTAGGGTTTGAGGAAACCCTATCGTAATGATTTCCCAATAGGTGTGTGCAGTGTTTAGCGATTACAAAGCTCATCTCACTCTGCTTCCATCGCAGATAGAGATTGATGAAATAAAAGACCCAAGAAGCTTAGAAAAAGCATATGACTATGCTTTGAATTTATTCAAACTTCACGCAAAGTCATTCTATTTTGCTTCTAGATACTTGGAGGAAAAAGAAAGAAAGGCATTTGCAGCTCTCTATGGATTTTGCAGGCTGGCGGATGATTTTGTTGATGAAGTTGATATAGGAATTGAGGAAATAGAACGCGAGCTGGATATTCTCAAAGACATATCATCCGGTCTTGGGAGAGGAAAGACATACAATCACCCATTATTTCAAGCATTCGGAGATACCATGGTACAATACAAAATACCAGTTAGATATCTACACGAGCTCATAGAAGGAGTAAGGATGGATGTTAAACTCACTGAAATTAAAACTGAAAAAGAGTTAGAAAAATACTGTTACCATGTTGCATCAACTGTCGGGTTGATGATGTGTCATATTTGGGATAGTACAAAAAGAGAAACTTTAGAAAGAGCAGCTGATTTGGGGCATGCTTTACAACTTACGAATATTCTCCGAGATGTTGCAGAGGACTATGATAATGGTAGAATCTATCTTCCGTTAGATACTCGTCAAGATTTTCGAGTCACAACCAATGATTTTGAGCTTAGAGAAGTTGGACCAAATTTCCAGAGATTGATTGAGCATGAGATTCATAGAGCAAAAGCTCTCTATGCTCGTGCGGAGATAGGAATCCTTGATCTACCCCCTGCTGGACAATTCACAGTAAAAGTAGCTTCCAGAGTATATGGATCCATTATGTCCGAGATTGAAAAGATGGACTATCAAGTCTTCAAGCAACGAGCAGTTGTTCCCAAATGGAAGAAGATATGGATAGCATATCGAGTTCGTTCAGAATATCTACGCGAAAAGAAAGCATATGAACGACTCAAGAAGGATGAAGCTTCACAATGACATAGATGAACATTGATTTCTCAGGAGGGAGAAACAAAGTGAATACAGAAAAAAACAAAGAAGTAATAGTAATAGGCGGAGGTCTTGGTGGTCTTGCTGCAGCAATCAGGATGCAAGCAGCTGGTCATTCAGTGACACTCCTAGAAAAACGACATCAATTAGGTGGTAGAGCTGGTGTATTTGAGAAAGATGGGTATGTGTTTGACACAGGACCTACAATCCTAACACCACCAATGGTTGTAGATGATTTGTTCCGAGCTGCAGGCAAGGAAACTTCAGATTACGTACAACTTGAAAAAGTATCACCAAAGTACCGTCTATATTTTTCCGACGGAACTACGATGGATTACTCCAGTGAAGAGGAAAACTTGTCTCAAATTGAAGAGATGAGTCCTCGAGATGTTGAAGGATATAGGAAATTTCTGAAACGAGTTAAACCAATATACGAATTAGGGTTTGAAAAATTTGGTTCTATGCCCTTTGAGAGTATTTTTCAAATGGCTAGAATGGGTCCTGCAGGATTAAAACACAAGGCATACAAGAGTGTCTATGGTTTTGTTTCAAGTTATGTCAAAGACCCAAGGCTCCGAATAGCGATGTCATTTAACCCACTCTTTATCGGAGGCAACCCATTTTCGACAACAGCAATATACACACTAATCACATACATCGAGGAGAAACATGGTGTGTGGTGGGTCAAAGGAGGTACACACAAACTTGTTGAAGGGATGGGACGACTGATTCAAGACCTAGGTGGACAATACCACTTGAATTCCGAGGTTCGACAAATTCATGTCACTGATAATAAACGAGTCAAGAGTGTCGAAACCGTTGATGGCTCTGTTTATGATGCTGATATTGTGATATCAAATGCTGATACTGCTCATACATACATGGATCTGATTGACAGGAAGTATCGTAAGAAGAACAAAGACAAACGGTATAAGAAAGCTAAGTATAGCATGAGCCT
>WJMJ01000150.1 GCA_014728035.1 Promethearchaeota archaeon | reverse complement strand
CTTCCGACTGATATCAATGATATCAGAAAGTTCGTCCAAGATTTCATAGTGATCGACTGATACCAGCAAAAAATCTATAAAGTAAGGAATCCTTACCATAGTGATAACATGACCAAAGTAATCAAAGCCACAAGCAAGGGACAGATCACTCTCCCCAATCAGATCAGACAGCAACTTGGTATTGATCAGAATTCATACATCGCTGTCGATGTAATAGGTGATTATGTTTTGATGAAAAAGGTTAATGTCAAGTTGACAGAGATCAGTAAACTCTTCCAGGAAGAAGCTAAAAGAAGAAACATATCCAAGAAGGAAATCGAAGAAGCGATTCTTGAGTCAAGAACAGAGGTTTGGTCAGATGAGTAAAATCTTCATCGATTCGAATATCCTTATCTCTGCAATTGTATTTGACCGAAACGAACTTGAAGTTTTCAAGCAGGCAAACGACAGAAATGATAGGATCTTCATATCAGAACACATTCTTGAAGAATCAACAAGAGTTATCTTGAAAAAATTTCCCAAATATTTAGAGAATTTTAATAGCTTCATCGAAACCTCCAACATTATTGTTATCAAGAAAAAAGAATATTTGAGCATGATTCATGATTATTCCGATGTTCGTGATAAATATGATGCTCATGTGATTGCATGTGCAAAAACTGGCGAATGTGACTTCATCATTACAGGCGATAAAGATTTGCTATCATACGAAACCAAGGAAATTGAGATCATCAAATCAAAAAAATATCTTAAAAAATGATATTATACCCTTTGCTTCCAAAAGTAGAATTCACTTGCTTCACTTCATTGACATCCAGATCTCAACCGTTCGCCTAGCCTACTCCCTTTCAGTTCCAGGATTCTTCTCATTTTGTCGCACTCACCCGACACCCATCATTCGTGAGCTTACTTCCATCAGATTATAGACGCTCACTCATTCCCACACATGACCATTCCGCCCTCCATCGCTAATTTCGAGCTAAGCTTGAAGAGACAGGGCCAAATAACACAATACCAGACCAAAAACATAATGAACCCAGTCCACTATAATAACCTGATAACTCATGTCCTCGGTAAAAGAAGAATCCATTCAGTTGATCCAGTCCTTACCTGATACAGTTACCTGGGATGACATACTCTATGAAATGTATGTTAAAATGAAGATCAAAAAAGGAATGCAGGATTTTGAGGAAGGAAGAACCTATTCACACGAAGAAGTGATGAAGAGGTTTGGAATATGAAAAGGATGATCCGATGGTCTGCAACATCAGTTGCCGATCTCGAATCGATAAGAGATTATATCTCTAATGATTCTGAAGCTGAAGCGATCAGATTTCTCAAAGAGATCAAAGTGAAGGTCATGGAAATACCTGACTTTCCCTTTCTTGGTCGAGTAGTACCGGAAATGAATGATGAAAACATTAGAGAAATCATATTCGGCAACTACCGAATAATATATGGGATCCAAGATGACCTTATTAAGGTCCACACAATATTCCATCATAAAAGAAAATTCTGATTTCAGGTCTCGAACTGGGGCCACAGTTGGGGCCACACTTAGGGCCTCGCGGTGGGTAAAATATGCCCCGAAGCAGGGCTCTGATATACTTGTACATATCAAGGACCTGGACAGGTGAATAAAGTCTCGTTACAGGGCACCACTGTCAGGGTGGTTTTATAAGCCCTTTGCTCCTCACCGGCAATTCACGATCCTCACTACTTCCTCGTATCAATCGAGGACCATTCACCTCCCCTATTCACTTTCCGCTCCGGGATTCTTCCCACTTCGTCACACTCGACCCTCACCCGTCACGAGACCAAGCCTGCTTCCATATCCTTTCCACCCTCTCGGCCCCATCCCACACGTTCACCACTCCTCCCTTCATCGCTAATTTCGACCTAAGCTTGAAGAGACAGGGTAAAAAATCGTTTTTATATATCTTCCACACCATCATGTTTCTATGGCCTTTGATGAGTTGACTGAACTCTACTTAAACTGTCATGAAGCAGTCAGAGAGATCATCAAAGAAAACACAGGTGAATATCCAAAGGATTACAAAAAATATGAGAAAAATAGAATTGATAAGTTCTTTAAAAATCTACCGTACAAGGGAAAGAACATTCTGGAATTTACATCGATACTCATGTCAGAATTGATTGTCACTCATGGGCTCTCCAACACAAATCATAGAACTACCATCCTTTTCATCAGCATTGTACTAAGAGAACTTAGAATATCATTTCCGGATTATAATTCTTCGATAGAGAAAGAACGATGGATTGATGATTGCAATCGATTTATCAGGGGATCGAAAAAGATACTTTCTACAAGGAAAACTGATAAAAACTATGGAAGTAAGCATCTTGAATGGACGAAAAAATGGTAAACTGAAGTTACTGACGATCAATCCATGAGTTCTGGAATGATGTCTTTCCATCTCCTTACTTCACTCAGGAAGATTTCATCATCGGAGGATCTTCTTTCTTCAGTCATTAAGTAAACAATGATTACATTGCTATATATATCTGTTCTATTCGTGATTCATCTTGTTGAACTTAAACCAAGTGTTTGCATAGTATCGAATTACAGGAGTTCCGTAGATACTTTCTGTTCGTAGCCATATCCGGGTCGATCGACAGACAATATCTGGTCTTGGTTCCCTCCATTTCTGCCTTCGTCGAGGGGCTTCAGCCCTTGGATGCATTTGCCACCTTCTCAAGTTCTGCCCTCCTTCTTCTCCACCCATCTGCAACATGGGCGGGATGGAGCCGGTTTGAACCATCTCCACAGGATACTGCCAAGTTGTCCCGACGCACTTGCTTATTTCGAAATCGCTTGAAGAGACCAGGAAATTCTTCTCGATTTGAATAATTCAGAATATTCGAGAATTAAAAACGTGATGTTCTATTCACGATTTATTTCAAGGGCAAATATATAGTGCCCCTTCCTTTTCCTTTCTTATCAACCAACCCAAGAGTGATAAGATGGTTCAATCTTGTAATCACAGAACGCTTTGACATACCAATCTCGGTTACAATATCTTCACTTTTTGCATTTCCGATGGTTGAAAGATAGGAGATTATTCTCGAATCGACATCATCCAGTTCTTTTCCCTTAGACTTCCTGAAGATCACTTTTGTCCTATATGATGATATATTGAATTCAACATCAACCAATGGATGTTCCTTGCAGGATTTTATTATCCTATTCAATCCGACACCATACCTTTCTACATACCCTATATCGTACATATACTGGCAAAGCAAAGGATTTCTCGGCTTATGTTCCGGGGATTCTATATTTATACCCGGAGGAAAGGAACCTGGATTGGATATCTCCAGTCTTTCCGGAAATATGAATATCTGAATTTGCCCGGAGTCAATATAATTCCGATGTATCACACTGTTTATCACAGCCTCTCTTAAAGCATCCATTGGATATTCCATGAGATCCTCCCGCTTCCATCCCCGATACATTCCACCGATCTTTTTTAAATTATGATTCAAATATTCCTGGATATCATCCACGATCTTCCACAATGATCCGTTGAATTCAATATCCGCTTTGAAACTTCTCATTTCCTGATCTTCGAACCAGACCAATCTTACCGAAGATTGAGGCAGTTCATACTGTGGGTCTTCGGTAAAAAAGAGCAAACCTCCGTTGGTCAAAACAGAGTGATCCTTTATCGAGCTGGTGATCTTTGATGACTTTAAATTCTCTTCATATGTTTCTTTCGCCCTGGTTCCTCTTTTTGCAGACTTCTCTTCCAGATATTTTATCACTAGCTCCTTGCTAATACGAACTCTTGGAACAATTGAAGGCATCTGATCAAAAAATAGGAAAAGTGATTCAGAGGCAAGTTCAAGCAATTCTTCGGTGTCCAGTGGTCTGTTGTTCTTCCCGATCCTGATATATGCGATATTTCCAAAGGAATGCATTTTCGATGATCTCTTGCAACAAACCCAGAATATAGCTTTTTCATCTATCATTGTTTTACCGATATCGAAATTTGATGAAGGTTTGATCCCCAATAGAACATCCGATATTCTCTGATCCTCCTTTCCACCTGTCCCAACTATTCTTCCATCATCGTCGATACCAATAAGGACACAACCCCCATCGGTATTGAGAAAGGCACAAACATCACGGGCAAGGTCCTTGACGAACTTCTTTTTGAATTCGACATTAACCGTCTCTCCGGATCGGATCATGTTTATAATGTCTTCAGTTCGCATAGGACCTATATGTTCATTTATAGATAAATACTTCACGATAGTAGTTATTCATACATATCGTGAAGGAAATACGTGAAGCATGCTTCACGATTATTTATCATTTCAACAATCATCACACAGATATGTCGAACGAATCCTACAAGCATTTCGTTGGCAAAGCGATCCTGTTCTGGATCCTAAGAGACATAAAGATGAATCAGAGATTCATCGTACATTTGAATTCATGCTTGAATTCAAACGTGAAACATGATGTTTCATCTTGAAATTGGTTATTCTCTTCTAAAGATCAGAGTATCAATTTCAAGGTAAGCCAAATTTGCCATATAATTTAGTATCTCAAATTTGGATGATATCCGAGTGGAAGGTCCCTAATGGATATGTTGATCTTTGTGAAATATCAAAGAGGACCTTGTACGAGATCGTTAGCATCTCGTTATCGGTGGAAATCTATGCAATTGTAATTATCCAATATCATGATATAGGTCTCGACGTGGGGCCTCGGGATGGGGCCACAGTTGGGGCCACACCTGGGGCCTCGAGGTGGGTAAAAAATGCCTCGAAGCAGGGCTCTGATATACTTGTACATGTATAGGATCTGGAT
>WJMJ01000149.1 GCA_014728035.1 Promethearchaeota archaeon | reverse complement strand
ATTGCGGTTATCTTGTTCTTGGTGGAATACTGTTCTTGACTTCCTTCGGCGTGCTCTTCAGCTTCCATCTCAATTCCTCTTTTCGACACGTGAGATACTTCTTTTCCTTCTGAAAATATTTAATCTCTTTCTAGAATCGCAGAAAATCATCTACGTCGTAATCCTTTTATTCTGATATGTCCGCAATCTCAATCAGCATCGGAACGTAGCTCAATCTGGCAGAGCAATGGACTGTAGCTAGTCGCTGCTTTCCAGCCTCTAATAGATATCCATGGGTTGCCGGTTCAAATCCGGCCGTTCCGACCATTCTTCTATAATCGTTTTAGTGAAGTAGTTCAAGCAAGGAGTCAAACTCTTTTTGCAATTCGGCTCCAATTCCTTTCATTTTCAGATGGTTGCTGATTTCTGATAGGATGACGCTAATTCTCGCCATGTCTGGTTTGGATTTCTGAGTCACTAATAGTCTGACCTGCAGTAGTTTGGTTATACTTGATACTCTATGCCAAACTAGATTTCTTGATGGGGTATCTCTCAATATATCTAGTGCCTCTTCTACTAGATGATACACATTTTCTGACCTGTCATTTTCAAATCTATACTGAGCGAGCTGCACAAGACTCTGGGCATAGTAAATACCTACATCTTCTCCCGCTAGTAGTTCATTTCTGTATTCCTCAATAACCTGAATGAGCTCGGTCACATAATCTTGTTCTTCCTGATTATCCTCTTCTGAGGCCTCATCTTCTTCTATCTGTTCAAAGATATTTTCAATCTGCTCAAAGAATGCTTCCTCGTTAGTGATGTTGTAGACGGAAAGGTCGCCATCTTCTAATCTATAGTACAGTATATTTTGAAAATCTTCAATAGAAGAATTTGGATTCACCTCCAGAACTACTCTTTCATATACTAATTCATCTATTTCTCGAACAACTCTGATCTCGATTTTGAGTTCGTCTTGTTCAACAATGAGTTTGCATCTAGGTGAAGCATCATGATACCCTTGCGCAAACAACGCGTTTTCAATACTTTTTCTTAGAGTGATGTAATCCTTTATCTTATCCTCGGAAATGAATTGTGTCACAAAATTCAGAAATGCATCTGTTGCCTCTGTAAGATTCCATGATGGTAGAAGCTGAAAAGACCTTTGAATCCATGACAGATGTATTCCCGAAATGGTAGATATTGCATCCCATGTGATTTTCTTCTTTCTGACATTGAATGAAACTCTCCATTTTTCATCTTTTAGAAAAGTTCCCGGAATAACTTGGTTCATTCGTAATCCATTTTCTCTAAATATTCGCCTTATCCATCTATCTTCCCGATATACATAATCCGCTGGGAAGTTCATTCCTGGGTTCTCTATTTCGATCGGGAATTTCTTTGTTCCAATATGTAATAGCTTCGTAGATAGCAGAGCATAAACTGAATGACCTGTGTATCTTCGATCCAAATTAGAAAGATTTGGAATTGAAGCTTCGGAAAAGACACCCCAACACTTTCCATGCTCTTCGCTTTTCTTCAGCACAATTGGACAATCTTCATCGTAGTGAATGATTTTGACTATTATCGTGTCTTGACCATCTAGGCATAATTCGGATACCTTTGTTGGAATACTTCTATTGGTTTCTTTGAAGACGTTTGTTTCTACAAGTGGTCTAACCCCTTCGAACGGACCATATTCAATATCTCTGAATCTATCCCAATATAATGATAATCCTGAACTTATGTGAAAGGGGTGGTCTCGTATAGTCCAACGTAGCAACTTCACGAGATCTGCTGTATATTCAATCTTGGCTTTGTAAATTGTTTCTCCTGCAGTTTCTTCAAAACAAACCACACATTTACCATCTAATTCCCTCAATTCGATTCCTACAGAAGTGTATTGTTTGGCTCTTTCAACTAGATAGTCTATCAATTGTAGAGCATCAACACCTATATCCTTGGTTTCAAATTGGTTATGGACTACTTCATCACACTTTATTTGCTCAAGACCCATCCCTACTATTCTACCAACTTTAGCCCCATACCCTCTGATTATTTTGACTTTACCCTTTATCGCCCATGATTCTGTGCTTTGATTATATTCCCATAGTCTTTGTGAACCATTGATGGATCGAATGAGGATTTGATTTGTTTCAACCCCCTCCTTTTCGCTTTGGAAAATCTCTCTAATGATATTCCACTCATTTAGTGTCCAAACAAGACCCGATGAGATTGATTTTGTGAAACATCCAATAAGAAATCGTGATGGGTTGTATGAATCCTCCATAATTATTATTTCCAAAAAATCATCGAATTGAATGAACCTGATTCTTATTCCATATTGGATAGATTGACGAGAACTCTTTTTCTTCAATCTCCGTGATGGTAGAGGTCTTATGGCTGTACGATTCCTTCGTGGTTTTCTATAGTATCTCTGAGAGTTTATTTTTGCTGACAGTGGTTTCCATGCTAAACCAGAACTTGCTAATTTTGGTCTATATCGTAGTCTCTGAAGAATGTTGGGGGGTGAAGTGACACCTGTTCTCTTAATAGGTGATAATTCAACCTTGATTGATTGCTGTTTTTTGCTAACCAACTCTTCTGGATCAAATTGATTTTCATAAAGATTAGTTATATAGCGAACAAGATCATAAGCCAGATTTTTCATTCGAGTGCGAATGCTCTTCTTTGGAATTTCCTCTTGATATCTATACGAAATTGATGTAGCCCTTCTGACTATTTTATTTTGAAATCTTCTACTCCATTCTAGTAGTGGTATTATATGAATCAGCGAACACTCCACATTATCTGGTTCGTGCCTGATAATGATTCTAACATCATCATATGTTGGATTGTATGATGGAAATGGAAATTTCCATGTATTTGAGAAAACTGTATGTCTTGGAGGTGTTGGTAAATTCCATATTATCTTAGATACATTTCCAAAGTAAGGCGAGTCGGGATAGAATGGTATAAGCGAATTTTGTCCATAAATCCACGAGCCCTCAGGAGAGTGATTTGGCGTATCAATCCAAATAACTTCAATCTGTTTCAAATCAAGTTGTCTCATCAATTTCGCTTGTAGCTTTTTCAGCTTCATCCGATGAGAATCCGGAATCGATGATTCGATTCGATTCCAACCACTAATGATAATTCTGGTTGGAATGTGCTGATTCAAATCCAGATTGAAATTCTTTTCCTCAAATAAATACTGAAAGATTTTATTCACTAAAGGAAGGTACTTTATTGACTTGATGACTCGCTTTGCCTGTCTTATTATACTAATATGTTGTTTATCCGACTCTTGATGAGAAATAATCCTGAGACGGGTTTCAACAATTCTTTCATGTACAAACTCGTTGGCTAAATCTAGCCATAGTATATCCTTTGATTCTCGCATGGCATATCTCTCAAAGAGATCGCAATATCCTGCAATCCATGCTGAAGAACGTCCTCCCGCACCACGATGTCTTGCAGTGAGGTACAAAATGAAATTGCCTTCTGGAAGTGGATTAGGCAATGGGTTGAAAGGCTGAATCCACTGTCGTTTAACGTGAGGGGATTTACTGAATGCATCTGTATTTTTCTTTGATAGTTTGATAACTGCATGTATCTCTAATTTGTTCAAAGATATAGTGAAAGTACTATCCGAATGCGTTTGCTCTCCTTTTTCATAAACCTGAATCAAGATTTTTCTTATCGCTTTACGAAGGCTTACAATATCCTCCGCAGTATCAAGAATTAGCACCGCAGTTCTAGGAACAACTTTTTGATCCGGGTTTCTTTCACAAAACAACTCTGAGAGTGTTTCTGCATAGGTATTAACTTGAACTGAATGAGATTGACTCTGTTCGGATTTTACGATATCTTCCCATTCACTTTTTGTTAGTTTTCTTCGACGAATTATAAATCTCGGTACAACTCTCTGCTCTAATGAATATCTCTTTCTAGACTCGGAGAATTTTCTTTCAGGTTCGAAATCCCAATCAAATCCTGTTTTTGTTTTAACCTCAACAATAAAGACCGGCTTCCACAACACATTCAGAGCATCTGATGTAAGTGTACGTTTAAACAAAACTAGGTCTGCTCGACCTTTACCTATTGCAGTGTCTAGTGGAAGTTCCGTACATAGTCTGTATCCATCCATCTTTCCAATCGTATCATTGTTGATTGCTTGTATTGCAGAGTGGAATCTATTGAATCCTGACAAAAGATATTGATGAACTTGTGAGCCAATCTTTGCACCCTTTTTCTTTGCTATCGTCCATAGATGACGGACGTCTGCTGAGGTAATGCATGGATTTGATTTGCCTGAATGTTTGAGATAATCCGATTCAGACATAGATGATGACTCGACTACGGACCCCCCCTCTGATATTCTTTCAAGTTCCTTAAGAAATAGTTTAGGTATTCCTACTTCTCTTGCTTCTTCTATCTGATCTAGGAAAAAATCGGTGTCGAAATCAATAGTGATTTCTCTTGATAGTTGCTTCGTTACTGTTTCTGTGATACCACTTCGAATACAATATGCTTTGCTAATCATCTCTTTGATTTCACGAAGTATTTGTATCGAAGCTTCTCTGAACCCTTGCTCTCCAGTCAAATGTTCTGTATAAATGAAATCTAAATAGGGTTTCATTTTTAATAGAAACAGGTTGGCATACCTTCGTGTGTCGCTAATTCCCACACCATATATGAAACATTGAACCGCAATTACTCTAAGATGAATTCGACATATGTCTACAAAATCAAGTTCTGGTGTTGAATGGATTGGTGTAATCTGATGACAAAAGGAGGATTCTCTGTATCCTCTGGAGAGCTTGGTTTTTTCTTTATCTATGAATATCTCCGGAAATGGATATAGTGCAGCAGCAAATTCTCTCATTACACTTCCAACTGTATTGAATCTCTGGTTCACAGGCCCTATTTTCTCATGGTGACTTCTTGTTCGTGAAACTTCTGTACTACCATAAGCTGCAGCAATCTCAAAGAGAATGAACAATGTATTTCTTCTTATGTTTCTCTCTGCTTTCACAATAATTTCAAAATCCGGGTTACCTTCCTTAATCGAATTCTTATATTCGCTTTTTGCATCAGACCAAATCTTTCTTGAACTTTCATACAAGTGTCTAGTGGTCCTTGAAACAATTGATCTCTGAATGTAAAGTGATGTAGAGAGTCCCGTCATTATTGCTTGTCTAAGCACACGGTTAGGATGGATTGGTAATGCTCTTCCAATCTTTCCTCGTTTTCCCATATCTCCCACTTTTACCTCTATTATTTGTGACCATATATAATAACTATTTGATATTTATTTTTCCTTTTTGAGCGATTTTATGGCTTCAAATACATACTAAAATAATAATTGTAATTTTTGTCTTAATAACTTTATAACACTCTGTATATACAAAAAGTACGAGTTCAAAACCCCTCTTGCAGACAAAGAGGGGAGTGAACTCATCTGACAAGAACAGGTCAGAACTTTATAACACGATGGTGAAAAATCATGGCTCGGTATCGAGGAACAACAATCTCTGTCAAAGTCCCAATCAAATGGTCCGGGATGGGTAAGAAGTCTCAGCGGAGACTCCGGCAGACCGTTGGTCGCGATACAAGAGTAATCCGTGCTTTTCTTGGGGTTATTGAACAAAACGAGACCGCTCTGCTGACAGGTCGTAGAAAGACTCGGATAGATGAAGGATTGTTAGATAAGCTAACGATTCGAGTAGAGAAAGAAACGAAGAAAGCTAAGAAGCGACTACATGTTCCTCATGACTTCAAAGCTCGTTTTCCTAGGATTTCTGCTAATGAACTGAGTGAATGTCGAAGGACTGCAGTTGGTATGTATGAGAGCTATCTTGCGCTAAGAGCAAAACGAGGTCGTGACGCATCGCGTCCTGGGACAGTTCGACAAGATAGTCGCATTCCGCGATGGGTGTTCAAACAGAGATTCAAGCTGATTGAAAAAGAAACCACATGTGCCAGATGGTGGTTAGATATTAGAGACTCTTTCGAGTATGCTGATGGTAGTACGTTCTTCTACAAGCGACTACGACTTCCTCTCAAGATGTCTCCTTTTCATCTGAATCAGCTACAGAAAGGCAAGCTGAAGGCCCTTCAACTCTTTACTGACAAGAGAGGGAAATGGTGGGTAACATTTGCGGTTAGAGTCGAACTTGATGATTCGGATGAACAATCCCTTCCTGTTGCGGTTCTTGGTATCGATCTAGGTATTGAGAAGGCCGCATGTACAGCTTTGGTGACACCGGAAAAGGTACGAGAAACGAAGTACTTCAAGCAGAGTGAGAAGATACATCATATTAAACGGTATGATCGTCTTGTTGCTGATCTCCAACATGAGATGGACATTCGAAGAAACAACGGACGCCCATTTGCAAAAGTGGTCAAGAAGCTTAGAGCAATCAGTTCGAAGCGTGAGTCTATCTCCAAAGAATATGACAAGTTGTTAGTGAGTCAGCTTGTTTCCTACATCAAGGAGTTGTCTAAGCGATATACGCTCTATGTTTCTATCGGTCGGTTGAAGAACATACGAGTAGCTGCTACTAAGACTCGTTGTTCTAGTAGAAGGTTTCGAGCCATGATTCATTCCTGGGCATTCTCAAGAATAACTGAGAGATTGCAGCACCAGCTTGCTCAACTCGGCTGGTCAGTTAAGGGAAATAACTCTCGTTTTCAAACAGTTCCCGAGGCTTGGACATCCATCATATGTTGGAAGTGTGGGTCTAAAGGCGTCAGACCCAAACAGAACTATTTTAGATGTCCATCATGTGGTCACAAGACCAATGCAGACAGGAATGGTGCAATCAACATCGCTGGACGCCTTATTACGCTCACAGATTCATTACATTCTGTGATGGGACTAGGCAAGTGGGCTAGTGCAGTAGCACGAAGCAAACGGCCGAAAGCCCGAAGGAGCAAACGCTCTAAAAGGAAGTCCCGACTCTCAAAACGGAGTTCTGTATCAGACTCTGGTGAGTCCGCGGCTGTTCACTATACTCAGACGAGTCTTCTCAGTTTCGGTGACGTGACTGAGTCGGGTGATAATGACCCCGCCGTGGCAAGTACTGTAGAAGACCTCTCTGTTGCTGGACTTGATACATCCACACTAGAACAGGAGAAGGAAGCCCGAACCGATGGAGGGATCCCATCCCAATGAACTCGGATAATGTCTTAGCTAGGTCTTGGGTAGCGCCAAGAACAGATGGCGACATCAGGCTAGGAAGGGGTGAAATACAGAAGTTTCAGAATGGGTTCACTCACCCTATGAGACAAGTCAGATCGGTTGCCGGTTCAAATGTTTCTCTAAAAGCATATTGAAAATATTGAAATTGCATTATCCTTCTATATAAGTGGAACCTAATAAGAGAGTCAAAAATGAGTTTTATTTATCAAGGTATTTTCTTGCAGCTGGAACACCAAGTTCCATGGTAAGAGAATAACTCGATGACTTCACTCTATGAATATAGCCTTTTTGAGCGAGTTTTTGCAGGCGTTTCTTCACCCTCTTTTTTGACCCGCCACAGAATCGAGCGATTGCCTCTACGGGCATATGCCTCTTGTTGATGATGTGACGGTCAAACATGCATGCTAGCAGTTCCAATTCATTTTTTGAAAGAGGCATAGTTTCTCTATGGCAAAATATTATTTAAATATTGTGTATAAAATTATAATTATTATAATAATTATAAGTATAATGATATATTATGAAACAAAGAAACTATTTATATATACGAATGTACATTGATGTATATGGTTGTGTTATATAGTAACACAATTCGACACAGAATGACCGCACCGGAGACCACACAGATGAAGTCAACCTTTGAGTCCGTACTAGAGAAGATTCTCGATGACATGAAACTCAACCGTCCCTATACCATGAACCAGATAGCTGAGATGATTGGAGTCAACTGGTCCACAGCAAAGAGAGCAGTCGATATTTTGTTTGATATTCAGGATTTCTTCGCAGCCTATGAGATATTGGTCCTCGGTGAACGACCCAAGATGGTCCTTATTCAGCCTCGGATAAGAATGTCACAGTTGCCATCGGATGTCATCGATTGGTTCATCACATCATCCTTCTTCACGACACCCAAACAGTCCCATGAGAGTGATGAGGCAAGGACGTTGATTGTGGAACGGGTTGTCGAATCACGAACTCCCATCAATATCGCGATAGATAGGATTATTCGCTCACTAAAACTTGAGGATGAGTTGAGTATCTTGGAGATGTCAAGACGTACCGAATTGAACCGTCGGACTGTCGATAGGCTACTCGATTTGCTAGTTCATCATCAGGACAAGATATCTCAGTTCCGGTTCGTAGAGATGGATGGTGCTATTCTCAAGGAGCCTCGTCCTGATCTCTATGAGCTTGATAGTCCTATGATCAAACTACTACTGACGAAATACTATCTTCCTGATGAATCTCCAGATATTCCAGAGGAAAAAGAACGAGAACTTCTGCGACTGAGCTAGGTCCAGACTCGCTGTTCTTTTCTGTTTTATTCCTCTGCGAATGTTGAAAGCCCGCCGTTCCGACCATTCTTCTATAATCGTTTTAGTGAAGTAGTTCAAGCAAGGAGTCAAACTCTTTTTGCAATGCGGCTCCAATTCCTTTCATTTTCTCAAAATAGTCTTTGTAACTATTTTTCTATCAATGCTAGCTGTTT
>WJMJ01000015.1 GCA_014728035.1 Promethearchaeota archaeon | reverse complement strand
TGTAGTGGCGATTCCGATAAACTACCACTGATCATTGGGAACATAGGCTGTTCCGTCATAAAATCTCCTAGATATCTAGCACACGAGATGACATGATATGCTGTTCCATCTTTTTGAATCCACCCTGGAGGTGTTTTGTGACCTTTTGATCCAACACCTCTTCGTATTGGTTGATTCGTTTTTGCATTTCACGGATTTTCGACAATCGATGTTTTGCCTTCTTGTCTGTCATCTGGTCAGAATTCTGTAGTTCGTCATGCAGCTTTTGCATGGCCAGTTCCATTTCATCAGTCACTGCATTTTTAAGCAGCGAACGGCATGAAGATACATTTGGCAATGGTAAATATTCGAAGGATGAATTACCCAATTCATCCATCATTTGTGATACTTTCTGTACCACATGGGCATGGGTTGATGGAATGAAATATACCCCACCATTCTCGCGCAAACACACGAGGTCAGCTTCCTTATCAAAAATCCGCTTGAGCATTCTTGTGATGTCACCAGATCGGTATGTATTCTTCTCCATATTGAAAGACGCAACCAACTTCGATCGAATATCATCTCTCCCCGTCGTGGCCTGATCGATATCACCAGTAGACCTATATGCTTCTTTGTTAATTGACACCAGCGTTTCCGGATCATATGACAACTTGAATTCATTGCCGTCTGTCTTGTTTTCTGCCGTGAACTGGTAGACGATTCGATTCTTATCTTCCTCCACCATCCTGATAATGCGTTTTTCTTCCATATTGCGAAGCGCCCGGATGAAAGATGACCGATAATTATGTTCACGGGCATGTTTAGGGTCCAATCCACACGAAGTGAGAAGACTGGATAGGTTTTCAGTGCTGATTTCAACCGATCTCACGTTCCACCATGCCACCATACCCAAGACCTCGAAATCTTTGCTATCTTCTGTGAGCGTTGCGATGAGTGATTGTTTTGTCTGTTGACTCATATTTTCTCCTAATATGGGGGGAAGATACCTCTATTATAGCAAATTGCGTTCCAGAAGATATACCATGGGTAGTATGGTTATTTGGGCGTAATATACGACGGATGGGTAATGTGTGGGCGTGATCTTTTCATGGTGTCATCATGATATGTGGGCTTTGGTCCCAGTAATAAATAATGTCCTTGTCCTACGTCGATTGTGTTTTGGCACATTAGGCACTTCATAAATCCAACACTCGTGTTCCCATGGTGGCGAATTTTGACACCACACTCTTGTCCATGTTGGTAATATTCATGGATTCTAAGGCATCCAAAGCAGCAGTTGCATATTCTTGTTCGTCGCCTCCCATATCCAATTTTCTTGCACCAGATAATGTGATTCTTGCCTTAACCACTTCAACCACCTGTTCTGACAATCGGCGCAATATACCACGGACGGCATTAACAAAATTACCAGATGTTGGGGATTTCTGCCCATAGGTGATGGATTTGTATCCTTCTGTCACCCCACCAGTAATCTCGTATGATTCATTCTTGGATAACAGAAGCCTTGTGATGTCTTTCTTCCATGAATTTAGGATCTCAACATAGACCCACTTCTTTGGATCATATTTGGCTAGATGGGTGAGTTTATTGTCCTTCTGATTCACAAACAACATACGTGATATTTTATATTGATGACCCAACTGTTGTGCGGTTTTCACCTCTTCCTTTAGCTTTTTGTCATCAACTGGTGCATAATTCTTGCGCATTTTTTCTGCGACTTTTTTATTGATGAATTTTTGCATATCATCAGAAGAACTGAAATTATGTACTTTGGACTGCCCCGATAGGCCCACTCTGCCCCATTTCACGGTTACTGATGTGCCATTGATCTTATATTCCCAGAATTTGTTTGACTGATCGTCATTGCATAAATATTTCATTTCAATTCCTTATTTGCACGTCCATATATCACCAAATTTATGGATTATTCCATCATCAATCAAGATCAAACCGACCATTTTGCCATCATCTTTGATCGCATAACCATGCGTCGCTGCTTCTGGGCCGAATTCATGCTTAGTAAATCTTGCTGGTAAAGCTCTCAGGAATGATTTTACACTCGATGATGTCTTTGATCTCTTTGCCATTTATTGCTCTCCATTTGTCATCATCATGTTTTATTAATTCAATACGATTTCTGTCATATGTGTAAATAATTCGGTTTTTGTTTACTTTGTCAGCAATTTCAATGAGATACCATATGTTGTCCAGTGTGCGTGAATCGCCCTGTATGTAATCAAATGCACCAAAATTTCTTATCCTAGTCCAACCACGATCAAGAAGATCATTGGTAGTTGTATCTCGTTGATTTGCCCACTCCTCGTGTGTTTTGGCTTTACCAATATTATATAATTGACCATCTCTATCGACAAAGTATCCAGTTCCAAATGCATTGATAAGATCATCCCCTGATTTGCCCTGTGCTTCTCTCAACTGACTATTTTGGAGCATGATCTTTGTATTATGATCAATGTTCATTTTGGCGTTGGAACTCCATGATTCGTTAGCCATGTTAACTCCCCTTCCAGTGCATCTGACCTCTTTTTAAATGGCCCCAGAATAGGGCCACCAACTGGCCCCAAATCTGCTTTCCACCCGCCATTGTCATCTGGTTCAACATGGCTTGCTCTTTTTACCGTTGATGTGCCATGATTGGTGAGACCAAGTAAATCATCAGAATAAATATATCTGATTTGATCTCCAGATATGATGATATCCATTAGTAGTTCCCCAGATTCTGTTGGTTATCGACTTGCTGTTCCTCATAGAATTCGGTCTTTTTCTTATCACTGACTGTGATTCCAAGACTCTTTTCGAGTGCTTTTGTCATAGTCTTGCATGAGGAACCCTTGATCCCATCTACATCAATGGTGACTTGCCCATTTTTAGAAATAATGACCTTCATTTCTTGCATGACTCTTCTCCTCTTTCCTTGGTGGAAACATAAAGAGTGTCTGATTTTGACATCAATTCAACGGCATCACGGTATTTCTGGTTGCTTTCTAACTCCCACAATGCCGTTTGGAGTATCTGTTGGTGTAGGATACCACGACCCTTTACGCTACGCACATACCACCCATCTCTTTTTAGGCTTACCACGACGGTCGCCTTAACTTCGGTGCCTCGTGATATTGAAAGATGCAGATAGTCTCTTTCGGATTTGTCTATTCTGATCGTAATATCCACACCATCTCCTAGTACTTGCGAAGCCTGATTGTGGTTTCGCCGGTTTGCTCGTTGTAATCCTCTGTCACTGTCCAGTTTTGCGCCTGAGCCAATTTTGAAACTTCCTTCCTCGCAACTTCCTTGGCATATTCGTGGGTCAGATTGCTGCAGTTGTCTCCCACGATCTTCTGCATCCCAAAACCACCCTGCCAGAAATCCCACAAAAGGCAATGGGAATCTTTCTTGCTGGTCCTGCTCTCGCAGACGCCAATCTCATATGCCTTGCTGTTATTGGGTATAGAAATGGCGTGGTCACATTTGCCCAAATCTTCCTTCTTGAAGCCATTGGGTAGAGGGTAATCACCCACACTTCGCCCATACCATTTGTAGGTCTGCTGGTTCCAATTGAATTTCAAATTGAGATTCTCGCACGCCTTTTCCAACGCCTTGAGATCCTTGATTTCCACATCTACCACAGCGACATGACTCATGTTGTCCTCCTTTTAGATATCCAGTTGCCTTCCGGCACTCGTCTTGGTTTCCTTCTTGACCACACTTGCATTTACTGCATTCCCGGTTGCCCATTTTGCCATATCCTCAAGCTGGCGTGATCGACTCTTGGCAAGGGGGTTGGTGGTCTTAATTGCTTTTAAAATATCCTTGGATTCAAGATCCCTATCCTCGTAGAATGCATGGTATAGACCACTGATCACAGCTTCCTCAAGCTCTGCACCACTGAAATCCGTTGATTTATTCACACATTCATCGAGCTTGAATTTATCGGCATCACGTCCATATTTGTTGACATGAATCTTGAGAATATCCTCCCTCTCGTCATCTGATGGTAGGCCAACAAAGAAAATTTCATCAAATCTTCCCTTGCGCAATAGTTCTGGTGGTAGAGCATCGATGCGGTTTACTGTGGCAACGATGAATACTGGCGCTGTTTTTTCCTGCATCCATGTGATGAAATTACCAAATACACGCTGGCTTGTTCCTCCATCAGTAGAACCACCACCCATACCAGCAAATGCCTTGTCCATTTCGTCCACCCAGCAGACGCAATTCCCGATTGCTTCAATTGTCTGGATGGCGGATCTCATATTTTCCTCACTCTGTCCCACCAAACCACCAAAAATCCGTCCTACATCAAAACGAATAAGAGGGATACCAAGAATATTACTTGTGGCTTTTGCACTTAGGCTCTTTCCACAATTATGCAAAATAATACCATTACTAGTAGAAAAATTGTGTGGTCCTGGCTCTTTTATGGAGATATCAAAAGTTTCGTGTACGCCAACATCTTCTATTTTGACCACGGTAGATTCTCTGGTGTATTCGATATCGAATTTGCTTTCATCATGATGGTGATGCAGATCTTTGTGCTTTTCAGATAGCATTACCATTAGATTGGAAATGTTATCATTCATTGCATCTTCATCTATATGATGCACATCAAATTCGGGACCAAGAACACGCATAGATTCTGATTCTTTTGGACAATTACGAAGTATCTCGACATATTCATCAAAAGATAACCCATTCATGTGCGCTTCGATCACCAACCTTGATCGTCGTTGTCTTTTGTATTCATAAACACCAGATGACGTATTGACCTTTTTAACAGATCCAGATTTATACCAAATTGGTAGACTATCAATGCTGGCTCTTTTTGCTTTTTTCTTTTGCTTTCTATTCTTTTTGGGTTTTGGTAGCATTGAACCTCGAACCAGAAGTTTGTCACCAATAATAATATCACTTGCCTCGCAAAATTCTCCATCTGCCATTAGTATAGGATGATCTTTGGTGACCTCGACGTAACCAGCATCATCAGTTGTGATTCTAATACAAGTTTTTTCACCCTTTTTCAAAACATGACTGATTTCAGCGAATATCATCCTTCCAGTCTCTTGATCCCATGATTGTGCAAATGTTGGTATTGTATGATCCCACGAAGGACCACCATCATATCCTTTTCTAATGTTATTAAATTTTGCATATAATTCTTCAATATTGAGAGTGCGACCGCCGTGCCTCTTTCCCCTTTTATATATGATTTTCGTACCCGCCGCAACGCAACCAGGAATCCCCGCAAGTAGAATACCGCGAGGCATTGGCAATCCAAATTCACGTGCCTTGGTGCTGAATGCCTTGCTTCTCATTTGTAGCCATTTCTTGAGATTTTCAAGGCCACCAATATCACCCATTGTTTCCTTGGCCTCAAAATATTCAAGAATACCTGACTTTCTGACTGCTGCAGCTTTCTCTCCGAGCACCATCTTGGATATTGGGGTATCCAATTGGTTCATGTTCCGTTCCACAATGGCTTTAGCAAAAGCGGCCTCGGCTTCATCGGTGGTGAGTCCCATTGCAGCTTGGATGATGCGCTCTTTTTCGCTGTCGTCGATTGTGCCGATTGATTTCTTGTTTGCTTTATATAGGTTGTCGAATGTCTGCTCGATTTCTTTCCTCGTTGGCAACTCAAATTCGACCAGCGTGATTTCTCTCTCCAGTTCTGGTGGGATTTGGTTGATAGGGCTTATGATGACCATACAACATTGTGTTTGTCGGAATTTCTTGGCAATGTCCCTAACAAGACGCTGAATCTTGGGCACTTTGAGGAAATGATGAAAATCACGGAATACAAACATCTGCTTATCTGGGGATGCCTTGATAACCTCAAGTGCATCGACAGGATCTTCCGTGGAATCTTCATCGTCGTCTTCGCCTACACCGAAAAACCCATCTGTGTGCGACCAGATCTTCAGATTGCGGCCACATTCCTGTGCTGCCTTGAGCGTTGTCAATTCCGCCCTGTTTTCTTCGGCAGTGAGCAGGTAGATAACTGGATATCCTGCTTTCAGATAAGGCACCAAAAAGTTGTTCATGCGTCCTCCTTGTCTTCCAAAACCGGCACTGGATCTCCAAGAGTATACTCATATTTCTTTGGCATATTATCTCGGTACCAAACAAATGTGATGTATGTAGTCCCATATCGTTTGGCGATTTCATGAACGTTGAAGATCTGGTCTTTGTCGTAGCTTTCGCCTATTGTACTGTCAGCCACAACCCTCACTCTTGCCCACCCATCTTTGAGCATCTTGTCCATATTCATATTATGCGTTTTGGCCCATTTGGCATGGATTTGATCATTGGGAAGTTTGTGCACTTTGCCCTGTGGCTCTATCCACAACCCAGTGCCAAACTCGAATTTGATCTCTTGCAAAACCTCGTTCAATTTTTCTTCATACATTCCCATAGAGTCCTCCCATCTTCTGTTTTCTAGCAACTAGCGTGCCACCAATAATACTACCGGTTGTATGGGATCTTTGAAAATTATACTACTGGTGGGTATATGCGGCGACGATACAAAGAATCCTATCATCACGATATATGTCGATAGCATAGAATAGGGGGGAATTACACGGTTACTGTACCAGTCTTCTTGACAAATCTTGTTGGAAATAGAGTCAAAGAATCACAATCAGGACAATTAATCTTGTAGAATCTGTGTTTGTCCCTTTCCTCGAACGTAGCTGGTATAGCTTTGTGGCTCTTGCCACAATTTCTGCATTCGATAAATACATTTTCATCACAGAATTTGGCAGTGATTCGTTTGCGTGGGTCACATTTCATTGTAGTGTGAAATGACATCCATTGATGGGGAGAGGATGATTTTGTCGGTTCGCCCACGCGGATTATCTCGTTATCCTTTACCGATACGAAGTACAGATGCCCATCATCACTGAATTCCTTGACTTTTCCCTCTCTAACGTGCTTTCTTAGGTGGGATGTGCGTGCAGCACCGGCATTACTGACCTTATCTCCACAAATTGGGCAAGTAAACTTGTCATAATTATTTTTCATTGTCTTCTCCTGCTGAGCTATTCAATCTTTGTTCTGCCATCATGGCCTTCCCGATATTTTATCTTGTACATATCTCTGCTTTTCTTTGGTTCTCTGGGATTGCCATACATCTTGCCCTCTGCCTTATAGATCACAACACCTTCTGTTCTGGGCACGTTGATATGGATGTCAAAGAATTCGGTTAACTCACAATTTGCTGATGCTGGTAATAGTAATGGTTCATTTGGCATGTGATCCGATTTCTTGATGGACAAATCATCAACTGGCAATTCCAATTTATTTATCCACTCCCATCTTTCTTTAAATGGCAGATGACCTACCCATTCACCGGCCAATACCATTGGTGCAAATAGATAGATGCATTCGGGACCATCATAATCGGGTCTTCGTTTCATCCATTCGCCATCTAACTGGCTGGCGAGAGGTACTCTCCCGGCGTCACGGATGGCACGGACGGCGTTTCTGACTTTTTCAGATACTGGGAGACGTTTACCAGAGCTAGAAAGAAAGTCGATCGTTCCGTCAGCATAGATTGTGGTGCGACATCTCCACCCATCTAATTTTGATAATCCGATATGCTTGCCGTTGTCGAACATGGGCAAGCATATCTTCTGTGATCTGGTGGGCTTGTCGGCAAACCGGATATCCATGGAACCCCCAATCTATATGAATGGGCATCTTCCCACATCAACCTTTTCGACAATTTCAGCACAGGTTTTTACCGAATATTCATTGCGAAGGTCGAATTGCTTTTCACTGTGCATCTTGGCGCATCTTTTTATCCATTCAAAACACAGATTCGTGAACGCCTGTTGGATTGTTCTGTGCTCATTTGCCATTGATTCAATGAACGTTTGGAGGTCTTGGTTCATATCATTGGAAAAGTCGCGGATAATTTCTTGCGCCTCAACCGCTCTTTGCTTGCTGTGCTTGCTGTTCATAAATCCACCTTATCGTGCTGAGAAAGTAGGTTTCTGGTCCCGGACACCTGCTTCGTGAAGCTTTTTCTCGATCTTGGCATAATTATCCGGCTCCAGCACACGCATGTCGTAGAGGGTTTCCTTGGGCACGACTGTCTTGGATCGGGTCAGATATCCGGCACCATTATGTTTTTGGACCAGCTTGACCAGATCAGCAACAAAAGCGCTGTCGTTGGTTGCCGCATCCGTGAGTTGGAATGGCCCTTCCTTTTCCACAAAATGCTTGTCGTATTCTTTTTCACCAAGGGCTTCACAAAGTGCATCTGCGTTGAGCGATGCCCTACTGTACATCTGACTCCCGCTTTTGTAGGAGATGGTGACCACACCCACATGAATGCTCTTTTTGACTGTACCATCTTTCCGGCATTCTTCCTTCCAACGAGGCTCTGCGTAATCCTTAATTTCTCCCTCAGCTTGCTCCTTGACCGCCTTGGCTTCCTTGAGTTGTCTGTCTGCTGTGACCCAAGCATCAACCATCTCTTTGACTGGTGCTGGATCGAGATTTACTGTCTTCTTGCCATTTTTGGGCTTTTCTGGCTGTTTCTGGGTATCTGCCAATTTGCCAAGGTCTGCAAGCGGATCTTTTGTCTTTCGTGCCATGGGTAATCTCCTTTATGGGGGTAGAAAATTCTACATATCTTATATAGCAACTATCGTGCCAGATACACCACTACCGATTGTGGTGTCAGTTGACGTATACATACTACCGGTAGTGGTGTATAGGGGTGGAGTAGTCCTATCATATCATGACGACATGCTGCGTATACGTTCCCTACCTCTTTCTTGATATATAAGACTCTGTTGGTTGTGCGCCAGGATGGTTATGATAACCAAATTTGAATTATCGTGTTTGTCTTCTGCAACTACGAATATCAAAGTTTTCCCCAGCACGGATGTCCTGAAATACCAAGTGTACTTTCCCCTATTGCGCCTATAATTAAAGGCGGTCTTGAACCCCATCTTGCACAATTCCTTGTGCGATATTCTCCTCGAATTGTAAAATATGGATATCACCTCTTCACGTGACGTTCCTCTTTCTTTTAGACATAAATGCTCAAGAAATCTAGTCAATGCATGTGTGCTAATTCCCATATTGTTGTGATGAGATGCCAGCTTCTTTCCAATCATAGATATTTGCTCATATCTTTATCTGTAATCCAATATTCGCTCACAGTCACAACTTTATTTGTGTCTGGATCTGTCAGATCCGTGTCTCTGCGGTACAAAAGCCACATCTCATCTCTGAGTGCAATTCTCCATCGTAACAGGCTACCAACTGCCATAAGCAATTCCTTTGTGTATCCTGTGATACGTGCAACAGAAGACCATAAATGATCAACTCGTTTCTTTGGTTGCATCGACTGGTGTCCAAATAATGATCCGGTCTTTGCCCAAGAAAGCCCATCGGTAGTAATCTTCCCATTTGGATGCTTCACAATGGAATCAACAGCCTCATCGATTGTTTTGATGATTCTATTGAACCTGCGACCATTCATCTTGATCTTCAAAGCCTGGATTAGCTTTAGATTCTCCACATAATCCGGTTCAACCAAGCACGGATCACCATAGGTCACGTCTAAGAGTGGCATACGAATACTCCTTTCATAATTTATTATATTGTGATGGTCAAGTTTCAGGGTTGGTAGCCCGGATGGGATTCGAACCCACACTGTACGGCTTTTAAAGCCGTTGCCTCTGCCTGATTGGGCTACCGGGCCTTGTTACGTGAGATAGGATCTGTTGGGCGTTTATCTTGAAAGCATTTGACACAATAACTCTTTCCATCATATTCATAATGTTCAAGGACACGATAACCTGCCCAAATTACCTTATCCACTGGTTCTGTTAATTTCACGCCGCAAATATCACACTTCATGATTTTTTGTATCCACCAAAAACATTATCGCATTCTTCGTCTGGTTCTGCGGCTTGTGATTTATGTTTGTTAATTTTGTATTCTATTTTTCTTCTGTTGTTTTCTGACACCACTTCTGCATCTCCGTCATGATGTAGGTTTTTGCATCTTTCCATTCTATGCTGTTTATCAAGTTGTTCCAAAGTATCGAGTGATGGCTCTATGATGTCTCCGAAATGATGTGGATTACATGTACTGGTTCTCCCAGGTGTGCTGTTGAAATCTTCTGCGATGCGAAGCGTTTCTGGATTGGTACCGATACTTACTGGTGTTATCCTGTCCACAAGCCATATAGCTACCTTTTCGTGCCATTTGAATGGGTGTTGACGGTTGATATAATGGATACCACAATACCTTTCCAGAAATCTACCAGCACGACATCTCAGCATTCTCATGTACATCAAATAATCTCCCTCGCACCAAAAATAAGATATTAAATACAGTGGTGGGTCTGGAGGGACTCGAACCCCCGACCGTGCGGTTATGAGCCGCATGCTCTTACCAACTGAGCTACAGACCCCCTATCGTCGTCGTTTGGTGGGAGAACATTTGTCGCAATAATCATTACCAGATCGGTTTGTCCATCCGAAGACACGTATCTCTCTCCTGTCTGGTGTCTATTTGTTCCTCGCATTTATCACAAGTAATCATCACAAATTTGTCAAATGACATAATATTCTCCGATACATACACGACTCAACTAATACATACACGACTCAACTAATATCTTCGAAAGTCAAAGTCCTAACCTCTCGTAGAACCGTG
>WJMJ01000148.1 GCA_014728035.1 Promethearchaeota archaeon | reverse complement strand
ATCATTCCGCCAGAAAGTGACCCCCAATCGTAGAATACGTTGTTGGCAAAAGCAATCTCTGAGAAGAATGGAGTTATCTGACATGAGCTAACTTCAATATTGTAACAGCGGATGACAGTGGAGTCTGTAATATTACCATAAGACCCACCTTGGAAATCAATAGAATACATCACAATACTGTCATTGTACGTGTTTAGAGTAGATCCGTTCTTGATAATGAGAGTACCACCATTCTTTACAACAATCGAGCAACTCGAGTAGTTGGCTTGATTTAATCTAACATAGGAATTATTGATAAACAGTGTTGCATCCTCGTCAATCTCGATTCCCCTAGTGAGATTCATGTCTGTATTCCAAACTGTGTCTACTGTAATGTTAACATCATCTAAACCCGCTGGTGCGTGAATAGCTGTTCGTGTGATTTGAATGTCATTAGATTCTTCTAAAAGAGTCACATTCTCTCCCTGTGGTGCAGAAAATAATAGTAAGAATGCGAATAGAATAATCACTAATTTCATTCCGTGATTTAATTTCAAGTTAATTCTCCCTTAAGCATTTGAAGTAGCAAAAATCAGCTTATACCTGATTATATTTGACATCCTAAACCATTAGCGTGCCTTAGTATTGCTACTCAAGTCAGCATTTGTTAGAAAAGTAACAATTTAAGTTTCACCTTTCAAAAAGTAAGTTAAAATTTCTAAAAGAAATTGAAGGATAGAGCATGAAGCTCTATCCTAGAACTAACCAAGGCAGTCTCCACCTGCTTCTTGACCAAGTTCGAAAGCTTTTGTATTCGCTTTCACGGTCTTAGGTGGAACTAATTCAAGAACTGACTCTTTTACTTCATCTGCTGGAATCGGGAAATCGTCACAGGCAGTAACAGCACCGATTAATACAGAATTCTCAGTTTTTGGATTACCTGCTTTTGTCGCAAGTTCAAGTGAATCCAACAGGATTATCTTGTCTGTGACCTGCCTGAGCTTTTCCTCAATCTCTTCTATTGTGTAGTATTTTGTCTTTTCATCTTTGTCAAGAGCAACTTCTCTAGTTTCAGCCACACTTGGCATCACTCGGTTACTCATGATAATTATCCCATCATCTTTCAGATACTCGATGTATCTCAGAGCTTCACTAGCTTCCATAGCTATCATTAGATCTGCTTTACCATAGGGAATTAGCGGAGATATCGGATTTCCCATTCTGAAATGGACATAGATAGAACCTTGACGTTGAGAGAGACCGTGTTGTTCTCCAGTCATGACCTTGATACCTGAATCAGTCGCTGCTTTTCCTAAGATGGATGATAACAACATGAGGCCTTGCCCTCCGACTCCACAGAACATGATATTGTATGTGCCTTCCATTCTATGCACCTCCTACGTGATATGGAGCATCCACGGGACAGACTTGACGACATTCAAGACAACCATCGCACAAGTCTTGTACTATCATCATCTTATGGTCTGATTCATCAACAACAATAGCTGGACAATAGAATTCCTTAACACATGCATAGATACCTCTGCAGGTTTCCTTGTCGTTCTCACTCGGAATGATTTTTTCTCCAGCTCTTTTCTTTTCACGGTCTCCATAGAGCGCACAATCTCTTCTAGCAATGATTACTGAGAGACCTTCTGCTTCTATTGCTTCCATAATTGGCTTAACAGAGTCCCTCGTCTGATATGGATCGATGACTGTGATTTTGTCAGCACCGAGCCCCTCGAAGAGTTTCTCCATGTCTATCTTTCTTGCTGGAGACCTCCCAGCATCATATGGGCTATTCGGGTTAAACTGCTGTCCAGTCATTGCAGTCACGGAGTTATCTAAGACAAACAATGTTACGTTTGCATTATGGTGAATCAAATTTACAATCCCGGGAAGCGCTGCATGATATAGTGTTGAATCACCTACCATAGCTATAACTTTGTCTTCTAACGAGAGTGCCATTCCAGCTGAGACCCCTAACGAAGCTCCCATTGCCAGCATTGAGTCGCTAAAATTATTGGGAGGGAGAAAAGCCATCGAGTAACACCCTATGTCGTTGTTATACACGATATCATCACGAATCTTTAGTTTCCGTAAAGCCTCTCTAAATGCCCAAAGTGTACCCCGATGTGGACACCCAGGACAGAATATTGGGCTTCGTTCTGGAAGGTCCGCCTTTAACTTCTCTGCTCTTTCGAGTATTGCATCGTAGTCGAGACTTGGTTTCGTTTCAAAAACAGATGCTAACACTTTCTCGACAATTGGTACGTTATATTCAAGCATCTCACTGAAGTGACCGCTTCGTTTTCCGATTATCTCCAAGTCAGGATTGATATCTTTAGCTAGAGCAGTAATCCGGGTCTCAAGATATGGAGTTAATTCTTCTACGATGATCAATCGTTTCAGTGGTTTGATGAACTCGCCAATTTTCTGTTCTGGTAGTGGAAACAGAGTTCCTATCTTTAGCACAGGCAGTTCCATGTTTAGATTATTCATTGCTTCTTTGGAATGTAAATAACAGACACCTGCAGTGATTATCCCTGTGTCTCCTTCACCTTCATCAATGAAATTGAATTTGGTCTTTTCAAATTCTTTACGAACCTTCTTAGTTCGTTCTAGTATCTTCGCTTTTAGAGCTCGGGCGATTGCTCCAACTGTGAAGTATTCGCCTTTCACGTCTGCCCATTTGTTTTTCTTGAATGGAGTTCGATCCAGTTTTCCGAGGTTAACCATTCCTCTCTGATGATTGACTCTAGTCGTAGTTCTCATAATGACCAAAGTTTTGTGGCGTTCTGAGACCTCAAAGGCCCATTTTGTCATATCTTTAGCTTCTTGAGCTGTGGCGGGTTCTATCATGGGAACATATGCTGCTTCTCCAAAATATCGTCCATCTTGCTCAGACTGTGATGAATGGGCATAGGGGTCATCTGCAATCAGACAGACACACCCTGCATTGAGACCTGTATATCCTATGCTGAACATCGAGTCACTGGCTACGTTCATTCCAACACTTTTCATACTTACAAAGGAACGTTGCCCTGCCATTGACGCACCAGCTGCGGTCTCAAGAGCAACCTTTTCATTAGCAGATATCTCCATCCGATAATCACCAAAATGGTCCAAGACCTCTCCAAATGTGTCTAGGATCTCTGAGGTAGGTGACCCTGGATAAAAAGCAACAACCTTTACATCAGCTTCAAGCGCACCTCTTACGACCGCTTCATTCGCAAGCATAAGAGCTGGACCGTCATCTGTTCTTTTCACATCCTCTACTGTCACAATAAACAATTCTCCAAGCGTTTTCAATATAGAATGTATTACAATATGCAACCTTGAACATAAGCTTTGACCTCTGACAATCAGTCTATTTTAGACATGATAGCTGTTAAAACTCTGAAGTGATTGTTTTGGGACGACAGACTACTGTAACGTTACCTGATGACTACAGAATAAAATTCGAACGATTCAATAGAGACTACGAACTTGGCTATTCTTCTTTTCCTGAGTTTATTCGAGATTGTATGCGAAGAAGATTTACTGAGATTGAGAAATCGAAATAGCGAATTCGTGAGAGTCTTCTAGCTTCAGATTTTGAATAAATCCTAATAACCTATATCAAGGGTTTTTCATTCAAATTCGTAGGCCAAGAGAACGTTCTGGACGATAGCTATGAAACTAGTATTCAAATGTCCAGCCTGTGACGGTTCAGCTCTTATAGAAATGACCGATGAAGAGGCTGCTGAGGTTAAGGAGAGAATCTCTAAAGAAGGTCGTAGTCCCACGATGATTGTTAGGTGTGAGAACAATCATGAATTACTCGTTACCTTATACAATCAACGTGGAGGTAAAGGTCTCGGGGTACGAGATGTTGTCGTACCAATGCAGAAAGAAAAGAAAAAGGAATCGAAAACAGGTTCAAGTGAGCTAGACTGGCTCACAGACGCTTTTGGATGAGGAGGATAAAGCTTGGTAATTCGTTTAGTTGTAAAAGTAGCTCTTGATGATATGTCTTCGACAGTACTTTATCCAGTAGGTGAAGAAAAAGCTGAACGTATTGCGCTTCTTACTGGAATTGTACAATTGGTTTCAGCAGCACTTGAAAGAGATGATATTCAGGAGATACCTTCAGATCAGCCACATTTTATGAAAAGCGATCGAGGCGTCATATCATATTCTCAGGTTGGTGGTACACTTTTCATTTGTGAAGCTGATAATGAAAATGAAGCTGGTGAATGTGTTCGTTCTGTAGCAAAAGAACCAGATGCTTCTACTGAAGAATTGACAACACGAATCGAGAAAGTAGCAAGCAAAAGAGGCAGGGAAATTTCAGATTTATGGGGTTAGAGGTGTAATAATGGATTTTTCACAGACTATCTTTATTTCAGGATTGGTAACCTTTGCGGCAACATTGTTTTCTATTGTAATTTACGGGAGAAACATTAGAGAAATCATCACAGAAATCACTCCCAATACACGTCGAGCTCTGATGACATATGGTGCTGCAGGAATCTCCATGGCTTTTGTACCATTCTTTGCTGTTCACTCTACGATGACTCATCTGGTAATGGGTAATAGCGCCATCTTTCTTGGATTGCTATTTCTTACTCAGATCAATATTCTTTATCCAAATAAGAAATTAGCTAATTATCTCAAAATTATCATTATACTACTAATGGCATCATCGGTTGCTATCAGTGCTTACCTCAGGTTTGTTTTACCTCCCACAATTGGAATTCTAATGGTGACTTTACTGTTTTTCCTTGGTGGGGGAATTATATCTTCGATTGTACTTGTTCGTGAAAATCCGACAGTATTCTCGGTTTCTTTTCTAGTTCTAGAATTGGTCTTTGTTGTTGCATGGCTAGTGTCAGCATCTGGATGGTTGTTCGTCAATCCCGAATTTTTCATAATCAATGCTTTACCATTGTTGCTGGGAGCTTCAATATTTGCATCTATAAGAAAACCAGTTAGAACAATGTTAACGATTTTTCTAATCCTCACTGCATTCACAATTGGTTCATCACTAGTCATAGTTTCGTTCCAGTCCGGTGAAACCATCATTACACTCTATTCGCAAGCTGCAATACTATCAGGTTTAGCGATGATCATCCCTCTAAACTATTTCATTCAGCAAGCACAAGAAACGGGAACGAAAGCACCTCGATATATTGCATTAGTCATTGGCGCACTTTCTCTAATGATTATGACTCACGCATTATCATTTTCTATCTACCAATCCGAAGGTGCATGGAATCAATATTTTGTGTGGTTTGATGTAGTGTTGGGAATGTTTGCAGTTGGAGCTTTCGTTCTTGCTGGTGTAGTGATGAACTTTGGAAATACAGCATATTCCTACTCAAGGGAATTCCTAAACATATATGGATCTGCTATTGTATGTTTTGCATTTCCTGATGTAATTGGTGGTCGCTATGAACAAGAAGTACTATGGCTCTTTATTGGATTCGGAATTGCTGCTGGAATGTTGTTATTCATCAGAACATCCATTCGAATAGCACGACTTGGGGCAGGTACAGCTGCTTTCAGATTTATCTTATTCATAACATCTGCATTGGCAGTTGGAATTGTTTCTATGTTTTCAGATAATTTTCCATTTGGAATTGTCTTAGCACTATTAGCATTTTCAGTCATTCTATCATTGGCAAATAGTCCACCCGTTATTCGGTTTATTTCAAGACGCACATCATCACAAAAGGAAGGGAGCTGATAAATCATGGATATCACATTCAAATGTCCAGAGTGTCAAGGTCAGACTACCATCAAACTTTCAGATGAAGAAGCTGAATCTATTAAACAGAGAATTAAGGATGAGGGTCGCTCACCAACTATGATAGCAAATTGCGAAAATGGGCATGAACTGCTGGTCACCCTCTATAACCAACGTGGAGGTAAAGGTCTCGGGGTTCGAGACGTTGTTGTTCCAATGAAAAAGAAAGAAGAACCCAAGAAGCGAACTGGGTCTAAAGAGCTTGATTGGTTAACTGATGCTTTTGGGGGTGGTGACTAATGGTCATCAGACTGGTAGCAAAAGTAAAATTGGACGATATGAGCTCTCAAGTATTATATCCCATTGATGAGCAAAAGGATGAACGAGTTGCTTTGTTGATGGGTATTGTACAGCTCGTTTCTGCAGCTCTTGAACGTGATGACCCAGCAAGTCTTTCGGAAGGTAAACACCATTTTATGAAATCGGATCGTGGTGTTGTCGGATATGTCACCTTGGGGGATTATGTCTACATAGCTGAAGCTGATAATGAGAATGAAGTGGCTGACAGTTTGACCTCCATTACAAATAAACCGGAAGCATCGAAAGAAGAGATTGCAAAACGAATTCAAAAAGTCGCTGATAAACGCGGACGCGAAATATCTGATTTATGGGGTTGATACAAAATGGATTACACACTTGCTATGAATATTAGCGGACTGGTTGTAAGTATTATCATTTCTTTCTCTCTCTTGATATATGTAAAAAGAATCAGAGAGATTTACGGTACACTTACGATCTATACACAAAGAGCATTGACCGCATTTGGAATCGCAGGAATATTTGTGACACTCTCCGTACTTGCGGGAATGATGGAGCCACTTCGTTTCATCATTACTGGTTTTAATGCGTTATTCCTAGGATTTGTTCTCATTGCTCAGATGAATATTCTCTTTCAAGAAGGCAATCGTGCAAGAAATGGAACTATCATAACTGCTTTTCTGATCGTTCCAGTGATTTTTGAGAATATTCAACGACTTTTTACTGGTACTAGCATTCTCATTCTTTTTGCTCCCATTCTCGCATTGTTCTTAATTGCAACATTCTTCTTTGCTCTGACACTGCTTAAAGAGAATCCCACTATATTTACCGGCTCACTAACTCTGTTACTGTTGATGTATATTATGACATGGTGGCTTGCTAGTACAGGTTTTGTCTGGAGTAATCCTGAATATTACATCTTTGTAAACGCACCGCTGATTGTAGGAGCAGCAATATTTGGATCAATTAGGAAACCCCCAAGAACAATGATTACCATTTTATTATTTGGAACCGGACTTACAATATGTATTCCATTGATTATAGTTGCTCTGAGTTTTGGAACTTATGTAATCTGGAGTTTTGTACTGGCATGTCTCATAACGGGATTGTGTATTTTAGCACCATTGGACTTTTTCCTCGGCGAACTAACTAGAACTGAAGCAAGAGTACCAAAATATATTGCTCTTGTTCTTGGTTCCATTTCGTTGTTATTGTTTACTCATTCCCTTTCATGGGCTGTCTATATCTCACAAAATGAAGTATTCAATCGCTATATGATTTGGTTTGACGTACTTCTCGGTTGTTTCGGACTAACAGGAATCACTTTAGCTGCAGCATCTACTGCACTTGGTGAGAGGGGATACTCAGTTACTAGGGAGATAATAATCTCATTTTGCACATTCATAACAATTCTAGCAATACCTGAAGTTGCAGACGGTAGATGGGTTGCAGGAGATCTCTGGATTCTTCTAGGTCCATTTTTGATATGGTCTATAGTTCTTTTCATTCGAACTTCGTGGAGACTGTATAAGATTGGAGCTGGAAGAGCAGCATCAAGATTTGTTCTCTTTGTTATTTCTGCGCTATTAGCAGCTTTATCTGCAATGTACGTAGAAGATTTTCAATTTGAACTAGCGTTAATCCTATTGGGTGTAGCAGCTGCGGCAGCAATCGGTGTTAGCCCTCCATTTGCAAAAATTATATCTACTCTAAGAGGAACGTCCAGTCAACAGTCTTCGTGAGGATTGAATCAAATGGCGATTGTAAAAGTAGCAGTGTTGGGTGATACAGAGTGCGGGAAGACATCTTTTACCCAACGCTATACAACTGGTAATTTTCCTGATCCAGATATGCTACGCACTACAATCGGTGCAAGTTTTGATACTAAGAAGGTGGAGCTTCCCAGTGGTACTGAATGCACACTATCAATATGGGACTTTGGTGGCCAAAAACGATTTGCAGATCAGATGAAAACAATGATACGTGGTGCAAAAATTGGCCTCCTTTTCTTTGATGTAAGTAAAATGCAGACATTTGATAATTTGTTCACTTATTGGATTCCAGCAGTCAATGAAAATAGCAATCTGAATTTCGATAGTGGGGATGGAAAACGCTTCATTTTGGTAGGAAATAAAATTGATCTTATAGATGGAGATAAAATCGACCAGATTGGTGATGAGATGATCGAAGTTGCTAATGAATATGGAATGACCACCCATTTGATTTCCGCTAAAACCGGAGTAGGAATGGATACCTTAGACTCGACCTTTCTGAATCTTGTTGATGAGTATGGAATAAAATAGAATTGGTGTGGGATAAAACCCACAGTTATCATGTTTTGAATTAGCCGCCAGGACTACCATGCCAGGGTGAGTCTTTCCACAAAATATCCCAAATCATGTCTTCTGTCAAAGTTTCGGGCTCGATTATTGTTTTGTGCAATTCTTTCAAAAGTGCATGGTGTCGAATCTCATCTTCATGAATCATAGCAGCAATGGTTTTAACCTGCTCATTGTCGCTCTTCTTAATAAGTTCCGAGTAGGTCTCGATTGCTTGTGATTCAAGTTCGATATGTTTCTCGATTCCCTTGGCAATCTTGTCTCGTTCATCAGTGCTGATGAAAGGTGTAGGTCCTTCGACTGCTTTCTTCAATGACTTGAGTAATGCCGCGTGTTTTTTCGAGTCTTGCGCAATACCTAGAAGTAAATCTTTCACGAAAGCATTTCCAAGTTTGGAAGTGTTTTCCTTTACGATATTAATTATGTTTTCTTCTAGATCTATCTGTTTATCAATGAATTCAAGCGTATCTTCTTTTTTCAATCCAATCCCTCTAAATATGAATAACACAAATACATCGTTATTGCTTAAGACTGTTGACAAAGGACAAGAAATTGGAATTATTGGATTGGAAATACCACACGAAAATGAGTACCTTTGTGCTTGTCTTTTATTAATTCAATACTTGCTCCATGTCCTTCTAGGACTCTTTTTGTAAGGTATAATCCTAATCCTCCACCAGTAGTGGATGTGCCCCTTTGAAATAGGTTATCGTGGATATGGGTAGGAATCCCATCTCCGTTATCCTTGAAATCAATGATGATAGTATTTTGTGATTTCCTAATCTTGATATCAACAACTGGATTTTCTCCAGCAAATGTAGCTGCATTTCTAAGAAGATTATCAAAAGCCAAAGGAATGAGTCTTCCAATGCTTAGGTTGATAGATTTGGCATGATTAGTACATTCGATATTAACAATTAATCCAGGATGAGCACGTTTTGCTTGGTCTGATATTTTTTCTATCATAGCTAATAGAGTCTGTTTAGGTTCATTTTCGCTTGCTCCGAAAACACTCAAGACTCTTCCCATTCTCTCTGCTGCAGCAAAAATTGCTTCTGTTCGTTCTCGATTGATATCTCCCAGGTTTTTTTCGAGCATTCCAGATTGTGCCATTATTATTTGCAAATCGTTAGCTATGTCATGACGTAACAGAGACGTATATAATTCAAGATCCCGATATGAAGTGAGTAGCTCATTTTCAGCAAGTTTCCTTTCGGTCACGTCACGGACAATCAAAGTGCAGTGTTTTCCGTCATCCTGTAATGACACTGAACCTGAGAAGTACCGCACTTCCCCGTTGATTTCCAATTCATATTCTATATTTCCATTTTCTCCTGTTTCACGAACTCTGTCAAGAGTCGATAGCAATATTCTACTCGATTCATTATCCAATACTTCATCCACTTGCTTTCCTATGAATTCTTCTTTAGACACAGCAAGTAAATGTCCGCTAGCTGAATAAAACTGTGTATATCTGTTTTCTTCGTCAAACACAAACACAAGGTCATTTAATGATTGAAGTACAGTCTTGTATCGCTGTTCACTTTCTATTAGAGCTTGTTCATCTTGCTTTTCTTTTGTAATATCACGTATTACTACAACTGATCCCATATCACCTCCCGAATCTTTTTGAAGTAGAACCGCTGTGATTTCAGTATCCAATTTCTTTCCAGTTTTGCTTTCCAAAACAAAATCTGGAATTTGGATAAATCCTCGTCTTTTAATATTATGAGTCAATTGATGGATCAGACGATTTCCTGAAGAATCATCTGGAGCTAAAATTTCTACTGCACTCCCAATTAGCTCATTTCTTGGATAACCAAACACTTCATTAGCCATCGGATTACAGTCGACAACAATTGGTGGATTGGATTTCGAAAGGATTAATATCGAATCTCTCTGTGATATGAATGTCTTTTCAAAAAGTTCTTTTGATTCAACTAATTTTTGTTTTGCTTCAGCTTTTTCTATTGCAGTTCCGAGCATGGAAATTGCTGCTTGGTAAAATTGTTTGTCATAACTGGAAAATGATGAGGATTTTTTTGATGCAAAATTAACAATACCAATCAACGAAGAATCGGAACGCAAAATTGGATAGGTCATAGAACTTCTTACTCTTAATTCTTTGAAACGTTGTTCAACGATTTTTGGCCAAGCTTCCGGAATGCTATCTGTGATGTAAATGGGTTCCTTCGAGTATGCGACATGGGAGGCAATGAACCCCGTTTCTTCAATGGGAGCGACTTTCATGTGTTTGTATGTTTTGTAAGGACTCACTCCCTGAGCTGCCACCAGCTCAAGCAAATTGTTCTTCTCGTCGTATAGCTGAATAGCTCCTAAATGAAAATCATAGTTTCTCATTAGTGTTTCAAGTATCCTTCTGCAAATGCTTTGAATATCATCATCCTCGACGGATACTTCTGCTAGGGTTTGAAAGAATGTCCTTTCTTTCTCAAGTGAATTCATCACATTTTTTCTTATCGTGATATCATGAGCGAGCATTTGAATTGCCGGTACATCATCGTACATTATCGTTTGAGGATAACATTCAATCCATTTTGTTTCTCCTGTATCTGTTATAACTCTGAATTCTACTCTATCCGGAACAGTTCTTTCTTTTTGCCACACATCGTTTAAGATTGTCAATTTCTCTACATCTTCTGGATGAATGAAATGTAGAATAGCAGGCATTCTTTTAGATAGCAATTCATCTATTGATCGCCCCATCAGTTTTGAAAAAGCTGTGTTAACAAAGAGGAATTTATTATCAGTAGCTATAGCAATACCTTCAAGTGAATTTTCAATTAGATTTCTATACTTCTCTTCGCTATCAAGCAGCGCATTTCGCATTTCAATTCTGTGTCTAATGTCATGTAGAATATAAACATCGGTAAAATATGGTTGATTTCTGTTATGTGATGCGGTTACGAGAAAAGGAATTTTTGTGCCATTTGATGCTAGGATATAGAGCTCAGATGAATATCCAATCCCACAATTCTCGGTTTTTATCAGGTTGAGTAATTCCTGAGCACTATCACTTAGAACATCTTCAAGTATTTTCCCAATACAATATTCTTCACTATAACCAAGAATTTCTTCTGCTTTCGGATTCCAATGAGAAATGACACCATCCTCGTCCGTAGCAATTACAGCATCAGGCATTTGAATCAGAAGAGCCCTTTGTGCTTCTTCTGTTATTTTTAATTCTCTTAATAGTTGTTTATTTTCTAATGCGACTTCTGCACTCGGTGAAAGAGAGTTTCCAATTGAAAGAACCGAAATTATCTCGTTGAAATGCTCGTTGGTTCCATCATTTGATATCGTCTGTTCTCCAAAAGAATAGAATCCTACGATTGGTGTTTTCGGTGCTGCTTCTTTCATGGATTGTATCTCATTATCAGCTTCGTCATCCAATATTGCAGCTCTAAGAGCACAAGAAAATGTAATACATATAGCGGGTTTTGAAATACCCGCTCTCAGATTTGCGCGACGAAGAGCATTTTTGCTAGCTTCAGCTAGACGCTTCTTAGTCGCTTTCATAACGGTTAATTCAATACCTTGTGGAACAGCGTGAGACAAGATAACTCCTTGTCGACTAGTCACTCTGGATGGGATATTGAGAACATAGTCACCTTGATCTTTCTGGTATCCGATGGTTCCCGTTGTCAAGAAACCTAAATGCATACCTCCTATTTCTTCTATTTTAAAATCAAATATTTCAGAAAGCACCTTAACTGCGGGTTTGTTATCAATCTCAAGAATTTCTTGTCCTTCTATTTTCGTTACCCTGAATTTTTCATCACTAGCCTCGTAACCATGCGCCATTCCAATCCCAAATGACAGGCTAGTTTCAAATACTGCCAAGAGTATACTATTCGGATATACTTTCCCATTTAAGATTACATGATTTTCTTCCAATTTCCAGTCATCTGCTGACGCTCCACCGAAGAAAGGTATCTTTGATTCAGATCTGCTAATCAACTCTTGGAGAATGAGGTAATTTTGGGAATCTGCCTTTAGAGTAGCTCCAGGTGAAAAAAGTAGTCCAAATACATTTTTCCCATTTCTAGTCAAGTTAGCCCAAATTGAATAGTCTTTCTGAAAATACTTGGCAACATCTGATGATTTGATGACATCTTCAACTGCGCTTCTCCAATCTTTTGCAACATTAGTTCCAATTCCCACATTAACGCTGATAAAAGGAGATGCTAATACTACAACCACAACTGAATTTTCTAATCTTCTGTCTGCTATTTCACCTGCTGTAGTGGTACCAATTACAATAGCATCGTCAGCTACTTCTTTAACTCCTTGAGCTAATTTTTCAAGGTCGAATCGTGAGGATGTAAACAGGATAACAACTGAAACCTCGTGCTCCATGATTTGAGATAAGGCATCTTTGGAAGCTGCTAACCCTGCTTGATATGAATCTTTAAGCGTGGAATATCCCACACCGACCTCAATTAGATTTTCGGCTTTGCGATCTCCAAGAGCTCTCTTTCCCATTACGAATTCACCAGTTCTAAGGTAGTTGCCGCATCCTCCCTGCGTAACTAATATTGATTCATTAACTTTTTACTTTAATATAGTTTCTCTACTGTATTCACAATACATAGCTATATTCAAATCTTATATGGCATCGTGTATATTCCAGATAATAGATAGAAATCAATGGAGAACAAAGTCTTGGTAAAGGTCACTATATATACTGCTCCTTTATGTCCTCATTCGAAGAAACTTAAAGAATTTCTTGATGAGATTGGAACTTCTTACGATGAAAAATGCGTTCTTACGAAACCTGAACTATTTGATGAACTTAAGGAGAAGTCAAACCAACTAGGTATTCCTGCAATTGTCTTTGATGACAATGTCTATGTTGGATTCGATCGAAGAGTTCAAAGGCGATTGAAACGCAAACTTGGAGGCTAGAAGTTGTACGATTTGATCATTGTAGGTTCTGGTGTCACAGGCTATGCGGCTTCTATGTATGCTGCTAGACTAGGATTAACATCTTTGGTCATTGGAGATGTTGAGGGTGGTACAATAACTCTCACAGATGATGTTGCTAATTATCCTGGTTTCATTCAGCTGACAGGAAAAGAGCTGGCAAAGAAGCTAAAAGATCACGCCCTGGACTACATAGTCGATTTTGAAACTGATATGGTCGAAGATGTAATTCGAACTGATGAGAAGATATTCTATGTTATAACTGAAAGTAAAACATTTTTCGCTAAGACAATTCTTTTCGCCACTGGAATGGAAGAAAGAGAACTCAAAGTTCCGGGACATGACGAATTGCGAAATCGCGGAGTCAGTTACTGTGCATTATGCGATGCTCCACTGTTTCAAGGAAAAACTGTTGCAGTTGTCGGAGGTAGCGATAGTGCAGCAAAAGAGGCGTTACTTCTAGCAAAGTATTCTCCCAAAGTATACATCATCTATAGAGGAAAACAGATACGACCTGAACCAATAAACGCAGCAAGAATTCAGAAGGAAGAGAAAATTGAAGTTATTACTGAGACTAATGTGATTGAAATTCTTGGTTCTCAAAGGGTCACTGGAGTAAAACTTGATAATTCCTACAATGGTTCTGATACTCTTGAACTTGATGGAGTATTCATCGCTATCGGAGGCATTCCCATGTCTGGATTGGCAAAGAAGCTAGGTGTTGAAACAAACAAGAAGAAGGAAATCATTATCGACCGAGCTAGTAGAACAAACATTCCAGGGATTTTCGCAGCCGGTGATGTTGTCGAGTCCGAATTTAAACAAGCAATTACTGGTGTTGCAGAGGGAGTACATGCAGCTTACCAAGCTTATCTGTATGTTAATGAGAACGAATTTGTCTATACCTGTCAGCAGAGTGAATAGATTGCTATGGTCTATTCACTTCTCAGTGCTATTCTCCAAGGATATAACTCAGCATGAAATATGCCCTCCCTAACTGCTGGATCCTCTTCCATTATTTTGTTTGCTTCTTCTTTATCATTACACTGAAAAATGACTATCCCAATAAGAACATCCGAGAATCTCCCTGCCATAATTAGAATTCCTCTTGATTGTAGTTCCTGAAGATACTTAAAGTGTTGTGAAACAATATCATCTGTCTGAGGTTCTCCGTACTTTGGAGTAGGCCGAAGTAAGAGGACGAAAGATTGAGTCATAGTTAATTCCTTATTGGTCTATTGCATCAAATAATTTCTCAACAAATAAATCTGGTTGTGCCAGTCCTTCGATTGAAACGGTATCGTTGATAATTGTCTTTGGCACTCCAAAAACTTCATACTTCTCAGCTAGCTTACTAAATTCTAGTGATTCGATCATATCTGCTGAGATTAGTGGATTTAGTACAGCAGCCATATGAGCTAACCGAACCATATTTGGACAGTAAGGACATTGAGGAGTTGTAAAGACCCTGATATGAATAGGTTCGTCAATCGCTTCAATATCCTCAATAATACCTGGTGGTAGTTGTGCTACACCTGTGCCAGCTAGAACCACACCTGCAATAAAAGCACTAAATTCGTGTCCTGCTGGAATACCATAGAATCTGATTTTGTATTTTTCTTTTCCATGTAAGACTATAGCTGGATGCATCTCGACTCCCAACTCTTCCATCAGAATCGCTCCTTCAGAACCTTTATGGATTTTCACTCGAACTCTTTCGGACAATTCAGCAACTTGATCTGCAAGAGCTTGTGTATCATTGCAATAGAGACAATCGTGTTCTTTAAGAAAAACGTGGATTGTAACATCATTAGTAATGACATCGAACATCTCTATTATCTGAGCTTTCATCTCATCCTCTATCTCAATAACCATCTACGTACACCATTTGCTAAGTTACCACTGGGAAATATAACCACTTCGCTTCTTAATCTAATAGACTATATCCAAGTTATTCTTCTCTCTTCAATCAAATCTTCGAGAGCTATTGGCTTATCCTTTTGTCGTTTCTTAGATTCTTTTGCAACCAGCTCAGCATCTATTGGCAGGCCTAAATCTTCTAATTCTGGACAGTTAAATAACTGTGTTAAATCAATTGTATCGAAGGTGTTCTCTTCTGGATGATCACTGAATAGATATAGCTCTTCCAGCTCAACACATTTTCCTAAGGGACTTAAATCGATCTCATCAATACTATTTCCTGCAATGTCCAAACTGCGTAATCGGGTGCATGTGGATAGAGGTTCTAGACTGATAAATTCTAATTGATTCATTGCAAGGCCAAGTCGCCGCAATCTGATACATTTTGAAAGTGGGCCAAGGTCTATTGATTCTAGCTCGTTGCTTCCAAGCCGTAGTATTTTCAATTTTGTACAATTTTCTAAGGGAGTAAGATCTATCGAAGTCAATGTATTATGATGAAGATAAAGGAATTTCAGTTCTTTGCAACGCTTTAAGTGAGTGAGATCAAGTTCAGCAAGCGCATTGTACATGAGGTTTAATTGAACAAGATTTGGACAACCCGCAAGTGGTCGTAAATCTATCTCTGAAAATCCATTATTCTCTAATTCTAAGGCTTCCAGTTTTTCACAATCAGCCAAAGCAGTGATATCTATGTACTCGATTTGGTTTGAGAATAAACGGAGTCTAGTTAGTTGTGAACAACTAGCTAGTGGAGTCAGATCGATTTCTTGGATTTCATTTTGACCGAGATTTAGTTCCAACAGGTTTACACAGCTTTCTAATGGAGTGAGATTGATTTCAACCAGTTTATTCTTGAACAGGTTAAGTACCTCAAGGGTTTCTAAACCTGTGAGTGGACTAAGGTCTATTTCTTCAATTTTATTTGCTCCAAGATTAAGCTCCTTAATTGCTTCAGCATTTTTTAGAGGGCTCAAATCGATACTGATGATACCTTGTTTTGACAAATCAAACACATCATCATCTGGCTCAAAAACAAGTTCACTCTCAGTATTATCCTTTTTTTGGAATTTCAGAACAATCTCACTCATCATCATATCTCCATTTTCTTCGGTATTTGTTGCCAGTATTACCCCTTATTCAATGTTGTCTAGCAACTAAACAAGGATTACTATCGGATAGATTTATAGCTTCTCTATCTTCATTGTTTTCCATTAAAAAGTATGATACACACTGAACTACGATTTAAGTATTCGACTTCTAAGAATTCGATTGGAATTGGTTACACACAATACCAGTATTGACAGTTCTATCGTTTTTGGAAGTTCATTCAGGTTATTTTTTTCTGATTTTCCACGGGTGTGTGTACCTTTTGTTCTCTTATAATGGATAATCCGTGCACCATAAAATATCATAACAGAAGAACCAACTAACGTAAATAATAAGCTAATTGGATTTATAAAAAAGTCATGAATAGCCATTTCGAAATGTGGCAAAACGGTTACATGTATTGTATGTGATCCACAAAATCCCTCATTATCAATGATATATGCTGTGTACATCACACAACACTCTTCTGATTCATTAATCTGTAACATAAACTCACTACCATCTCCCTCGGAAGTGTAATAGAGCGTATCATTCCGATATATCTCAATAGAGTGCGGTTTTGAAGATTGCACATCCCACTGTAATTCATGGATGGTTCCAGATGATATCGTGATGTTATCTACTCCAGAAATATATGGGAGCCTGCTTGTATCAACAGAACGAAAGTATTCTTGGTTCTTCGCTACAGTCATCTTTTCATTATCAAGATACTCCTCAACAGTGAATGGACCCGATGCTTCCCACAACTGGTCAGGCAGATCACCCAAATGAGGATACCAGTTATCCCATCCTGTATCATTATTATATTCAAGGACTGCTTTAGAAAGAATCTTACATTCAATGATGTTCTTGAAAGAGAGGTAGGATTCGGTAGCAATTTCCACAACAACTGTGAAGTCATCAAGAGAATAGACCGAGGAAATTGACTTTGCAAGGGAGTATTCAAATCTTGTTGAATTACGATATTGGACAAATGTAGAAATAATATCAAATGCAGTTAAGGGGGTTCCATCATTCCAAGTCACATTGTTTAACAGTTTAAAAGTGTACCTGCAATTCCCCTCAACGACTGATGGGTCATCATCGTGAGTTTCTTTGGTATATGATTCACATAACCAGGGATTCAATCCCCCTTCTGCATTTTCAACCAGTAGACTATCAAAGAACATATCATCATAATATCCAAAGATTCTATCATTGAAATTATATAGCTCTGTATCTGTTTGTGAGTAGTCTGGGATGTAGGGCACTCCGCAGTGAAGCACTCCTGACAATGAATCTCCTCTCTTTTGTCTAATATGTTGAAGATTCCATCTATGGAGGATTTCGGAAAAGTCATACTCTTTGAATCCTGTGAATCGGTCTGTGCGATACGCAGAAATAGTATACTCCTGGCACAGAGGAACCAGTGGACAGTCATCAAAGAGAATTCTCTGCATAGCAGTTATTGCCTCCTTAACTTCTTCATGTGAGTGTCCTTTCAGAAGTTGGTTTCTCCACGAGTCGAATTGAGCACTTCTGTACTTCGGTATGTTATAATCTGCTTCATCCGCATATTCAGACCAAAACTCATAAGCAATCCATCTTATGTCATCAGATTCGATACTGACATGATCTAATGCCAATTGCCATTCTCTGTAAGGATAGATGAGAGGAGTGGGATCCCATGGTAGGATTTCACGAATTGATAATATTATCTGGAGACCCAATTCTTCCAGACTCGAAACAATGCATTCACCAATTTTTATACTGACAGGGTCATTCCTCACAGCAAATATGATTTCTAGTGGTTGACCAAGTGGGTTTTCACGATAAGTATCATTATCTACATCAAGAAATCCTGCATCGTTAAGGAGGGCGTTTGCTTCATTGAGTTCCGAATGATACATCGATTCAAAAAGACCCTCTGCTGAGTAGACATGTTGTTGAGGGAGGATAGTATCTAGTGGTCTTACAGTGGTGTTGTATATTTCTGTACAAATATCCTGTTTGCTTATGGTCAGAGCTACCGCTTTTCGGATTGCAGAAAAATTTAACGGATACCAATCACAATTTATGAAAATTGAACTGTAGCCATTTTCCAACACTGATTCAACTTCTATAGATTCATGTGCAGCAAGTTCAGCGCTGTATCTTTGTGATACATCACAGATAATATCGAATGTGCCATTCAGTAATCCGTTAACTCTCTCATCTTCATCAGCTACATGAAAGATAACCTGGTCAACACAAGGTCCTTGTATATCATCGATTGTCCAGCCCCTTCCAGGTGTGGGTATAGTTGAACATCCTAGCAATGAAATGAGAACTATAACCAAACCAACTTTTTTTATTGGGTACATTATCATCCCTCAAATATAACCATATATGATAATTCAATCCGCATTGATAATCATGCTTGTGTTTTTTTGCACATATTGTTTGACAAGTTCACTATATTGTGTTGCATTTTTTGTTTAAAATCTATAGTTGTCAATCAAATTATATCCGATTCCTTACATTTTTTAACCCATTTCCCTAAGAAATGATAATCTAATTTGGAGAGTTGTTCAGGTGGAGAAAAAGATTCTAGGAATTCTACTAATGTCCTCGCCATATACGTACGAGAATAGTCACACGTTCTACGATTTAGTGCGAGCAGCAGTTGACAAGGGATACGTTGTGAAAGTATTTCTCTTCGTTGACGGAGTGAATAATGCGAAGTTGGGTCAAGAACCTGATCCTGACAGAGCAATGAATGATAAATTAATGGAACTTGCAAACGAAGGAGTAGAATTTCAGGCTTGTGGGCTTTGTACTTCTGCTAGAGGGTTTGACCAACGAGGTAGCGATTTTGTTGATGGTATTGAAGTATCAGGTCTTACAGAGTTTGCTGAGATCGTTGGTGAGTGTGATCGATTCATATCATTTTCAATTTAGGAGGTATCAGAATGGAATTTGAAGAGAGACCTGTATTACTTTTGATTAACACTCGGCCTTTTGGTAAAATCATTAATTTCGAGGGGTGGCGAGCCTCAGTAGGAATGTTTGGAATGGATCATGAGCCTACTATGCTTTTCATGGGTGATGGTGTGTATGCTTTATTGAAAACAATGGATATTATGCATGTAAAAATGTTCAAAATGACCTACCTTTCATTCGACGGAAGAATTTGTGCTAGTAAGAAATCGCTTGAAGATCGTGGAATCACAAAAGAAGAACTCATGGAAGAAGTAGAGATTTTGGATGAAGATCAAGTTGCTGAACAATTCAAGGTTAACGAGGTTGTAGTGACATTTTAGGAGGCGAGATGATGAAGTATTTAATTTGGATGTCTAGGGAATGTAATAGTCTTCACGAAGTAGCAGCAGCTCTCAAAAAAATCAGTGATGAGGTAGCACTTCTGTTGGTGCAGGATGGTGTGTTTATGATTGACAAAGGTTGCCCACATTCTAGTGAGGTTACAGACCTTGGTCTAACAGTTTTTGCATCAAAACATCATGTTGAAGAACGTGGAATTGGCGGTCGTCTGGTCGTTAAACCAACTCTTGTTGACTATTCTGAGATGGTTGACTTGATTATGGAACAATTTGACCGCGTTGTGTCATTGTAAAAAGAAAATGGATGCGTAGGGGTTTTATTCCCCTACGTAGTTCGAGTTAGAATATCAGAGTCCTATCATGTTTTAACGTGTCATCTATCATTGTTGCTGCGCCAGCTATCTCAATGCGTGAGTCACGTAAGTCTTCCTCTTCTAAACCTCTGAATTCTGCTGAGTTTGAGCATACCTGAATTTTGCCACCCATCTCAAGAAATGCATCTATGAGCTCTGGGAGTGGTGGGAATCCTGGTGCTTTTACTTTCTCTGCAACACCCTTTTTCATCAGATAGACTGCATCCATCATCAAAAAGATGTTTGCTTCAACATCCTGCGCTTGTGCTGTGGTTCCAGTTACGAAAGGACCATAGCAGCGTTCAGCAGCTTCTGGGCCCCATTGACCTACAATGTATAAACTTGGCATGTTTTTTCATCTCCTATGGTATTATTGATGCAATGTCTACGTAGAATAGAACCATTGCAAGGGCTAGAAAGGTTGTAACAATCAGATTCGTGATATGAGAGCTATGGATTGGCCCTCCCTGCATCGTCTTCATTAGAATCGGTAGAATCTGAACGAATTCCAAAATCGTTGCTAGCAATACAAGAATGAAATCAACAAGTATCAAAAAGTGTAATAGATCAAACATCACCGGAGTTACAGGTGGAATGAATAATCCAACTACTAACACTCCTATTCCAACAAGCATTGCAAACATGAGCATCATGACCTGAGTCATCAGGTAATAGCCCATCCTCCTCGCTAACATAAATCCCGAGAACATCGAGCTTACGTTCAAGGCGAACAGTACGAATAGTAATAGCTTCAATATTGCCATGGTGTTCACCAATTAGCTTAACGATTGTAAAAACCACTGATAAAGATGACGAAATAGAACATTTACGTTAAAATAATGTATGTAAAACAACATTACAGTCTGTATTATTTAACTATGTGTAACCAACATTTCAGTAAGTTTTAGTTTTGGTACTATCGTAACATTAAAACGTAAATATTGTTAAGAAAGAGTGATTACCATGACTGAACATCAGATCGCTAGGGAGTTCGACGCTAGTGGACTTCGCTGTCCCATGCCAATTCTTCGAACCAAGAAAGAGATCGAGAAAGTAGATATTGGAGAGATTCTGAAAGTAGTCGCTACTGATATCGGAACAAAGAAAGACTTCCCCTCATGGGCTAGTCGCACTGGCAATGAGATTATAGAGATGCGGGAAGAAGACGATAAGCTGATTTGGTTTATCAAACGAGTGAAATAATTTTGATGTGGCCGCCCTTTATGGCGGCGCATTATTCATTTTGCAGGAACAACAAGGACTTGGCCAAGTAAGTCATCTTTCATTACTTTTGCTTTAAGTCTTGACTGAAACATAGACATGTCTGCAACTCTATCTTCATTATACATTTTGAACTCTGTAGATCCAATACAGGAGATGTGGCCCATTCCATTTGTGCCATACATTGACTGAATAACCATTGCATTTGCTGGGACTTTGATAGGTCGAATCGATACTAATTTTGTTTCATCTTCTCTGAATGAAACGGTCTCATTTGCCACAACTGGAACAAAACGTACCTTTGACCAATCAAGAGATATGGTGGTTTCTTCAAGGCCCTCAACACCCGTCCTTATTCTATCCATACCGATACTTGCTAGGTCTTGGCTACAGCTTATGACGTAGATTTTCTCCATTGTAACTCACTCCAAAAGACGATTAGCAGGATAAAGAAGATGCAAACCATCTACGATATCAAATAAGGAAATGTAAGAAAAAGGTTCCTACTTATCCATATTTTGTAACTATTGACAAATGTGTTCAATTCGGTGTGTTCTTATTCTAGATTGTATCCCAATTTCATAGTGAGTGAATATGGATACTGAAGAAATAATGGCTTTGGCTCTTGAAATGGCTGGACTAGATGAAATACCAGGTGACTCGGGTATTCATAATCCGGGTAAAGAAATAAAGAATGTATTAATCGGAATAGATATGCAACTGCCAGAGATGCTCTTAGCAAAAGAACTGAATTTCGATCTCGTCATAGCACATCATCCACCAGGAGGCACTTCAAGGATTAATTTTGAAAAAGTTGTGGAGACACAGATTGATCAAATGATAGAGGCAGGAATTTCTCCACATATTGCAGAGAAAGCAATTCAACCTCGTCTTGAAGCTGTTAAGATGCGAACCCACGTAAGTAATTATGATCATAATATCTCGGCAGCAAAACTCCTTGATATCCCTTACATGAACATACATCTTCCTTTGGACTTGATTTGTCGAAGGCGATTTACTGAAGCTATTAAGAAAGGTACTGAAAAAATTGACAATCCTCGAGTTAGTGATGCTATTGAATCTATGATGGAGCTGCCAGAGATGAAGTTGGGAATGACTGAACCCGTGGTCTATGTTGGATCCTCTTCTAATCTTCTTGGAAAATGGACTGTAGGTATGGCTGGAGGGACTAATGGTGGAGCTGGAGTAGCAATGGCATACTTCAATGCAGGATTCTCAACAGTGTTCTATATGCACCTTGGCACATCTGATGCAAAGGAGCTGAAAAAAGAGGACAATGCTGGAAACCTCATAGCAACAGGACATATGTCATCGGATTCAGTGGGAATAGCTCCTTTTGTAAAAGCTCTACGAGAGAAAGGTCTCGAAGTAACTCCTATGAGTGGTGTATTTGTACCAGAAGACTGAAACGGCTATCTAAAGCCGTTCCTTTTTCATTCAAGGTTTTGAGAGTCTTTCTTTGTTGTCTCTTGTTACCTTTTCAGAGACTGTCAACTAATAGTTAATCTGAATTGTAATTTAAAGAACTAATAAGAACAATACTTGTGGAAACCAGAATTAGAAGAAAATAATTTGAAAATATTGCTGAATACCTTTTGCCTTGATATTTCGTGTATTCCATTTTCGAGTCCACTTAACTTGGCATGCAGAATAAGGGCAATTGAACTCAAGATGAATCCCATCATGACTCCGAGGATTGATTCCGCTATTGCTATTCTGAAAAGGATAGGAATTTGAAGTATAATATTCCCGAAACGTATGTTTTTGTAAAGCCATACTTGATATGCAAAGATAATTGGCATAAAGATAAGTCAATAAACAACTAGGAATACAACTGGTGCATTTTTGTATCTTTCAATTTACATATAGATCGAATACTAAATATGCTTGTTTCACTCGGGTTTTCTGAAAGAATGAAATCATGTTACGATATCTTGATTAGGAATCCATATGCTGAAACAGGTGTCCTCTGAACTTGAGATTGTAATTTGCCATCTGTGAGCTTCGATTATGCGTTGTACGATTGTAAGGCCTATTCCATGTAGCTTCGAAGCTGTTTCAAACTCCTTAATCCTGATAATTTCTTGAGGGGGTATCTCTTTTCCATCATTGCAAAAGCGGATAACATGTCTTCCATCTACTATTTCTTGAAAGATGAATATTCTGGATGGTTCTCCATGTGTTACAGCATTTCTCAAAATATTTATTGTAACTTGAGCTAATTTCTCTTGGTCTCCATATACATGTGGTATGCATTCTACTTCAACATGAATCGTTTTCGGAACAACTTCACTAGCTATATCCTTGATAAGTGTTTCAAAATCTACTTCTTCTTTCTCCCCAATTATTAACCCCGCATCTGCCAGAATTATCGATTTTTCAAGTATCTTTTCCGACCTACCAACTAATCTTTCGATAGAATCAATGTGTTCGATCTCACCATTTCGTATTAGCTCCAAAAATCCATAGATATTACTTAATACTCCAACTATATCATGCCGCATTCTATGAGCAAACTTACTTAGTTCAGTTTTCTGTTTCTTAACGAGTTGTTCTTGTTTCTTTCTCTCGCTAATCTCTCTAACTACTACGAGTACTTGACCCTCTATCTCATGTTTTGTAAATAGCGCATGAAACCACCTTCCCTTCCCTCTTCGATTAATTGAGTAATACTCGAAGTCAATATTTTTTCTTCCTTCACGTGCTTGCTTAACTCGGGTCTCATATTCCTTGGCAATTTCCTCAGGTAATACTTCACTGATTGTTTTACCAAGAAATTCTTCTGGTTCGGTTAAGATTAATTCAGAGTCTGTCGGAAAATATTCAAGATGTCTGTTTTCACTGTCAAATACAAGAACCAAATCTGCCATGGATTGTACAACTGTTCTGTATTTTCTCTCTCCTTCAGCTAAAGCCGCTCTAGTTTCTTGTTTTGCAAGAGTTTGTCCTATCTGTTCAACGATAGTTTTGAGCATAGAATCATCTTCTTCTGATAGGGATACTTCAGAAACAATTTTTCTTGGGATATGAAGAGACATATTTCCTCTTACTTTTTCAAAAATTTTGATTGGATACTGCTGAATGCATTCCATGGCTTCTGTAGAATTACCCCATTTCTGAGAATCAATTGTAATTTCCAAAGATGGATTCATATATTCTGGCAATGATTTAGTTATCTTTTCAATAACATTCTCCATTCGTTCAGTAAAGGAAAAACAGGTTTCGTTGAGATGTTTAGTTATCTTAAACAATGCTTCGAGAATACGTTCATTTTTCTCCAATTCTTCTTGAATTTGTTTCAGATCTGTAACATCTGTGAAGCTAACACAGAGAATTTTAGGTGGTATATAAAATGCAAAAATACGATAGCATCCCTGAACCCTATTGTCCTGATAATCATAACTCTCTGATTCATATGGTTCGTGAGTTTTAACCACGTTAATCATAGCCTGATAGAATCCAACTTCTTCAGTTTCTGGCCATATCTCACGAAATTCCTCATCCAAGAATTCTGAAGGATATATTCCTGTAATATCTCCGGCAGCATTATTTCCATCAATTAAGACAAGCTGATCGTCATCACGAAGTTCGTAGATGTAAAGTCCAGTTTTAATTTTTTCAAGTATCACTCTGTCTTTTGTTTTGGTTCTAGTAACTTGTCCTGATGTTTGTTGAGAAATATCTAGAAACACAACCTGAATTGCTGATTTTCCCTTGTACTGAATTGGAATTGTTGTAATAGCAACCCAGATTGTTTCTTCGTTTTTTCGTATTAATCTTATCTCGTAATATGGCGGAGACTTTTCACCCTTGGTTCGCTGTAAGATTGTTTTCCTAAGAAATTCTCTATCTTCAGGATGTATAATTTTTATTTGCTCTTCAAATGTTAATTCTATTAATTCTGAAGGGGAATATCCAGTGATAATTTCCATCCCATGATTAGCATAGAGAATAGTACTAGACTCCTCAGCAATAATTTCTATCCCGATATGCGTGTTGTTCAGAAACTCATGTAGTTCTTCTTCTCGCTTTGCATATTTTTCCTCAGTTCTTTTATGTTGGACTAATTGTTTAATGGAATGTTCCAATTGATGAAATTGACTCTTGATATCAGCACCTTTTGTTAAATATTGAGAAGCTCCTAAATTTAGTGCTTTGATGGCAACTTCTTCTCTGCTTCGTCCAGTAAAGATTATGAAAGGGATTTTGATATCTTTCTCTCTCAATTCTTGTAAGAATTCAAGGCCGTCCTTTTCGGGCATCTGGAAATCCGACACTACACAATCAAAATATTGCGAATGCACAAGTTCCAATCCAATATCAACAGTAGTACATGTAGTTATTTCAAGATCCGAAGAAATTTTTTCCAGATTAGTTTTTGTAAGTTCTAGAAAATCCGAATCATCATCTACAAGTAGTACTTGAATTACCATGGATTTCCCTTCCGTAAGTTTATCCCTATTATAAGCACCATGATTGATATGGCTTTTGTTGTTATTTATCTACAAGCCTCTCATGTATTCAGTTCTTAGATGTGCTGATTCACCTTGATTTAGAGCTGCTGTGATTTGATCCAGAATCAATTGTTTATCTCGATTTAGTGTTCCTCTCACAGGAAGGTAATTTGAAGCATGATTTGTTCTAAAGATGCACTCGGTGAGATTAAGGTGTTGAACGAGAATTTTCATTTCTGAAAGAATCTGACTAGGGGACATTGGTTTGAACTCTCCACGTTGCGTAATTGAATGGAGAGGAGTTCCTTCCGGAATCATGAGTGTAAGTGCTCCTACATATTCAGGGTCAATCTTGTTTAGAACTTCGGCTGTAGCTTTTGCATGTCGTTCAGAAAGTTCAAGTCCTCCTAGACCCAGAATGATGGTTAGGGATAGAGGAATACCAGCTTTTCTAACCATAAGACATGAATCAATATTTTTCTTAGAATCTAATCCTTTTCTCACCCATTCAAGTAGCTGGTCATCACCAGTTTCGAGACCTAAGTATACAATTCCAAGACCTGCTTTTTTCAAGTCTTTTAGATCTTCAACAGTTTTTCCATCAACATCTTTTGCATATGCATAGGTTCCAACTCGTTCAAGATTCGGGATTGATTTATTTAACTCTGCAAGAATTAATTGCATCTCGTCTACATCTACAGCTAAAGCATTGCCATCTGCAAGAAAAACTCTACGTACTCTATGAAGATAGCTATTTGGTATTTTGGAGAGATCTTCTTTGATACCCTCAACACCTCTAACTCGGTATTTCTTCTTTTTGTAAGAAATACAAAATGTACAAGCATTATGGGAACATCCCACTGTGGCTTGAAGAATAAGACTTCTTGCTTCACTGGGAGGTCTCCAGATACTTCCCTCATAATTGAGCACTATAATCACAATTACTAACTCGGTTTTAGCTAGATAGTCTTTTCCTTCTCACGGTTCATTATAGAAGAATGGAGCTAATATCTTTTAGAAGAAGACGAAATGACCTTATTTGTACGTGTTGTATTATTCACATTTGTAAAGGATTTATCGATAAGAGTTAGATATACTCAAGGAGATACCACGTTGGCGGTTGCAGCATACAAAGTATTGCTTGTTGGAGATGCTTCAGTAGGTAAGAGCTCGTTAATTCGTCAATTATTGTTAGGTGAATTTGATGAAGATTATACTGCTACGGTTGGAGTAGACCTTAGTGCTATTGCCTTGAATATTGATACGTTTACTCCAGTTATCCTCACAGTGATTGATTTAGGTGGTCAAGCATCTTTTGACGAGCTCAGAACGAAGTATTACAAAGGTGCTCATTACGCTATACTTGTGTATGATATAACCTCTATGGAATCATTTGAGAATATTCCTTATTGGCTAGAAGGACTAACTGAGAGTATCAAGACTGTTGACGGGAGAACTCTTCCTTGCATTGTTCTTGGAAATAAAGCAGACATGACTCATCAACGTGAGGTCATTCCCGCAATTGGTAGAAACTATGCTGATTCTCATGGCTTCCCATTCTATGAGACTTCGGCAAAGACAGGCTTTAATGTTAAAGACATTTTTCTAAGGATAGCTAGGTCACTCTATGCTACTTATCCCCCCGTTCACCCAAAGTTACCTGGCAAGAAATAAATGTCCATAGCCAAAACATTATAATATGATATATGATATGCTATTATTTGCTGGCAGTGATTAGCAAAGATCTAGAACGAACGCATCGACGACGTTCTCCAGACGTCACAAAGAACATTAAACTATGACGCATAGTTCGTGCATCGCCAGCACACAATTCATGGGAAAAACCGAAGTTTTTAGTTAGTCTGGCAGGTCTTTGTACCTGCCGCTAGCTTGTTTTTCTTATTACTATCCCCCAACAATGCTAATATTATAAAACACTCACGAGGATAGTGAGGACCTTGCAGTGGTACGCCATAATATAGAGGCCATTCTCATTATGGACCGAAATGGAATGCCTCGATTCTTCATGCAGTTAGATCCCCGTTCAAAGGAAATGGATCCTATGTTGGCATCTAGTTTCTTTGCAGCGATTGACATGTTTTCTAAAGAAGTATTAGAAACCAGAGTACCCAAGTTCAATATTGATTACGGAGCTAGGGTATTCACAGTCATCACGGGAGTACAAACGAATCTAATAGCTATAAGTTACGGACCAATACTACCTGAGATTCCACAGATACTTACTTCACTACTTGCGGAGTTTGAACTTGAATGGTTAGCGTCTGCAGCACCTCATGACCTAGACTCTTCTTTTGTAGAAATCTATTTGCAAGCATTTGGAGAACGCGTGATGCAAAAATTAGCTTTCCAAGAACTACCTGGAAAATGGGTTCCTTACTTTCTGCCAGGTATCATTCTTGGAGATGCTCATAGAAATGCAGTTACTGACCTCATTGATGGAACACGAACAATAGAACGTATTAAGATTGAAGGAGGGGTGACAGAAAAGGCTCTACTGTTAGAAATGTCAAAGTTATGGGCATTTCGAGCAATTCGTTTCAAAAATATGCTTGGTCCGGGAGATTATATTTCTGTTAGAAGTCGATATATCGAGTATCAGCGATCATCGTCTCAGGATTATAAAGCACTAAAGAATCATTATCCGCGACTACTACCAATAATACCACGAATTCGAGGATTTATTGACGGACGTAGAAGTGTCGGTGATATTATCCATCTTCTTAGAGATCAGTTCGATGAAACCGATATTTACAAAGCTCTGGACTATCTAATGGATAAAGATGCAATTCTTGTTCTAGGCCCTGAGATGCGTAGAATCTTGTTAGCTAAAGAGGTATTGGAAGTCTTACTACGCATTTCCGAACAAGTCTATTCTCATCTTGAAGCTGGAGCTGCAATAAAATCAGTATTAAATAAGACAGCTTCACCTGAAGTTGTAGGCCAGATTAGATATTTTGCTAAGCGATGGACAATTGATTTTCATCCGGATGTTTACATAAACCTTCCAATTAACAAGATGATGCTTGTGTATGGTGAGTGGACTAAGCTCGTTGCACAATATATCGAAGCGTTTGATTCAAGAAAACTTGAGGTTTTTATTGAACGAATAATTTCGTCATTTACCACATTTCTATTTGATCGATATACCAGTCTTGATTTTCGTGGCATGGAAGAATTTTCCTTTTGGTTAGAGCTCCTTACAATTGACAAATGGCATAGACCAATTACGACAAGAGCTGGGAGTATTGCGGATTCCGGACGGAAAACAGCTCTTGATTTAGCGTACATTCTTTTGTTACGGGGAAAATCGATTTATGGAGAAGAACGTATCAAAGATATTTGTACTGCGTCTGGCATTGCTTTTGGTAATGACCTCTCTGCAAAATGGATGGAACAGTATAGCGAGCAGACTCTTGAAACTTTCATTATTAATTATTCAAAATTAGGACCAGCGTCTCGTCTTTCTATTCTCATCTTAGCGAAACAGAGAGGCATCCAAGTACCAGAAGTGTTACGGTCAAAAAAGAATGGCTCTAGAAAGATAATCTAATCATAATGCCAACAAGTAACATTTCTATATGGATATCTGTTATAATCTAGTGTAATTACTTGAAATCCGTGATATTAAAAAGAAGTATCACAAGAAACAACACACTGGTGATTATTTGGCAAAACTCGATAACTTGGGTGAAAAGAAAGGCTCTATCAAGCTACTTCAAAATGCATCCGATCAAGAAACAATAGATGCGCTCTCAGGCGAGTCGAGGCGTATTCTCATGGTTCGGGAGGCCTTTGAAATTATTTTGCGTGTTGCTGAAATGGTCTATTCCAGTGATATTGTTGATAATATAATGACAAAGTTGGCTGAGGATCCTGAGTTGGAATTGATTCTGGAGCATATCCAATGCAAAAATAATCAATGGTCAGTTTGTATAGATGCTTCAAAAATTTACCCTACACAGACAACTTCGGTTCATTGGGTTTTTGGAGAATGGACAAAATTAATGGCCCGTTTTGTCATGAAGCTTGACAATGAAGATTTGCCAAGATTCTCTTTACATCTAGTTAATAACTATAATCAAGTTCTCTTTCCAAGATATTCCTCTAAGGACTTCATTGGTTTTGAGGAATTTGCGTTTTGGTTAGAATTAATGACGCAAGATAAGAAGTTTCAGGATGGGACGTTTTTCGATTGTGTAAAATTATCTGGTGATAAACACGAGCTCATTGGTTTAGTATACCGACTAGTACTACGAGCAATTAGTACATATGGACCAACGTCAGTCGCAGGCTTGTGTGCATGTTCATCCTTCTCGCTTGGTAATGATTATAGCATTGAGAATATCCAGAGATTAGACGAGGTTCAATTAAATCGCTTTATTGAAGGATACGCTAACCTTAGTCCTGCTGCTTGTCTCACTGTTATTGTACTAGGAAGACAATTAGGATTGCAAATCATATGAAATTCATTAGATGTCCAAGTAATGGTTATTTAGGATTCCAAACACATTTGTACTCAATGAGGTGTTATTAATGAGCCCGACTTATTTATTGAAGATTGTAACCGTAGGAAGCGCGTCAGTAGGGAAGACTTCTATGATTGTTCGTTATTCTACTGGTGCTTTTAGGGAGCATTACTCTCCAACTCTTGGTACTGGTTTTGCCTTCAAAAAGATTAGATTAGACAAGGATACCTACGTCAACCTGCAGATATGGGACATGGGCTCACAAGATTTTCTAGAACGTGTTCGTGCAAATTACTATAATGGCGCTTCAGGTGTAATGTTCCTTTTTGACGTAACTCAGTGGGAAAGTTTGAATGATATTCTTGACTGGAAAGCTGAAGTGGATAAGAACCTTGATAATTATGTACCACTCCTAGTTGCAAACAAGGTAGATCTTGTGATGGAACGTGTTGTTTCCACTGAGGAGGGAAAGGAAGTAGCAGAAAAGTTCAATGGAGAGTACATTGAGATGAGCGTTCGATTAGACAAGAATGTCAATGAGGCTTTTGCAAAAATGGCACGATTAGTTGTTGAAAAGCTTTTCAAGACACCTACTGAAAGAGAATCGATGGAACCATAATGCGATCATGCATTTCTGGATTTGGCTCATCAAAATGTATTAATCCGTTTAGTAAAGAACAACTTGTAGATATCTTGGATTTTGCTCTCTCCATATAGTAACAACATGTGAGCCTATTTTGTGACTAGCTCTTATATCTGCTAATTTATCATTGATATCGTTACTCAGAACAACTAGAAGAACTATTCATATATTGTAAAAAATATTTGAAAAGTGATTTGATATATGGTCACTAAGTCTCAGAATCATTATACAGACTGACCATATTACTTTCAGTTAGAAGAACTAAGAGAGAACAAATATGATGGAAAAACTAAAGGAATGTGTTTCATTCGGAGAGAAACTCGGAGCAGATTTTGTAGAAGCAAGATTTGATAATCTCACGCTTCGTACTCTTGAACGAACTGATGACACATGGAAAAGTATACTTGTAAAATCCAGAAAAGGATTTGGCATCACAGCATACGTTGAGGGTGTTTCTGGATTCTCGTTCAGTGCAAGCGATGATAAAGATGCAATAATGACGGCAACAGAAAAGGCATTCAAAATGGCTAAGACCTCTGCTGCTGTTGCTATGTTGAAGCTGCCTTTTGAAAAAGGTGATGCGATTAGAAGCAAGTCAACCGAAACTCCTAGTGTAAAGATGCATCCTGATGAATATGATATCGCACACAAAACTGACCTAGTCAATCGTTGCGTCGAAACTGCTCAAGAACATGGCGAGAGTGTTCGTAACATCCGAGGATTGTATGGTGAATTGTATGGTAAAAAGATGCTCTACAATTCTGATCATTCTGAGATAGATTGGGACTTTCTAACTACTGAGCTTAGAGTGACTGTAACTTCAAAGACCGATTCAGGAGCTATGGTCTATGGTACCGAACGATATGGGGGTACAGTTGGATTAGAAGCATATGCTGGAGACGTACCAGAAGGATTTGGTAAAGAAGCAGCAGTCCGAGCTAAGGAACAATTAACAGCAAAAGCATGTCCTGCTGGCAAATTCTCAACCTTAATCGAAGAATCTCTTGTTGGTGTATTAGCACACGAGTCTTTCGGACACCTCAGTGAAGCTGATTTTGTTGTAACCGGTAGTTCTCCTCTTTCAGGTAAGATTGGAGAGCGAATTGGTAGTGAACATGCTACCATTCATGATAATGGAGTACCAGACTTGACAAAATATGGTGGACTCTGGATGCCTTATGATGATCAAGGAATTGCAGGTAGTGACACAGTCATTTTAAACAAAGGAATTCTGAAACATTATCTACATAATCGAGGGACTGCTCAGAAACTCGGCCAGAAACCGTCCGGCAATGCCAGAGCTGTTCAATTCATTTACCCACCAATATGTAGAATGACGAACACCTATTTTGCTCCAGGTGAAATTTCTAATGAAGAAGAAGCGCTTGAAGAACTTGGAACAGGTGTCTATGCAATACAGACAACTGGTGGCCAAGTGCAAGGAGATGGTAGTTTTCTGTTCAAAGCTATTCGAGGCTATTGGGTAGAAAATGGTGAGATTCAACACCCACTTCGGGAGGTTGCCCTATCTGGGAACATTCTAGAATTGCTTAACAATGTATATGGAGCAACAGATAGACTAGTAATAAAAAGTGGATACTTTGGTGGTTGTGGTAAAGGTGGTCAGTTTCCATTACCGACAGGATTGGGCGGGCCAAAATTACTTGTGAAGGATGTAACTTTTGGAGGGAAAGCATAATGAAATATGAAACAATTAATGATGAATTGCTTGCTATTGGAGACACTGCATTAAAACATGCTGAATCACTCGATTCTGCAATGGAATACGAAATATTCCTGTTTTACCAAAACACTCAGAGTGTTTCAATCCAGCAGGGTATTGTATCTGCTAACGATGGAGCTACAACAGGAAATGCTGTACGAGTTTCAAAAGGTAAAAAGGTTGGCTTTGCCTCTGCGAGTGGGATTTCATTAGATCGAGTAAAATTCAGTATCAAAGAAGCAAAAAGCATTGTTGAGAAGACCAGCTCAGAGGATGAACGTTGGGTCGGATTTGCTGATCCAAAACCTGCTGGAAAAGACGGATTGTTCTCAAAAGATATTTTGTCCGTTAGCATTGATGAATTGATTGAAAAGACTCAACAGATTATTGAGGATGCTCAAGGTATCGATGAACGCGTAAAGGTATTTTCGGGACAATCGAATACTGGCTGGGGTGGTTATGCCATAATCAGTAGTAGAGGAATTGCTGCAGCTTCACGTGGTGGATTCAACTATGGCTATGGATATGTGATGTCTATTGAAGGTGAAGAGAGAAAGACTGGATTTGGCTTTGATGGAGCAAGAGACCGTTTATTCGATATTGAAGGTCTTGGCGAGTTAGCCGTGAAACGAGCAACTGAACAACATGGTGCTAAAGCCTTGGATATGACTGAATCGTTGCCAACGATATGGGGTCCAAGAGCTGGAGACTCGTATATTATTCCGAGTATCGCTACTGCATCAACAGGTCGTTTTATTGTTGAGGGTATTTCTCCACTTTGTGATATGATTGGTGATACAATCGCATCGAAGGAGTTCACTTTGGTCGATGATGGTCAGAAACCTGATGGTTGGGGAACAAGTGCGGTAGACCATGAAGGACTTCCACAGCAAAAGAATGTCATTGTCGAAAGTGGCGTTCTGAAGACACACTTGTTTGATACATACTATGGCAAGATATTTGGTATCGGGTCAACTGGTAACTGTGAACGGTCTCAGGGATTGTTTGGTGGTGCAACTCCTTATGAGCAAACTCCTGGTGTTAGTGTGAAGACTATTTCAGTTTCTCCTGGTTCCAAGAGCAAAGAAGAAATCTTTGGAGCAATCGATGGAAAAGCCATATACATCACAGAGAGTCCTATTGGGATATTTCACTCATCTGTAGCAACAGGTGAATTTTCCTGTGTCGCCAACTCAGTCTTTCTCGTGGAAGATGGTGAAATCGTTACTCCTTTGAAGCCAGTATCTGTTGCAGGCAATTTCTATGAGGGCTTTAAGAACATTCTCCATGTTGGGTCTGATGTTGAATTGACCACAAATGGTGTGTTCCTGCCAACTATGGTAATTGATGGATTCTCAGTTACAGGTTAATATAAACAGGGACTTTCCCTGTTCTTTCCTTTTTTGAAAATAGAGTTATGGAGTGGATCTACCACTCCACACTCAAAATTAGAAGATTTTCTCAAATTTGTTTTCGAGGTATTTCAAGAAGGGCTTAGCGGACATTTCGCTTCCAGTTACAACTTTGACCAAGTCTAAGGGATCGTACATATTTGAATGGTGATGTACGTTCTTCTTCATCCAATCCATTGCTGGATTTAGTTTCCCTTCTTTGACACTTTCACGCCAGTCTGGGACATCTTTGTTCAAAGCACTTAACCACATACCATCAAACACATTTCCTAGGGCATAAGACGGGAAGTATCCATAGTATCCGGATGCCCAATGCGTATCTTGCATAACACCCCTACTATCATTGGGAACTTGTACTCCGAGGTATTCTTCGTATTTTTCATTCCAAAATTGAGGCAAGTCTCCAATATCTATTTTTCCTGAGAAGAGAGCTTTCTCAATCTCAAATCTGATTATGACGTGAAGTGAATATGTAACCTCGTCTGCTTCAATTCTAATGAGAGAGGGTTTAACTAAGTTGAAACTTTGGAGTAGAAGGTCATCTTTGACATCTGCAAAAAGACCACCTGTTTGATTTCTGAACTGTGGGAGATAATATTGGAGAAATTCTGGAGACCGACCAATCATATTCTCCAAAAATCTAGACTGTGATTCATGAACACCATAGCTAGAGGCGGAACCAATTGGTTGGAACATCCAATCAGAATTAAGGTTCTGTTCATACAGTGCATGGCCTGCTTCATGAAGAATAGCATAGATCATAGATGATACATTCTCCGGATGGTACTTCACGGTAATTCTAACATCATCATAATAGCCTGTTGTGAAGGGATGTTCAACCTCGTCTATTCTGCCACCAGCTTCATCAGATGTAGTATCATATCCTGCTATGTTTGCTAATTCTGTTGCCATGATTCTCTGTTTCTCAATCGGAACGATTCGTGAAAGAAATGAATCGTCAATCTCTGCAGAGATATCAGAGTATTTCTTCGTAAGGGGAACAAGTCCATCGCGAAGTTCACTAAAAACTTTATCAATGGCATCTGCTGTCATTTTTGGCTCAAATGTGTCAATCATTGCATTATATGGAGTGGATGCTTCAATGACATCCATGGTTAATTCAGCTCGTTTTACTGACAGTTCGACCATCTTCTCAAGTTCAGGTTGAAACATCTTCCAGTCATTTGCAGCTTTAGCTTTTTTCCAGGTCTCTACAGAAACAACCCTTTGCTTGGCTATTTGTCCGACTAGTTCTTCTGGAATTACAGTTTGAATATCGTACTCCTTCTTGAAGAGAATAAGATTCCTTTTTTCAACTTCGTCAAAATCATCAAAATTCTTCATTGCTTCATCAAGATATTGACCAAGTTGTGTACTTGTCATTTTTCTATGAGCTAACATCCCAAGCAGTGAGAGCTGTTCTGACCTTAGCCGAATCCCTTTTGGAGGCATGTAGGTTTCTTGATCCCACTGAATGATTCCAGCAGCACTATTTAGCACATAGATCTCTTTTATGAGACTCATCAGTTTGTTATATGCGGTCACTCTTTTGACACCTGTATTGTTTTTGTCCTCTCTCTAATATTTTGAATACTAATTTCATTATCATTCTTCCGTAACGAGCATAGATTCATCGTAAGTGGTAGGTTTTCTGATATCACTCTTCTTACTTGGAAAATTAATAGTGACAATTCCGATAGACACCAATATTAGTCCAACGATAAATGTCCAGTAAATAATCTCTCCAAGAATGAGAACCGAGAGTAGAGTTCCAAAGACCGGAACTAGATTGATGAAGATTGCACTTCGAGTCGCCCCAATGCTCTTGATAGCGTCAAAGTAGAAGAAGAATCCAAGAAACGTAACCGCACCACCTAAGAAGAGGATATTCCACCAGAAATCAATTGATACAATAGCAGGAAGCGTCCAGAATCCCTCGAAGAAAGCTCCTATTCCAAACATGGCACATCCAATCATTATTCCTCCTCCTGTAGCTTCAGCTGAGGACATGTTTTCCATTGCTTTCTTACCAATTGAAGAATAGAGGCCCCATACCATCATTGCACAGACAATGATCAGATTTCCAATAAGGTATTCGAGATGAAAATCTAATAGAGACTGTATTCCTATAACAAAGACTATTCCCAGATACGCTAAGAGAAATCCAACATATCTCCATCTATCGTCTAATCGTTCTTTATGAATGATGTGCGCAAAAATACTAACTGTTGCAGGGTTTGTGCCTGCAATAATTGATCCTTGTGCAGCTGTAGTGAATTGCATACCAATCAGGAAGAAGACTCCATAGCCAAATACACCAGTCAGCCCTGCAAGAAAGATCCACTTCAGATTTGACCTCTTGAACACATTCTTGAAACTTCCAGTTGCTGTGAGAAATCCGATGAAGAAGGCACTTCCAATAAGAAATCTGAAGAAGCCAATGGTCATTGCTGGTGCTATACTTACGAGAATCTTTGCTGAAACCCAGCTTCCACCCCAAAAGAACATCGCACCTACCAGAAGAATGTAATGCTTGAGGTTTTCATGAGTCACTGAAGGTCCTCCATCATTCTCGGGGTGATTTATCCAGTTATTAATTGGATGTATGAAGGCAATTGTTCAAATTCACAAAGCGAATAATTTAATACGGATTCAATACGAATGTGCATTGTAAACACACATACGAAATTATGGAGGCTGGCTACTTGTTGAGTGATGATGAACTTGAAGCAATAAGAAGGAGAAAAATGGAACTATTAATGGAACGAGCAAAGAAAGCAAAGGAGCCTAAACCAGAGGTACGCGAACCTCTTTCCAAAGGATATCCAATTCAATTGAATGATGGAAACTTCTGGCAGACTATCCAACAGACAAAAGTTGCATTGGTGGATTTCTACGGAGAATGGTGTCAACCATGTAAGATGCTTGCACCAATTATTCAGGAGTTAGCGGAGGAATTCAAAGGGAAAGCTGTTATTGCAAAGATCGACATTGATAGGAATCCACGTGTTACAGGTCAATTTGGTGTGCAATCAGTTCCAATGGTCATTGTTTTCAAAGATGGAAAACCTGCAGGACAGTTACCTGGTCTAAGACCCTATAACCAATATGACAGTGTGATTTCTCAACTTCTATGATTTTAGCACTCTGATATTTCTAACAAAGCGAATTATATGGTGGCAATTCTAGAAAATCTAGGATATTATATTGGCAAAGAGTAAACTCTTTACTATCATTCCTTTGTTGGATGACCTACGGGAATGACATACACAGGTCTATGTTTCAGAGGTATCTTCAAAGTTCTGTAGATGTGAATACGATCAAAACTAGTCATAGTGGTGAGACCTAACCCAAGACTAGTAGCTTGGAGCATAAGGTTCTGTGCACAGTGTCCAATTTCAATAAACTGGTATTTTAAAACATCTTCAAGAAAGGGAGATAATTCGGAGGCTATCTCATTATCACTAGCAAGAATAATTGTTAATGGAGCAGTTTGAATAGCCAATCTATTTGGTTCCCACATTCCTTCGTTGGGGAGCTCACCTCGGAAATCTGTGTCTTTGACTAATACCAATTCATGATTTTCAGCCTCATATCTGAAAAGACCTTGTTTCATGACGACGTATACTATAGTTGGAAACGAGTGACCTGATGATGGGACTGTTCTGTGATAGAATTCATCTTCTTCCAGAGTGTCTCGAGTATCATTGATTCCGTATGTAGCCCAAAGAAGTTGAGATAAATCATCTTCAGAAATATCCTGGTTAGTTAGTGAACGGTGAGTACGTCTTCTTTTCATGGTTTCTTCAAGTGACATTTTACCTTGGAATTTTGGTGATGGTAGTGAAAAAACGTCCATTTTGATACCAAAATATTATTCACTATACACCAAGATAAGGTCATGTATTAGAGCACGGAAATACGGATTAATCAGTCATATGGCTTCATTTAGTTCTAGAACAAATTCTACAACTTTCTCAATGAAAGTAATACATTTTGTATAGAAGATATTTTCGTCACGCGCACGCTGTAATTCCTCTGGATTGTGCATATCTATTCCTATGAGTTCATCACAAATTCTTGTACCAAACTCTGCTTCGAACTTATCAAATAATTCTGAGGTCATTTGGTATGTCAATCTTGCATGTTCTCTTACTGATAGACCTTTTTCTCCACATAAGATTCCTGCTGCCATTACACCTCCAGAAAGAGCTCCGCAGTTTGAACATTGATATCCCATCCCCGCTCCAAATCCTGCAGCTATGTTTATGGCCTCTTTAAACATCTTCTCTTCATTCTTCAGAATTGCCATTAATACAGATTGAGCACAATTATATTCAGATGTGAAATGATCTACAGCTATTTTACCAATTTTTCGCTTCATTATTAATCAGTCCTCGAATGTGTTGTGAAAATTATAGTTGGATTCATATGTATTTTCTCAAAGAGTTTTTCAATTACTATTACATTGAGTATTACAAAGTCTGTGTGGTGCTTTCCAGATGAGTACGCCAATAGAAGAATTAGAAAAAGCTCGATACTTCGAGGAAATTGGTGAATACACCCAATGTATTCCGATGCTTGAATGCCTAACTAAACAACATCCTTCCGAAGATAAAATTGGGATCGCTACTAGGATTGAATTAGCTCGCAGTCGGATATTGAGCGGTGATATGACATATATCCAAAACGATTTGGAACAGTTGAGATCTCAGGTTAAGAAAATAAAAGATATCGAAATCAATCTCCGTTTTAACGAATTAGTGATACAAACATTGATAGCTACTGGAAAGAGCAACGCAGCTTTAGAAATGGCTAAGAAAACAAGTTCATTGGCGGAAAAAGGGGACTACCATTTAATCTGGTTACAGTTACATTTGCTTATGGGTAATTGTTATTTTGCTCTTGATGATCTAGACAAAGCATTGGATTGCTATCAATCAGTAATTGATACGCATACAGAGGTAGAAGCTCCGCTTCTAAGAGCAAAAGCACTAACAAACACAGGAAATTATTACAAGGCAAAGGGAAACAACTCTGAAACCATAGCATATTATGAAAAAGCGAGAAAATTGTTTTCTGAAGGTGGACATATCCGAGGAATGCTGTGGATTCAGAATTCAATGGCTGATTCACTAAATGCAATGGGACGGTATGACGAGGCTCTGGTTGAAGCAAAGCAGGTTGCTGATATTGCTAGAGAAAAACAGATGATGGACCTATTAGCTTGGGCCTTGGTTGTGAAGAGCTTCGTTGAACAGAACTTGCTTGATTACGAATCTATGTTAGAAACCGCATTAGAATCCAAGAGAGTTCATGAAGAAGCAGAACTATTTGGATATGAATATGTTGAAACATTATCGGTACTAGCTGAAGCTTATCTATATTTGGACCAAATTGAAAAAGCTTCTGAGATACTGCATCAAGCCTTTGAATTTCATTCTAAGACAGAATCGCCAATTCCATTTCAACTTCTCATTCTTAATGTGAAATCAAAAACAGGTGATGGAAAGAATGAGAGTTTGGAACGTTTATACGATGAAATAGTACGTAGAAGTGACGAGAGATTAGACGAATTGTATCCAGCTCTAGTTTTTCTCCTAGAACAGTATCTTAAGGTATATCAAGTCACAGAAGAAGAAATACTCCTACAAAGAATACAGACTGGAATTGATAGACTTGCTAAAATGCTTGAAGAATCTGACAGAAGCGATTGGCAACTAGAGGGTATGATTATCAATATTCTATCTGATTGGGTTAAGGGAAATACTAACCGCACAGAATCTCGCTTAGAGAGAGTAGTATCCTTATCCAAGAAAAAAGGATTCATTCCAATTGCTGTAAGAGCGAACAAATTTCTTACCAGATATCAATCTTTTGTGAAAGCTAGAACGATGTATGAGAAAGTCGGTTCAGCTGAGGGGGAACGACCCAGAAGCATATCATCTGATGAGCTCGTAACTTATCTAACAAAAATCGGAGACCTATATGGTCTTGATTAGCTCGCCTAGAGCCACAAATAAAGAGTAAGTGATGGGTTGCAGTCAGCTACTGGAAACTTGGACATTGTAGGACAGGAACTGATAGGAGGTTATATGGGATGATACAGGATGAAGGTCTGGTCACCAGACACACATTCCCTGAAAAGGACCGAGCCAGTTCCAGTACCGTTTCTGGACGGACAACGCTCGGGTGTCCAAGTTTGCCCAACTAAAAATGAACGGTATTCTGATGATAGTGAAACCTTAGATAAGATGGTTGAAGATATTGTAGGTGATAGTTTAGGTATTAAATTATCAATGTGGGGAGAGTCCATAGACGATTTATTCGAATATATGAGTCGAGTGCTAAAAGAGGTTTCAAAAGAAGAAGAAATGATTCGGTCGGTCACCTTGATTAGCTGAGGTGTATTCATGATTCAAATACTCTTCTTCTCGCTATTATGTTTAATATCCTCAATTTCTTTAGACTGATTCAGCAGGATATATGGATGGGTTATAGTCACTCTAGTTGTTCTATCCATTAGAATGAGAATCACCATTAGGATTAACAACATGAAGCCAATTCCTGATAAAGGGATTATGAGGTTTAAAGAAACAATTTTCAAATTAACTAATGTAATTTGTTTCGGTACAACGTAGAGAAGACTAAACATCATAATCCCATACAGAAATCAGAAAGTATGGCGAAAAGGATTATGCAAATGAATCATATGTAGTAATTTTCAATTATCCTCCACCTATTGGCGGAAAAATAACTACAAGATCATTTTCATCAAGTTTGTAAGAATAATCTGATATCCTGCTACCGTTTACCATTACTATTCTTGCATACTCTTCTGGAATTGATAATTTTTCCAATATTGCTCGAACTGTATTATCTTTAACCTCAAAGAGGAATGCCTCTCCAATACCACATTTTCTAGGAGCATAGTCCCGAAGGGTTGCATACAATTTAACTTGAACTTTCATTTTCACTCCTCAATAATAGTCCACGTCTTTTTCTGATTGAGTGTATCCATGCCCCTTCAAATGTTGTCCACCACAAAGTAGTACCATATTAAATGGAAATAGTCCAATGCGGTCTCCATCATCCAAAACTTCATCGTCCTTGACTAAATTGCCATTTCTGAAACAGTCACCCAAATCTTTCTTTTCAAGACCGATTCTATGAATAAGTTGAATGAAGGTTTCTCCTTCAATGTGTTCTAGCTCCATCTTAGTGTCTTCAGTGACTCTACTATTATCCACTAATTTTCTCAGACAACCGTAAAGATAGATGTTGAGCATTTTTTATCACATCATTATATTGGATTGTTATAACAAAAAGAAGATGGAATGGGAAAATCCCACTCCAACTGGAACATTACATTCCTTCGTATACTTTGTCTAGCTCTTCTTCGCTCACATCGAAAGTGACATTATGAGGTGGCAATGGTTCTTTCTTGAAGAATTCTGGTAGTCGGTCATCCTCTTTGCTGAACCCTGCACCTTTGTTGAATGATCGTTCCTTCTTGAGTGTTTCAAGACCATATTGGGTCACGTCGATATCTTTACCCAAGTATGCATTTACCGTGTCTACCATGCCTTGGAATCCATCATCGTCATCTAGAATTGCGAATGCGATAAACAGGCAGTAGCCACTAGAATCAATATATGCAGTAGTCGCTTGGAATGTTCTGGACAGATCTGCTTTCTTGAGGCCTCGCGGATCAGAAACATCACCTTTAATTCCGAGAATTTCAGCAGCAATGGTGTAACCTGCAGTATGATCCGCACCCATTGTTGAGGTAGCGTAGGTTACTCCAATTCCTCTGATAGGTCTAGGATCATAAGCTGGAAGTGCTTGTCCTTTGACTACTGGAATTCTTGTGACTCCGAGAGTCTGACCGACAGTCTGAGCTCCTGAGCTTACTAATTTACCAAGAAGAGTATCGTCCCCGTAAGCTTTCTCAAGTGCTTTGATTGCGCCTTTTCCATCACCATATTCGATAACGCCTCCTTCCATTAGCATTGCAATAGCATTGCCAGTTTCTATGGTATCAAGACCGAGGTCATTACAGAGCCTGTTAAGTTCAGCTACATCATGTAATGAATCGATACCCAAGTTTGTACCAAGAGCCCATGCAGATTCGTATTCTAATGGGCTAACCTGCAACTTTCCTGTATCTTCATATGGTACAACATTTGAACAAGCCATTATACATCCTGGATGACAAGGATGTCCATATGTTGCTGGTGTTTTGTCTCCGAACTTTTCTTTGACCTTATCAACAAGTTCGTGAACTGCTTCACCAGAAATTTTTGCAGCGACATCAGATCTACCTCTACTAAAACCAAATGCTGGGAGACCTCCACCTTCATTCAGGATATTCATCAATACATTGGTTCCGTAGTTCTTTAATGCACCAAAGGCATTACCTTCATCATCCTTCAATTTTCCAGTGACAGGATGTTCATTTAGTGCCTTGACCATTGCTTTTCTACCTTCAGAAAACTTCTCTTCGTCTTTTGGCTCAGGTCGTTCTCCGTCAGTGTCATCAGAAATAATAGCTACAACTCTCTTAGAACCTAGTACAGCTCCGAGTCCACCACGTCCTGCATATCTTCCAGGATCGCTGTTCTCAATATTGTTTCCAAAAATTCCTGAACCCATCAATAATTTTTGACCTGTTATTCCACAACCTACTATTCCAGGCTTGGAATCGTACTCTTTCCATATCTTTCCGATTAGTTCATATGCTCCAATTCCAGCATATTCGTTAGTCTTTTTGATCTCACATTTATCCTTTCCAACTACTATGCTGTACCAATCATCTTTGGTATCAGGAATTCCCTCAAGTACTATTCCTCGAACTCCAATCCTTGCTAGTCTGGTTCCAGTTAGACCACCTGCATTAGCTTCTTTGATTCCACCTGTCAAAGGCGATTTAGCTCCGAAACTGAGTCTGCCAGAGGATGGTGCTAATGTGCCAGCCAATAATCCCGGAGAGACTACAAGTTTGTTGCCAGCTCGAAGAGGATGACAGGTTGGTTCTACTTCGTCATGTACTATCGCTGAAGTTAGTGCTCTACCAGCGTAGGTCTCGTATTTTGATGGTATGTCTTCCCATTTGTGTTCAAGGCTTGACATATCGATTCTTAATATCTTGGCCATCGTCATTATCTCCAATTCTATGTAAAAACAATGGGTGAATATCCTTATAACCGATATGCTCAACTTATTCATATCGATATGTATCATTATGCATAACGGGAGATATGTAGAACACTACATAACCTTTATATATCTTTGAGCTTCGACTTATGTAGAGTTCAACATAAGTAGAGGTCTACATAATGTCCGGTCCCCGTGTCAAAAGCAGGCATTCGAAGCGAGGTATCAGTTGGGTATCTCTGTTAATACTTGCTATTCTCAAGGACAAGCCTGTGCATGGATATACCATCCTACAAAAACTTGGGAGAAGGCTAGGAGAGACCAGAATAAAGAGTGGAACGCTCTACCCTGCATTGCATCGAATGGAAGAGAAAGGTCTCATCAAAGGAAGGAAAGTCCCCCAAGAAGGAAAGCCTGATACTACAGAGTATGAGCTAACCGATAAGGGACAAGAAGTTCTCAATGAGGCAATTGATTCTTTCAGCTATCGTATGCAGCATATGGGGAAGATACTCAACTTAGTACTGGAGAGTGTTGGTCAGGACAGGTCTGATGAATTCTACAAGACTTCTCTTCATGAGAGAAGTCCTCTTGTTTTCATGAGCATTAGACAATGCTGTGAAGATCCGTCCTGTCATGGTTCAAATCTTGTGAGATTGAGATCATACAAACGTTTTCTCCAGAAGGAACTTGCTTGGGTGAATAAACAATTGAAAGAACTCAAGAATTCTGATAAAGCACACGGAGGTGAAAAAACGGAATGAGAGGACATAGATACAGAAGAATGGTATTTCCCATGCATTTTGGTGAATGTTGCCATGATGAATGCGGCCATCCTTTTGGTGCTAGCAAAGCAACTAAAATTAAACGCCTAGAAGCATTGAAGAGCTGTCTCGAAGACTACATCAAACATATTGATGATGAGATTGCTGGCTTTGAAAAGGTGAAAGAAGAGGCATAATTCTACCGGCCCGTAGAACTCACCACACAGGCGGTGATTACCACTTCTCTCAGTATAACTTCTTTTTTTCTTTCCTTTTATTTACCTTGTTGTGTATGTTGCATTTATGATTCATATTGAGAAACAATCTGTTCTAGGAGCTTTTCAAGAATCCTTACTTCTTTCTTAGTCATATTTTCAAGGATCTTACTGATGTTTCCCATCCGGAGATCATAAAATTTCTTGTAAGCTTGCTCTCCTTTCCTGGTGAGTTTGACAACTACTTTCCGTCTGTCTTCCTTTGATACTTTACGACTTGCTAATTTCCAATCAACCAATTTATCAATTTGGCGTGTTACTGTACTTGGCGTAAGGATGATTTCTTGAGATATATCGGTCATGCTACAATTCTGATTGTGATGAAGATAGTCAATAAGAAACACAGTGTTCCCTAATTTATTTCCATCAAATTCAAACGTCTCAATTATTCTTGTGAGATTAAGCACTACCCGAGTAAAGAGGTTGAGAATACCATCGTTCTGTTCAGTCAAGGTGATTTCACTATGTGTATTCTTCAGTAAATATATTTGCATTTAGTAATTGTTGCGTTACGCAATGTTTTTATTTGCATTATGCAAATATTACATAGTGCAATCAATATGGTATCTTCCCCATTCCGTGTGTGTATTGTTTACATGTCTACTAACGGTTCAACAAGAGCACTTGCAAAAATGATAGCTGCATCGTTTCCGGAAAATTGGGACACTGTACTATTCGATTTGGCGAAAGTTGAACTAAACAATGAGGTCTTTAGAAATTCGATTGAAGAAGCAACAATATTGGGTGTTGGATCCCCAGTATTTCATCTTGATATCCTTCCTCCAGTACAAAAATTTCTGGATAGTCTATCTATGATTAATGGAGAGCGATATGCGTTCTCTTTCGTTACATATGGTCATGTAAGCACTGGCAAGAGTGTCTGGGAGCTGTCAAAATCACTTCACAAAAAAGGTTACATATTTCTTTCCGCTTTCAAAACGACCGCTCCGTATTTCTACCAAGATTTGGATTTTCCCCAAACATCCTTAGATGAATATGTGAATGAATTCTCAGAGACTATTCAGAACAGATTACATGATCCAATCCCGTGGACCAATCTATCTGAAGATTTAAAGTTTTATTCTACTAGAGTCAAAATATTGTATTACATCTCGAGATTAACAAGACGATTCCGGATTCCAGATATTGATTTTGATAAGACTCTCTGTCGTGAATGTGGAAGGTGTGAAAGTATCTGTCCCGTTCAAGCAATTGATATCACCACATTACCTGATAGAGATGATAGTTGTATTCATTGCTTTGCTTGTGCAAAGTCATGTCCAACTGGAGCTATCAGTTATGATAAAAAACGATGGCAAGAGGTTTCGGCTTTCAATAAAAGTCGTCTTACAGAATCACCTGAAATAGCAGTAATCTGATTAACAAATCTAGTAGGAAAAATGTATGTGATCTTTGATTTGTTAGTATTAATGGAGAAATTACACTTTCTTTGTAGATTGTTCACAGATTTTCTCAAACTAATTTAGCCATATGATTCATATTCCAGTATCTCCTAGAAAGATTAGGGAAATTTGCAATGTCAATAGAATTCCAGCAGACTGCCTCACTGGTAATTATCACAAACAAGATACTGGATAATGTACCAGTAGACTATGGTTCAGATCATTCTACAATACAGTTTGTGAAGTTTATTCAACCTCCAAAAGGAGCTCCAAAGGATATGGTCTATGATGACCGCAAATTGATTGCACAGAATCCTATGAAGTGGCTTCAATTTCTTAAAGGCAAAGGAGTGACTCATTTGAGGTTGCATTATGTTGCCTCGATGAATCAGCTTCCAGACCGTCTCAAAGGAATATCCCAACAGAATCTTGGGGAATGGCTTATTGAAGCTCATCATGAAGAATCAAGTGATGTCTATCAAATCGGTCGAAATATTGCTGGAAGTAGATTTCTTGGTTTTCATCTACTAATGCTAACTGAGGATGGACCAATTATTCCTCATACTTCACTCTCAGTAGATATAGCATACGAAGGATTACGGCTAACATTGGAAAAATTAGTAGATTTTACAGAACGTTTTGAGTATACTGAGAATTGGCTGGAGATATTCCAGAATGCCTTGGACGTGTTAGAGGGAAGAGAACATATGTCTTTTGACGGTCTTTTTCCTCCAGAGATACTTGATGAAAAATCGCGAAATCTATTATCAGGAGCATTCTGTTGTCGAGTATTTGGTGGCATGGGTTCATGGAATGACTTGGCTTTTCCAGAAAAAGATCAAAAGACGTATGAAACCCTTTCATCAGTACTATATGAGAGTATGCACGAAGCGATTGAAGCTGCTGTTAATAGCACGTGTCAATAAGTGAAGTCTTAAAATCAGATACATTGGTTTCGATGTTACTGGTTGATTAATATGGATAGACCTGAAAAGGGACAACTCTACAAACATATTCTGAAGACAGAAGGTGTTAAGCATGTTCTTGATGGACCTGAAAAACTAGAAGAATGTGCAGATTATATTCTTACACAATTCAAAGAATATGGTCTCACGACAAAGGAGCAAAAGTTTAGAATCGATGGTCTTGATTATGATTTGAGGAATATCGAAGCTTGGATTGGAGAAGAATCTGAACCACAGCTTATTGTCGCTTCTCATTATGATACTGTTTCTATCGCTCCCGGAGCTAACGATAACGGAACTGCAATTGCAGTTATGCTTGAAACATCAAGAGTTCTTGCTCAAACCGATATAACAGGAGTTAGATTTGTTAGCTTTACTCTTGAAGAAGGAAATCCTGTTTTTCAACGTGCAATGAGGGAACTTCTAACTCAACTCAGATTCATAGATGAGACTAAACGGTACTCTTCTTTGCGTGCGAAAGAGGTTATGAAGAAATATGGTAATGCTGCGAATGAGGAATGGCGAAAAGGCAAAGATAGGGATAGAATGGTTTCAGCCGCACTAGATGCTATACGAGATGACTTGAAGGAAAATGAACTTGTAATACTTGACGATTTTCTAAACAGTCCTTCTGCTGAATATCTGAAACGGAACTATGGTTCAATAGGAAGTAAGCATTGGATTGAACAAGCACAGAAACAAAATCGCGAAGTTATCGGTATGCTCTGCCTTGAGACCATCGGATATACTTCTAAGCAACCCCACAGCCAGAATCTTCCACAGGGTCTTGGTACTGAGATGTTTCAGAAGTACAATACATCTGAGAATCTCAGTATTGGTGATTTCATTGCAATCCTAGCTGATAAGAATTCAGGTGATCTAGCTCAATCTTTTGCAGATGCGTGTGAAGATGATAGTGTCAATCTTCCTTACGGTCTTCTTCAGGTTCCAATGGGATATGATGAGATTGTCAAATCTGCACCAGACCTTTTGCGGTCTGATCATGCACCATTCTGGAAGGCTGGAATCCCCGCGTTGATGTTGACCGATACAGCTAACTTCAGATATCCATACTATCACACAGAGGCTGATACAATCAATAAGATTGACTTTGATTTTCTTGAGAAAATTGCAAAAGCTACAATTGCCGCTACACAGAATCAAGTTGAATCTTAATTGAAAGTGAATCACAAGTCAGAAAAAATGGACTTGCGATTGCAGATAGATTTCGTTGATTTGAAAGTCAGTATCTGATTTCTATCTCTCTTCAACATCTTCTGTCTTAGGGATTGAAGTTTCTTCTGGTGTTATTTCTGATTCTTCACCTGATTCCGAAATATGGGATTCTGCTTCTTGTTTAGCTTTTCTTCTGGCCCAATAGTCACTACCTCGAATTACCGTCGCTGCCAAGGTTAATGCGGCAGCAATTAAACTTAGTATTCCACCTAAGACAGGACTGAACCACAATTCATCACCATCAGATGTAGTAGTAGTTGTTGTTTCTGAGGATGTATCAGTTGTAGTTGTAGTAGTTGTTGAGGTCTCAGTAGTGCTGGTCTGTTGGAGTACTCTAACGATTACTGTATCGGTTGCCACATTTCCAAATAAATCCTCAACTTCAAGAGTGAAATTATGCGCTCCTAGTGCATACGCATCAACATCCAGAGTTATATTTGATCCGTCCCAACTACCCCAGCGAATAAGAGTACCATTGTGCCATATTCGATAGTTATCTGGGTTATGGTCATTCCCTGACCAAACTACAGTATTTCCTGTTGTTCCTTGAATGTATTGATAGTCTGTGGGATTGCTTAATATTGGACTCGTGGTGTCTACAACTTCAACCTGGGCATCATCTGATACTGTGTGCCCAAATTGATCATAGACAATTACTGAATATTCAGTGGTACCGTAATCTGGAGAATCGAATGTGATTGATACAGAATCAGTATAGGGCCCAGTCTTCACAGTTGAACTATTACGAGTAATTTCGTAATTCGCTGGATATGGACAATCAATAGTCCAAGCAATGGTATGTGCTGTTGTACCTTGCTCATACTCCTTGTCAGACTGCTCATAGATATGAAGAGCATAAGCTGGACTTGTATCATTGTTGTTTGCTGTTCCAACAATGGAGTAGTTACCTGTTCCAGAATAATCCTCGTAATAGTTGCCAGTCACATTTGTCCAAGAGTTCAGGTTTCCATCATCAGTAACTAAAGTTCCTGAGCACCATCCTAAATAATTCTGATAGATGGTGTTATTCTCTCCAGAGTAGATGTGAATTCCCTCGAAATTATCTGTAATGACATTATCGAAAATACTACAGTTATTCGAGTTGTGAATTGCTAAAGCTACTTCGCTGTTGAATATTTCACTCGATGCTACGGTGATATTATTACTTGAGATAACATCTATTCCATATTCCTCGAAACTGCTGAGATGATTATTTTTTACCATGGATTCAGATATGCTGCTGAGTTCGATTCCTATTAATCCTTGATCAAAGATATTTCCAACTATCGTGTCATTTGTGGATATCCAGAGCGCTATTCCTTTTTCACATTCATTAAAGGTGTTAAGGTATATTGTATGACTTCCAGTGAGCGCACCACTTACTCCTGTTGTGCAATTTGAAATCGTATTGAGTTCAGCTGTTAGAAGACTATTGAATCCATCAGAAATTCCAGTGGTACAGTTGTAGATCTCATTGTGTTTGATATGTGCATTTTCAGAAGACGATACAGTAATTCCCAGATTGCAAAAAGATACATTATTGCTCCAAATATCTACAGACTTGGAACTTGATATTTCGAAACCATCATTTGCTCCTGAAATTGTATTTCTCAACAGTGTAGAATTATGTGAGTTTGATAGAGAGATACATGCTTCTCCGTATGACTCGACCTCACAATTTGTGATGTTAGTCCATTCACTGTTTTTTGCTTGAATGCCATATTGTCTGGTATCATGAATATCCAAGGACTCAAGGGTATTATTCGCAGAACTAAAGAGACTGACACCTACAGTAACATGATGGATATGTCCAGAAGTTATTCTGATGAAAGTAGAGTTTACTAGGATAATTTGACCGAAAGTTGTTGTATACTCCAGTCCAGATTCAGTGAAAAGATAGAGCAGAGGTAATCCATTTACTGTATTATCTAGACAACTCATGTTCCATTCTCCAATTGTATTCCCAGTTATTGCTAGTCCAACTGAATCCAGTGTGTTATTGTGAATGATGCAACCTTCAGAACTAGTGACCTCAATTCCTTTTGTACCAGTATCTGATATCGTACAGTTTTCCACCCGTGTCCTTTGAGCTGAATAGATTTGGATTCCACGATGAGAGTTGTTTCCAAGAATTGCATTCTGGATAGCACAGTCAAAACTAAGATAGAATGTGACCCCCGTATGTACTCTACTGAAGTTTCCTCCTTCAATGGTCACGTTGTCACAATTTCCCAACAGAATCTGTCCATGTGTTTCACCATCGATTACATGATCGGCCAAGGAACCGTACCAGCCCAGAGTTAGACCGTTTACCGTATTACCACTACCAGTTGCAGGTGCAGCAATTGGTAGATTCTCAACAGTAAGACCACATCTATACATATGATTGTCCTGCATTGTTACATTGGTGTTGCTTGAAAGATAGATTCCAGCGTATATGCTGTTGTTCACTTCACACCCTACCAAACTAATATTATCTGATCTGGTGACGCGAATGCCCTCAAAGGAATCGATAACGGTTGTATTATCTAAACTAATCAGTTCGCTGCTGTCTATATCTACTGCAGTGCCAAAACTATTATTTATGGAACAATTTGACAAATCCAGATTTATTCCCGAGGTAAGTACGATTCCATCTTGAGGATTATCAATGCTTACATTGCTTATCTTAACATCTTCGAAATTATTCAGCTTTATACCGATACCACTAGCATTTGCTATTGTGGTGTTATCAATTGTACATAGTCCATAATTATCAATGTCAATTCCATTGTTAGCAGGATTAGAGATATGAACTTCTGTAAAGTTATTCCAGAATCCTCCTCTTACATAGATAGCATAGTTTGAATTAGTAATATTTACCGTGTCAACATCATTCAGCACAGATGTTTCAAAAAATAGACCCCTGCTTCCCTTATTGAAAGTGCAATTGAAAATCGAACTATTAGATACATCACGAAATCTAATTCCGTAATTCAACTCATTGAACTGGCACGATTCGATTTTACCATTCGTTACATTGTCAAGAAATATACCTGTGTCTAGATTGCCATTAGAAGCTGCGATGTAGCAATTTTTGATAGTGAAATATGCATCCGTGTCTGAGATGCTGATATGTGCAGTCCAACCAGTGTAAGTGATATTATAGCTGTCAAGGATGTACGGATCGCCAATAGTTCCAGACCCGGCAAACCCTACCTCGGTAAAGTTATCGTTATGGGTTATTACTACCCTTTCGCTTGGCGTTAAATCTGAGGTATCAAATTGCCTAACTTCGATTTTGCTGATTGACGATATTGAAGCAAACATAGGAGTTGCAAATAATATGAGAAGTATACCGACTGGAATGATTTTGTTCATGGCGTGCACTCACTCAATGATTATTGGGTGAAGAATTTAGGGAAAAATAAAATTATTGATGGAAATCTTGGAAAAGATAGTAGATAATCAAGGGACACTAATTCCTTGGGAGAATTTACCATCAGAATAGGCAGCGAAGATATCCTCAATGATCCATGGACCATTCAGGCACTGCCAGAGCCAGTGATATTCCCTCACATCCTCATTTACGGTTGGAGACCACACATATCTGACCAGTTTCTCTTTAGCACCTTGCTGTAGTGAATAGGCAACTTCGAAGACTCCCTCGTTTTGCCATTCGTAGCTAAGACTGCTGATGTTTCTCCATTCGATTTTATCAACTAAAACATCTGATATGAACCGACCATCTTTTCTCCCTTGGATCATGATAAAGCCCTGTTTCCCAGCGGCAAACAAAACACCGTTCTCTCTTTCCTCTGCAATTCGAACGGTCTCTTCTATTAGAAATGGTTTGGGGCCAAGATACTTCAGACCCTCATAGTAAAGCGAATCGTAGATGGGTTGGTCCTGAAGGATGATATTCAGATCAAGCACTGCATTTCTTGTCAAACTGTCTGGCAGATGATGTAGGTAAGATAGGTCTCGATTAAGCAATGTTTCAGGTGTTTGGTGAAGGATATTATTAACCGATTCTTGGAAGTGTTTCATAGAATCTTCAAATTGTTTCCTGACTGCGTCTTTGTCTTCACCTCTTTTTGCCTTAGGAGCCTTCATTTCTATTTCTTCAAAGGTGGTATTAGATTTGGAGTGTTTCTTACATGAAACCTTCACTTTGTCTTTTTTCTTTTCAGATATCTCAGAAACACATTCAAGTGGAATGGCTTGACTGATTGTGTAGACTTTATCTTTTGACTTTTCTAGAATTGCAAGTCTTCTGTGTGATAGCACAAGGAAACCGTTTCGAGACTGACATACAAATTCTACTGATTCGTTTGGTAGTAGGCATAATTTGGCTCGGGTAAATTCTTCTTCAGTTTTTGTTCGAAGGGTTTCTCCATAGCTCATATCGAAACCTCATTTATCAAGTATGGTTTTCATAGGATCATCAATTGAACCGAATTTTCCATCTGGGTTTAGTTGAAGTAATTTATTCTTGAATACTCCATTAGGTAGGTTTACAGTGCCATTCTTTTCAAGTTTTAATATCGCTTTCCATGGATGTTTCATCAGCTTTTGAGCTAATTCTTGTGAATTTCCCATTTCTGTTGATTTTTGGATGGTCTGAGTACATCCATTACAGACAAAGAAGAAACCTGGCATTTTCAAGAGAACTTGTGTATTTTTTTCTTCGTAGAACTCCCCAAGTATTGCATATTGTGGACTATCTTCATCAGATGCCTTTACTCCACATAACAGACAAGCCCTAGGCCACCTTAGAGCAATGACATCCTCTCGATTTTCCTGAGTTCCAAACCGATACATGATTGGTTCTTGTGTCTAATATTGTTACAGCTACATATTATTATGGTTAGAGTAAATTGTTGTCTGATCAAAATATCCAGCAGTGAAAAGAGAGTATTGTTTCTGGGGTCATTATCATCATCGGTTACAAACATAGACAGAGAATCATAGATTGATTTACTAACGGGCAGCTAGATATCAGAATCGATTCCATCGAAGTATAGAACAAACTTACTTCTAGAGTTTCAGGAAAAGACAGCTTGCTTATTTTCATGTTTTGATACATGAATAACAATGTAACTTGAAACTGCTTGTTGTTTCTTCAGATTCTCATCAATCAATATGGGAAAAAGAAAAGTTGTGTGGGAAATCAATCCCACATTTCAACCTACAAAGTTTCTTTGAAAACCTCTACAAACTCTTTGAACTGTTCGATACCTTTCTGCCAGAACTCTTCCTTTGTGATATCAAAGCCAATTTCAGCAGCGAGGTTTCTCGGAGATTTGCTAGAACCAGCAGCAAGTAACGCTTTGAGTTTAGGTACAAATTCCTTACCTTCTTCTTTGTACAGCCGATACATGGCATAGACAAACAACTGAGCATAGACGTAGGGATAGTTATAGTATCTGTAGCGTGGAATGTAGAAGTGAAGCTTCATGGTCCACCACCATTTGAGCTCATCTAACCATTCAACTGAATCGCCATACATCCTGTCACGAGCCTTTAACCAGAGTTCTGAGACCTTATCACCGTCAAGGTATTCTCCATCCTCAATTGCTTCGTACAACATGGTTTCGAACCAAGTCCTTGTGGAAACTTGGAAAGCTGCTTCACCGAATTCATCGAGAACAGATGTAAGGATAGCTTGTTTAAGCTCTTTTGATTCAGCTTGAGCAAGAAGTTTCTCTGTTAAGAGAAGCTCTCCAAAGATAGAACCGGTTTCTGCCACACAACTACCAATTTCATAGTTTGATGGTTTTTGTGCACGAGAACCAAGATATGCATGTAAAGCATGCCCCAACTCGTGTGCTTGAGTAAAGACATCGCTCATAGTACCATTGAAACTCTGAAGTATGTATGCACTTTTTCCAGAGAACCATGTTGAGCAGAAAGCACCTGAACGTTTTCCGTTTCGTACTGCACCATCAATGTGGCGTTTTTCAAACATCTCATCCATCCATTCTCCAGATTCTTCATCAAAGTCCGAATAGGCTTCAACCACTAGCTTTCGTGATTCATCCCATGTGTATTTCTTATCTGGTGCATTTGGTAGAGGAGCTATGATATCCCAATTTCCTAACTTTTTAAGACCCATGACTTCAGCTTTGAGTTTGAGATATTCTTGATAGACAGCTACATTGTTTTCAATGGTATTCATCAGAGCTTCAATCGTTTCTTCATCAACATCATTTGCAATCAAACTTGATGTCATTGGGCTTGGATATCCACGCATTTTGCACATCTGAATATGATCTGAACATACTGAACGAATAGCTGAAGACCAAACAATATGATCTTTTCCAAGTTCTCCATAAACGGTTTTCTGAGCCCGTCTCCGGAGGTTTCTGTCTGGACTTTGATAGAGGCTGAGAATCTCGCCATATGGCATGGTCTTCATCTCACCATCAACTTCGATATCAAAAGCACGCGTGGCAAGCCAATCGCCATGAAGCTGATACCAAGCATTGATACCGTTCTTATCCTTTGAGATGACAAGTTGCTCCTTTTCTTCGCTCAGCATGTATGGAACCCGTTGAAGAATTCTCTCAAGATTATGTCTATACTCACTCACTTCAGAAGCTTCTACAATCTTAGGTTTGTCAGCTAGAAGCTTTCCTAATTCGATATCCCGAAATGCTAAAGCTTGTCCAAGTAGCATTCCTGCCTGTCTAGCTTTATCAGCTAATTTTTTTGCAACCTCGTCATTCATGTTTGCTGAATATGCTAAGCTTGCATACTTGAAAGCTCCTTCAAACTCCAATTGTAACCTATCTTCTTCCTCTAATAATTCAGCGACCTTCGCAGCTGTATACTTTGATATTTTCCCTCTGTGTTTATCGCGGAATTCCTCAGCTGCTTTTACTGCTGCTGTGAGTCTTTCTTCTATATACGCTGGGTCATCAAACTCTACTAATTGTGAAAGATCCCAAGTCATAGCTTCATCGGCCATAAGATATCATCCAATAATTTCGTTCATTGGTGTATCTTATGAATACTTTCGTATGAGTCAATTTTCATCCTGAAGTACTATACTTGAATAGATTGTTACCTAATCTTCAATGCTAGCTCTCTTTCTAACCGGTTCCTTGCTTTTCTTAACCACATATGCTCCAGCCACCATTACGATGACCGTTATCAGAATCAGTACGGCCCCAACGATGAATTCCGCAGTTCCACTTCCAGGTGAAATTGTGAATGGACCGAGAAAGTCGTTTGATGTCATTATTTCAAATGAATGGACGTCAGACCCGTTTGTGAATGAACCTACCAACGTAATTGCGAAATAGCATTCAACAGCAGAAATTGATTCGCTAAGTTCTATTGTATCTGTGATATTTCCGAAATAGGTACTGAAGATTTCTGGTTCATATGCGTTTATTCCAAAACCTATTGGGGTATATGAATCTAGGTTTGGTTGGTATTTTTGAATCGAAACAGCTATTTCGGAGATATTCAATTGTGTAATATCAGTTTGGTTAAATTCTATACTCAGATCAATTTCTATTTCTTCGGTGTATGGTGTTACGAACGGTGTATCTGCGGATATCGTTACACGAACAGTTGCTCCAGTTTCATTGTCTATGTGTTTATTCGGTCCAAAATCAACAGCGGCTACTGGAGTGAGTAGCATGGTTAGGAAGATCACAGATAGAATAATACGTTTCATAGGATTCACTAGTTGGCTTATGTTATTTTACCTCTTAACTTTGACTCTGCACGCGAATTTCAGTTTTCATCCAGCCTAATCATATCAGACTATTTCTTTCAGCCATTCAAGTACATTCGAATAAGCTAGAATTCTATTCTTCCGTTTCGCCAATCCGTGCCCTTCATCTGAGAATCTAAGCATCTTAGTTTCGAGACCTTTCTCTTTTAATTCCTCATATATTTGAATGGATTCTGAAAGTGGTACTCTCTCATCGTTGTCTCCTTGTATTATAAATAAAGGAGCGGCGATTTTGTCTACCTTATGGATTGGACTGATTTTCCTCAAGGTTTCCATATCATGTTCCAAACTTCCATATTCAGCTTCTCTAAGTGCCCTTCGCCAGTCAGCTGTGTTTTGTAGGAAAGTCACAAAATTGGATATTCCTACAATATCGACACCAGCTTTCCATAGTTCCGGGTGTTCCGTCATTGCAGATAACACAGCAAATCCTCCGTAACTGCCGCCGTATATGATAAGGCGATCACCATCAATTGTAGTATCAGTTTCTTTTAGATGCAAAGCAAGATGTTTGATATCCATTATCGAATCCAAACGTTTCTCAACATTATCAAGATCCAGATATTTCTTTCCATATCCTGTGCTACCACGGATATTTGGTGCTACAATGGCAAATCCTGCGGATGCATAGAACTGCATGACAGGGCTAAATGCTGGGATAAGCTGTGACTCGGGTCCACCATGAATCATCAAAATTGTTGGCCATCCCTTTTCTGGCATCTCACCTTGTGGTAAGAGTCTGAAGTATGGTACACTGAGACCATCAAAACTATTGAAGCGAAGTAGTTTCTCTCCAACAAAATTGATTGGGTTCAATCCTGCAGTGTTTACAGGTGTAGCATTCCAAAACTTCTTGTCTTCTATTGAATAGATCCAGACAGAAGTTGGTGATGTGGGTGTGCTTAAGGTTATTGCCAACTTAGAACCGTCAGGTGATACTGTTAGTCCACGATTCCAAGATCTAGCATCACCCAATGCTATTGCTCCTTTCTTTGGAAGTACTATCTTCTCAATTCCAGAAACAGAATTTGGTGAGAATTTTGCACGATAGATAGTACTGTAACCTTCCTCGTTCATAACATAGTAGGTGTAATCATCATTGGAACTATAGGCCTGGGTCTTGACTTCCCATTGGAGATTCTCTTCGATTTCGTCATAGGTCCTGAATTCTCCATCGAGAGTAAGGACTGCTAGTCTGTCAAAGTTAGATTCAAAATCTGTTCTCACAAGTATTGTTTCTTCATTTAGCCATCTTATTGGAGTCCAGCGACTCTTTCTAATTTTTGTCTGCTCTTCGGTTAATTCTGTTATTTCCTCATTTTCAGTATCAATGAGAGCTAATTCTTGATAGACATTACCAAGATATCGTTTTATCACAACTTGCTTGTCATCATCTGAGATTAGGATTGGAGAAACTATACCTTTCTTAGGTCGATAAAGCAATTCTGGTTTAGTCATGTCAAATGGAATGCGGCGTCTATAGATGTCCAGTCTTGATTTGTCTTCAATATTTGCAATATAATAGAATCCTATCTTTGATGTGGTTATGACTCTGTGTTTTGCATCCAAATCATTAGTAAGCCATTCCAGCTCGTAGGACTCATTGATTGATCCTATTTGGAAATTTTCATTTCCTCCTCTATCGCGTGTGAAAATGATACTCGCATCTTCCAAGAACCTAGGATCTGTACAACGGTCTTCCTCAAACGTGAGCCGCTTCGGCCAAAGAGCTTTTCCCTCAAAAACCTCACTTAGGTAGATTTGATTCACACCTGATGCATCATAGACATAAGCTATTTTGTTGGCAACAGGATGCCAGCTAGCACCACCAGCAACTTCGATGGAAAGGAATTTCTCAAATTCAGACTGAGTCATTACTAAACCTCTATTATCCTTATGACCAAGTGTCGTATAAATCAGTCTGTTACTTGATTAGGTAAACCATTTTTTTTAAAAATCATTTTAATAATTGATGGTAAAGAAGTTTATATGGGGTCTTCTTCGCTCATTTATATTGCTTAAGGAGGCATTATATGCACGCCAAGAAATTACTACTAGCAGGATTTCTATTTGCGCTATTCCTGATTCCGGTCGGAATCAATCAAGGGATACCAATAGAATTCCAAAATGAAGAAACGGGTCTAGAAACCTATGCTGTTTCAGCGGACCCTGGAGTAACACTTTATGAAATCACTCATGAAGATAATTTCACGCAATTTGGCTTTTCGGGGAGCGGTACGCAAGGTGACCCCTACTTACTAGAAGGAAATTCAACCACATATTCTCTTGGGGATATAATTGAAATTTCGGATCAGACCGCATACTGGAAGATAAAATCTTGTGATTTCAACGCATCAACTATGTCACGTTATGGTATCCGTATTGATAACTCAAGCAATGGAATTATCGAGGCCTGTACTTTTACAACAATACGTGGAGTATATGTTTACAGAGCAAACAACACGCTGATATCACATTGTACAATGGACGGATGTTCATATGGCACATACATACACGATTCGCATTTCATTGAAGTATCTGATAATATTATGCATGATATGACAAATGCCATATTTCACTCTTCGGCACCCAATACAACAATTCAGAGAAACGAGATTGACATAGCATATTATGGAATACGTGATAATGGGTTATCTGACGATTCTGTCTATCATGATAACTCTATTCGAAATCTCTATGGGACAGGAGCAGGAATCTACGCTTACTCCAGTTATGTAAATATAACTAACAATCTGATAACCAATGCATCAAATTATGGCATATATGATATTTCAAACAGTAATTATTATCAAAGAATTGAAAACAATACCTTAGTTGATATTGCTGACTATGGTATTTATCAGAATTCTAATGGTGGCAGCTTAATTCGTAACAACAAACTTCGAAACATTGGTGATCATGCAATCTATCTGGATTATATTTGGTCCTCTACTGTTGAAGGTAACGAGATAGCGAATACAACCTACCGAGGAATCGATATTGTTTCAGGTGAGGATGTACTTGTTCGAAATAACATCTTGAACACATTCTATGATTATGGATTCTTTTTCATTAACTCAAATTCGTGCATAATTACTGACAATAAGATACATCATGGCCAAATTGGAATGGTTCTTTCTACAGGTTGTCATCACAACCTTCTCTACAATAATCACTTCAGTAATCATACCACAAATGACACATACGATAATGCAGGAAATACTAACAATACCTGGTGGTATTCGCCCACTCTGACAGGTAACTTCTACAATGAATCTCATGATGCTAATTACTATATTCCTGGCGGTTCTGGAAATTATGATGGAGCTCCAAATGTATTGCTAGATTCTTCTGGTCCTGGAATAGTAAATGAGCCTGATGTAGAGATGTACGATTATGAGTCACGTACTATTGATTGGAATATATTCGATATCCATCCATGGAATTATACTCTGTCATTAGATGGTTCAGATATTGATTCTGGATATTGGATTCCTTCACTCGATATCTCTTATACCTTTGAAGGTTTATCATTGGGAGTTCATACAGCACAACTTGTCATCTGGGATGCATATATGAATGAACAAATCGATCAAGTCCAGATCACAGTTAACGAAGGAGATAATGTAGTACCAGATATTGAAGGATACAGTGATGCTGATGTTGAGCCATCCCTTGATCTCTATGAGCTCAACTGGAATATCACAGATGACAACCCAGATACTGTAACTTATTATCTCAATGATGTAATTCAGACCAGTGTAAGTTATACTACTGAATTCAGTGCAGAACTTGATATTTCTGTATTAGGTGATTACAATTGTACAATTAAAGCAAATGACACCTTTGGAAATACTGCTGTACACACTGTAATTATCTCAGTCATCGATACAATACCTCCAACGTATGCTGTGTGGGGTCTGTATGATATTGAGTATGGTTCTGGAGATGGTGTTCCTTTCGAGGTCAACGACTTCCATACGTGGGACGCACCTGGAACTCTCTGGATATATGAGAATGGAACTCTCACAAACACCACAGTTCTCACAAGTAATACTTCTCTAGAATACCACCTGGATGGTACGGATCTCGGAGTTTACAACATCACCTATGTCTATGAGGATACTTCAGGTAATGGTTACACATGTATGGGTTGGGTGACTCTGGAAGATACTACCGCACCAACATGTTCCTATGTATCGAATTTCTTCTTCACTGAGGGTGATTCAGATATATGGATGAATTGGACTTGTTCTGACTTCTTGCCCGACTCGTATTCAATCACTCTTAATGGAAGTACAATTCTAGCGAGTGGATCTTGGGACGGAACTGATATCAACTACTTGTTGGATAATGCTGGCCTTCGAGATGGAGTTTGGAACATTACCTTGACACTCTATGACACATCAGGTAACAGTGTCGTTCGTACAACAATTGTTACGGTCTATCCTGGTTCATCTTCGACCTCAACCACAACTACCACTAGTACAACAACTACTAGTCCCTCTGTTCCTCCTCCAGCTGATGCAATGATTTTGGTTATTGTTGCAGGGGTTGGAATCGGTGTTGTATTCGTAGTGATTATCATTTATTTCCTGAGAAAGAAATAGTGAAACTGACCCCTACGGGGGTCTCTCTCTTTTTTGCATAGATAATTCAATCAAGTTCTATTAGAGAGTTATAAAAAAACGTTCCATTTATATAATATATCAACTTCTGAACGAGAAACTAATCGGGAGATATTCGATTTGCAGGCTAGTAAGAACATTATAGGTGGTTTTATTCTGGGTCTATTATTACTCTCAAGTTGTTCTAATCAAGTATATCAGGATCACTCAACAGAAATAATACCCCAAATAGAATCGAACCAACCAATTGTTTCAGCATCTGATACACTCTATAACATCACACATGAGAACAACTTCACTCAATTCGGGTTCACAGGATCTGGTTCTCAAGAATCCCCCTATACACTTGAGGGTGTAAACCTGACTCACACAGAAGGTCATATCATTAATGTGTACAATCAGTCAGCTTTCTTTGAGATTAATTCGTGTGAATTTCATGGAAGTGTTCCATATTATGGTGTGAGAATTGAGAAATCTACTAATGGTATTATTCAAAATTGTACATTCGATTCATCTAAAATCTATTGTGACTATGCAAACGGTACTTTAATCCAAGGATGTCAAATTGACACTCAAAGTTCTGGGATAAGTATATTGCATTCTTACTTTGTGACAATCACTAAGAATACTATCTCAGATCCTGGTACTGGGATATCATTGTTTAATGCTCTGAATTGCACTATCCATAATAATACAATCATTGGAGCTAGCACCGCAATATATGACGGGAGTACTAGCTCATTTGTCACCATTAGTGATAATATAATTATCAATGCCACCTCGTATGGTATGAAAATAGATAATTCTGAAAACTATAATATCACAGGAAATACACTTGATGGACACTGTCAATATGGGATTTATATAGACACATCAAATGGATTCAATTATCACATCTCTCAAAATACGATATGTAATTTTTATGACGGTATCTATTGTGATATCTTATCCGAAGCGCATATTACTAATAACACACTTTTTGATATAGATATGGATGCAATTTATTCCTATGGACTGATATCTTCAGAAATCAGCTTTAACGAGATTTTTGATTCCAACGACGGGATGTCTTTGAATTATCTAGATGGCTGTAATGTGACTGATAATGTAGTTCACACTTTTACCCAAAATGGTATAATGATGTATGGTGAGAATTGTAGAGTGCTCAACAATCGTATCCATCATGGACCTATTGGAATCCGGAATTTCTTGAATAGTGATTCAAACATCTTCTATGGAAACCACCTCTCAAATCACACTACAAATGATGCTTATGATGCGAGTAGTGGTACATCTTCATGGGATGATGGCTCTGGAATGGGGAATTATTACAATGTGTCACATTCATCCCCCTATTCTATTCCTGGAGGTAGTGGTGCTACTGATAGTTATCCTGCTGAACTTGTAGATTCCACATCCCCGATAATCTCAGGTTCCGCAGACTTTGCCTTTGATGAGGACCAGAGCGCGACTGTCGAATGGAATGGTTTTGATCTGCATCCTTGGAATTACACCATCTATCTCGATGGAGAATCCGTAAAATCTGGCTATTGGGTTCCTTCTCTTCCCTTTACCTATCAATTAGAGAATCTAAGTCATGGTCTCTATACTCTTCAACTTGTGGTCTGGGATGCTTTCATGAATGAACAAATTGATGAAGTTGAGGTAACGGTAAATGAAGTAGACTATGTATCTCCTGATATCTCTGGCCCCAATGATACGGAAGTAGAGGCATCCACAAGTCTATACCCTCTGGTTTGGACAATTACTGAAGATTATCCTGATGTCATTGCATATTATCTGAATGATATTATGCAGATACAGGAGAGCTATTCTACGAGTTTCAACACTGAGCTGGATATCTCAGTGCTTGGTGATTACAACTGCACAATTGTAGCAAATGACACTTTTGGTAATGTTGCAGTTGATACGGTTCTTATCAACGTGATAGATTCTACAGCTCCTACCATTGACGCAAAAAATACTCAATTCATAGAGTATGGCACTTTAAATCCGCACGTTAAATTCAACCTTACTGCTGATGGTAATTGGGATACACCCGGTAGTTATACTGTCCTAGTAAATGGAACTGAAGAAGATAGTGGCTCATTTACTGAAACTGCAGACTATGGTCTATATTTCAACAAGAATTTGGGAGTTTATAATGTAACATTCTATCTTGAGGACTATAGTGGCAATACTGTTTCAGCAACTACAATTGTAACCGTTGGCGATACTACAGACCCAACTTGCTCCTCAATTAGTGACTTCTCAATTACTGAAGGATCTACTGGACATTGGATGAACTGGACTTGCAGTGACCTATTGCCTCATTCATATGTAATAATGCTGGATAACACTACAACTCTAGCGAGCGGTACTTGGGATGGTTCGAACATTAGTTATCTGCTGGATGATGCAAATCTTAGAGAAGGTGTCTACGAAATTACTCTAACCCTCTATGATACATCAGGAAACAGTGTAACAAGCTCCAGTACTGTAAACGTAAATGCCCAAGGTTCAACAACCACTACAACTGGAACACCCCCACCAGCACCTGATATGTCGGTTATTATGATTCTAGCCATTTCTGGCGCTGGAATAACTCTTGTTGTTGTCTTAATCTACTTCCTGAAAGTGAAGAAATAGAGAATTTGACCCCTACAGGGGTCTCTTTTTTATTTTGATTTTTTTCTCCAGATATAGAAATGATTTCTGCTGTTTACTGCTACATGAATATCTAGTGTTTTTGTGTCACATAATTTATGAATCCAGTAAGAAACAAAATCTATTATGTATCCATTTTCTTGTGGTAATAGTATTATTCGGGTGATACTATAATGAAAGATGAACGAATTGCTCGATATAAGATTAAATTTCAATACATAGTTGAGCATATATGTCTCGCTGATTCATTAGTTGATGATCCGACTACAATCGAGCAAAAAGCTCTGTATTATTGTATTCTCACTTCTATAGAAAGTGCGATGGATATTGTTTCAATGGCCACTAAGGATTTGGGTTCTGTTCCAAAAGGTGACAGTGAAAATATACAATTCTTAACCTCTGAATCAATCATCTCTTTAGAACTTGGAGAACATCTTAGTAAGTGCAATAGACTTCGCAATGTACTCGTACATCAGTACAATGGTATCGACAAAGATATTGTGTTGGATTCTTATCCAGATGTAAAGAAAACACTTGAAGCGTTTGTTGAAATAATGGAGCGGTATGTTAATGATGCCTGAGAATATCCAAGAGGATTTGAAAGCATTATCGGATTATGATGTTCTTCTATTTGGTTCGTGGGCCAATGGTACTCCCGGACCTACTTCAGACATTGATATAGCTGTCCTAGTTCATACCGAAGATAAGGAAGTAATTAAACATAAGAAACTCAAGTTCTTAGGTAAAGTGCCTGATAGGTATGATGTAACCATTTTTGAAGCGCTTCCAACCATAGTTAAAGGAAGCATTCTCCAGAACTATCAAGTTATTTTTGGTGACCCTCTTGAGATTGGTGAGTATTTGAGAAAATACTGGAAGGAGTGGCAAGATTTCCAACATCGAATTGAATTTCCAACTTTGGAAGAGATGCGAGAGAAACGGACTGAATCCATATTACGATCACTTGAACTTGATAAATCCAAATCCCGACAATAGATATTGAATGGGATTTATGACTCATTGAATTATTCTTCTGGCATTTCTGTTGCTGGTTCTGTAGATCCTTCGACTTGATAATTTCTAATCAATTTCATTGAGATGAGTATTGACAGGAATAGAAACACGGAAGCAACTTGCCACCCAAATTGGAGATTACCTTGAAAGATGACTTCACCAACATATGCAATAAGTACTGAACCTATAACTAATTGCCCCACATTTGCCATGCTGTTGTAGAAATTGAACATTGTACCTCCTAATATAGATGGAGAGTAATCCATGCTGATTCGTAATTGACTAGTCTGGTATGCTCCACTTGAAATACCAAATAGAAAGAAGAACACGGACACAAACAGGATATCGCTTGTATTGATGAATAGTACCACTATGATAAGAGCTATATTCATTAACGTTGATGTTGGCAGGGTTATTTCACTAGATAATTTATCTCCTAAATATCCAAAAAACATTGAGCCAAAGAACATACCAGTCAAGAATATGAAGAGAACGAATCCAACAATGTCTAAATCGTATCCAAGACCGGATTCCAAGTATGTTTGAATAATCAAACTGATTGATATACCTGCACCTGCAACTATTTGGAATAGTGTGCAGATTTGTATTTTCTTCTTCTTGAAAACGCTTTTCAATAGATTTCTAGATATCCCTGTTAGATCTGGTGAAATTGGTTCCTTGATAAGAATCACCATAAAACAGGCTAATCCAAAAACAGAACCCGGGATTGCAAACGCTATAAACCAGTCATTTAAAGCACTGAATATTCCAACAAATAAAGATGATATTCCCAAGCCAATTGCTCTGCTCCCCCAAGCAGTCCCCTGCATAGTTCCGCGTTTTTCAGGAGGTGTTACATCAACAGCTAGTGCATCCAATACACCATCACTCATACTTGTACCGATGCTAGCAAGAAATCCAGAAGCAACCATTAGAGGTCCAAATACAGGATGAATCGGTAGTGTAGCAAAACCGATAATTCCCACAAATCCTGCGAGGATAATATACGGCTTACGACGCCCATAGTTGCCAATAGAAACATTATCACTCATAATGCCAAATATAATCTTTAGAATCCATGGCAATCCTATAACCGATTGTATGATGATACTCTCAAAATCATTTAATCCACGATTTCGTAACAGTGATGGTATATAGAATAAAGCCCCCATAGCAACTCCTTGAGCTAGATAGAACATACTTTGGATTATTATATATCGATTTTTCCAAGATGCGTAAGGAATTGATTCTTCAGGAGTTTTTGGTGGCATTATGATTAGATATTATCACTCACGTGAATAAAAAAGTCTGTTGACTGATTTATCAAATATGCTGAATGGAATATGATTTTTTCACGATTCTAGTGACTAATACATTAATGTTATTCAGAAGAATAACAATTCAAATGAGGACGGGTAAAAATCTAATAATCATGTAATGGAATTCATAAAACCAAGGATGTAAAAACAAGTTTTTTTTATAGGAGGTTAAAAGAAAAAAATGAGGTTTCAGTTGAAACCTCTAATTGATATCATTCATGATAAGGTACTGCTTCCTCTGTAATTCCTTCTCCCTCAACTTGATGTTCTTTCACCAGTTTGTAAGCAACAGGTAGTGAGAGAAGCAAGAACACCCAAGCTAATTGCCACCCTAGTTGTAAATTGCCACTGAAGACAACTTCACCAAGATATGCAATCAAAATTGCTCCAATAGCAATCTGGCCAAGATTCGAGATACTGTTGTAGAAATTATACATGGTACCTCCAACAATAGCTGGTGAGTTATCCATACTAATTCGCATTTGTGTAGCCTCATAGCCTCCATTTGCTAATCCCACTAAGAAGAAGAATATCGCAGCTATTGCCCAATCACTGGTATCGATGATTAGAACGGAGAGTATAATGACGGTGTAGAGAATAGTTGTCACTGGAAGTGTTTGCAAGACTGAGAGTTTATCTCCAAGCAATCCAAATATTATTGCGCCAATGAACATTCCAATAGAAAATATCAGAAAAACTATTCCAACAGTCACAAGGTCAAATCCAAGTCCTGTTTCTAGATATGTTTGTAGTATTGCTAGAATAGAGATACCTGCGCCAGCGAATAATTGAAACAGTGTGCAGAGCTGTACATTCTTCTGTTTGAATACACCAGTAAGCACACCTAACGGAACTCGTTTGAAATCTTCGGGCAATGGAACTTCTTTAATCAGAATGACAAATAGACAAGCTAGTCCAAGGATTACTCCAGGTACTGCGAATGCAATAAACCATTCACCAGCTGCTGTAAGTAAACCCACAATGACCGCAGCTATTCCGAGACCAAGGCCACGACTACCCCATGAAACTCCCTGCATAGCACCTCTTCTTCTGGGTGGTGTGACATCTACTGCAAGAGCATCCAAAATCCCATCACTCATACTGGTACCAAAACTCGCAAGAATTCCTGAGAGAATCATCATTGGACCAAAGACTGTATATGTTGGAAGAGTTAACCAACCTATGATACCAAGAAATCCTGCAACAATGACATACGGTTTTCTCCGACCATAGTTCTTGATTTTGACATTATCACTGAGGATACCAAAGAACACTTTGAGATACCAAGGTAACCAGATTACCGCTTGAATGATAATGCTTTCCAGATCATTTAGACCCCTATCACGGAGCAATGATGGCAAGTAGAATATTGCTCCCATAGCAATACCTTGTGCAAAATAAAACAAGCCCTGAACTACAAGATACAGGTCTCGCCATGTGCTATATTGATCTGTCACATCAAGAATGCTTTCTGACATGGTCAATTACGTATCAAAACCATTACTTAAACTGTCTGAATTTTTCTATTTTATCACAACTGTGTATTATTCAGATCGATTCAAAAGGCCCTTCATACCGAGTTAATTTTGCAAATGAATGAGAAATTCTAACTATCAAAAGAGATTATAAGCGATTGAATCTATTTTTGTAAAAACCTAAATTTAGGATGGAGAGCATATGCGTCACCTAGAGAAAGTGCTAGTGGTTATGTTCACCACTATTCTAGTTACTTCCATATGTGGGAATTCGACGCCCCTTATTTCTACTTTAGAACAGGATGGAATTCTTACTAAGGAAATTGTAGAATTATCTGCTGGCCCTATAACGCCATATTGGTTAATCGAATACGAAGCCAATTTTACTGATTATGGATTTACAGGGTCCGGAACAGAAGGAGCTCCCTATACCATTGAAGGCTTGGACTTTGTTCATAGTGGAGGTCCTTGTATAAAGATCGTGAATCAATCAGCATACTGGAAAATTGTTGATTGTGATTTTGTTACTCTAGGAGATGGACTGGAGGTACGGAATTCAACCAATGGTCATATAGAGGGATCTGTTTTTGAAGTTACCCAATGGGCTGTAGAATTGATTGATTCAAATAAAACAGTTATAGTGGATAATGAAATCACCTCTAGTAGTAGCGGTGTGTATCTGCAATCATGCAATGAGGTCAATGTATCCATAAACCGATTTTCAGATTCATCTTACGGTATGTTTCTTGTTTCTAGCACGAATTGTATATTCCATGATAACAATATTGAGAATGCCCTTTACGGAATCTACGAATCTGGGTTAACCTCTAATCATATTACAATTACAGATAACATCATCCGTGACACCTCTTCGGGAGGCATCTACATCAAAAGTCCAAATTGTACGATTTCTAATAATAGAATTGAAGGCAGTGGTGGTTATGGGATACGATGTAGTACTTCAACTGATTCATTGATTTTGAGTAACAATGTATCCAACGTGTACATGCAAGGGATTTACGTTACCGAAGGATTACACGTCAATGTTACCTATAACAACGTATTCAATTCGGAAGATAATGGTATCCATGTATTTGAAAGTGAAGTATGTATAGTGACTTGGAACTATGTTCATAGTTGTGAGGGATATGGAATTTCACTGGATAACACCAATTCAACTCTAATTCACACAAACAAAGTATACCTTAATGATCATGGAATATACAACGGCCCAATATCAAGTTCAAATAGAATCTACAGCAATCATCTACTGTTCAATGATGTAGAGAATGGATATGACAATGGGGGAACAGGTGGAGACATTTCAGTATGGGACTTCTCTGCTTTGGGAAACCAATGGAGTAATGCTGTAGTAGAACCCTATGCAATTCCTGGACCCTCTGGGGCAGTTGATAATTTTGCATCTTCTTTTCCAGGGGAAGTTGCTGCACCTATTCCGAATCAGCCATCTGACTTTTCCATGGATGAAGATGAAACTGATCGAATTATTCATTGGGTCATTGATGAATTATTCCCGGTGAATTATACTCTATATGTTGATTATGCTATCTATGATACGGGTCATATGATGAATGAATATATCTTCGAGATTGAAGCTTACTCGATAGAACCGGGAGTAAAGAACTTTACAGTGGTCTTCAAAGACCTCTACAACAATACCGCTTCAGATACCGTCTTGGTAACAGTGAACGATGTTGACTATGAACCACCCACTATAATTGCAGGCCCCACGAATGAAACAGTTCAATATCAATTCACTCACAATTATCAATGGAACGTTACTGATGAGCATCCAGATAGTTACCTTCTCTATGATAATGAGATTGAGATTGCTAGTGGAGAATGGACTTCAACTACAAATATCTCAGAGTCTGTAGATTTCTATCCCGGTCCACATAACTTGACTATTTGGATAAACGATACGTATGGACATACAGTCACTGATACAGTTTGGATTGATGTTACGGATCCAATTAGCCCTCTTCTAAGCGAACCTTTAGATTTTAGTTATGAAGTTGGAACATCTGGGCATTTCTGTAATTGGAGCGTTAATGAGGATAATCCAGTTGATGCAGAGATGTATCTAGATGATACTGTCATCAACACCTTCAGTTATTCTGACTGGATCAATTACTCTGTTGATGGACTGTCCTTAGGTGAACATAACTTCACTGTAGTCGTCTGGGATGCTGATATGAACTATGATTTTGATACTGTAATTGTTACAGTTGTAGATACCTTAGCTCCTTCAATTGAATCCCTTGATAATCTGTACATAGAGTATGGTGCATTGAACCCAAGTGTCAGTTTCAATATGACACCTGATGACACATGGGATACACCTGGTTTATTCCTCGTATTCGTTAATGGTTCACAAGTCGTGAATGGAGTATTTGCGGGAAATATTGGAACACTCATTCCATTTGATAGACCTATTGGCATTTACAATGTGACCTTGTATCTTGAAGACCAGAGTGGAAATGGCATATCTGCAACCACTTGGGTAATTGTTGGGGATAGCACAAATCCGACAATCAACTCACCAGAGAATTTAGAATTTATTCAAGGAACTGAAGATATGAATATTACATGGCAGGGTGATGATCTACTTCCGTCTAGATATACAATAACAGTAAACGATACTGTGTCAGCAAGTGGTGATTGGATCGGTCAATCTATCCGATTTGATGTAACAGATTTTGAACCAGGAACTTACATTGTCAAGCTAACTCTCTATGATACTTCAGGAAACAGTATTTCTGATTCTGTCATAGTGACCGTTTTACCACCACCCGATGATTCGACTCTGCTCGTAATTGGGCTAGCTATTGGTGGAATCGGTGCGATAACAATCGTAGTGTTTATTCTGTATTATACTGGTAAACTAAAACGAAACAAATAGATTGAGACCCCTTCGGGGGTAGCAATCAGCTACTGAAAACTTGGACATTGTTGGACAAGATCTGATAGGAGTTTATATGGAGTGATCTGGAATAGAGATTTGGTCTAAAGACACACATTCCCTGACCAGGACCGAGCCAGTTCCAGTACCGTTTCTGGACGAACAAAGCTCGGGTGTCTAAGTTTGTCCAACTAAAAATGAACGGTTTCTATTCTTTTTTTGGATACTAATTATGTTGATTGAGAGTGTAATTCAAGTTTTTTAACCACAATCACTATAGTATAGCTCCATCTGATGAGTTGTAAACAGCTGTCGAAAACCTGGATATTTTGGGACAAGATATGAATGGATCCTATAGAGACTCAAACAGGATGAAGATTTGGCTAAAAGACACAGAATCTCCAATCAGAATCAAGCCAGCTCTAGTACCTTTCTGGACGGACAATGTTCGGATATCAAATATCGTCCATTGAGCATAGAACAGTAGCAATATTTCATGTATATTGAATCACACCATGTTCATAGTATCCCAACATTACGAAACTAAATTTCATTCTCAATACCTAAACAGGATACAAACTTTGTTTTAGGTACATTCCTCATTTCACAGCACAGATGCAGTTATCGGAGTTTATGCTGCTTTGACTGTTGTTGATACTATCATATGTTGTATTTACATCAAGAGTCACTTCTAGAAAAACTCTACCTCCATGGTGTAGTATCCCGTTGTATCTTGAGGAAGTACATGTATGTACCAATAGCAACTCTTTCCGGAAGCCAGACTAAGCGACCTGGGGAACTCTCCAGGACTATATCCAAAGAATTCACCAGCTGACGCATACATCTGATCTTCAGGATATATTATTGCAATAAAATCTACATCTGCCCCTTCAGCATACATAGTGATGTTCAAGACACCTCCAGCTTCTAGATATAACATGAACCACTGACTTCCATCAGGTGTTCCATAAGGGAGATATCCGTTTACGGTCGAGTTTCCAGATATCATTTCAGCAGACTCCACAGTAGATCTCTCTTGTTCAACGGTAAATGTGATTGTGTCATTCTCACTATTCATTCCACGAATCTTGATTATTGTGATTTCTCGAACCTCTTCAGGATTTACCACAATCTCTTCTGCTGTGTTGATTGTGAAGTTTGTTATCGACTCATCGGTGTTATTCATGAATCCCGTTATTGTCCAATTCTCAACTCCTCCAAATCGAATGTGTATTGGATATGAACCATTCACAATTACTCTCTGAACAAGAGCACCTCCAGGATATGTGGTTTCTTCAACTGATTCTGAAGTATGCTCATCTGAGATTGTGAAATTGAAATGTATTCGAGAATGAGGAATATCCCCATCTTCTCTATCAAGAATTTTCCATAAGTAAAACTCTGCGAGGATTTGGTCCATAGTCTTCCCAAGTTTTTCTTCCAAAGCTTCACGGGCATCAACATTATCAATCGAGTTCGGTCCATCATACCAGATACCATGATAGATAGCAGAAACATTCTCAGCTCCGTATTCTTCCATGAGAAACTTCATGAATTGATACACAATCTGATATCTATCCCATCCAGATTCTTGAGACCAGTTGTAGAATATTGAAGTATTAGTATCTCTACCATGATCCCACCAGTTAGAACTTCCTGTTGCCCTTCGAGCTGCATGAACCTCTTCAGTCGTTTTATTGTAGTTTCTCTTTGCACTTTCGACACCCCAGTAATCTGCAAATCCTTCATTCCACCAGTTGTTTTCATCTGCTGGGTATCCATAATGTCTCTGGAGGTCGTTATCGCTGCGTTCTCGATATGCAAACTGGAACATGTGAGCAACTTCATGCTCAACAGTTGCTTTCAATTCAACTTTATCAGCTATAGCTCCAATCCATATTCTGATTCTCCCATCAACTGAAGCAAACCCTGTTGATGCGTTTTCATTGCTCTTTGCTACATCTACATAGAGGCGTCCATCTGAAGCTCGAGCTGGTCCAAAGTAACCTTCATCAAGAAGAAGATGTATTGTGAAATCAACCATCTCATGGATCTCACGGCAAATTGACAGATTGACTCCAGGATAACGACGGACCACATGCGGCCCAGCAGCTTGAATGATTTCACCTGCTAAGATATCATCTACACCATTGACTAGAATAACATCAATGTTATCTTGTGTAGTAAATGGAAGGGCATTCAATGCATTTGGTGTTTCGTTTGCATTCGCCCAATTATCAGAGGAATGAGTTGATGGACCAAATAGCTGTGCAGATTCATACGTATCCACAGGTGATGGACCGTTATCAGTACTAGGCCAAGTAAGTTCAACAATATCAGAGTTTCCACCAGTGTATCGGATAAAGTCTACAATTCGAGTAGAATTATCCAGCAGTCCTACCTCATCTCCGCCATCATCAAGAATGCCACCAGTTAAATTGAGATAGATTGTAGCTCGTCCATCGGTGGCATTGAGATCAGATGAACCTTCTCCAGAAAAAATGGTGACAATAGCGAGATAACTCCATCCAGTGAGTTGAGGAAGAAGATGAGGTTCTCTATCATAATCTGTTATCGACCATCCCTCTAAGATATGTGTAGTATTAGTTCGAAATTGTAGTTCAATGAACTCTCCATCTCCGAGGTCAAATGGTGAAACCTCTTGGATTACCACGTCACCAACATATGGTGATTCTTGATGGGTTTTTGGCTGAAATACACCTGTAAGTATGAATATACTTAATCCAGCAGAACAGATGAGAATTACAATTACTATGGCGGCACTTTTCTGATTCAAAATACATCACCGAATCTTATTAGATACTTTCATAGAAAATTCTTTGGTGTTATTAGATTATTTGTTCCAATATCTACAGATTCATCATGGTGGAATTATTAGTTGCAATATTATGATTTATTGAACGAACTTGTAATTACCAGTTAGTTCAACTTTTTTTTGAAAAAAGAAAGGGGTGAGAAAGGGCATAGTGCCCTTTCGGAATTGAAATTATCTAAATCCGTAACCTTGAAATCCAGTCTTGTCGCGTTTGTCGGAGTCACGGGATTTGCCTCGTCGCATATCATAGCCGCCTCCGTAATCACGACGTTTTCTACCGTGAGTCTGTTCAGACATATCGGTTTCTCGATTTACTTCATCAATTTCGCCACCATTTTCCAATGTACTTACTTCACTGTGGCGTCCTATTTTTAGGCGGAGTTGTTTTCTATACAAGCCTGTAAATCCGTTCTCTAAGCGATAGGTCTTTCCTATCTCCATCTCTTCAATGCTATCATCCCAGAGAGGCATTGTAACAATACCAGTCTCATCGCCAACAATAGCATCAAGAACTCTATGGCTCTCGCCATCGTACTTAGATTTTACAAATCTTGGTTCGCCCTTATCAATCACCTTGAATTCGATTGAAATGGATCGCATCTTGGGCTCTAAATCTTCAACATTTACTTCTCTGCTTTCGGTATCTTCACTCATGCTAAATCACGCTAAAGCTACATAAACGTCCAACTGGGGCAGGGTGGCCTCTAGCTAATTGACCTGTTGCGCCTGCAAAAAACAATAGTATCATTCTTTGTGGACGTTCCTACTATCTGTTTCGAAAGTGTGTATATAAGTTTCAGGGTGTCGTAAGGGGTTATCAAACCTTAGAAATCGATTTTCGGTATTATGAAATCTTTTACTATTTTGCTTGAAATGGTAACTAATAAGAACAGGTTGTATTTTCTTCAAAACGAGGTAATCCGGTGAGTGAACAACTTCCAGTAATTATGGTTCATGGTGGAGCAGGAAAATGGAAAGATGAGCGTATCCCAATTGGCATGAAGCATGTTGAGATAGCTGCTAAATGTGGATTTGAGGTTCTTGAGAAAGGCGGTTCTGCTCTTGATGCAGCTGAAGTATGTACGATGTATATGGAGAGCTGTGGTGAACTTAATGCTGGCAAAGGTGGCCGTTGGAATAAAGATGGATATCACGAATTGGATGCCATGATAATAGATGGTGAGAAATTACAGTTTGGCTCAGTGGCTGCAGTTGCGGGGGTTGAGAATCCCATCAGTCTAGCAAGATACATCATGGAGAAAACAGATTACAATTTCTTTGCTGGGCAAAACGCACGTGTACTCTTTGAACGAATGCTAGCTGAGGGCTATCGAGAGAGGCGGTATAAACGGTCTCTAGACCCTCCAGTACACGTTGACAGTTATGACATTGAGACCGCTGACACAGTTGGTTGTGTTGTTGTAGACGAAAAAGGAAGGATAGCCTGTACATCTTCAACTGGTGGCATTCCAAAGAAGACTCCAGGTAGAGTTGGTGATTCACCTGTTTTTGGAGCTGGTGCTTATGCGAACGAGCTCTGTGGTGCTAGTGCTACTGGGTATGGCGAACACATCATGCGTGTTGTTATGAGTCGAACCGCAGTGCTATATGTTGAGCAAGGTCTTGATGTGCAAGCAGCTGCAGATAAGAGCATGAAAATGTTTGAGGAGAAGACCGGAAGCGAGGCTGGGATTATTATGATTGATTCAAAGGGAAATCATGGTCGTGCTACCAATGCAAAAGCCATGCCTGTCACTATCATTCAAGGAACGGTACAGAGTCTTGTCACCGAGATAAAGTAGATAACTACCATTTTATTCCAAGTATTTTTCCATAGTAATCTGTTCTATTCTTTCGAAATGCCTATCTTCGGATACTATCTGTGTACATCCATTTCTCACTGCGATTGCTGCCATAAAGCAATCATTGATGGGGATAGGTGTTCCTTTTCGTTCGAGTTTAGTAAAGATAGTACTAGCATATTCTGCTGAGTCGTAATCGAGATTCCAGATTATCAATCTTGAGAGTAATTTTCTAGCTGCTTGCTCGTCTTGAGATTTCCTACCTCGCTTTTCGATTCCTCTGAATAATTCAAATATATTGATGGAAGTTGTTGCGAAAACAACACTTTTTCCTCTTGTTTTCATATAGTAAGAGTATGCTTGTTTATTCCCTCTCAAAAAGTCTATGAGAAATGCTGTATCGAAACAAATACTCGTCAATTATCCCAAGTCCCCCATACAGACTCAATATCCTTGAGGAGCTCATCTCGTTCTTTATCGGACATCTCAATCACACCAAAGAGGTCTGATAGATCATCATTCGATCCAAGTAGTCGTAGCACAACCTCACTGAATGATTCATCATCTCTCTTTGCAGCCTTCAATCTTGCATAGGCATCTTCACTGAGTGAGATGTTTTTGTATACCATTTCTATCGTGAATGCATACTCGGATTCCAAGATAAACTTTAGTGCAATTACTGGTATGAATCGAAAGTGAAGTAATTAGAGTTACTAATGCGAAGTTCATGCTAGTTACGATGATCCAAGGAACGGTGCAGAGTCTTATCACTGAGATGAAATAGTTCTAGCTAACTGGTGATGTCACAGATTACGAAAGGAATTCAATATCTATGAGAAATCCATCTCTTTCTTCGTCTAACATCTTGAGTGCTTCGAAAAAATCTAATAGATTATAATTAGACCTAAATAATCTTAGTACGATATTACGAAGAGTTTCACCAGAACTGTTAGCATACTATTGCCTTGAATCTGTTTCTTGACCTAGTGATACTTTTCTTTTTCTCATTTCAATCCTGAAAATAGTGAAAGATTACAAAACCCGATTTTTCTGTTAAGGTATCTTCCTTTTGAATCCCTTTCACTGTAGAATGGAACGAAATTGATTCCGTTTGGAACACTATTTTGGCAATATTACCAGTTACCTTGAAATGTGAAATAAAGGATGAAAATTATACAGCCCCAAATCACAACAGAGGATAGACTTGTTATCAAACCAATTCTGTATAATATTCTTGATCTGGGGATATTTTCTAATTCATTTCTATGCCTCATAATATTGTAGATGTACTCCTCACTTTCTTTTGAGAGTGACCTTTTTTGATTTCTAGAATCTCTACGATTCTCGAGTTCCCCAGACTGATTCGATATCTTCTCAGTTGTATATCATGCTCATCAACGGATATCTCTAATTTTCACGATATCTGGAGCGGGAATCATTTGCTTCAAGAGAACGAATAAGCTGCGGTAATTCTAAAGTCTCCCTAAAATAGGGAAATTCTCCTTTTTCGTCACCTGCTAGTCCCGAATGAATGACATGAAATCCTACATTCCTCGCTTTTAGTAGATTATCGAATCTATCATCTATGAAGATTGACGTTTCAGGGTCCACATCAGTAATCTCCACAATCTTCTCAAAATAATATGTCGTATTCTTGAAAGCGTGTAAAATATCTGATCCGAATAACTCTTCAAAATGTTCGAGTATCCCCATACCTCTGAGATAATGCTCTAATCGATATCTTGGCTCATTGGAAGCGGTATACAGTGTATACTCCGGTGCTAATTCATTTATGACCTGAATAATACCAGGATATGACGCCTTCACTCTAGCTGTAATCCATTCTATTGCTGCTCTGGCTTCAGCTGATGTATCCTCGGGGGGTTCCAACTCATGATAATCGAACATGACTGCGAGCCATTCTCTATCATCAATTTCGTGATAATCGGGTGGGATTGTAGAAGAACCACTCTCATAGACTTCTTCCATTCTCTTCAGGATTTCCTCAGCGGCTTGTTTGTTCGCTTCTGCCCAGCTCTCAACAGAACCTCCATATCTGGGGATAAAATAATCTGCGATGAGTTTTCTCCATTGAGGGGTTCGGAGTGTGTTATCATTGAGAACACCTCCATCATCAAAGAAGATTGCTTCTATCACGTAATCGGCCACACAAATCTGACAAATAGAACTTGTATAATTGCTTCGATTCCATACATGATAATAACGCTAGTACTACAAACTAAAGAGCCATATTGCAATGAATAACGGAATTGAACCTTTTTGCTAGAAATAATTATTGAGCAACAAATGAATCATTTTCAATTTCTTTTGAAGTCCCATCATTATCAACTACTTCCTGCTGCTGGGTTGCAAGGTCAATAGCATCAAGGTCGATCTCGATGCCCAGGTCATGGATGCGGAAGTCCGCTATAGGATCCGCACCGTCAGCCTCAGCAGAGACCACGAGGTATTTGATAACATATGATGAATAGCTAAAAAAATAACTTGGGCACTCACTGATTTCAACACTAATTAAATATCAAACGGTGTACAATTTGATTTTTACATAAACGAAGATGAATTATTTTGAATCAAGATGTCAAATCAATCCAATCATCTATTCTCTTTTTCAACTTATACTGAAGGGTTTCCAACTCACTTCTGTCAGGTTCATCTTTTCCAATAAGCCCTTTCAGTTTATCCTTGACTTCTTCCGATTTGCTTGGTTCAGGTTCTTCATCAGTAAAGAGTTGTTTCAATTTCTCTTGGATACTCTTTGTTTTCTTCTCAAATTCTTTGGTTGTACCCTCCTCTTCGAAATCTTCATCTCTAATCTTGTCAAACCATATCTTCATCTCATCAATTTCTTTGGAGAGGTCTCTAACTATGGATGAAGTGATATCATCTATGGATTCTCGACTCTCAGATGTGAATGATTCCATTTCTTCATGTATCGCAACAAGCTCATCAATCACTTTCTGAGTATTAGTTCTAATCTCTTCTCCTGCATGCTCTACTTTCTCCTTCAGTTCATCTTCTGAGGGAACAATTTTTTCATCAGGCATATTACCAAGTTTCCATTCTGACTAATTCTAACGAGTCACAGATAATATAGAAATTTCTTCGTTTAGAACTTTGCTTTTCGAGTTTAGTTACTAACAGATATGTTTCCAATGAATTATAAATTATCAAGACATAATGACCAAGATGAGACCGCAAGCAATTCAACATTTTCTTCAGAAACGATATCCAGAATGGAGATCAATAGTAGTAGACAATGTTGATGAAATCACTTCTGGTTGGGAAACCAGGATTTATTCATTTGATGTTGAATACGACCAGCACGAATCCACTAAGGATTTGCATCTTATTGCAAGAGTTTATGCAGGTGCAGAAGCGAGAAGGAAAGGAGAGTTTGAGTATTCTGTTTTGAATGAATTTAGGGATAGATATCCTGTTCCAAAAGTTTTCTTCTTTGAACCAGATACGGAAATTTTTGGTGGGCCATTCATCGTTATGGAACGCATTATTGGTCCTACTCTATGGGATAAGTTTTCATGTGGAAATCCTTTGACTAACGAGGATGCGCTGATGATTTTCACCAGATGTTTTGTGCAACTTCATGAATTGGATTACAAAACCTTCTCGATGATTCCTGAAGAATACAAGACAATTTCTCCTCTACAATTTGAACTAGACCGACTTGAAGAGAAAAAGAGTGATTTACAAAATAGCAATGTGTCATTCTTAATTCCACTAGTTGAATGGTTAGAGGAAACTGTTAAAGAAATTGAAATGACTGAGATATCTCTCTTGCATCGTGATTTCCATCCAAATAACATTCTCCTTGATGCTGACGAGAATCCATACGTTATCGATTGGACTGCAGCTTCGATTGGAGATTTCAGACATGATTTAGCTTGGACCGCCCTTCTCACTGAACTATATGCAGGTGAAGAATTGTCTGACAATATTCTAAATGACTATAAATTAGTTTCACGAAAAACAATTGCTAATTTTGATTATTTCGTGATTAATGCATGTCTTCGAAGACTTTCAGATATCTTCATTTCTCTTGAATCAAGTCCAGAAGAGATGGGAATGTTAGAATCGACAAGAAGTTTGATGTTGGAACAGATTGGACTTGTTTGTAAGATTCAAGAAATTATTGAGGAGCGAACAGGTATTTCAATATCTGAAATAGATTCCTTTGTTCAGAAGTACACATCATGATGTTGTTGGCTAGTTAGTTTTATTATCTCAAAGTGCAGCTTTCGATGATATCTTCAAATCACTTTATACCGATAAAAAGTAACTAGTCTATGAAGAATCACTTTTTTCTGTGAAATTATTTTTCAACAGTTATCAAAAGTTTCAGACTATTAGCAATTACTAGTATGAATAGTAGAGTTGAAAATAGAAATACTCGATTGAAAGAAGGAAATACAATGGGAGAGAACCTCCCATGATTCCAAAATTACGCTTTAACTAATCTATGCGAATATCGGTTATAGAGTACAAGCATTAGGATGACAACCAATCCTTCTACAAGAACTGCTAAGAGATGATTCCAAGTTGCAAGAAGAGTCAGAGCGTACCCAGCAAGGGGAATAGATGAAATTCCTCCCGCGGTAAGAACCGAGATAGCAGTAAGACGAAAATCAGTTGATCCTAGTCCAACACCTCCTTCCCTAGATCTAAATCTATATAGAACTGCTCCAACTGTTAATCCTACTACCAATCCATATGGTGCAATAAGGAGAGGTACAAAGCGTATGAGTGGTGACGTTACATCAAATAGCAGACTCAAAAAGGAAAGTAGAATAGCCATAATAGCATAAGGAATGGCATAGATACTTGCTTTTGCTCGGATATTGTCATAGATAGTGATTGGTAGTCCTTCAATAATTGAAGATCCCTGTTCATCTATGGATATCAATCCGATATATGATAATCCAGAGAAACCTACTAGTTGTCCTGTATATAGAAGGATGACAAAACTATGCATGACATCTTCAATCATAGCAAATAATGCTGGAAGCATGGTAAAAAGGAACATAATTGGAATAACCACCATTACAATTGATCCTAAATTTCGGTTTGCAAGTCGCATATCTTTTTGGATGATTCCTCGAATTGGGGTTTGTGGATGGATAACTAGTTTTCTCTCGATGGAGCTCGCTTCTGTTTTGAGACCTCCTGAAACTGCCATCCTTAAAGCAGTCATACCGGCCCTAAAAGCATGGATTGTCAAAATTCCATAAATGAAGCTACCTGCAATCGCAATTGTCATCAATAACGGTGTACCAACGGTTCCAAATGTGATAGTGGATATCAAAAAGCCAAATGTGAACGGTACAACTAATGAAAGTAATGTGACTAGAAGACTAGAACCCCCTTCAGTTAATCCAATGAAAAAGGTTACAATTTGTGGTAGATAACTGTTTACACTATAAACTCCTACCATTCCTAGAATCAAACCAAAAGAAGCCATTATTCGAACCGCGGTTGATAATTTCGATTCTGAAACTGAATGTGTCTTAACATGATACCATTTTGAGACCAATAGAAGAACGGATATTGAGAGTATACTTGTTAAAATACAACAAATCAATGTTACAAGACCAGTTACTAGACCAAACTCAAGTCCCATAAGGAGCGGATATAGAGAGCATATCAATAATGCAGGAGCTATAAGAACTCGGATAAATCCCAAAAATGTCAGATTCTCAATATCCTTTCGTGAAAAAGGTAGTGTTGAGATGAAATCTGTCACACCTGACAAATAGAAACCTGTAGTGAACATCAAGTAGATGAAGAAGATTAGAACGAAGGATATACTGAAGTATACACCAACAGAGATTGATAGCGCATAGTACGCATTTGATGCAATGTATTCCATAATTGTCGTGATTGAGAGTATCGATAAAACTCCAATAATGAGTACAGAGAATAGAATATTAATCCGATTAGAAGCACGGATACTATCCATTACTTTATCCGGTTCCTCCTCGATTCTTGTTCTATAGGTTGGATTCGAGTCTAGATACCCCCTGAAACGAGCCTCTAATGAGACCGTACCTGCAAGACGCCATAGCTCTCGCAATTTCACTCCTGTAGAGCCTCCTTGAGAGAATCTATTCCTATCTCGACTTCATCCTCTTGTCCAGTCAATCTAAGAAACAATTGTTCAAGGGTAGCGCTCTCTTCTTTGGCCTGTGTTCTCAATTCAGTCATAGTACCTTGTCCGACAAGCTTCCCATCGTCAATTATCCCAATTCGATCACAGAGACCTTCAGCTACTTCCATAATGTGTGTACTCAATAAGACCGAACCACCGTTTTGTGTATGAATCTTGACCACTTCCTTCATGATTCGAGCTGTTCGTACATCAAGTCCCGAGAATGGTTCATCAAGAATCAGTAGTTTTGGTGCATGGAGCATGATTGAGATTAATAGAGCTTTTTGCTTGTTTCCTGCTGACAAAGTCACTATCATTTTATCAACATGTTCTTGAAAATCGAGTGCTTTGACCATTTCTTCCAGTCGTTGGTTGCATCTTTGCTCTGGTATATTCCTAACTGAAGCAACAAACTCGAAAAGTTCTCTGGCTGTGAGAGATTCATAAAGAGATTTTTCCTCAGGTGCGTAACCAACTAGACTCTTTGCTCCGACAGGATCTTCTTGCGAGTCTATTCCAAAAATCTTAGTAGTACCTTTGTCAGGTTTCAGTAAACCCATCATGACTTTCAGGGTTGTACTTTTTCCTGCACCGTTGGGACCTAGTAATCCATAGATTTCTCCTTCATGTACTTCAAAGGATAAATCACTAACGGCTACAAGTTCTCCATAACTCTTTGTCAAATTCTTAATTTCTATTGCTGATATTGTTAGTCCTCCTTAACTCTATATTTCATTGTGGATTCATCCTTTAGTTGTACTCTCCTTTTGACAAGATTCCAATAGCCATAGAACAGAATCCAGGCTGTTAGAGCTAAGAAAACAATAAGGTACAAAATAAGATGTAACCCTTGAATAACAAGACTGAGCATGAAAAGATTCAGAATGATATATACTACTATATTCAGAATAAGTGCTCTTCTTTGCCAACCGTGTTTGGAGACTACTCCCACTGCAGTTAGCGCTGCATAGCCTTGACTATTCAAAGTGTAAAGTCCATGATCTGTGATATCGATTAGAGGTTGCATCTTCTTAAGATGAAAATCAAGCTGGCCACTACTATCTATCTTTAATTGACGTTTTAAATCTGCAAATCCAATAGGTTTTCCAGTAAGTGCTTTTAAGAGTCTAATTCTTATTGGGTGCGATATTGCATCAAATACTTCATCCGTCATTTTTATTCACATTAGTAAGTGGGTAGAAAGAATATTATTCTATCAACCTTGACCAGCTAGTCAATGATTCTTGACCAATAAAAAGTTCATATCAATGCAATCAACTTACACTAGTGAAAAGTTCTAATTCTGTAGTATATCATAAATTTGCTTACACCGTTCATTATTAGTTGGACAAACTTGGACACCCGAGCGTTGTTCGTCCAGAAACGGTACTGGAACTGGCTCGGTCCTGGTCAGGGAATGTGTGTCTGGTAACCAGACATTCATTCAGTATCAGCCCATATAAACTCCTATCGTATCGTGTCCACATATGTCTAAGTTTTCAGTAACTGACTTCAACCCTTCATGATATCCAACATATAGTCCAAGAAAATCACGCAATTTTTGATTATCTTTAAGAACCACTCTTGTTTTTTCACTATGTACGAGTATCGCATACATTGCTCGCCATATGTCATCTAGCACATCCCATGCAAAATGTCTTTCAGGTTCTTTCTTTCTCAAAATATTCAGATTAAGATTTGGATTCTGTTCGTATTCACGGAGTATTGGTTTAGCTATATTAAGGCAGTTCATAAATAGATTAAAAACTTGGTTAACATACTGAACTGAGTAGACTTCTTCTTGTTTCACTATCGCACTACCTACAACACCGATTAAACCAGCTATATCGAGACGTCCCATCCTAACTGATATTTGCATGATTTCAGCAATGTCCGTCAACGCTTTTTCCTGAAGTTCCATTTCTAATCTGGGACCAATAGTATGCAGGAACGAAAGCACGTCTGCTAGATTTGGTATCTGGTCATTATCAGCTATTACATGTTCTTTAAGTCCAATAAGGAATTGAAAGTACATTTCTTTTATTCTATCTTGCACAAAACCTACTCCGTATTTCGTAATTTCGATAACCAATCTTGTACGGATGTTCTATCAAGAGTTTCGAGTATTGTAATTTTTGATGAGAGCTCGGGAAATGAACCAGGAATATTAAAACCAAATTTGAAGTCCGTGTCAATCAGAACAAGAACTGGAATACCATTATAGAACGAAAGATCAAACATCCAGCTTTCACTACCCATATAAGCTGGACTCTTAAGATATTTCATTACAGAAAGGTCTTTGAAATCTTCTGGCATCTCTTTCAAAACCTCCCAATTATAAATCCAGAATTGAGCGATATCGGAGCTCTTTGGTTTCTTGGGAATGCATCCTTGAGTGGGGTCTCCTACTAGCTTCTCAGTCAGCAAGTTAGATAATGTAAATGGGTGGTCAATATCTTCAACCATAATTCGATATCCTAACATCTGTTCAGGATGAAAGACCATTATCTCTCCATCATAAATATGAAGAGCTCTGTATATCCACATGCATCCTTCGTGATGACTTACATATGGCTCCAGAAATTCGAGGAATTTCTTATCCTTTCGTATTTTCTCTCTTGCTTGTTGACTGTGTGTAAAGATTGTTGTGAGAGGTAACCATGCTTTATCAAGAACCTCCCAAGCATAGAAGGATTGTGGGTTACTCTGCTTTAACTCTCGTTTGTCCGGATTTGGATTATTAGCGTAGATTTCTAGAATGGGTTTTGCATGATGAAGCATATTCATCATGAGTGTGTATACTTGGGGTAGTAATAGAATTGGATTTGCTTTTTTGAGTTCAATGATTGCTCCACCAATTATCCCAAGCATAGCTCCTAGCTCAGGACTTCCTTTCACACTTGCAAATTCTACTAACTCGGATATTTTAACAACAGCTTCGTTTTGAGATTCAACATCAAGATTTTTTGCGCTAGATACCAAATATAGGAAAGTGGATGCTAACTGTTCTGAAGTCACATTTTGCTTGTCTATTTGCTTTTGTAATTCTTCTAGATGTTGAAAATACGCTGAAGTCATTTAGATTCCCTACTTTGAGAATAAACCTCCCATATATAGAATATTCTTTTCTGAATTAGACTGGTAAATAATTTAATGATCACATGATGTAGATTTTATTCCAATTGAGTAATGGGAAATTTGCTTTTTTCTTTTATAACATGGATTTTGCGAAACCGCATTCTGATACAGTTGAATGAATCTCAGTTTGATCAAATGTTGACTGGTTGCAATCTTTGTTAAGAGGCTAGCTATACTTCTCTGGCATGGTCCTCTCTTTTCTAGCAGAAGATTCTGGGTAGTATTCTCTCTTCTCAGTTCTCACTCTACTTGCAAAGAACATACCTAGAGCAATAATGAAAAGGCTACCAACAACTAGAGAAGCTCCCAAGTCGTATGAAAATGCTATATCCTCTAACCTTACGAGAACCTGTCCAGCGATGAATGATGCAAACCCAATGATGATAACGTACTTTCCAACTGGAGAGGAAATCTTCAATATCTCAATTTCTTTCTGGCTGCTGGGTTCAGAGCTTTCATCTATATCTGTCCTATAGAATCTTGATTCGTCTTCAGTGATTGTACCTTGAATCAAACCTTCATCTATTGCTTCATGAATAAGGGCTAGTGTTTCCTCTACTGAAATTTCTAATCTTTCACTCATTATGTCGATAGAACTCATGGATGAGGTTTTGATAAGATTGACCAGTTTATCCTTGTCTGTTTGTGTTTGATTCATAGAAACACCTTGAAGTACTACTAATGTAATAGGATTTTCAATTAGTAATAAGTGAATTATGTTTTTGCAATACTGAACACCTCATAAATTAATTGTATTCAGCAAAATCATGAAAATGAATAATCTATTTTTTGATCTAACAGTAATCTTGGTTTATATTTAGATTACTGAGAAGTCTGTTTCTGTTTTGAAATGCTTATTGTTTTAATACTCGATGAATCTTTTTGCATCCTTCATGATATTCTAAATAAGGTGTAAGAAATTTTAGAAATTGTGAGTTATTAGATAACATATTTCTCGCTTTTTCAGAATTTGAAACAATCGCATAGATTGGACGCCACGCATCATCTAGGACCAACCATGCAAAGAATCTTTCAGGATATTGCTTGTTGAGTTCATGTGGGTCTTGATTTGGATTATATTTGTAAATCTTGAGTATTGGTTTTGCGATATTAAGTACGTTCATAAAAAGATTGTATGTTTGAGGAAAGATTATCATTGGATCAGTTTGATCTAATTCGACAATATGTCCACCTACAACACCTATCAATCCTGCAATATCTAGTCTGGTCTTTTCAATAGATATGTCAATTATCTCAGATATGATACCAAGAGCTTTATTTCTAGATTCTCCATCTAGATTTCTAGCTTCTAAAGAGAAAAACGCGAATTCATCAGGAAGTTCTTGAAGAGGCACCATTTCCTTTTCGATACTATTTTTCAACCTTTCTAGACGTTGGAAATAAGTTGAAGTCATAAGAGTTCTATCTGGGGACTGTAAATCGACTATATAGAATATTCCTTTTACATCGTATCATTCTGTTTTAGCAATTTACTAGAGTTAGACTTGATAGCATCAGAGCAATGCTAATATTGATTGTAGCTTTATCCTACTTTGTGTGTCTAAAAGAATCAAGAATGTGATTCAATGGGACGAGAAGATTTTAACTTGATTTCTAGCAAATTGGAAAAAGTTGAATTTCAAAGTCAGAAATTGCTAGAAGCTGCATCAGCAGTATTACAAGCTGAGAATTTTGTAGAAGGTGCCCGAGCGGTTTTCGATATCGCAAAAGAACTCACAGGTGCACAATCTGGTTATGTGGCTTTACTTTCTGAAGATGGAAGTGAGAATGAAGTTCTTTTTCTTGATGCAGGGGGACTTCCATGCACAGTTGATGAAAGCCTTCCGATGCCAATAAGAGGACTACGTTCTATAGCCTATCGTGAGAACAGTCCTGCATATGATAATTCGTTCATGGATTCTGAATGGGTCAAGTTTATGCCTGAAGGACATGTGGATTTGCAAAATGTAATGTTTGGGCCCTTAGTTATTGCTGGTAAAGCTGAAGGTCTTATTGGTCTTGCGAACAAACCAACTCCGTTTACAGAGGAAGATGCTAAAACCGTTATGGCATTATCAAATCTTGTTGCAATTGGACTGAGACGAAATAAGGTTGAGAACGAACTTCGAGTCAGTCGGAGAAAGCTGTTGGAAACTGCTACAGAATTAGATCTCTATACTTCATTGCTTCGACACGACTTGATCAATGATTTGCAGGTTATCTTTGGAGAACTTGATATTGCTGGTACACTTGCAGAAACCGATGGGCCCGTCAATGAATCTCTGACAACAATAGAGAATGTATCAAATAGAATGCTTAGATTGCTGCAATCTCTATCAAAATCCAGCAACAAATTTGAAAGTGATTTACGAGAAGTTATTGAAACGGTTATTCAAGATGCACGGGGTAGTTATCCTTCTGCAAAAATCATTTATCATGATAATTGCGAGATTGAAAAATTTTCAACAACTGGTAGATTGTTACTTCCATTTGTCTTCGAAAATCTGATTAGAAATGCATCACAGCATGTTGATAATCTATTGGAAATAAAAATCATAATGCACAATGATGATAAAAATATAATGCTAGACCTTGTTGATAATGGACCTGGAATTCCAGTAGAATTACGTGATACCTTATTTGACCGTGGAACATCCACAAAAGAAGAAGGGGGTCTAGGTCTCTACCTATCAAGGAAGATTGTTGAAACGTATGGAGGGAAGATGTATCTCCTTGAGGATGAATACGATAAGGGAGCAGCATTTCGTATAGAGTTACCATATATTGAAGTGAAAGAAACCAAAGCTCACTAATTATCTATTTAACTGAAGTATATCTTTAGATTTGATAGGTTTTCTTCCATCATAAATTTCTTTGACTTTTCGTTTAGTTCAAGAACTTGGAATCTCCCAGAATATTCATTTCATCTTATAGCTAGGTAGTTTTCCACTTCTTGTAGAGAGCAATGATTATGACTGAAATTACTCCAATTCCAATAGTAGCCCCAATATATCCAAGAGCATCTGTTCCAATTGGGGTATTATTTGAGTTTCCTGAAGTAGTTGTGGTTGAACTAGAAGTTACTGAGGTCACCAGATTTGAAGGTGGAATGGTAATATCAAATGAAGTTGCATACTCTGGAAGACTTTCGGTTTCATTGACATACATATCAGCTCCAACCGTTACAGTAAGATCGATGAAATCTGATGTTGTAGCTTGTAAATCTGACTGTGATAATCCAACTGGAATTTTTTCCATGAGTCTATCATATTGTTCAAAAGTGTAATCTTCTGCTGAAAAAGCGTAATCCTGTATTTCTTCAACTACTCGTGGATTATACAATATCCCATCTTGAGAAGCATAATCTCTCTTCTCTTCAGTATAAGAATACATATCGTTCAAAATTGTTGGTGTTGAACCCGCAGCGACTATTGAAGGTAAAAATACACTCACGATAGGTGTTCGACCATAAGAACACCAGATAGCGTTCAGAGCTCCATCGTATCTATCATCTCCCGATACGGCGACCATAGCTGCGACAGTATTTTGATTACATATTTCTCCTGAAATCGAAAATACAGTCTCTCCCAATTCCTTGTTGTTTACGTATCTCGAAACGTTTTGTGCCACATCTTGCCATGAAATCTCTCCTTCTACCGTATAGATTGCATTCAGAGCATCTAACGCATATTGATCCCTGCCGCTAGGTCCACTAGCGAGGCCTGGATATGTACGCGGATGGTTTGCTCGTGATTGAAATCCATCTATCACGTATTCAATTGACGAAAATGTATTACTAGTTTCTAAAAATGCTCCTTCCCCATTTGCATCTACTAATCCGATACAAGACGCAATAGTTCCCACTGATGTATCTATTATCGGATTATCCTTTGCTCTAAGTTGCCTTAGAACATCACTAATGTTCGAACACCTCTCCAATATCCTTCTGTTTACAATTCCATTTAAAGAACCAAGATCTGCATTATCCGATAGTGCAGGCATTGCAGTGTTCATAACTGCTAACCCTTTTTCATTGATTCCCATCCACATCGAGTTTACAGCAACGAAAGCATAGGTATCATCTGTTGCAGGATGATATACTGGAACGTTAATGGTCTGTGCTGAGTCTCTGGTCTTCATGAGGATTGCTCTACCATCCTTAGCTGCTGAACCTGTGACGATTATAGAAGTACATTCTTCAAATGCAATTTGTGATTCATAGTCAGTCTGCATTGCCCTAGAATCATTTACACTTGAAATCTCAGGTGGAAAGAAAGGAATAAGAAATGTAAGTAAGAAAATTATGGTAAAGAATTTTCGAATCATAATGCTCCAGCTATCTACACAAATTCGATTAAAAGGTGTATAGAACAACGTAACGAAGATTCGAGTAGAAAACTAGGATTATACTAAGTGTTCATTTCTTCCTCTCATTGGATTCCGGTTGAACTGATTAGAATCATCGGATCGGATTCATGCCTGATACAAACATTTGTTTGGATATGTGGAGCAAATCAAGCAGGAACTTAGGTATAGGTGAGTTCTTTAGTTAGTTTGTGAAATATCATTATGGGGCCAGCGATTCATGAGTGAAACAAAGACGGTCAGGTATATCAACAAAACTACAAACCAATTTTGGAGTGCGCAAGTTCACGGTAAGGCTGTTACAATTCGCTTTGGACGAATTGGTACAAGGGGACACCAAGCATCAAGGGAATTCAGTAATCATCAAGCTGCAATTGATTTTCTGCAGAAACGACTAGCTGATAAAAAAGCCGATGGTTTTGTTCCAGAGGAATAGGCAAGTTCATATTTTCCAAATCCTTCTAATTTCGGTGTATCATCTTGAATCTAGTGGAAGCATGGAAATGCATCTATCGAACACCAAGAGAAACCTTTACCGTTATTGCAGATAAAAAAGCAATCTTCAGTGTAAAAGCATATCTTTTGAGAGGTATAGCTACTTCAATTCTGTTCTTTCTTCCTCTAGTATTTCTTGGACGCTCACCAGAACCTCCCTCGTTCATAATCTTTTGGCCAACAGATGAATACTATAAAATCATGGTTTTCATATATCCAATTGTTTCAATTGCAATATTGTTCATTAATGGATCTCTTGTACATGTTATTTTGCAGATGTTATCTAAATCAAATGATATTGATAAAATCTTGAACGTAAGTGGAATAGCAAATCTAGCTACTTTCCCTCTGTTGTTAAGTTTTGATTGGATATCGCTACTTATCTTTGGTGGTTTGGACCCTATTATTATTGGAATCATTCATATTCTGATAGATGGATTTTATTTGTATATCATGATTATTGGATATCACGAGAATCTTGGACTAAATTGGAAACTGACATTTTTACTATTCATTGTGCAAATGATAGTGTCTGTTCCGATTGCAGCATTGTTGTTTAGAGGATGAAATATTCTATCCGTCGCCTATTGAAAACCCTGACTGATTAGCTCTGCAACCTTTTCAGCAGGCATGATTTCTCTTGAAATGATATTGAGAGTGTTTCTATCAAATTCTCCATGCTGTACGATATCTTTACCAGATTGCACGACTGCTTCAATGATATCTTCAACGGGAGCATTCCTCTCAAGCATATGTGGGATTATCCATGCATTGGGTCTCAGTATAGCACCTACAAATTCGCTTTGCATATTTTTTGCAACTGCTTCTACATGTTTGACGAGTGGATCAAAGTTATCCAACTCTGGAAATCCAGATACTGAAATTAGTGCAAGCTTTCTTTCGCCATGTTTCTTTCCATATCTGCTAGGATGTCTCGAATGACCATTTACTATTTCTACTTTCCCACTTGATAATGGAATTAATCGATCTAGAAAATTCTTCATCAGACCTGTCATACCATCGACGTATACAGGCGTTGCAAGCACAAGCAAATCTACATCTAATCTTGGAAATAGATTTTCTACGTCATCTTTATGAATGCATTTTCCAGGAGTATTAGTCCAGCATGAAAAACACCCAGTACAATGATTGATTTTATACTGAGTTAGATGAAGTACATCCACTGATGCACCTGCTTCTTTCGCCCCCTTCATGAAGTACTCGACAACACCAAAGGTTGCTCCTCTAGTACCGCGGGGACTTCCATTAACGATGAGAATTTTCATGTTTATCACGACTCTTTCCTTTGTTCTGTTTGGTATAGATTTTGCTTAGTCCTGTTCCTCAAATAGAAATCGTTTCTCTATAAGGAATAGTCCAATGAATGCTGGAACTGCTGTTAGTAATGAAATATGAACAAATGCAGCATTAGGATTGTGCATAAATGTATACCCCATTTGTATCATTGCAATAAATGAGAATATTGTTGTAAGTAAACCTGGGACTCTTGTTTTCTTATTACTTGCTCTGCCAAGTCCAAGAATTGTAAATGCGAGATAAAGAGTTCCAGTTGCTGAATAGACTGAAGATGTAATTGTTTCGAACAGCTCGAAATCAATCTCCAGAGACATTGCTTCAGGTGAAAAGAGAATCCCCAACGATTGGGTAGCATAGAAAGCTGGAAGAAAGAACAAGACCATGAATATGATTGTCATAAGATCTCCTTTTGCAATAATCTTACCAATATATCCGATTATCGTAAAGACAGTGGTACCAATAATCGCTAGAAGATATACTGACACAATCTGTGGTAGATAGAATAACTCGGATGTAACTTCGTTAGGCGGACTGGTCAGTGTCCAAAAATCTTGAGCAATGAAACCCCCTATTCCCAAAACAAGTGTAGCAAATACAGTAAGAATTCTAAGTGTTCCTATTCTTTCGAGTATTATTCCAATCTTTGTTAGGATAGTTTCTTCGCTCAAGCGTGATACCAGTATCATTCTCACTTGAACAGATTCTTAAGTCTTCTGTGCCGTTTATTACGGGATACTATACAAGCATCACTCAAATCCATTCAATTCTGCTCTTGAATCCTTTCAGACCATAGGGGATTTTCTTATCCTTGTACTTTTTATCAGCAGTTAGTTTCACCTCATCGTCAATTCCGAATTGAACAAGTGTCTTGCATCTAAATAATGCAGTGATATCGAGGGTCTTCAATGGATTATTTTGTAGTGTAAGATTTCTAAGCTTCTTACATTTAACAAGTGGCATGAGATCAATGGAGTCTATCTTGTTATCATACAGGTGTAATGCCTTGAGACTTTTGCATTTACTCAAGGGTCCAAGATTGACCGTTTTCAACCTGTTGAATGAAAGACCTAGATGGGTCAGATTTTCTAGACCTGATAGAGGAGATAAATCGATTATGTCAATTTCGTTTGCATTGAGTGATAATTCGACTAGATTTTCTGCTTCTCCAATGTAGGTTAGATCAATACTTGATATTTCATTTCCAGAGAGGGTTAGTACTTCCAACTTTGGAAACTCTTTGAATATCTCTGGGTCCAATGATGCAATTCTTCTGTCGCTGAGGTCTATTGATGTAGTGTTTGCGGGGAAATTCTCAACAACTTTTGCACTCTTCTTTGTATCTGCCCAAATGGTAATTTCTTCTACCATATCGAATACTTCCATCTCTATGACAGTATGTTTCCCTTTTAACTAGTATGAATAATAAAACCGAGTAACTTTCAGGATTGGACGAAGTAATTAGTTCTTCAGGTTTGTCTTCTATGAGTCCCATTAAATAAAAAAGAAAAAGGGCAATTATGTTGATGCCCTTAGATTCTATTTAACCTCTCTTACGTAGGGATATAATGACTACAATGATAGCAATGATTCCTACTCCTCCACCAATGATTACGAGCATCATGACTGGGTCTACGATTTCAGGATTTGTCGTCGTAGTTGTAGTTTCAGTTGTTGTACTTGTTGATGTATCAGTTCCGTCAGCTGTTACTATTACATTCACTGAATCACTAACACTCTGGCCTACTGTATCATTTACAGTTAGCTCAAATATATATGAACCTGGACTTAGCCAGTCCAGTATTATGGAAATGTTTGATCCATCCCAGTTTCCAGATAGGAGCATATCACCATTAAGAGTCAATACGTAGCTATCTGGAATGTCACTTTCGAGATGCCATGAAAGAAAATTCCCAATTGTACCATTTTCAAATGTGATATCTGACGGATGGTCTATTATAGGAGCTGCAGGAATAACTGTTCCTGCACTGAATTTGTCTGAAATTATAGTATCAGTAAGACCTGGCCAAATAGCATAACCCAAAGGCCGATAGGTCGTGGAATTATCAAAAGCTACTATCTTTATGATGTAATTCTCACGGGATAAGAAACCGGTTGAATCCCAGATATATTGGCTACCTTTGAAATCAGAATTTAGCAGTTGAAAACTCAAACCATCATCTTGTGACAAATAGATATCATAGATATGCTCGTCATCTGCGTTACGGTCCGATATATCCCATTCTACCGTTTTTACATCTTCGCCAGTAATAACTAGGTTGGATATCTCAGGAGCAAAGAAATTAGTTATATTAATTGAGCTTAGAGAGAAGGATAATACGTTGTTTGTTCCAGTTCTAGCTGTTATTTGAATTCCATAGACACCATTCCCTAGAGTCCTATAGGAGTCTACCATAAGTGTTCGAGAATCGGCAGTTTCTGTGAATCCCCTACGAGTATCTACGCTAACCAAATAGGTACCTGCGTCCTTACTAAAGTCAAAGATTCCGATTGCAAGTGTGCCATCACGATTAGCAATGAATTGTCCCGACTCCGGGTTGTTTGAAGTATTCATAGAATTTCCCACAAGATTATTCACAAAGCTCCATGATGAACTATCGGTGTCTTGCCACCAAACCATTATATCTGAATCTTCATTGTTGAATTCACAGGTTATATCTACTATTTCATTCTCTTTAATACCAGAAATGTATTCCCAAGCAAACTGGCTTGTGTCAATTATTCCACTGAACGGATCATAATTAGGACTTGGAATAACAAGGTTTCCAAACTCTGTCTTGTACAAACCAGAATACAAATTCATAGAGATTTCTGTAATCTCATATTCTGGCATATTTACAAGGTTAAATTCTGGGTAGGTTGCATTAATAATCACATGGTCTCCAACTAAATTATCCTCATCCATTATCTGGGTGAAACTGGGCTGGTCATTCGATTTCCATTGGAGAATCGGCTCCTCATCGGGCAAAAGGTCGTACCACATGACTTCTAAAGTATAGTTAGCTGGTTTTTCAATGAAACCACTGAGTTCTGTTGCATGAATGAGGATATAGTAATATCCCTCTGGGGTGTCTAGAGAATCTGTGATGACTCCTGTACTATAGGGCTCACCTATACCATTTTCAGCAATAGTTTGACCTGAGCTGGTCAATATCTCAACTGTCATATTGTTGTCTAAGGTTGGCCATTCTACACGAGCAGCAAGATTACTAGCTGCAGTGTTTGGATTGTAAATCACGAAACTTCGAAAGTCCCAGTCATCTGGATCTGACTCCATGCAACCATACATTGGTGCATCAAATGGTTGAAGCTGGTCACCTGCTCCATCAACGATTGTATGAATGGCACCTGCATTTCCTGTCAAATTAGCTACTACATTGTAACTATAAGGAATGGTCAAGTTATAGGATTGCAGAAATATGTATCCTTGATGAATTCCATAGTCAGCACCGATAGGGACATCAAGTGAAATATTGTAGGTATTTGGTAAACCATCATCTTCTATTAGATTTATCTCTCCAGACCCAGATAGGTCAGTATTTGAAATTTGCCAGAATAGTATTTTACAGGTGAAGTCGTTTCCTATTGCAGACATGTCTATATCATGAATTGGATCATGAATCACGATAGTAAGATTCGCTCCATGTTCAGTATATAGTGTTTCTGAACTTCTAACAGCATAAGGCATCATATTGATGTTACTCGGGTCCGATGCACTCCCCAATCTATCCAACTCATCACCAATCCCTGTACTTTGATTGTATTGATTCGGCATCTCGTCGCCATTCGAGTCCGTCCAATCATATAGAAAACTCCAAGGTTCGTAACCTGCTACATCAGATGCATTGAATGAAATGACAATTGTCATGTAGTTGTACTGATTCAATGCAACGTCAAATAAGGGGTTGTTTACCGAATAACTGAGGTTATACCATCCATACATCTGGCTATCAGTTACAACTGTATCGTTGTATGAGAATGTTTGACCTTGAAATGAATAACTCTCTGCGAGTGTATATTCGCCAGCTGAATATGTTGTTCCAGTTGCATCTTCAGGGGTAACATTACCTGCATTATAGACCTTGTAATTGACAGTAACAGTATCAGTTGGCATGACTAATCCAAAATAGATGGATGCATCATCCATGTTTCGTGGATGTTCTGAAGATTGGGATTCTAGAACAGTTCCAGTTATTGATGAAATTGGGAAAACTCCCCAATAATCATACGCATTATCAAGCTGTTCAGCCACATTGTTGAATGAATCAATTGTTTCTCCAATGAATCCACCTGAACCATCTGCGAAATCACATGCCTCCTCTGCGTTAACAAGACCAAAACCTTGAGTTGCTGGACCATAGCCAAGATCACCTGCACTACTTTGTAAAATAGTCTTGATTCTTGAAGGTGCTAATGTTGAAGCTGCCGCTTCTACAACAAGTGCTGCAACACCAGCTGCGATAGGAGCTGCCTGACTTGTACCACTGAATAGTGTAGTGTTAGCGGTTGGAACGTATCCGTAGGGACTTGGATAGTAGTACTGTCCTAGATATTGACTGTACCATGGATTCGCAGAAAAGTCGGCAAAACCAGGAGCTACAACATCGGGCTTTGGATAACCAGAAAAGTTGGGTCCTTTGCTAGCGAAGTTTGCTAATCCATTTGAGTAGGGTTGTGTGTCACCATATAGGTATCCTAGCCATTCGCTAGCTGTTGAGGCACCAACTGTAAGTACACCTGGACTACATCCTGGTGGACCACCAGTCATAAAACCAGCACCCTCGTTACCTGCTGAGAAGACATGTAGCACACCTGGATATGAAGCATCAAGGTAGTCGGGAACTGACAGAATTGTCCATGTCATTGAGATGTAATTAAATTCGCTACTTGGTTCCGTAATCCAGCCCCAAGAATTGGATGTAAGATCTGCTTGGTGTGTGCTCGTGGCATTGTAGTAGAATCTATCCGTGGTTTCATTATAATCAAAACCACATATCCACAAATAACCTCCATAATCCACACCAGTAGTTAATGTACTAACTGATAGTATTTTTGCATCCGGTGCTATTCCTGTAAGGTTAGTATATCTTTCATTATCTTCATCATAAAATGTACCCAAATTGTCTTTCGCAGCTATGTGAGCTGCAGTAGCGGTACCATGAGTTCCATGGTCGAAATACAAGGCAAATGCTTCACCATCCGAGCGGAATCCTTTGAACATCTTTTCGTCTTGGAACCATGTATCTGCGTCGTAGGTCCAGGATAAAGCTCCTAAGCTAAAATCGTCGATTCCATCACCATCAATGTCTTCAGCAACAATAGGATTACTTAGATTGTAAATATCGCCATCGGCATAATCGTCAGCAAAGCTCCAATCAAATAAGTCAGTAATCTTGGTTCTGTCAACAGTATTGTTAAGATCGAGACTCTCCCAATACATACCACCGTTCCAGAATGCTGTCCATCCTTCAGCACCTTCCCAGTCAATCACGAGGTTCCATTCGTTTCCTTCCTGGAACAACAAAGCAGGTGCAAACATTTTGGTATAGGGATTTTGCCTTTGCTGGAATACCCAACCAAGACTGATATTTCCAGTTATACTACTAGGGATTTCCCAATCTTTCCAGAGTTCAGTAGCAACAAATTCTGAAGCATTATTTATTTCCCATGCCCACTCGTAGACACCTACAAATCCAACGTTACTACCGTATGGATATCCATCGCCATATGGAGGCAAGAGTCCCATAAGACTTCGTGCACTACCTTGGTTATTCACCCATGGATCCCAATCGGTAGTATTGATGTATATTTTTCCTTCATTTTCATATGTCAGAATGTTTCCATATAATAACCAATCTTCAGTGTCGATGATTTCAGTTGTATTAGCATTAGTTATGGTAGGAACAAGGCTAAACCCACTGGGATCAAAACTATCTTGATGATATGCATGTTGTAAAGCTGGATGACCAAAATCACATCCGGTATCAACATGACCGATTGTCACACCTTCTCCAGTGTATCTAGTATAGGTCGCACTACTTTTCACAATCTCTCTTACCTGCTCCATATCTAGACCGGGTTCGATTTCAGAAACGGTATTCAAGTTCTTAATCAAATCGTTTGAGGTATCACTTAGTTCATTTGCAGAAATAGTAGTTACACCTTCAATAGTAAGAATTTCTTCAATTGCATCTGATGATGGCAAGTACGCTTTAACCACTCGAAGCGCTTTCAAATCAGCTTTCCAAGTGAGTTCAACTTTTTGCTCTACCTCTGTGAAACTCATTTGATTTGTTCCATAGATGGTAATGCTAGGTTTTCCATCTTGCATTATTAGCGAATCAGATACGTCTTCACCATTTTGCCATGAGGTTAGTAAATGGTGAACTTCTGGGGTGAATTCAGGTGACTTGACTTTATTATAATAGTCTTGAATTTCCTTGATATCTTCAGAGATCTCAGTGCTTTCTTTAGTCACACTATCATGTGTTGTGGTAATGGGATTTACCAATAAAATACTAGACATGAACAAGATTGTAACTAGAAATAAAATCGATTTTCGTAAGGTAGTCATGTGTTATCCTCTTGAGTAGTAATTTCATAACGAGTACTAATACCAAAGAATGCCCATAGTTCAATACTAACTCTACCAGTAATCTAACAAATTATTATATATTTCTTTCCACCTTTGTTGGAGAAAATCTTGATTTTGCTGACCCTTTTGCATATATCCTTTCGAAAAATCGTACAGAACTCATATGCTCAACCTTCATATATTTCTAGTTATGGATAATTATTCAGAGAGGGATGATATGCACCGCACGTCAGTGTTGGCTATTCTCCTTATAGCCCTTGTAATATTCAGTAGTCCTGTCTATCATGCTGAGTCAGAAGTAGTAACAACTACGAAACCTGATCCAGAATCTTTTGTAAATGATGATGGGCCGAAGAGTGAAGTCACGATAAAATTTTCCCGCGAACTTGATGCAGTAGATATTGCATATTATGAATCAGTAGGTGTAGATTTTGGTTCTTCAATTAAGAATGTAGGAACTATCTATCTAGCTAAAATTTCTGAAGCTACTAGGTTGTTTCTCCACGATGACCCATATACGCTTCAGATTGATCCGATTGTTGAACGGATAAAAACAAGTCCGAGAGATGTTTCAATAAATGATACGTATACAAATCTTGCATGGCAAATGCAGGATATTGCAGGAAGAAACTTGACTGGAAAGGATATTCTAATTGCTGATCTTGATACAGGTATTCAATGGAGGCATCCGGACTTTTTCTTCCCGGATGGAGCGAAATACAACTATTTTGATGTGGCAATAAATTGGCAATTTGACAATGGGACTGATGGCATTGATATAAACAATGATCTTACCATTTCTGCTGATGAAACCCTGTATACTATTGACGTTGATAATAGTGGTACTTTCAATATGACAGTAGATTGGATTTGGATGGATAATGGAAGTGTTTCTGGTAGTTTAGATTATGGAGATACCTTCTTTGTCATAAATGATACAGCCAATTTTGGAATTTTTGATACTGGGGATATTCTAGTAGGTCTGAAGACTCCAAAGACAAAGTATCTTGTCCATAAGCCCTTTGGTGTTGTTCAGGTCTATGAGCGAGGATCCAATCTGACCTACAGTTTGTTTGATGACACTGATGGACATGGAACTGGGGTAGCTGGAATTCTTAATGGTGGGCAGTTAGGTTACAGACAATTTGTTGGTGTAGCTCCTGATGCAGAATTGATGGCTATCAATGTCTTTGGTTCTGATGGGCTAACAGTAGAGGAAGGTCTAATTTGGGCCCGTGACCATGGGGCTGATGTGATAATCATTGAACTTGGAGCATGGAGCTATCAGTATCTTGACGGTTCGAGTAATGTCGAGAGTATGATTGACTCTTTAACTGCTAGTGGAATACCTGTTATCGTACCAGCTGGAAATATGCGCGGTAGCGGATCTGAAGGCTTCAGACATGCGTCGTATACGTCAGTATCAAATTCCATTACTTCAACTCGATTTTATGCACCCAATGGTGCTGGAATTACTGAGATGTATTTAACAGTTCTTTCTAAGACCAATATCTCTGATGCAAAAATCAATATCACTGAACCAACAGCTTCTGGAACAATTGATCATCAATTAACATTCTCTTCGGGATATTATAACTTCCAGAATGCAATTACCTCAAGCAATGTTACCATTGACACCTTCAAGTCTGTTTCCTCACGTGGAACTTACATGTTTGCGATTGACATCTCGGGAACAATTGAAGATACTCAATACTGGGATATTGATATCAATACTACTGCAGCTGGAAAGATTCATCTGTATATTGCGGATGATGCATCTGGATGGAGTTATGGTGCGTCTTGGTATGATTCCGTAGATAGTCAATATACTATCACGTGGCCTGCAACTGCTGACAAAGCGATTGCTGTAGCTTCCTATCATAGTAGAAACATCTGGGTATCGCAAGGATATCCTCCTGCTGGTGCAATAGCAACATACTCATCACTAGGCCCTAGAATCGATGGAAATAATCATATGTCGATTTCAGCGCCAGGTGGCTGGGATGTAGTATCTTCTTGGTCGGATGACTCTCCGTATGCTGCTTGGTGGACAACTGGTGGTATGCCATGTTATCCAGTATTTGGTGGCTATCAACTCTTTAGTGGTACTTCAGCAGCTGGACCCCATGTTGCTGGCGCTGCAGCTCTTATTCTCCAATTGAACAATGATGTTGGTTCATTGGTCAAGGACATAATTGAAAAAACTGCATATACTGATACATTTACTGGAGTTATCAATCCACCTCCTGGTGGTATCCCCAGTTATGTCTGGGGTTACGGAAAACTCAACGTATGTCAGGCGGTCATAGAAACGAGTAATATTCCTGTTATTGAATCGGTAGACTTGATACCTTCCATACCGACTTATGAAAGTGCTATAGTAATTAACGCAACCATACACAACGCAGATTTCGTACCATTCGAATTGTCTTACGATGATTTCTCTTCGAGCAGCATATTCAATATGACAGCTGGTTCTGGAAATAGCTACAGTGTAACTATACCAGCAAGTGCGTACGGAACACACGTTGATTATAGAATCACACCTGTAAGCTCATCTTCTATAGGGATACCTATGTACGTTGAGGAATATGTCGTTGGTGACAATTTGGGTCCTACCATCCATACATTGACAACAAACCAAACTGGCACAATCACTCAATCAATGTTCATTGAAATAAAGGCTAATGTAAGTGAACCTCTGAACTCCTCAGGGTTGAACTCGGTAGTCATTCATTTCACTATCGACAATTGGATCTCGACAAATCAGGTTGGTATGGTTCTTGATAATGGATTATATGTTGGTTATGTTCCCCCTGCTCCCGCTGGAAGTTCTGTGAAATACAGAGTTGCTGCTGTCGATAATGCTGGAAATATCGTTCTCTCAACAGAGTATAGTTTCACATCTGTTTCTGATGGGGAAACAACATCATCAACGACTACTGATAGCATACCGCCAGCAGGAGAAATTATTGATAGAATTATCAGTTTCATCCAACAAAACGCAATGATTGTGGGTGTTGGAATTGTTGCTTTAATTGCAATAATTTGTCTGGTGAAGAGAAGAAAATAGTTATGTGTTAGGGATTTGATCCCTAACCCTCATTCTTTTTTCTGAAAAATTTTGTTTTGTCCTTTTGTTAGAACGAGAGCTGTGATAAGCATAAGTAATACAGCAATTAGAAAAGGAAAGGGGACAATTAATCCCGAATGTTCAGCTCCAGCTATTGGAATCGCAGTTTCGTCAGCAATTAGCCCAAGTACAGTTGGTCCGACTACAAAGCCCAGATCTCCAATAGTTCGGTACAATCCAAGCGAAACCTCCAATTTGTCTTCAGGTGATACATCGGTAACGTAGGCTACCATCGGGCCTGATAATCCAGTTGTAGCTCCATATATTGCCATGAAAATTGTTAGAGCTAGCATGTCTGTTGAATATGGGAGAAATACGGTTACGATTGCAGTTAATACTAGACATAGAATCAAGGGATTTCTTCTACCAATTCTATCTGAAATACTTCCAATAGGTAGAACTACAAGAGTTGTTGCTATCCCTGCGAACGTAAGGATGAGACCTATTTCACTTGAACCTAATCCCAGATTATTCCCAGCAAATAATGGAACAAGTGTACTTCTTATTCCAGTCCTAATGAAGAATAATGTGAAAGTTGCAAATGTTGCAATTAGATAGGATGGATATCGAAGTACAGACCCAATGTCTTTGATTATTTTTCTGGGACTGTAGTCAATTATTTCTCCTGATTCTGGGATGTAAGGGAGAGTAATCGTTGGGATAATAGTAATTGTTGCAATGATAGCATAAGCAAAAAACGGCGCATGAATATCATAGATTTCTGCAAGTATTCCTCCAAAAGTTGGTCCAAAAATTGAACCCAGAAGTAATAATCCCATGTAGAGGCTCATCCATTTGCCTCTCTCTTTCTTACTAGCAATCTGGGCTAGATAGACTGTTGCAGCTGTTACATATAGTGCTGAACCTGCTCCCTCAATAATTCTAGCAAATATTAAGACTTCATAAATAGGTGCCCAACCAGCAAGTACTGATGAAACTGCTATAAGAATCAATCCAGAAATCATGATTCTCTTCTTATTGTACTTGTAAGAAAGAAGACCTGCTGGAATGTCTATAAACACTCTAGCAATTGCAAAAGATGAAATTACAAATCCTACCAATGTATATGATACATCGAAACTTTCAGCATATTCTGGAAGAATTGGTGCAACCATACTTAACCCGAGTAATACAAGAAATGTTACAACTGATAGGTTAAGAATAGCGACAATATGGACCTCATCAGCATTATGTCCTTCCGAAACCTGATCGGTTCTTTCTTCTGTCAACGATTACTCCTCAAATCTATTCCTGAATATCAATGCAGGTTGACAAAATCCTATACTTTAGATTTAGGTTGTGACATATTTCTCTCAAATCATCAAGAATGTATTTCTTCGTTGGAGAATAGTATTTTCTAATAGATTATTTTAGCTTAATTTCTACTGATAGTCCCAATCAAATTTCTCTAAGCTTTTTCGATGCAAAGATTATATCTGCGATTTTTCTGTAAAGAAAGGATCATTGTTAAAGAAGTAATGAGATATGATAGAACTTTGGCTTTCATAAATATCAACCACTTTTTTTTCATGAAAATATTTTTAGTGGATTGTTAAGATACAAGGATATTACCGATTTCCAAGTTGGTTGAGTTTCACATGGCTAGAAGAAAAAGCTATCTGGTAAAATTCTATGGAAACCAGATAAATTATCCAGACCGATGTCCAGTTTGTGGAGATTTAACTACAACCACAGGACTGATACTTTCATCCAATCCTTTGACTGGTGGAATTTTTTCGAGCGTGAGAACATGGGTCATTCCTATTGTAGCTCCTCCTACAACCTCTAAGAAGACATCTCAGCATCAAATTAGACTTGAAATACCAGTTTGTGAATTACATTTTAGTTCTCCATTTGAGAGAGAGAAAACCAACTGGATTGGGGCTTTGCTCGGAGGATTAGGCTTGTTCACAATTCTGCTTATGTCGTTTTTCATCATAGGTGGTTTGATTGATTCTCAAGTAATATTTTTACCCTATTTGTATTTGCTAGTTTTTGGATTCTTTCTAGCAACTCCTGGTTTTTTTCTTTTACGAAAAAGTCCTTTAGAGCGTTCGATTAGCATTTATCTTCCTCAGACAAGTAGTGATATGGTTTGTTTGGAAGTTGATCAGAAATGGTATGCTAAGGAACTATTGAAACTCAATCCTGATGCTGTACCATTGAAGAGAGTCAAGGAGGATTAGACCCAAAATTTGTTCCTTTCTGAAATCATATTATTTAATTTTAGGAATACCAAAAAGGGCAATATAATTAATAAACCACCATTCCTATTTCTTGGAAAATGACATCTCGTGGCTCGTATCTTGTAAAATTTGTTGAGGAGATAATCGAATTTCCAGATAAATGTCCAGTTTGTGGGGATGAAGTTACAACAATTGGTTCGGTAGGAATAGTTCTTCCAATAGGAGGTGATTTCAAAGATATTTCAAGAGGTTGGTCTACAAGTCCTTTGAGTGGTACAGGGCAACAACTTGGAAGAAGCGAAGTGCTTCGAGTAAATGTCCCAGTGTGTGAAAAACATCACAGTACACCGGAAAAAATGTACAGGATTAAGAGATTTGCCACACTCTTTGCAGGTCTCGGAACTCTGTTATTAATCATGTCTAGTTTTTTCCTTGTCAGTACCATAATCTTCCAAGCACCAATTTTTCCTCCCTTTATCCTACTTTTTTTCATATCAGTTGTTTTATCCTCTTTTGGTTATTATTTTCTTCGTCTTAGTCCTTTGGAAAAATCAGTTATGATCTATAAAGGTGCATCAAGTGGGTCAATGATCACACTTCAGATTAAGCCAAAGTGGTACGCACTGAAACTGTTAGAATTGAATCCGACTGCACTGCCTTTGAAAGTAGTTAGAAAATAGCGTGAAGTTTTTAATCCTTCAATATTTGCGTAACTTGGTTTAGTAAGGAGATGATCGATGTTGCCGGAACAAGTAAAATCCAAATCAGCAGCAAGTGTGTGTATTAGAATTATCCTAATTGGAGTAATAATAGCAATAATTGCTGTTTTTCTATTTGGTGTAACTCTAACTCCAGAAGATATGATTATTCTATTCCTATTGGTGTTTTCTTTAGTAACGTTCTTTGGGTGTTGTTATGGTGCTGCAACTGGTGGAGATCTTGTGACTGATGTCACTCTCGCTTCATTCAAAATGGTTATTGTGCCAACTGAGCGTGATAATGTATACCTCACAAAATATGCTTTACCTCAACAATGCTTCCAATGTGGAGCGGACCTATCAACGAAATTTCTGGAACTGGTTGATAACCTTACTGTGACTTGTCCATCCTGCAAAAAAGAAATTCCTTGCGAGGGTAAGTTTGATAGTATGCCTATGGAGTGATAAAAATGGTAGATATTAAAATAGCATTTGATAAAGACCTACACAAACCAGGAGATGCTATTACTGGTGAAGTAATAATTGAATCTGATGAATACGATTCATATGAAGCTGTTAGACTTGATTTATTCTGCACGATGAAGTCAGAAGTTTCTAAGGGGACCGGTGATAGCCGTAGAACTTACATCGATACAGAGCATATCATTCAGGATAAGCATTATCTTGCTGAACAACCACAAATCCAAGCAGGTATCAATAAGTTCCCCTTTTCTGTTGAACTTCCAATTGATGTGCCTGGTACGTATGAGGGTACAAATGGTGAAATTGTCTATGAAATCCGCGCAGTTCTAGAAAAGGAAAATTGGATTGATCCATTGGTTATTGAAAAACTTCAAGTTGTCTGGTTGGTGCCTAGACAAAATATAGAATCTAAATCTATCCACTGGATAGATGAGGAAGAGGATTATCCACGTCTTGAAGTTAGCCTAGATTCCAATCATTTAGTTCTAGGAGAGGATCTCTTGTTCAAAGTAAAAGTAGCTTCTGGACTAGATATGCGTGGACTCCGCGTAAAGATAGCTTACAGAGAAGAAGTAGCACCTAAGGGAATGAACGATTTTTCTAGGGATATACTAGCAATGATAGAATATGATAAGAATGAAGTAATGACCGACACCTGGATGGATGTTCGAATCCCCACTTCTTCAGAATGGCCCTTTCCATTTCTAAGTAAGTTGATTTGGACACAATATGTTCTAGAGGTTGATATCGATGTACCATTCCGTACAGATATCACCTCCAGAATTCCTCTACTTGTTACATTTCCATTCCATCGAGATTCAACCAGTACTGATGACACAGTAATATTTGAATGGGACAGTAAATGAGTTACAGTAGAATAGGATTAATAAGGTGAGCAGTAAAAAACCTCATTCTTTTTATTCTTTCAAACTAAAAAGATGAATGCGTGTCTAGAGGTTAGTAAGTTGGAAATACCGAATTCGGGAGAAGTTACCGGGAAAGAGAGAGTCGTACTAACTGTTACATTTTGTTCTCTTTCTTTCCTTGTTGTAATTACAGTGCCTATTTGGGGTACTATGGGCCCATATAGTTGGGTGATGCCATTTTTAGTTGTGCTTGTGATGTGTATTTTTGGTGCTTATGTTTTAGCTAAAAGGAAATCAACAGAAACATTGGATAAGGACGGAACCCGAAAGGGGTATGGAATGGTGATTTACCAAGATAGGGGTGAAGGACTATATTATGGAAAATATAGGCCTCCTGAAACTTGTCCCAGTTGTGGTTTCAATCTTAAAGGCATAAGTCTTACTTTGAAAAATACATTGACGATTGGTTGTCCAGAGTGTGAAGCTGAAGTTGATTGTATTGGAAAAGAACGCTATGAACCTATGATGGAGGGATAGTAATGACGCAATTATCGATAACGACAGATAGAGAGATATATCGTCCTGGTGAAGAAATTAGAGGCCAGGTTCACGTAATATGTGATAAGCTTGAAACGTGTGAAGCGTTGCGTTTGGACTATAAGGGTGTAATCCAAAGCAGAGTCATTCTTGGATCAGGAAAACACCGTCGAATCTATGAGAATGTCATTCCTGTCATAGATAATTCTGAAACACTTCTAGAAGCTCCAGAATTTCAAGCGGGTACAAATTCTTTTAATTTCACTCTCACAATACCACGTGATGCTCCTGGAAGTTATTATGGACATAATGGTTGGATTCAATATTCTGTAAGTGCTGTGATCGAAAAAAAGAATTGGCCTGATAAGACCGAAAGCACACCAATTCAAATTGCTTGGTTAGCATCAAATCCAGAAATGAAATCGGAAACAATTCATTGGCCCTATGACAAAAAAGAAGAATCACCTCTTGAATTGGATATCCAAGATGATGTTGTAACACTGGGTAAAGATTTTACATTCAAGTTCCGAGTTCAAGACCAACAAAAGCTACGTGAGGTCCGAGCATATCTTGTGTACAAGGAGCAAGTGGCACCAGATGGGATTAAGGAAGCATATCTGGATAAGCTAGGTTCTTGGAGAATACCTGATAGCGAATTGACCCGTAATTCATGGATTGATGTTAGATTGAATACCTCGAATGATTGGCCTCTGCCATTAATGAGCGAACTCGTATGGACACAATATGTTCTTCGTGTGGAAGTTGATGTTCCATTCCGATTTGACCATGTTGCAGAAATCCCTTTGAAAGTATTTTATCCATTTGAAACCCGAGAACAGGAGTCGGAAACAGATACTATTTTTGAATGGGAAAAAAGCTAATCTTGGTCCTGACTTACTTGAACATACTTATGAAATGAATTGATTGGAATGTTATTCCATGGTTGATTCAGAATCTAAAAATGAAGAGGTAATTACGAAAAAATGAGCATAATGAAATCCAGAGTTTGTAGTAGTCCCCCAATTAACAAATACAGCTTGTTTAATCTTGGTAAAATCGAAAATATGCTCCCAGAAATACAATCCTATCCTGATGTGGCTACCTGGACATTTTGGGACAAGTTGTGTTAGGAGCTTATACTGGTTGATATAAATTGATACTGTGGTTAATAGATACCAGTTCCTGATGAGGACAAAGTTTCACCCATTAGCGTTACCTGGGATGTCAACGCTCATATGTATGAATTTGATTATGAAACAATGAACGGTCAATCTTCCGATATCACCTGGTAGATTTAGCACTTTTTCCTAAATCGTGATTTCCCAAGCGCAGGTATCGCTACCATCAACTACAGTTTTAACCAACTTGACATCTACTGGATAACCAAGAACTCCCTCCCACATCTGGCGAGCCCATCCACCTCCGCAGTAACAAAATTTTGGAGGGGTTTCATCAAGCATCTCAAAAACCATGGGACAGAAACAGTGAGCTTTTATTCGTTCTTTTTGTGTCTTTCCTTTCCTATAACTGTCTATATCACGCACAACTTTTGTCATGTATATTTTGTTTCCTTCAATATATGGTTCTTCTATCCATCGTCCTTTAAATTTTTGAATCTGTACCTTCAATACTTCTTCTAAGCTTCCAGTTTCTTCGAAAACTTTTCGATATACTTCAATATCTTCTTTCGGTCGCACGTGAGCGCAGCTACATATAACCTCAGAAATTTGTCTTTCACTACTTTTTTCTTCAAGAATACTAATCGCTTTCTTGACCCAATCTGCTCGTTTTTCTGCAGGTTCAAGAGTATCAGGTGGTTTTCCAAGTCCGATAATAGCTTCGTAGGTTGATTGATTTGTAAATTGTTCAACATATGATAGAAATCGTGCTTGCCAATTGTGTAGATAGTATACTATCTCAAAATCTAATTCAGAAGATTCATCCAAAAATCCAGAATGATAAATTTCCATATATCTTAGAGCTGAAGGGATTCCTCTAGTTCCAGCAAATTCAGAGATCTGTACTACGGATTTTCTGAGATCCTTCATACTTCCCTGTTTTCTCACTACAAATGCATCGCTTGCATCGATAGCCCTGGATGAAATTTCATCAATAGAAAATTCTGAGTCTACTGGAAAACCAGTTTCTACATCAAATCCGTCCACGGGTGTGTCAAAATAGAATATTGCAAAAGGAGGTCCTGCTATTCTATCTTTCAATACTTGCTTCATATTCTGCAATCTATCAATTATTTCTTCTCTAGTCTTCACTGGTTGTCGTATGCTAGCGATAAGCATTTCTTCAGTGGTTGCAAATCCAATTTCGTCAAAAGCATTCTCCATAAATATTCCTCAATAAGTAAATGTCAATAGCAATCCATTTTGATTCTAAATCCCTTTATAGAATGTAACAACAGAGCAACAGCAATGGAAAACAACGCAATCAAAGTGTCCAGATATGCACAATCACATTTACTAATGGATAAAATAATAATATACATGGTCCCTCATGCATGTTCCTCTCAATGCATGTTTTGAGTCCTGCACAAAACCCATTTGTTTCCGCTGTGGTAGGGGGGAACTCTTTTTTACTCACTGACCTTAATTTGCGTTAACTGACTAATTCATATATGCTGGTAATAAAAATTCGAGTGGTGAGAACTAGTGGGTGTTTTGAACGATCAGAAATATTTGGTCCATTTTGAAACATCGGATATATTATTCCCAGATGAATGTCCTATTTGCGGTCGACACGCCTCAAAAACTAGTTCAATAATTTCAACAATGAAAGACTGGACACGCGTTCATTCTGTGTGGTATTTTAACAGAGGTATGAAAGGTAGTGTAACGATAAGAAAAGAAATTCAAGTCCCTGTTTGTGAAGAACACCATATTGATTTTCATGACAGTGTGAAAATGAAAGGAATCTTCTCTTTGATCATGGGACTCTTAATGGTATTCTTCCTATTTATTGGAGCTGTCATATTCTTCTATGCAGTAGATCTTGTAGTTCTTCCTTTGCCGTGGTACGTTACTTTTCTTGCTCTTGGAAGTGCTATTGTTATCGGATTCTGGGCGAGTGGACCATCCCGCTTGGAGAAATTTGTGGCTATTGAGAAAATTATGGTAGGTTCTCAAGAAGTGATTTTAAAATTCAAGAATTTGGAATATGCAAAGAAAGTATTACGTCTGAATGGTGATACAGCAAAACCATTACGAGTTTCACGTCCCGAATCTCCACATACAGATAGTTGAAATCATATCAATTATGAACAAATCTTATCTGCTTTCAGTATAGGAAATAATTGAGGGTTTATCCAAAAAAATGACCGCTACCTACGAAGATGTGGATTATCGAGACATAGAATCTCTTCCAACATTGTTAGCAATTTTGAATCTTCTAGTTGTAATTCCGATTGGTTATTACAACATGACTCATGGGATTGGTTTCTGGGACATTCTATTTGCATTAGTAGGTGTTTATTTCGCTTGGAAATTCATTCGCTACATTATAGCAGCAAATTCTAATGTGAGAGGTAGACTAAATCCCAACTATGCGACAGAGATCATAAGTGAAGGAATCTACGCTGACATTCGATATCCTATTGGTGCAGCATTCATATACATGAATATAGCATTCGTATTTTTGTTTAGAGCCATAGCACTAATTCCAGTGATTCCATTCTTTGGATTTCTATGGTTCATAATGGCCAAGCGTCATGATGAAGCTATGCTACGAAATTTTGGCGACAAGTATAAACAATACATGTTAGGAACCGGACTGCTTAGAGGAAGTGGTTCAACTGGAGGAAGGTTAGCAACTTCTGGTTACGGTATGTATTAATCAATTGAAAACATCAAGCACTCTTTTCTTGGAATAGATTGGGTATTGGAATCCGTGCAGATTCATAAGAGTCACTCATGAATTCAACATAACCCTCGAGCTCTTCGATATCTCCTCCTCGGGTTATCAGTTTGAATTCACATGACCTTGAGTCACCGATATCAATCTCACCCAATCTTTGCATCCTCAATGTTCCTACAGCAGTGTCGATTCCAACTGGAACAACTAATTCTACAAGTGACATCTTCATTGGAAAATCAGCACCATTATGAATTTGAATTTTCAGTGTATAATAGTCACCTTGTCGATCCATCTTAGCTTTTATCGAAACTCCTTCCATCTCTCTTCTAACAGGCTGCAATTCAACTTTATCTCGGGGAATCCTCCTTGATTTTCTACTCCTATATTCTCTTTGAGCAGATGTGGCTGTAACCGTGGTTGTTGATGGTGGCGGTTTTCTTCTTGGTTTGGATGGTGCAAAAATGCCTGATATAATCGGCCATTCATATGCTAGAAATGTAAGTATTGAGATGATAACCAACGTCCACACAAGCGTGTCGACAAATAGTAGTCGATATGAATCATTACTAAGAGCATCCAGAATTGGTACTATTATTGGTTCAAAAATCGGTCCGAAAATAGGACCTAGCAGCTGCTTGAGCTCTTCCCAAAACAATAGACTATACTCTCTGGATTGGTTACTTCCAAGAGCGGATATTTTTTGAGGTCCAAAGTCCAATATGATAGCCAAGTAAGCTACTATTCTTTCAATCACGGTAGAGGCCCTCAGAGGACAGTCTAACATCTGATTATCCTGAAAGGTTATTAAGTTTAAGACTTCAGTCCGTGAAATTTTATAGGAGTTTATAACACTCCTTAGGAACTAAGGACTGGCGTTTGATAGATCCCGGTCTCAGTTGCTTATCTTTCGATATGTGATTGAGACCACTATCTTTTCTCAGTTACATGATGTGACCTCATGTTGAGTCCTATTGATTTGCACACCAAATGTGGCTCTCTCCTATATAGCTAATGTTCGATTGTATCTTGATAATGATGACAGTTCAAACCTCACAAATCTCTATTATTCAAAAAAGTAATCTAGTCAGAATGATTGAGGAGCAAAATATCAGCTCAATCAATATCTTATCTCGGTTGATGAAACTCACATCTGAAGAAGTTCTACATATGATTCAAGAACTCCTGAATGAAGGGACATTACACGGATATCTTACTGAAGATGGTTCTCGTTTTTTCAAGGGCGATGCAAAGTTTCTCCCTCAGAAACCTAAAGAAGTTGAAGTCGCAATAGAACGTGGATTCTTTACACCCGGAAAGCTGGTTTTCTTCATTGGATTATCTATGTTCATTGGAGGGCAGATTGGTGTAAGATTGGTGCCCATAGATTCAATTCTTTGGCAGATACTATCTTCTATAGTTGTTCTCTCACTGATAGTAATCTTGCTAGGTATGATCGCTTTCAGCAAAGAGTAGATAGTTGATATTGGACCTGTTACAGGATAGCTTCTATCTTCGTCATTTCAATTGACGAAGATTCTCTTTTTTGTATTACATTTTCTTTTGATGAAACAAGAACCCTGCTTTTTATCCTAGATAATGTTTCTAGAATAGTTTCTACTACTTGATGTAAGAAAGCATTTCTGGTTACAAATTAGCAATAATGATGTTATTAAATATCAATAGGTTGTAATATTACTCATTATTGGATAACTTATCATTTTAGGGAGAATTTATATATTTTCATTTTTCCAGCTTCTTGTTGTTTAGGTGGACTTGAATGGCACGTCAAATATTTGTTGAAAGAAAAATACTGTATAGTGTAATTACTTGTTTGATTATTTGTGGGTTGATTTATTCAATGAATCCAATAATTCATCAAGCAGTTACAACTTCACAACCTACAGGTCTTGAACAGGAGTTGCAGGTTGAAGAAACAAAGATAGTTGAAGCGGAACCAATCTTTTTCGCATCTGCTGATGGTAATGATTTTGTGGACAGCATATATTCTTCAGATTTAGGTTATCATAACCCATCTCTACCTTCTGGAATGGGAACAAACGATGATTCTTATAGTACACTTCAAGAGCAAACCTACGGTAAGCATACATTAATTTCTCAATATAATTTTGCAAGCAAACCCTCGGGCTGGACAGACAATGGATACATTACATACAGTCCCTCATCTTACAAATTTAGTAATGATGGAATTGGCTCAACAGCTTATTTATACTGTCCTGCAAGAGATACATCATCTTATAACAAGATTGAATTTTATCTAGATATTTCAGTGTACGATGGGTTTGGTGGAAGTTATTCTGTAAAAGCACAGTTTTATGATTCATCGGGTCATTGGGATGATATAGGTAGCTCATATCCTAGTGGCAGTCATTCTGATTATTGCAAAAGTACAACTGATTCACAATATTTTCATTCTAATTTTAGAGTACGTGTGATATATTCTGGATACAACGGTGAATCAGGAGCATTCTTAGCCAAGGATTGGCGAATTTATGGAATCGAAACAGATTGGGGTTCTGGGTTTGAAAAAACCTATCGATTTACAAATATTGATTACGACACATATGATATAGAAGAGCTTTGTGTTGACTTTCATAGTGACTCTCCTGGTTCTGAATACCTTACGTTTCGATTCGAGGCAGGAGATACTACTCCAGATAACATTGTTGCTTATCATATAACTGATGATTTCACTGTGGATATTCATGATTATCTAACAGGACCAACCTGTTATATGGAAATTCGTGATTACTCTCAGGTTCAAGACACAATTAGAGATACATGGTATATTTCTAGAGTGTATATCAAACTTACAAATTCTGATCCTGTGAATGACAAATCACCTACATGTTCGAATATGGATGACGGTGATAATCTATATGCACGAAACAAATACTATTCCATATCTACTTCGCATACAAATGCTGAAGGATATTCTCAGTTCACCTCTGTATATCTAACGTGCTACAGTAATGATAGAACATCTAATTATTGGTCTGTTCGATATAATGAGGACTCAAATACATTCAGTGAATATAGCGATTCTTCAAATTACATTGATTTAGATTCTGGCTCATGTGGATATTCTAAATCAGGAAACAATCTGGACTTGACATTTAAAATTATGATCAATTGGAATCATCCCGACATTAATACTATCGATTTGAGATTAGTTGCATACGACTCCGATGGAGGTTTAGATAGTGATTATTACGAAGTTAATTGGGAAATTGAAACACGTCTTGATTTGAGCTCGTTCGGATTAGACGATGGCGAAGGTACACCAGACCGAGGAGAAGCTTCTAAGATACTTGATGCATTAGGAGTCGTAAAATACTATAATAGCGCTAATAACCTGCATCCATCTGCAGATGAGATTGATATATTTGTGATGTCACTTCCAGTAAGTACTTACCCTTGGGCTGATTCATCATATTCAGATATTGATGGAAGTTTTACAGTTGCTGTATCAGCTGATAATGAGTATGGATTATATGATTATGACTTCATAGTTGTAGCTGAAGGAGCTGATTTTGAAGATGTCAATCTTCTACATGATGTTCACTCAAAAAGTTATATTACTGATAGAGTAGTTGTTAAATCAATATACACAAATAAATCAGATAATTACTTCAATGTGGGTGAGGCTGTCGCCATCTATGCATGGCTTCAATATCAGTATGACAATACTAATGTAACTGATGGTATTGTATCGATGAGTGCGAGCTCTCATGCATCTTATCTTGGTGATGGGATTTGGTATGATGTTTACCCTGCTCTTAGTGAGCCATTTAGTGGAATGCTCGGTGTTAGTGGTTATTTCTACGGAGAACATGGTTTGAGTTCCTTTGATACAAATGGTGCAGTTATCCAAATTACTTGGGACCAATTGATTGTAACAGACTACATTGTTAGTGATAATAGAATAAATGTTGGGAGCTCCGTAGATATTGGAGTAGAACTTAGGTACGAATTGGATAATACTCTTCTAACTTCTGGATCTGTTTCAATAAATGGATACAGTGCAATTTTTTCATCAGGATATTGGTATATATCAGCTTCACAAAGCACTGTTGTAGGATATACCTATAATACTGTTACAGCATTAGAACCAGAACATGGGTTATATGTGGTCAATCAAAATTCTCAGAGCACTACTGTGATTTGGGATCGAATCATTGTATATGACCAGTACTCTGACGAACCAGATAATAGAGCAAACTACAATAGTTTAATTGAATTCTATCATAATTTGAGATACGAATATGACAATACAAGTGTGACTTCTGGCACAGTCACTGTTCTGCTTGATGACCGTCCGACTAATATTTTAATTCATCAGGGGGATGGATTGTGGTATTTCCAACTTAACTGTGTTAACCCTGCTACGAGAGTTATCCATTCAATTTCATACTCAGGTGGCCCATATGGAATCACTCTTGTGAATCAAAATGATAAAAGCTTGACTGCAATTTATGATGGTATTGAAATCTATGATTTTGGTTCGGATTCGTATCCCCTAGTAAATCAGGAGTTTTCCATTTGGCTGAAAGCACGTTCCGTGATTGATGGTCATAGCTTTGGAGCAGAGGATACGATTGTGATGGATGATGAAACCGCAACTTGGAATGGTACTCACTTCATAATTACAAGAATATTCACTGAACCTGGAGACAAAGTATTCTTTGTAAACTCTAGTTTAGAATCCACATATCACATAACAAGAAGATATATCGATCCAAGTTTAACTGTACATGTTAGTACGGTTCCTACAATTAGTGATGTATTATCCGACTTTAGTCCTACTGATTTACTATATGAAGGAAATCTAGGTAGTAATCCTCTATGGATTCAATGGGATCCAGTTAACGACCCGACACCTCCTGACTTTGATTTCATAATATCAGGATACTACATTACTACATGGAGTATCACTTCGTCATGGTCTTCTGGTGTTGTAGATTCGGGCAGCAATTCTGGTTCTTTTAATTATCGTATTGAATCTGGTCTTGATTATACATTGGATAATCATACATATACAATAGAAGTTACAACTGAAGGGGGATATAGTAATGTCTATACCATCTATGTAACTGTCCGAGATTATACCGTTCCAGCTATCTCAAGTCCTACCGATGGAGGATACGAATTTGGTGCGACTGGAAATACAATCATTTGGAGCTTGAATGATGTACATCCAAATCTCTACGATGTCGTAGGAAATGGAACAGATGATAATCTGTCTTTTGACTACTTGTGGAGTAATGGAATTCTTACTATCAGTACTGATGGTCTCTCACCCGGTGTCTACAATTTTACTATTGTATTGATAGATGAATACTATAATCAGAACTCTGATACGGTATTCGTTACAGTGGTAGATACCACAAGTCCGAATTGGGTCGATGAACCACAAGATGTGTCAATTGAGTATGGTGAATCATATACATTTAATGCCAATTCTACTGATTTGAGTGACATTATCGGATACTGGATAAACGATACAGATAGTTTCAATGTAGATTCTGAAGGTATCATAACGAACTTGGATATTTTGGAAGTCGGTTTATATCATCTTGAACTACAATGTTATGATGCTTATGGAAATATGCTGTCAACTTCGTTTACAATTACAGTTTCTGACAGTATTATTCCAATCTGGATAAATGAACCAGTAGATGAAATCATTGAATATGGGGAAATTTATTCATTTGATTCCGAAGCATTCGACCTTAGTGGAATAGTGTCTTATTGGATAAATGACACTACGCATTTCTCAAACTATAGCTCAGGTCTTATTGATAGCAATACTGTTTTAGAGGTCGGTAGTTACGGACTGGAGATTCGAGGTTATGATCCCTATGAACAGTATTGTTTAGCTACTATCACAATAGAGATTATAGATACGACAGATCCTACATGGACTGTTGAACCAAATAATGATACAATAGAATACGGAGAGATTTACTCTTTCAATTCTGAAGCATATGACCTGAGTGGTATCAATTCTTATTGGATAAATGATACTACTTTATTCACCATAACTAACGATGGATTGATTGAAAGTAAGAATACTCTTGATGTGGAATCTTATGGATTAGAGATTCGAGCTTATGATTCCTACGGTCATTATTGTGTAGCTATTATCACAATAGAGGTTAATGATACTACAACACCTACCTGGAGTGTTGAACCAATTGATGAGATTCTACAATACGGAGAGGTTTATTCATTTTATTCTGTAGCTTCTGACCTTAGTGGAATTGATGCTTACTGGGTCAATGATAGTTCCTTGTTCTCTATTGATAATTCAGGATTTATCGAGAGTTTAGATTTTCTTGATGTTGGATCTTACGGTCTTGAGATTCGTGCATATGATCCTTACAATCAATATTGTAGTTCTATCATCACCATTGAAGTTATAGACACAGCTCCTCCGACTTGGACTGCAATGCCCGATGATTTCACAGCGGAGTTGAATATCACCCTCTCTGAAATGTATGGAGCCACAGACCTTTCTGGATTAGATTCATGGTGGCTGAACGATACCATCAATTTCCAAATCTCCTCTAATGGTGACCTAGAAAATGCTTCATACCTATCTGTAGGTGTTTACTATCTTGAGATATCTGTAAACGATACCTATGGTAATACCTTATCCAAAGACATTGTCATATCAGTTGTAGATACTGAAGCACCAACTTGGATAGATGAACCGTACTCATTCTCAAGCGAATATGGAATTCCACTATTAATGGAATATTCAGCTGTTGATCCATCTGGTATCGATACTTACTTTGTTAATGATACACTTCATTTTCAAATTGTGGATGGGACTTTAACCAATGCAACTCAGCTAGATATTGACACATACTATCTTCTTATCTATGTCAATGATACTGTTGGTAATGAGATGTACACATCTGTCACAGTTACTATCAGCGAAGGTGTTGGTCCTACTTGGGTGGTAGCTCCTACTGACCAAGTTGTAGAATTTGGGCAGGAACTTTCCGGATACTTTGAAGCCCAAGATGTCGATGATATTGCTAGCTGGTCTACTAACAATAGTAACTTCTTCTCAATTGTGAATGGACACCTAACTAATGCTACAACACTTGATGTTGGAGAGTACAGGATAATTATTGAAGTCGCAGATATCTATAATCACATAACTAGTGAAATAATCTCAATTATTTGTGAAGATACTACTGGTCCAGACTGGCTTGAAACTCCCGAAAACATAATCTTAGAATTGGGTTCAGATTTTAGATATGACCTCAATGCTAGTGATTTAAGCGGTGTTGACTACTATGTTATTGGTGACCATATCAACTTCCAAATTGATGCGTCAGGTGTCATCACTAATGCTCGAATTCTAGATATTGACACATACTACATATCAGTCATAGCTTACGATGTCTATGGTAATGATGCTACTGTCAGCTTTGAACTCACGGTCATTGATACTACTTCTCCCGAGTGGATATTTGAACCAACCGATGAAAATGTAGAGCTAGGAACTGAATATACTTTCAATTCTGAAGCAACCGATCTAGATGGTATTGACTCGTATTGGATTAACGATACAACACACTTTTCTATTGATGCTGATGGACTTCTCAATTCTGATGGAGCCTTGGATATTGGAATGTACAGTCTTGAGGTTAGGGCTTATGATTCAAGTGATAATTATTGTACAGTGTCAATTTCTATCATTGTAGTCGACACTACCGCACCAGATTGGGGTTCTACACCCACCAATCAGACTGTAGAGTTGGGTTACAGTTTCCTATACGACCTCAATGCGACAGACCTCTCGGGTATCGATTCATGGGATGTGGATAATATTCTATTTAGAATTGATCAAGATGGCGTACTCCAAAATCGCAGTGTACTTACATTGGGTATTCATGATGTAACTATTTCTGTAAGTGACTCGGAAGGAAACGTTCAGTCGGTATCAATCACCGTAACTGTAGTCGATACAACTCCACCCGTAATTTCTAACCCTGACGATTTCACGATTTCAGTGGAAAACGCCGAGTCAAACATAACATGGTTTGTGTCTGATCTTTCTTCTGGAATCTATGAAATTACAAAGGAAGGAATAGTAATAGAATCAGGTAACTGGTATTCTAATAACAATTCCATTGTCTATCTGATAGAAGAACCAGAAGTAGGAGTATGGGTATATGAAATAACAATAACTGACCAGGGAGGTAATTCCGTATCTGATTCTGTTAGTGTTACAGTAGAAGATGTGACAACTCCACCAACATCAACTTCTGATACAACGGAAATAACAGTCATTCTGCCTGGTAGTACTCTTGTTATTATTATAGTCGTTATCAGCACTGGATCTGGATTGATTGTGATGATAATAATTATTTCAAGAAGACGAGTTTGAATGATGCGTTATTGCATCATTCTTTTTTCTTTTTAGTGACCAAAGTACCTGGTGCTTGAATTCGATAAGATTCTCAAAGATGTGGGTCAACTTTTCTTTTTTCATCTATTGGTAATCCAGCAATCGGGGTATCTTTGTCTTCTTTATCGTCTTTCGTATCTGGAATACACTTGATTTCAAAGACAATCGTGTCACTAGGATTATCACATGAAATGTAGCATATTTTTGGCTCTCTTACCTCTGAAAAATAATCAGTTGTTACATGAAATGCAAAAAGAGCATGGTATACTCTTGGACAGAGTAAATTTTGAATCTCTGGATCTGATAAATCAAAGTGGTTTCCAATATCGAATCTTAAGCATTTGTTCCCTTGTTCTGATTGATAATCAATAACGTGAGCATGAACATGATGACAAGGTACCATTTGAAGGACATCCATAAATCAATATATCACGTTACCATCTATTTGTTATAAGTTTGCTCATCAAAGCATTTGTTGTATAAACAGTTGTAGCGGAAAATTATCAAATTATCAGTTTTGGAAGATTTATTCATTAAAACTAATTGTGATAATCCTTAAAAGATTACAATTTATCAAAAACCTTAGGTGGGATATGTGCGCACATCATATGCATCTATAATATCAATATTCATGTTTCTACTGGTTTTTAGTTCTTTTTCAGGCGCTGCCGCTCAGACCAGTGAGTTAACATTGAATGTAGGAAATACCTTTGATGGAGAACTATCAGAGGATAACACACGTGATCGAATTGAATTGTTGATTGATGAACCAGGAATCTATCGATTGTTTCTGGATTATGACAATGTAACATATACACTTGGTGCAGAATTCTATAGTTTGTACTCTGGATTCTCAGTTTTCGAAGATTCCTTCACTGATACAGTGATTTTTGAAATAGTTCCTGTTGGTCTAAATGATCCTGAAAGGTCTTACTATGTATTGATTGATAGTATTGTTTCAATAACTGAAGATATCGAATATGAACTAGAACTGGAACTATTGGAAGATGTCAGAGATTTGACTCTTGATGACGATGTTTCTGTTAGACCTATGCCAGAAAAACCTGAATGGTTTAAATTCGACACCACTGGAAATGACAAAGTCTACCATTTCAATTTTACTGACCATTACCCTGCTTACATGTACATCTATGACAGTCATGGAATGGAACTGTTTGAACGATATATCACTACTCAGTCATGCCATGTATTACTTGATGAGGGAACCTACTATATCAGAATTAATCAAGTTTCTTCTTGGGCCGACAGTGGTACTATGCATGTCAGATCATTAGATCCAGTAATTCTAAATCCCGATTCGTCAATAACTATATCATTAGATAGTACTGATGAATATTATGAAGGCTCTCAACCAGTACTTATTCCTGTTGTAGATGGGGTAAGTTATGATTTACTAGCAGAACCAGATAGTGATGTAAGACCCGCTGTTGTACTAACTGGGTACGGAGAGAACACACATAGTGACAATGATAACTATGTAGTAGCTGCAAGTGCAACTGGATATGACCTTTCACTTCCGGATCTTACAGTATTTCAGAACTTTGTGTCTTTCACATCAAATTCTTCCGATTACAAGTATCTTAATTACGAATCTTTAGGGACTACTCCTATTGCTCCCCACGGTTTTCTACTATGGTTTTATTCTATGGATGGTTCTGGTGATGTCGATGTGTCTTTATCGGCTGGTACCCCTATGCAGACCATCGCTCCTGGAAATAATCAAACCATTTCTCTTGACGAAGAAGATGGTCCAACATATGGAATATACGAAGTAACTGGTGTAAGTCCAATGAGCTTGTTTGATTTCAATGTCTATAATAACTCAGATGATTCAGAAAATGTAACTGTTTCATATCGGATTTTATCTGGAATCTGGAATCAGTATAGCTATTGGTACGAACAAATGACATATTATGACCCACAAGCATCTTCACAAACTACTAAGATGCTAACTACTATTGCTAATAATTTTCATTCATCGGATGTACCTTATGATGTGGATACAACCTTTTTCCATCATGGCAACTCAAAGACTTACATAATGGTCTATTTATCAACAACCCTGATGTTCTTTAATGATGTAAGTGGTGATGTGGAGGTAGGAATTGTTGAAATACCTCCTATTGTTCCGCCAATTACTGGTTCGACTTTTGTTGAAGTTGATGAAGACATTGATACCCGAATACTAAAGACTTCTATTCGAGAAGGAGACACTTTGGGCATCAGAATAACCAGAAATCCTGATACTGTTTTCAGTTTAAGTTCACTTTATGATAGCATTGGATATATGTATGCAGGCGGGAGCAGTATAGATTCTGATACTGCAACTGGAAACTCAATCACTCTTATTATAAGTGGTGTACGTACTGCAGATATTGGATTATTTGTTAGTATATTTGGTGAATCTGGTATCACCGTAGAAGTTATTCCTGTGGGTATTTCTGGTACAACAGAGATAATTGTTATAGCTGCTGCGCTAATTGGAGGAATCGCTTTAGGTGCAGTCCTGATGATTCTGAAGGATAGACGTGGAGCTATGTGAGAGTAAGATTGAATAATTTCATGAGTTGAAAGCAAATCTTCACATTCAGATGTTGAAGATTGAGGAATCCTTGGGTTTCCAAGGGTTTCTCATCCGTATTTTTTAAACTAGTTTCGTCGTCTTGAAATACTAAACTAGTTTTTAGTGATATCAGCAATATTGTGAAAAAGAAAAAGCAAATAGAACCTTTTTCAGTTTAATCTATAGTGTTTCTCTTGAGAAAGCTCATCACTATTTTCATCATAATAAGCATAACAACGGTATTTCCATATGTTGGGAATGCGCAAGAATCTGGAAGAACTATCATACCAGATTGCACAGTATATGGCAAACTTGATGCGACAAATCAACTAGACACGTTTCATGTCACTTTTGAAAAACCAGGTGTATACAAGATCAATGCTTCTTTATCAGACCTGTGGTTGGGCGTGTCGTTACGCGTGTATTCAGGTGGTTCATATTCTACAGTAAGAACTCTCTATACCGAAAATTCCACAATTATAAGTTTGCAAAAATCTGGCTTACATGGTATCAATCGAAAATATCAATTAGCAATTTATTCGCGAAGTGATATTCCACCAGATGAAATTCGTAATTACTCGGTTTCAATAATATCCTATACTGGCGAAGAAATTATTCGTCCTGATGAAATAATTCAATTTGATATTAGTAAAGGTGCAGGTTACATGTTTGTCTTGGACACGTCTTTGTCTAGTACAAGTCATTACGAATTCAGTTTGAATAGTTTGGTTACTACTAATATCCGATGGGAAATATATAATGAAGCAAGTTTACCAGTAACTCGAAGTTTGACCACGGGTATGGCAAATTATTCACTAGAACTCCAAAATGGTGAATATTTTATCTTTGTTGAAAACCTTCAAGATGAGATTTATGTTAATCTGCAAATGGCTTTTTATTCCACTAATTTCCAAGTTATGGAACCAAATAGTGAGTTAACCTTTCAAGACTTGGAGTCATGCACAAAAGATATCATCATACCATTTTCGAAGGAAATGCAATACAAAATTGATATTCAGACCAGTGGAATTCCCAATGGAACGTTCGAATTATTTTTTGGATCATGTTCTACTCAAGAGGTCGTTACTTCAGGAAATCTGATTGGAGATGGGTCAAACACTCTTGACGATATCACAGTCTTTCCTGGATATATTTGGTTATTACTATCCGATTCAATTACCAGCAATGAAATTGCAGTTTATGAACATCATGGTTTTGGGTATGCTCATGCAAATAATAGATACCTATTTCGGCTTAACATAGAAAATGGGCCCTGTGACATAACGATTGATTTTTCAGAAGTTAATTCGGTACCCACTTTGACTAACACCAATAATGTTTCAGTATCATTTGTGGAGAATGAACCAGAAGCCTTCAGACCTTGTTATGTCCAACCAGATAGTTCGATGACTCTGTTTGAGTTGAACATAGATTACCGTTCATTTGACCACAAAATCATCGCTGTAGAACCACTTGTGTTTTCATCCAACGATTGGAATCAATATTATCTATATAAACAACGGCCATGGTTAGATGAAGAAGCAAAGCAAATTATCGATGAAATCTCTATAATGGATCACACAAAGTTTTCGGGAGCAGCATGGATTAATACCACTGTATCTGAAGAAATCTATCAACAGAATGAGCGGGGGTATTGGATAATCATTAGATTGGATGACTACCATTATGACGAACATGTTTTCAGAAACCAAATGAGCGGAATAGTAAACTTAAGTATCATGAAACGTTCAAGTTACGATATTGCTACTGGTGAATCTATCAGATTAATGAGCAGTCAGCTTGAACAGTCCTTTGTTTTTAGGAGTTTCCTCCAGTCTGGACATACCTATCGATTTTCAATAGACCATGGAACACCTACCACTTATTCAACTCTCGTAGTTTACAATTCTTCTGGCTTTGAGATACCCACAACAGATGATATTAGCTGGAAATCGGGCCTACCAAAATCTAGCACCATAAATGAAGCCATTTTCTTCTCAGATAAAATGCAAGAAATTTCATTTCTAATTTCGATATTTGGAGATGGAGAAGTTATCCTTATCCTTGAAGACAAAACTGCAGGTGTAGATTATATAATTGTTGGAGTTGGACTTATCGGTGTTTTTGGGGTGGGAGTGTTTTTGGGGAAATTTATTGAGAAGCGAGGTCTGCTGCAGGATGGATGAATCCATAGATTATCGCATTCTATAGAATAAAGCGGATAATGGATTATCAGGATAGATGCTTTGATAGAATTCTCAATGTGATACACTACTCAAAAGACAAGACTCATCTTATCGAATTATGTTACGATTATACCTCTCTTTTTTGAACTGGCAATGACTGACCACAGTACGGACATTTTGCTGTGAGTGGTCCAGCCCATTCGATAGAATCATAACTAAGTTTTGCACCACATGATGTACAGTTTTCGGGTGGCATATAGATGAAACTTTTCTCTCTTCTAGACTCAGTAGACATAAACCCTGTAGTCGTCCCCATTCCCCCTTGCCCTTTGATGATAAGTGGCAGACCAATACCACAACCGATTAGAGGAAAGACCATCATGTAAAATAGAATTGTAAATACACTTGAGTTATCTGATGTGATATTCCAAATCATCAACAAGAAACCACCCAGTGAAAATCCTATAATAACTGCAATTCCAAGAAACACTTTTCCCATATCTTGTGGACCAGCTAGACCTGTAGGACGACCTGCAAAACCCATTATTGCACCCTGATTTTTCTAGGACACAAATCCTTTTTTATTCTATCCTATATCTTTACGAAAGCTGGCTTCTCGTAGAATATACCGATAGAATTTACTTTACATCGGATATTTATAATTACATGCAACTCCAAATTCGAAAATATAGGTCTGAAGATAAACAATCTCTTATTGATATGACAAAAGATAATTGGGGTGGACATGACCATTTGCCCCATCACATCGAACAATGGGGTGATGATTCAAAACATCATGTCTTCATTGGTGAGCTGAAAGATCAAGTTGTAGCACTCAGTATATTACGTATCATGGATGAGGGGAAGACCGGATGGATGGAGGGATTACGTGTACATCCTGAGCATCGTGGTAAGGGATTTGCTAGTCAAATGTCAACGAAGTTGATTCAAACCGGTAGAGAATTAGGAGTTGAAAGGTTTCGCTTAACACTAGCACAACACAATGAAGCTTCTTCAGCAATCGCAACTAAATTGGGATTGAGACCTATTGTTACTAACTTAGCATTATGGTTAGATCCAAAAAACATAACCAATGATATACTAAATGCAGAAGATGATTTTCAAAACATATCTGCAAAAGAATTGTTGGAAATGAAATCTGTAAAGAAATTAATTCCTAAGAATGTTCTGATAAGACATTGGTACGCGTATGATCTAAGTGAATCCAACTTACCAAATATCGCTCATGACTCTTTTACAATAGCCGTTCGAGAAAAACAAATTTCAGCACTGATTCATCACTTCTCCATAAAAGACACATACGGACCTGCCTTGTGTGTTGGGTTATATTGTATAGATGAGCAAGCTTTTTGTTCTGGTCTTAGTTATGTATTTAGCAATCTAGAAATTGGAATATTTAGCACAATATTACTAATCTATGAAAAAAGATTTCATCGTGTTTTCAATATGTTCCATTGGTTTGAAGATGAAGAACATGGAATTGAATTAGTTCTATATGAAAGAGATATCGAGTAATTATTTCCATTCAAGACGAGTATCACCAAAACTTCGAAGTGCTTTGCTGAGTTCTCCTATATGATAGACAGTGTGACGAAGTAAATACAGTATCTTTTCCAATCGATTTTCAAACCACTCGAAATCATCATCTTCGAAAAGGTAGTCATCACTACGAGAAATAACCATCTTGAAACGGGTGTTAATTTCAGCATAGTATTCTTTTACTAGACTTTTTGAAATTAGAGGGATGATATCGACTTCAATCGATTTGATTTCATCCCAGTTGTAACCTGCCCCATCTCATTTTCTTTGGTGTGTCATTCAAATAGAACTCGATGCTCTCAAGTATATGATAGACTCTAAAGGAAAAGAACCATGCTCCACATTCTTTATCCTAATTCTCTTCAGAACCATGGGATATCGCTTCTCCAAGCATCTGAAATGTGCTTTCGAACTTTTTTGCAATATCTTTGCATACTGGATTTCTTGACATACTATCTGGTCTCACATACACTAAATTAATACCATCACTATACAATTAAATTACATGAATTGTTTGAATTTATCGAAATATTCTTCAATTTATGCTTGAAACGTGAGGAAGAGAGGTTTCATGACAGATCAAAAATGTGAAGACTGGCGATTTCTAATCCCTGAAATCGTTAATGACGGTCTTCTAGTCTTACTAGATGGAGACATAATGTTTGCCAATAGAGCATTTGCAGATATGATTCATTATGAAACAGATGAATTGTTAGATCTAGTCTTTGAGGATATTATGGAACCTATGTCACGTAGACAACACAAGGCATTGATTGATGATCTATATGACGGTGAAGTGAAGCGTGAGTTCAATACGCGATTTCAAACGAAAGTTGGCACTGTCATTCAAGTCGAAATAAAACCATCTCAGGTGGAATTTGACAATGAGCTGGCTGTCTTGCTGGTTGTACGGAATATCTCTGATCAGTTAGCTTTAGAGACCGCAATGATTGAACTGGAGAATAGATTTGCTTCTCTTTATGATAAATCACCAATAGCATATTTCACATTGAGCCGAGATGGTGTAATTGAACAGATTAACCTGGAAGCGGAAAAATTACTGGGCTGTGAAGGTTCCGAAATAGTGGGTCGTAATCTGAATGATTTTATTCCTGAAGACTCTAAGATGAAAGATATTGCTGGACAATTGGTTCGGGAAGTGCTTCGAGGTAAAAATGTGACTGGTATTGAGATACCTATGAAGAAAAAGGATGGAAAATTATTTTGGGCAAATGTTTCCTCAAGACCTCTTAACACGGATGGCGGACACGCAGCAGAGATTGCATTTACAGTAATTGATGTTACTGCAAGAAGACAATATGAAGAACGTATGGAATTGGAAAAACAACGAGCGGATCTTTACCTGGATCTCATGACAAAGGATCTCAACTATATCAATCAGAATGCACTCTTCGAGTTAGAAGTCATATCGATGTCTCCTGAGATTCCTGAAGAATTGCGATCAAATATAAGAAAGACTTCTTGGAATATCAGAAGAGCATCACGAATGATTGCAAATATGACTATCATTCTCACCATTAGCAATGCAGCTCCAATACCACAGAAGACAAATATTTCACCTCATCTTACAAGAGCAATTCGAGAAGCGGATAGAGATTTTGAAACCAAGAAATTAGTAGTCAAAAAGAAGATGTCAAGTGATGACATGTTTGTTACTGGTAATGCATATCTTTGGTATATTTTCTTCAACATCGCTCATAATACTCTCATGTATACGGATTCTGAAGAAGTCAAACTTGATATTCGAGCCAAGTACATAGAAAGAGGAACAATGGTTAGATTAGAATTTTCTGATTGGGGTCCTGGGATTCCTGATGATATGAAAAGACAGATCTTTCGACGTGAAGAAAATACCCAAGAAGACACAGTTCTCAAAGGTCTCGGTCTGACCGTAGTAGATAGAATTGTCACTGAACTAAATGGCTCAGTTCACGTGCAAGATCGTGTTTCAGGGCAACCTGAAAAAGGATGTAAAGTAGTTGTTGAGCTTCCTGCTTGGTTAGAGGATGAAGAAACTCCCTGTGGCAAAGAGACCTGCATTACATTCTATAAATCTGAACATTGTGTATTTTGTGAACCTGTTATGAATACCCTTTATGGAATATTTGACGAATTGATGATAAACAGGTCAATCATGAGAATTATTGATGTTGAAGATCCTGCGTCTGGTGTTTCTGCCGACGAGCTGCCAGCTCTTCCAGCAATACATTTTTGTGAGGAGGAACTAGCGGGTTTTGTATCTGATGAGGATCTCAGGTCTGCAGTTCTTAAAATGCTCATGATGCCATGTCAGGAAGAATAGGAACGCAATCTATCGCGGATTAGGAAAACTTAGTAATGAATCGATTACGTAACTAAGTTATGTACCAGATAGTCGAAGGTAAAGATGAGGACAGAGACGATTTTGTAAAGCTTGCATGGAAGTCCTTTGAACCAACCGCCAATCTCTCTGAATTGAAGAAAGAGCATTGGGTTAATTATTGGAATCAGCCAGAGAAAGAGGATTGGGCGTATGTAGCTAAATACAATGGCCAACTTGTAGCAAACCTTTCGTTTTTCAAACATACTTTTAATAAAATTAGGGGAAATACTATTCCCTTTGCTGCCATCTGGGCTGTTGCAACAGAACCCGCACACAGAAGAAGAGGACTAGTGAGAAAGCTCTTTCAGAAGACATTTCCTATAATGCGTGAGAAGGGGATGTCACTGAGTGTCTTAGATCCCTTCTCTACTCCATTCTATGAGAAATTCGGATATGCGAGAGCTGAACAAAGAGCTCTCCATGAATTTGATGCTAGATTCCTCAGGATTGCAGAACCTACCTCAGAAATCATCGCGGTTGAAACCGATGATACTAGCACATGGCGAGAAATGCACAAGTTGGAGGAATCCATGACACGATTTGGTTCCAGAGCATATCATACGAAACGTACTCTTGATTATATCATAAAACAGAATCATTTTTACTATTTCAAAAAGGACGGTGAAATTATAGGTTCATTATTGTTATATTACAAAAAAGATAATGATGCTCTTGTTCTTACTGCTTCTAATACGTTCTATAAAAATGCAGAAGCACTTGCTGCTATTGTTTCACTTGTTTATCATCATGCTGCAAATGCAGACAAAGTTCTGTGGTATACTGATATTGAAACACCACTCGATTATTTCTTCAAAGAGGCAAGAACTAAGTCTAAGATGATAGGTTCAATGATGATGCGTATACTAGATGTCTTACCATATTTAGAGTTAGTTGATATTCCTGTTGAAGCTGATAGATCTGTGACTATTGAACTGGTTGATGAATTTTGCCAATGGAATTCTGGTATATACCAATTGAAACCACAAGATGGAAAAATCAATGCCGAGGTGACTGCCCATCCCTCAGATAATCATATCAAGATTGATGCTCTCAATTTATCTAGAGTTATATCAGGTCTCACTACGGCAACCCACCTACGAGGATTTGGTCTAATTGATTGTTCTTTGGAAGTTGCAAGGAGACTGGAAGCAATGTTTCCTGCTAATAGTTTCTATACTTATCAGAGATTTTAACCGAAAACTGAACGGACAAGATTATCTGCTCCAATAAATTGGTCTGCTTGTCCTTTCGCATATTTTACAATTTCCCCAAACTGGTTTTCGAAATACAATGCGAAGGTTTCAAGACGAAAGTGGATTTCTCGAACGGATTTGTCTACAATGAGGATACAGACAAAGTCTGGTCTCCTCTCAAAAATAATAGTCTTATTGCCAAAATTGATTTCATTGATTCCTCCAGAATCTGTAAGAATCTCTTCCATTACGGTCTCCATGCTGGTCATAACACCTGCCACTACCAATCCGTCTGAGTCTTCGGTTGGAATACTTTTGAACTTGGAAGAATCCTTTCTGAATGGGAAGTCTAGAATCGGAAGAGTCGTTTGAATATCGATGACTAACAATCGGTCCAAGATACGTAACCAATTCAAATCCTCCAGAGATGGTAAATCCCACCAAGCATATGTTATTGCTATAGCTCCAAAAATTACGAGAATGTTCTTTATCATATAGATCTCATACGTACGTCCAAAGAGTACAATGAAGTTTATGAATCCGGTCAAAGCTATTCCAGCTGCGAACCAATATTGAGGGAAAGACTTACGAGCAGTTTCGAGTTCAATGACTTCTCTTATGTATTCATAACTCACATAAATAACTGCTATTGAGAGCCCAATGAATGCAAAAGCGATTGGAACTCCAAGGAACGAAAAAGCCCCCGAAATTAACGCAAAAACATTTGCAACAATAGTAATAATTGGTTTTTCTTTCTCCCCTAATTGTTCTCTTTCTAAGAAATAGATCATTAAGATAATTCCAAGCATCCAACAAAATGCACCTAGAAAATTAACTAGAAGATTATCAATGACTGGGAAGAAGTTTTCGTAGAGAACAGTAATATTGGTCTGAATAGAATATCCTGCAAAAGTTAAGAAATATACTCCAAGTCCCGATGTACCAGATATTTGCCAATCAGCTTTTCTGAACAAACCCCATGAGATGAAGAATAGAATGAATGCAACAATGAATGTGGAACCAACAAATAAATCTCTAACCAAAGTATTGACGAACGTCTGCATTTCTCCAAATCCTTATTGCAAATTCAAAATACTATGACTTTACTTTGATATAATTTTTTAGTAATTGGTTATCAAGTAGTTGATTTGTTAATCTCTCTACAAATCGAATTTCTTCGGATATTCAATAAGATGAGATTAATGTTTCTTGAATGAATATTCACTCAATGTGTTCACACAATTTAGGACTAGGTGGATACCTGCATGTCAGTGAAAAAACAGGTTTATCTGAAGAATCCAATTATCAGTACTATACTCCTCTCTTACTTTTGAAAATACTACTATCTTAGCATCTACATCAATACCTATTGATCTATCACTGACCATTGTTGTAATTTCGGTTGAAGTTATTCTAGCTGGTACAGCATTAATTCTGAATAATAGGGACAGTTTTGCTGCAAGCTAATAGAGATAACAAAATTTTCATTTCTATCTAGAACCTCTTTGGTTTTCTTGTATAGGACTGAAATGGGCTTCTCATTTGGTTGCTAAGCCAGCCGTCATCAGAAAGATTCTTGATAGACCATAGTATTTCATAAGTTATCCATTTTGAAATATAGGGAATTGGCTTGTATTCCCAAAGCCCATATTGACCTTGTATTTCTTCTAACCAAGTGATGATGGCATTTACTCTTGTGTCTGTTCTATCCACACCAATACGTGCACACAGATTTAGAATTAGTGCCAAATCAAATTTTGCGTGATAAGTTAAGCTACCACGATGCTGTTCAAATCCTAGGACTTTTGCCAAAAAATGTCCAATATTGTCTCTCTCTCTAGTTTCTCTAGCTAGGAGTTTATCTAACCCCTCTTTTGCGTGGGTGCTGTTTCTAAGAGTTGGATGATATGAGAGACATTGAAGTGCAAGAGTAGTATTGGTCCTACAACCCCACCTAGAATTTGGCATCCGCCTATATCCTGCTTGATATCCTTTTACTTCATCATGTCTTGCCGTAGGCCATGTGCCATCATCTAGTTTCTTGTCAAGTAACCAATCATATGCTTGTTCACATCTCTTGTCCGATGCATATCCAGTCATTGCGAGACCTAGGAGCGGGAAAGCAGTTTGAAGTGGTAACATGGTGAATCTATTGGTGATATCAGTTCCAAAATCTGATGATGATACAATTGGCCAACCGCCATCTGACTGTTGTCTTGAAAACAAGTATGAAACAGCTTTGTCAACTATAGGATAATCCTGATTGAATCCCAAGTAACCCAGTTTCATGAGAGCATATGAAGTTGCTCTGATAGGTTCTCGATTGAATTCTCCAGGATATCCGAGTTTTATCCAAGAGCCATCTTCTCTCTGTAGTTTGGCTAATTCTACGACCAACGGGTCGGCTTTACTAATTTTTTTCAGTTCTTGTACCTCGGAATCGTCATTAGACCTCTCGAGTAGATTCACCAACACAAGCTTACGAAGAAGAGGAGATGGATCAGAAAGTAATAGGGGAATCCACGTCATTGTTTACCCTCCAACACCTCTTTTAGATATGGAGCCGAAGGAGTACTGCTCTTGGCAATCTGTTCTGGAGTTCCTTCTGCAATTATTTTTCCGCCTTTTGGACCACCTTCTGGTCCTAATTCAATTAACCAGTCACAGGAACAGAGAAGATGTGAGTGATGATCCACAACAATAACTGACGCTCCTGAATCAACCAATTCATGTAACACTTCTACCAGATTGTTAACGTCATCTAAATGAAGACCTACAGTTGGTTCATCAAGAATATACAATGTTCCATCTCGAGTTCTTTTAGCTAGTTCCTGTGTTATTCTGAGTCTTTGCCTCTCGCCTCCAGATAGACTGATACCAGGTTGATGTAAGACAAGATACCCAAGTCCAACATCCAGAGCAGGTTTGATTTTTCGTTTAATTGTTGAGTCAAAGGAAAACAAGTCATAAACTTCTTGGAGTGTGAGGTTATTCAATTCTGGTAGTGAGACCCCTTTGAGTTTTACATCCCACGCATCCGGACCGTAGCCAGAGCCTTTGCAGGTTTCGCATTCTGTGAATACATCAGGTAAAAATCCCATGTCTATCCTATGTAACCCATCTCCATTGCACACATCACATGCTTTTGTGATTTGTTTGTTGTCGAGACCTAATGCGTGTGCATCCTCACTCTCACTGTATAGTTTTGCTAGAGGTTTAAACAATCCGAGAGCTCGAGCAGGGCTGGTTATTCCTTTTCGTGCTTGTCCGAGTTGGTATGCATAATTTGGTGCTCCTTCAATTGAGTCGAACTCACCAGGTGTGGTTGGCTCACGAGATGTACTTGTAGTATGTTTCTTCGGTGCAATCTTGCGTCCTATAGTATCAAGAATCAATGTGCTTTTTCCGGAACCTGAAACCCCACAGATTCCTACCAATACACCTAAAGGAATTCTTACCGATATGTTCTGTAGGTTATTTTCTCTTGCGCCTTTAATCGTCATCCATTCTGTTGGTTCTTTTCGTTTGCGATCTTGGTTGAAAGATTTTTTCCCCGAAAGCCATTGTGCAGTAATTGTACTACTTTTAGCTACTAATTCAGGAGACCCTAATGCTACTACTTCTCCTCCATTCTTTCCAGAACCAGGCCCAATATCGATAATCTCATCAGCAGATTTGATTATTGTTGGATCATGCTCTACACAGACAACTGTATTTCCATTATGTCGTAATTCTTGAAGCACCGCTGCCAAGGATGCTACTTCAGATGGATGCATTCCCCTAGTTGGCTCATCCATGAGAATAGTCATTGATGTGAGACCACTTCCTAGTATTCCTGCAAGAGATATTCTCTGTGCCTCCCCTGCTGAAAGAGACCCTGCTATTCTTTTAAGATGCAGGTACGCAAGACCCACAGATGAAAGGAATTCTAGACGCTTTTTTGCTGATGTTAACTCATTATTTGCAATCTTGTCCTCTAATTTTGGAATTCTTTGGAGGATACTGAGCAACTCGTTCAATGGTAGCAAGCTTAATTCGTGAATGTTATAGCCAGCTAATTTTATTTTAAGATATTTATCTCTCAATCCTGAACCTTTACATTTTGGACAATTCTCTGTTCGATTGTATGTATCTCCGATGTCCCAATCAGTTACAAAACCTATATAGAATCCAGCCCATTTCGTTTTCTTTGTACGGAACTTTCCAGCTCGATTTTCATAAGTAACATCTATTTCTTGTTCTGAGCCAAACAAAAAAGCGTGTTGTGCTTCTTCAGTCATTTCATTCCATGGTGTCTTGTCTGGATCGAATCCGTAATGTTGAGCGAATACACGCAACTCATAGTATGCACTATTGTAGGGCTTACAGAGAAATCCTTTTGGGAAGAACCCTGGGGAATACATGGCCCCTTTACATATCGGTTTGTCTGGGTGAATTATAAGCTTCTCTGGAACTGGAATCGAAATAGTACCTAGCCCATTACACTCAGGACATGCCGCTGCATACGTCCTCTGGGAAAAATGTCGAGGTCTCGCAAGTGGAGTCAGGTTACCACATTTAGGACATTCGAATCGGTTAGTACGCTCCATTACATTTCCACATTTGAGACATGTTTTTTCACCTATTTTTGAGAAGAGTCTAGCTAAATTGTAGTAGATTCCAGAATGAGTTCCAACGGTCGATCTTGTCCACTTTGTCCAAGTTGACTCGGCAGAGATCGCATGTGGGCCTACTATTGCAGTAACACCAAGTCCTGATATACTATCGACAGGTGCCTCTGGGCCTTCTTTTACGCCTTGCCGTTCATAGACTGAAAGACTTTCAAGATAACGTTTCTTTGCTTCACTTTCTAATACATCGTGAACTAGGGACGATTTGCCACTTCCGCTAACTCCTGTAACCACGGTCAATTTCCCTTTTGGAATGTCAACATTGACTGAATTTAGATTGTTTGCTCGAGCGTTTACAATTGATATATACTCCTCTTTACTGGTTCCAACCCAATCAAATTCTGAAATTGGTTCAAGACTTTCTTCATCTCTTATTGCTTGTGCTGTGTATGAATCATCATTAGAAAGAAATTCGCTGTAAGGGCCTTGAAAGAGGACTTGTCCACCTTGAGGGCCGCCTTCTGGACCAAGGTCGATAATCCAATCAGCAGCTCTAATGATGTCAGTATTATGCTCAACTACCACGACAGTTGCTCCATCTCTAACGAGTTTGTCCAACACTTTCAATAATCCTGCCAAATCAGCTGGATGTAATCCTGTTGATGGTTCATCCAGTACAAGTAATCTTCTTTTCAAGGAACGCTTACCGAGATATTTTGCAAGTTTCACTCTTTGTGATTCTCCTCCACTGAGTGTGGGACTTGGTTGTCCGAGTTTGAGATATCCTAATCCAACAGTAACCATCGCAGAGAGGATCTTCAGGGCGGATACACGCTTCTTTTCAGGTATTCGACCATCCTCTTTGAATAGGTCATAGATTTCTCTTATCGAAAGATTGTAGATATCTGCGATACTAAGCTCCTTGTCAGTAAAGTGAACAGTTTCCTCAAGTATTTCGTCCTTGAATCTCTCACCTTCGCATTCAGAACAGGTTATCCATTCAGATGGTAGATATGTCATTTTCACCTCGGTTGCACCCATGCCTTTGCAGACTGGACATGCACCTTCTGGTCGATTAAATGAGAAATGAGAAGTTGACAAACCAGTTTGAGTAGAATAGAGGTCTCGAATAATATCTGAAAGTTTCGAGTATGTTCCTGGATTTGATCTAGGATTTTTACCAATTGGCTTCTGATCAACAATTACTGGTTTTAGTTTTGGACCGCTGACTGAAGCACATCCTATGGGTTTCTTCTTCTTTAGACTTGGAGTCAGAACATATTCAACCAGAGTACTCTTCCCTGAACCAGATTTGCCGGTGACAACAGTCAATCTACCAAGAGGTATTTTCGTATCGATTTCTTTTAGATTGTGTTTCATTGCGCCTTTGATAATGATGAATTTTGTTGGTCTATCTCTCTTTTCTGGTATCTTCACTCTTTTTCTAAAACTAAAGTACTTCCCAGTTGTGGTTTCAGAATTCCAGAGGTCTTTAGGTGTACCTCGAAAAATCGTCTTTCCTCCATCTTTACCTGCTCCAGGACCCAAATCGATTGCCGTATTTGCTTGCGCAGCTGCAGATCTATCATGTTCTACAAAAATAACAGGACCTTTTAACTCACTAAATGCTTTGACTAAATTTCCTACATCTGCAGGATGTTGACCAATAGTGGGTTCATCTAAAATATGAGTAATATCCTCTAATTGTCCAGTTAGAGATATTGCTAATCTCACTCTCTGACTTTCACCACGAGATAATGTTGGAGAAGATCTATCGAGTTGCAAATATCCAAGCCCTACTTTTTTCAGAGCTAGTATTCGTCTAAGGATTTCAGAAATAACTCTTTCAGCTGCTGAAACATATGTGATGCTGTTCAGCGATTCAGCAATCTCATCGACAGTGAGTGAAAGATATTCTGAAATTATATGATTATTCCATTTCACATATGCGGCTTTTGGAGTAAGTCCAGTGCTAGCACATTCCACACACCCCTTACCTTCACAAGATGTGCATTGACGATGGAAGTGAGTGGGTTCAATCTCTCCAAGCCAGAATCCACAAGTACTACATTCGGATGTTCTTGAGAATGAGAATTCATCATCGTCCGTTTTGATGATTATGCTGTTACTGCCCATCTCCCAAGCACGTTCAAGAATATCACGAATGCTCTGGGAAGTTGGATTTACAAGTTCTCTAGAGAGACTAATATGGATTGAATGTTTCTTAGATGGATCAAGATTTGGAATCTTGGTATCTCCATCTACGATAATCTTAGAGGAATCAAAATTGTCTACCAAGAGCTCAATCAAAGTTCTATGGGAACCATAAGCATTTCGCACGAGCGGAACAATTATTGATATAGGACCGGAGTTCGATATTTTGACTATCTCTTGTAATATCTCGTTTCCAGAAAGTTTGACGAATTCGTTTTCACATTTTGGGCAGTGTCTAGTTCCAAATCGTGCAAAGAGGATTCTTAGAAATGGATGAATACCAGATGCGGTAGCTAAAGTCGACAAAGGATTTCTGTTTAGGACATCTTGTTCAACTGCAATGACAGGCCCAATTCCAGTTAAAGATCGAATCTTCACAGGTCTTATTGAATTTTCTGAGCCACTGGTTCCAAAAAGATTTAGAAATCGTCTACGAGCTTCTTTATAGATTGTGTCAAAGACCAAGGATGTTTTCCCAGAACCACTTACTCCAGTAACAACTGTAAGTCCATCTCCTATATCGACATCGATATCCTGTAGGTTATTTTCCCTAGCACCTCTGACCTTTATCTTCATAATACCAGTAACCTTTGGTTGTGTTACTTCAAAGAAAAGACTACCTCTTATTCCTTATACTCGTGAATCTTGAGCTTTATGGAATATTTCAATCTATTACGATAATATTAACATGCTGAAGCTCGATATTCCTGAGAAATACTAATTTCAAGCAGTGGTACTATTTTTGAATTAACTCTACTGGATATGAGAATAATGTCACAATGGGATATATGGGTAGCAATCAGCTACTGAAAACTTGGACATTGTTGGACAAGATCTGATAGGGAGTTTATATGGAGTGATCTGGAATAGAGATTTGGTCTAAAGACACAGGATCCCTGACCAGGACCGAGCCAGTTCCAGTACCGTTTCTGGACGGACAAAGCTCGGGTGTCTAAGTTTGTCCAACTAAAAATGAACGGTACGAAATTTCATAATAACTTGGATGGAAGGATTTGCAGAAGGAATAGCGGCACAACCTGACGATATCCGAATTGAAATAGTTAATCAGATTATGTCTCTAGAAACAGAAAGTAAAGAACAAAAAGATTTCTTACTTGCTTGGTCAGACCCCTCTGATGCTGACAAAACTAAGAAAGAAGTTACCCAGGTTCTATATTCTTTCAATGAATCAACCCCGGCAGTAAAAAGATTCTTGAATAGCTGGTTCTCATCGGTTTTGAATATCATTAACAACCATGATGAATTATCCAGAAATCTTCTCTCATTCTGTGGTTCTGCTTGTGCAAATGCTCATGCTACAAAGATTTTCAAAAATGTTTTCAATCAATCAGAAGACATGAAAGATTTCGTTGACCGACTCAACAAAGAACTAGGTGAAGGTGATACTTTTTGGTCATATATAGATGAGAGTGAACTTGAGGTTACATATCCTAAATGTCTTTGTCCGCTGGTATCGTTAGGATTGGTTAACCAGTCCGTATGGTGCAACTGCTCATTACATTGGATAAAACATAATTTTGAAGCTATTCTTGACAAAAAGGTGCAGGTCGAAAAGAGAACCACTGTATTACATGGTTCCAACTCTTGTAGATTCAAGGTATCTTTAAGCTAGAACGGTTCCATTTCAATATGTATTCCTTTAGTCGTCACTTACTTTATTTCCAAAAATCTATCGATGACTAACTCAACAAAACCCGGATATGGATATTTTGATGCTAAACCATTGATTCTGATTAGATTCTTCACATCTTCTCTAGTGTTAAGATCTAAGTTAAGGTCTAAACATATAGCAAGTATTCTGGCTGCTTCTTGTTCAACACATAACACACAGACATGGTCACTTGCTTGAATCATTTTTGTTCACCTTTCTAATTCATTTCTCCATGATTACATTGATTTGTAAGTATATAATATACTGGAAGAACGCATTATCATTTTCAGGTTAAGTAATCTATTGAATCTGAAGAAAAAGTGTACTTGCCTGAGAACTCGATGCCTTGATCATTTTGTCACTTCTATTCTTCTCAAAACTTTTTTGAATCAATCTATTTTTTGCAGATTCAATTTTGTTTCTTTTTTTGCCTTTCTACTGGTATTGCTTTTCCAGGACCAAAAACATACTTAGCTGGTTCATAGTAACATTCTAGAAGAGAATTCATCCACATATCCCTTCCAGGTTTTCTTTGATTCTGTGGATGCGTTTGATGACCTCTTGTTTCAACTATTCTACCATACAGGTATATCATGATTCCAAACGCAACCATTCCAATTGTTAAATACAGAGGTAACATAATTAACAATAGTTTATTTTCATTATATATGTTTCGGGGAACGGCTGTCTTTCTACTCGATGAATCCTGTATTGCTAATGTCAAATCATTCTGGGTTAACGACTTCTTTCATTTTAAACGCCATAGATATCAGAACTAACACAACTACAATTGAAGTAAGTAAAAAGATAATGTTATCAAAAGATAAAACGAAATCAGCTAAAGTGAAAACTGCACCGGAACTTATGATAAGGAACATTACAATGCACATAAGAGGTTCACATGAATCTCCCATATCCTGCATTTCTTCATTGATGTCACTCAAAATTGAAGGGTTAGTACTTTTGATTAGAGCTATGATAGCTCCGAGGAGTAAGACAGCGATAAGTACAGGGAGGAAGACAGACATCACGAAAGTTGAAGGATTATCATCTAATGAAGGTTTACCTCACCTGTCTGATAGTTTGTCAATTTCTCTAAGAATTACATTACGGTATTTTTCAATTATTATTTTGAACCATTCAAAGGTCACTTTCGAGTGTGAACCAATTTCTAATACCACACCCAGGGAAAGTAGGTATAACCAATCAAAATCATAATTCTCAATCCCTTCAATCCTGCTCCATATTTTCTCCATAACTAATTGATGCGATGGGGCTTCGCTTAGAGTGCTAGAGCGTTTTTCACAGAATATATTCAGATCTAATTTCATGGAATCCCTTTTTCTAATGTGGGGATTGACTTTGTATTCACTATCTATTGGGAATGTCATTGTTATTCTAAATTCACTTTTCCTGAGTGATTCAAGAATTGCCCACCATGCTTCTAGCTTCTTATGATGAAATGAGAATACAAGCTTCCCATTATCTTTTAACACTCTCTCACATTCAATGAAGACCTTGGTCATCATTCTTTGGTAATGAACAATATCCTGATTTCTACTGGTGTTTCCGATTGCTTCATTCTCTATCGGTACATATTGTTTCCTGAAAAGAATGTCATTTGAGATTTGGCTAAGCCAAACATAGAAAAAATTAGACAGTTCAGAATAATGGATATTATCAAAATAGGGCGGATCAGTTACAATCAGGTCAACAGAACAATCTGGAATTTCAGGTATAGAAGAAGAATCCTTACAGAATAGCAAAGCACTTTTGGAATATTCTTCTAACTGTTTATAGTCATCAACAAAAGTTGCTCCAATGAATTCTTCCTTTGCAAATCTAGTCTGAATATTTCCCGATGAATCTCTGTACCTATCAAAAGGTTGTTGGCAATATTTTTTTGCTGAAATATATCTATGGTAGCAATTAACAAATGTCCCAGCTCCTTTTCGAAGCACACCCCAAACATTTCCTTCAACAGGAGTGGTGGTTAATGGTAAAGCATGGTACGTGAAAAGATGATGTAATTTGCGATGAGGATAATTGTACGGTGTCATCATGTTGTTATATTCTAGCGAATTGGATAAAATTGTAAGAAATGCATTGTGAATTTCTTCTGGGAAATCTTTGATAACGTCTATAATATGATTATATGCCAATATTTGTCTAGGATTAAAGATTTGTTCATAACTCTGGAATCCATGATTGCGCCATCGTTGAGAAGTTGTGCCTTTAGGAATCATTTGTTTTGGTATAACTAGAGTATCCCATTGTTTTTCAACATCTTCAGAAATCTTCTTGACACGATATACATCTTCTCGGTCAGGTTTTTTGTATAATCGTTCATCGCATGTTATGCACCAATATTCTATAGCAAGATGGGTAAGTGAAAAGTGATGACCTGCTTTAATTTGGTCAATCATGCTATGGTCTGATGAATTACAATGGACGCACGAAAACCTTCCACGATTGTAGGATTGAATACTTGACATGAATTCTCTTCGACAATTTGAGCATACAATTTCACTCTGACCTTCCCATTTCTGTATCTCGTAGCAGAACGGGCAAAAGATTGTTGCTGGATTCTCAAAGGAAATTCTACTGTTTCTTTTTCTACCTTTGTTCAATTGAACTCTTTTGAATAGTGGAACTTCTCTTTTACAATCAGGACAAGTAAGAGTGCGAAGCCAAAACGTATACAAACTTTCAGCTGTTTCATTTCCACAGTCATGACATTTTGTTTTATAGAGTTCAGATATGGCTTTGCCAGCAGATTTCTCTAATTTCAAAAACCATTTGTGCAAATCTACCAAATCAGCATTTGAAAGAGTTTGTTTCACAATCCAATATGAAACAGGGTTAATATCACATCCAATAACTCTTGATCCTAATCTATTTGCTTCTGCGAGAGTTGTCCCTCCTCCCATGAATGGATCGAAAATGACTATTTGACTTAGGTCGTGATTCTGAAAATAATTACTTTCATCAGTTAATAGGTTTCCATTTTCTCTAACAAACAGATTTTGACAATTAGTTGTAGCTAACAGAATTAGTGATCTAAAATGGGAACCAGCTCTTCTCGCCCACCATTTATGCAAAGAATAGATTGGTCTATAATATTGCCGTTTACCGGTTTCATCCTGAACCAATTTACTAATTGTTCGCATCATTTTCTGGTCTGGCAATTCAATCTTCATAGTATTAATTTCCTGAGTGGACTGAAGGAATCAATGGCGATTTAGAATATCCACACATAATAGTCTAATTTTTTAGTAATATTTTTATTTTCAAATACAAAATATTCGAATGTTTAAGGAGGATGCAGTGATGAGTTTCTTCATATTAATCTTGAATTCATTAGTTGTTATATTGGTTTATTTTGTCTCCATCTTTCCAATGTTAGTCTTCAAATTGGCTCAGAAAAAGACGAGAAATTTTAGATTCTCTTTTGAGAAAGGAGAAATGAGATTAGACCTTAGACTTTTACCAACTCTTGTGATTTTCTATTCTACTACTGTAGAATCAAGATTCAAATTGTTACGTTTTACTTTAGCTACCTTGGTCTTTTTTCTACTAGTTAGCAATATCTCATTCTTTGCAATATTTCGAACCCCATTAGAAGTTTTGTTCTACCAATCATTATTTCCAACATTCTTGATAATATCAAATGGAATCTTTACGAAAGTAGATGAAACTGGTGGACTTGGACGAACATGGAGTGATGGTCTGAAGGAGATTCAATAAATTGAAAAATTATGTGCCAAATTGAAAATTAGGTGACTTATCTCCAAACATTCATTTTTCAGACGATAACCTACAGATTATAAGGACTGGTTTCTTAACTATAGTGTAAGAGTTTGAACACAATGTTAAGTATAGCAGACAAGATAGAAGGCTACTCAATTCTAACTGAAGACGGAGATATTGGAGAGGTGGTTTCTCTATTATTTGACGATCGAGACTGGTCAGTACAGTATCTAGTTGTAGATGTAGGAAATCTAGTTGAAGAAAAAGTACTAATATCCACAGAGATTGCTGATGTTCCAATTTGGAAAAAAGAAACTATTCCTGTAAAAGTCAGCAAACAAAAAATCAAAGATAGTCCCACTATTAACTTGTCTGGACCAGTTTCCGAAGAAAGATTGACTGAGATTCATAGATATTATGGATGGGCACCATTTAGGCCTGGAATACTACCAAGTTCACCCACAACAGTTCCAGGAGCAGCAATGCCCATATCCTCCACTATTACTTATGAAATAGTTGATGAATCCCGCACCGAAGAACATGTTTCTAAAGAAGCAGAACGACATCTTAGAAGTATAAATGAAGTAAATGGTTATTATGTGGAAGCAACAGATGAGAGTGTTGGAAACATAGAAAACTTCCTCTTAGATGCCGATGAATGGGTTATTCGTTATGCTGTAGTTGACGTTGGTGGTTGGTTAAGCGAAGAGAAACGATTAGTGGCTAATAACTGGATTGAAGATGTTGATTGGCTTGGTCAAAAGATTAGTATGAAGATTTCGAAAAACCGCCTTGAAAAGGCACCTCACTTTGATAAAGAAAAACAAATTGACCGAGAATACGAAGCAGAGCTCTTCGAGATCTATGATCAACCTGGTTATTGGCTATAATAGCGGGGATTACTCCCCTATTTTCTTTTTTTCAAAACACACTTAATTCAGAAAATTCAATCTAACTCAATGTCTTCAAATAAACCTCATACAAGTATAGGCACCCTATCAGAATATAGCCTTCATGCCAAGCTAAAAGAAGTGTATAGTCAACCAAGTGATGAACTTGAAGCTGACGTTGAAGGGTATGTAGCGGATATTTTACGAAATGACCATGTAATCGAGGTTCAAACAAAACAGATTGCCGCAATTAGAGAAAAAGTCATAGCATTGGTAAAAAACTATCAAGTAACTATTGTGCATCCTATTTCCATAAAGAAATGGATTATCAAAGAGAGCATTGATGGAAAAGAGATTTTGAGTCGGAGGAAATCACCCCTTAAGAAAAATATCTACCATCTGTTCAATGAGCTTGTCCATGTTCCATTCCTTCTTACTAATCGTGGAATCAAACTTGAAGTTGTATTGATTCATGAGGAGGAGGTTAGAAGACACGATGGAAAAGGAAGTTGGAAACGTAAAGGTTGGAGTATTCATGATAGGAGACTATTGAAAATAGTTGAAAAATACCAATTCTCAAGTCCTAGAGACCTACTCGGATTACTTCCAATGCAATTATCAACTCCTTTTACGAATAGAGAACTCGCGACTTTGATCAAGGTTAAGATTGGTATTGCCCAGAAAATGACCTATACGCTTAGAAAGATGGGATTCATAAGAGTTGCAGGAAGAAAGGGCCGATCATATCTCCATGTATTTGCCTGATTTCTTTAGTAAAATCTCCCATCTTAATTTTACATATCTCTTTATTTCTTCCTAAGCAGGATACTGATGTAATAATTTGAATACAAAACAATGCATCAGGTCATATAATCATCCATGAACAGCAACAGCTAATTCTGCTTGAAAGTCAGTACCTTCGTTCATAATATCCACGGCATTTCTAACAATTATTCCAAATCCAAAAGCTATACCATTATAATCATTAGAACTATAGTACATCTCAGGTGGAGCTAGAAACTTATCATGCCACTTTTCCACAACCTCTTCCAATCTTTGTTTTGCTGAAATAGCATCACCTAGCCTATGAATCCTAATTTCAAAAGTATAACGATAGACTTCTTCGCCCGTAGTGAATCCTTTAAGAGTCTTCATTGCTGTACGAAAGTATCCGGTGGTTCTCTCAGGTCTTTCTTGTTCAAGATATTCATCAGCTCTGACTCTGAAATTAACTAGCTTAGATTCCACAATATCAGAATTTGGAATGAGTTCAATGGTTGCATCAGGTCTTCTTATTCGGGTATAATTTAGAGTTATATCCTGAACTATACCTTCTTTTGAACCTAATCTGATATAATCTCCTACTCTAAAGGGTCTTGATGCAAAAACATAAAGTCCACTTACTAGATTACTCAATGACCTGGAAAATGCTAAACCTACTGCAGTACCTGTGAGTGCACCAAATGCAATTACACCCTCGCCAGCGATTAGATTTGTCACTGCCAATCCAGCAATAAGAGCAATGCCAAAGAAGACAAGCCTTACCATAAAAATTACTCCTGTAATGGCTTCCCTCGGAAATCCAGCTTTTTTGAACGATATTCGAATAGATCTGGCTATAATTAGATATGCAATATAGAGAGTGATTAGAAAAGGTACTATAGCTATGAAATGTGCGTATTGGTCAAGACCAATCGGCTCTAATAGAACAGCTATGAAATTAACAAAGTCTTGATACGGATCAAATTGAAGAATCTTAACCACATCATACTTAATGAAGTGTTAACTATATTTAATGATTATGTTTTATTTGTCTACTTCATAATACGGTTAATCACATTTTCTTCGATTGGTTTTTTGACTTTGTTAGTATATTGAATTCATTTTTCTATTGAAAAGATATACAGTGGATATTCTTAATACCTACTCCTTTACTTTTTCCTCATTCATAGTACTATTAATAGAGCTTGAAGGAGTCAATCTTCAATTTGTTCATCTGACTTATGTCAGATATCTGATATTAGAATAAATAACTGTACTAAATTATATGACATATTATCCAACATTTTCAGTTTGGAAGTTGTTCATAGAATAAATAGAGTTAAACAATGGATTGGTGAAACTTGACCATTAGAAAATTAGCTACTCTAAAAATATAGGAGCAATATTAGGTGACAGAAAAAGTTGCATGGATTGATTGTACGAAATCTATAGCATTGTTTTTCATAATTTGCACTCATTCATTTGATTATAATCCTCTAATCAATATGATTACAGGTTTTGTAATCCCTGTATTTTTTATTATGTATGGATTTACTCATAACAACGAAAAGTATCGATATAAGTTGCAAGTTCTCTATAGAAAGCGGTTTAAGAGTATAATGATTCCATTTCTTATTCTTACAATTAGTATCGTAATTTTGTACTACTTTTTCTATCCCCTGATTGATATTGGATATTCACCTGAAGAGTACACCTATTGGTTGATCTATGGAAATGGCCCACCAGTTTGGGTATCACATCTCTGGTTTCTAAAAGCACTCTTTTTTGCAATTGTTCTATTTACGGTAATTGACCGAATTCTACACGATAAGAATATTTCATTCAGATTATTCTTGATTCTTTTTCTACCTCTTTTTTCAGTTTATCTGAAAGATCTCCTAAACGTATACCTCATGATTGGTGGAATTGATTCTATCTTCATTGGAACATCTTTCTTGTTGATAGGTAATGAAATTAAGAAAATTCAAGGATTGAATCATTGGAGTATTAATACTCGGATTGATGTACTCTTGTTTGTTCTTCTAACACCAATTATGCTCTTTCTTGGTTATGTCAATGGATTTGCAAATATTGGTGCTTCCCTATACGGAAATTCTATCCTTCTTCATATGACTTCTGGAATTCTTGGTGCCTATGTGATTGGATTAATTTCTTATCATTTATGTAAATTTGAGCGCATTAAATCTGCACTTGTTAGTTTCAATCAATATGGTCAAGAGATTTATGAGATTCATCCATTCTTGACTAAATGGGATTTCTGGATCTTCAAGAATTTTCAGATATTGAATTTACTTAATGGGGTCATTGTTTCTTGGATTATTTCATCTCAAGTTATTGACAGGTCAAGGATACTGAAATTCATTTTTACTGGGAATACAAGAACATCAATGAGAAAATCAGTTGATGAACTAGAGGAACAACAATCTAACTAACAACACAAATACTGGATTTATCCGTTTGATGAGAATACAAATGCTGACATACTTTACATGAAGAAATCAATGTCAAGAATTCATTCGGGTTAATATGTGGTTGAAACCTTATTTATAGTTGGAGTCTGATATATGACCAATGAAAAATTCTTCCAACATCTTCCAATACTATCTCTATCAAGATTCAAGACCTCACAGAGGAAAAACAAAACCTATTCAGAAAGGCCTGGTTATAAGCCGTGATAGTGGTAAAGCAGATCTATCTGAGGAGGGGGTAGGCTTTGGTGTACCTATTCTACAATACCGAAGAGATTTCTATTTCTCTGGAAAAAGTACGGTTTCTAATCAGGGTTTGATTCAATGCGATTGGTGTTGGAAGAAATTCTATATGAATCTGATAGAGCGGGAACAATTTATGGCAAATAAGATTCAGTTATTTTCGTGGGTAATACAGCGAATTTACAACTTATTGTATTTGAAAGGACTTAGAGTACCATTTGGCCCCCTCTCTCGACTTTTTTCAGGAGGAAAAACTAGTAAAGATCAGAAATTGATACCCATGTTTTTTCATGTTAGAGATAGAGGTTTCATAACTACTACTTATAATATCAATAGAGAATTAGACCTAGTAACTGTTGAGCTCGATTTTTCCAACGTTGTGAGAGAGAACCTTCAGAATATCTTTGTTTCTACTGAACTGGGTGGAAATATATTCACACATTATTTTGATAGCACTGGACTGAAACTGTCAAGAAAAGATATTGGGGAATGGAACGAAGTTAAAGCGGATTGGGCAATATTCTATTCACCAGATATTGATTTAGGATTTAAAATAGACATCCCGGCGAGTACACAAATATTTAGAGGAAGAGAAATCATCGGTGACGGTGATATTTGTTGGAGCGGCTTTATTTTCAAACTGAAACCTAACGTTTCAAAATTTGGATACTCCATCTTATTAGGTAGAAGGGCGTATCTTTACAATAGCATTTCTGAGTGATTGGATTTGTAATTATTGATTCACTTTATCAAAATCATACACTCTCTCATTACGGATGGTTTCAAGTCGTGGATGTATTGCTGGTAAATCCATATTTTAATGAAGAACTGGACAAGTCTATTTTTCGTTATCCCCCTCTTGGAATTGGATATTTAGCATCAGTTCTTAGAATTAATGGATTTGAGGTTGATATAATTGATTGTACATTCTCAAGAATGGACCAAGTTCTAAACAATATCCGTGAAATTCAACCAAAGATTGTTGGCATTTATTCAATGGTTACCATCAATCATCATGCATTGGACATTGCTAATCAAATTAGAAATGAGGTTGAATTATTAGTTGTTGGAGGACCCTTACCTACATTGGTTCCCGAACATTTTCTCGACATTTTCGATGTAGTGGTTCTAAATGAGGGTGAGGAGACCTTCTTAGAATTAGTCAGAAGGTTTCTAAATGGTGTCCCCTGGAATGAAACCAAAGGTATAGCATTTAAGCATGATAATGGGCAAATACTAAAGACAAAGAAACGGCCTTTTGAAAAGAATCTTGATACGATTCCTTTCCCTGCTCGTGATCTATTCCCTAATCATGCATACCAAAAATATTGGAAGGTTCTTCATGGTTATACATCTACTAGTATGATGACTACTAGAGGATGTCCTTACAATTGTGATTTCTGTAGTAATCCTGTATTTGGTAGATCTTACAGAGAGCGGTCTGCACAAAATGTGTACGAGGAAATGGTCGAGATTAAACAGCTAGGATACGATCGTGTCTTCTTCCAAGATGATTGTTTTACACTGAGTCCAAATCGAACTCATGAACTATGCGATATGCTTATTGAGAATCCCATCGGTTTGAATTGGATGTGTCTTAGTCGTGCAGATACACTAACACAGGATTTAGCTGAGAAGATGTACCAAGCAGGATGTAAAAGAATATTTTTCGGAATTGAATCAGGTGATCCAAGAATTCTTAGAATTATGAACAAACAAATAATTCCGGAAGACGCAAAAATCGCTATTCAAAATGCCTCAAGAACTGGAATGGAAACTGGTGCTTTCTTCATTCTTGGCTATCCTGGTGAAACTAATGACTCCCTACTTAGGACAGTGAATTTCTCATCAAAACTTCCCGTTGATTACTTGTCCTATTCTTTTCCCTATCCGATATATGGTACCGGGCTCTACAAAAAAGTTAGAAATAAAATAACAAATCCTGAATGGCGTAAGCAACGAGGAAAATCTGGTCGTCATCAGTTGTTATTCCAAAGTGATTTCTCTGAAATAAAACTTAGATTAGCAAAACACAAAGGCGTCATACAACACCAATTACTTAGGATGTATAGTCATCTAGGATTTGCATGTGAAATTGTTTTCGAAAATATCTCGGATAGAATACTTTCAATCATGAGATGATATTTTCCGAAAATGAATGAATAATGAGGTGAGTACGATTCTTGTTATGTAATAAATTTGAAATTTTTTTTTTGATTTCAGAATTTGTAGTGGAAACTGTATTGAGATTCTCATCGTATTCTAAATAACTTTCAATCTTGGATTCTTCTTCAAAAAGTAATTTAATTTGCATTAAAGAACGTCTAATCCTGAAACCTGTTTGGATTAATAAGAACATTTTTAGAATCAAGATAGAACAGAAAGTTCCATATGACTGATCAGAAACGAGACATACTCGCTTATAACGGTCGAAGATATTTCATTCACGGAGTTAGAAAACCACCATTGTTTCATCCGTCGGAATATGGGTTTTCTCCATACATGGCTTCAACCGATTGTAGAAAAGGATACATACTTCATCTAAAACTAGAAAATAATCTGTTAATCCTTCATGAAATTTCTATTAATCTCAAAACAGCTATGATTGTGTGTGGAATAGAACCAGTCAGATTAGAAGATGCCCCGTTTAGTCATCTATATTCTGGTCTCTCTATTCACTTATCGTTCTCAGGACAAATATTAGCTATCAGAGATATTGAACAAATGAAAGAAAGTAATAATGATTCCTTTTGTCTATCGGAAATAGGAATGGAGGTTATGTTTGAAAATGGTAAAGTTCTATCAATAACTTTTCTCAATCAAACTGAATGCGCTGAAAAGTTAATGAGATATAGAAAGTTTCCCTAATGTGAGAGCCTTGAAATAGATTAAAGATATATTTTCTATCAAGTCTTTCAATAACGGAGTACTTTTCATATACTGAAAAATTGTGATGATAGATAATGGTGTCTACCAATGAACTCTACTAATGATATTGTGATGGTTATGGGATATCCTGCAATGGGAAAGTCCAGACTAGCAAAACCATACATAGAGCAGGGATACTTTCGATTGAATCGTGACATACTAGGGTGTGGATTAGACGATCTCATTCCAATGATGAGTAAGGAATACAACAATGGGGAAACGAGGTTTATCTTAGATAATACTTACATGACAAAGGAGTCTAGAACTCCAGTAATAGAATGGGCACAAAAGAACGGTTTTTCTGTCAAAGGTATATGGCTCACATCAAAGACTCCCAAAGCAATTGAGGTTGCTCAATACAATTCTTGTCTAAGGATGATTAGACGATTTGGAAAACTTCTTAGTCCTGATGAAATAAAGGCGAAGAAGGATCCTAACACCTTTCCTCCTGCAGCATTGTTTGCTTATAGAAAGAAACTTGAGAAACCAAAAAAGAAGGAAGGCTTCGATACTTTAGAAACTGTTTACTTTGAGAGAGAGATGGACAAAGAAATTTACAAAAATAAAGCTATCATCCTTGACTACGATGGGACACTAAGGAAAACTAAGAGCGGAGAGAAATATCCAAAGACACCAGATGATATCGAAATATTGCCTGGTCGGAGAGAAACTCTAGATTCATATTTAGAACGAGGATACTTACTGCTTGGGGTTTCCAATCAGTCCTTTGTAGGAAAAGGTGTAATTACCCATAAAGAAGCTGAATCTTGCTTCGAGAAGACGAACGAATTGTTAGGATTAGATATCGACTACCGGTTTTGTCCCCACTATTACTTCCCGATAAACTGTTACTGCAGAAAACCAATGCCCGGCCTTGGAGTAGAACTTGTGGAAGAGTACAAATTGAACCCTGATGAAACAATCATGGTTGGAGACCAGACCACAGATAAGACCTTTGCTAGACGTTGTGGTTTCCAATTTCAACATGCTGATAAATTCTTCAAAATGTAAATCTGCAGAAAGCGGATATCCAGTAACCATGAAAAGATTAACACAGTTGTAAATAACTTGTCTTATTCTCCCTATTATTGGATATCCTTCATTTGTTATCTCAGTTTACTAAGCTGTGTAATTCTTTCTTCTGTTTCTTTCATTATCCTATCAAGTAATTCCTTAACAGTAGGAATATCTCTAACAATTCCCACACCTTGGCCACAACTTACTACTCCTACACTGGTATCTCCCTCGTCATACATCTTCTGTGCTTTTTCTCCAGCAGCAGCTTGAACTAACTTGAATAAAGGTGCACCTTCGGCCTCAAGTTCTAATACTTTCTGAGCAGCTTGATTGTTCCATATTCTATGTGTGTTTCCAATTGAGCGCAGAGCTAGAACTGTGTCTGTTTCAGCAGCATCGACAAAGGCTTGTTTGAGGTGTTCATGAATGGGACACTCTTGAGTCGCCATCATTCTTGTTCCCATGATAACACCTTCTGCACCAAGAGCTAGAATTGCAGCAACTCCTCTTCCATCTGCAATACCCCCACCAGCAATGACGGGCACATCAACAGCGTCAACAACAGATGGCGTCATTACCATTGTACCGATATCCAGTTTGCCAGTTGCTCCTCCATTTTCATAACCAACTACAGTTATCATATCAGCACCGAGAGAAGCTCCTTTTTTCGCATATCGTACACCTGCACATTTATGGATCCATAAAGCTCCACTATTCTTGAATTTAGGTATCAGTTCTTCTGGAGCTTTATGTCCACTAGTCTCGATAATTTTGACATCCTCTGCTATAGTAGCATCAACATAGTCCTCGAGTTTATCTTGGGGCATTAGAGCAGGAAACAAATTGATATTTACTGCAAATGGTTCCTTGGTTAATGAACGAGTTTTTTTAATTGCTTCCCGCAATTCATCAGGATTTCTATAGTTTGCACTTGCTAAAACTGCACAAGCACCTGCATTACTAGCTGCTGCTACAAATTCTGGATTTGTAATTCTAGCCATCGTACCTACTATGATAGGATATTTGCATCCCAATATCTCTGTAACTCTAGTTTCTATCATTTGACTACACACAACCTTAGAGATGTAATAGAAACTAACAGATAAATCTCGTTATCGAAATTATCGTAGTTCTCTCCCTTCTGATTTTGATGCATATATCACTTCAAAGCTTTACCAACATGCCATGCCTTACCAATCTGTTCTCCTAGGGCATAGTAGAAGCCCTCAGGATTAGCTTTTATGAAGAGAATCGGATGATATTTTTCTAAATCCATTTCTCCATCAGTCAGAATTTCTGCATTTGCATAGATGTTCTGAACTTTTGCTACGAATAGATACTGATCTTTTACTTCGATAATTTCATCAATTGATAATTCGACATTAACCAAGCACTCTTTGATCATAGGAGTTTCTTTTGAATCTCCATAGAATATTGTGAATAGTTCTGACTTGTCAACATCTCTACCCGAAACTAATCCACAATAATCCAATTTTTTAACTAATTCTGCAGATGGTAAATTGATACTCAGTGTCTTGTTTTCTTTGATTCCCTTCACTGTGTAATGGAATTTGTTGAGTGAAATCATCCAGAGATTTGGATCCATGTGTGCTCGATTGAACCAAGCAACGTTCATGAAGTTGGGTTTTCCTTCAACCATCACACCTAATAATGCAATAGGCTTTGGAAATGGTGCATAGTTTGATTTTACCTTTGTTTTACTCATATTGTGCATCCCTTCCTAATGCTATCTCAATAGCTTTGTCTAATACTTTAGCAGCAATCTCGGGTTCTAAATGATGAACCTCATGGATTAGTGATAGAGAAATCTTTCCACCTAATGTTGATACTCCCACGTACTTTTCTATGGTATCACTTCCAACAAAAGGCCCGATTATTTCCAACAGTCTATGTTGATTGTATTGTACGGGTATATCCAATCTACCTAAATTAGTAAAACAGATTCCAGAATTCATACCAACCAAATTCGCACCGTCAACAAGTCTTTTGATGGTATCATCTTCTAGTAATCCGTGTCTGTAGAGATGAAATGCATCTAACAAGTCTTGATCCAAGTTGCCAATTCTTTGAGATTCGAATATGTTCTTATCAGTAAGAAGACCTTTGAGCTTCTTATATACGGATTCACTATTTTCCCATACAGTCTTTCCTTTGTCGTATTTTATCTTAGGTCTCACAGCTGAAGCATAGAAGCAAAATGCATCACCAGGATCAGGTTGCAGTCTATCTCGGAAATCTACTGAAACAACTATCT
>WJMJ01000147.1 GCA_014728035.1 Promethearchaeota archaeon | reverse complement strand
CGGTTGGGTTGAGTCCCTCTGGGATGACCTCCTGACTTTCTGGAAACTCAAGTGTTATCGTAGTCCCTTCAAGGACATAGATGACCTTAGAAGCACCGAAATAGGCAATGGTGCTGGGTCCTCTCTTACACAAATAGTAGAATCCATCTTCCGATGAATAGGTCTGCGTGAAGTAGGCTGCCGTGTACCCTGAATCACCCATAGAGATTTCAGGCACTTCAGTTGAGGGTCCCTTGGATTCCATCTCTACAGAAACGGAATCATCTTGGACGAGAGTAGTATTCAGACCACTAACAAAAATTGGCGTTATCAGAAATAGCATTAGCGTATAAACAAGAATCTTATTCACAGTAATCTCCACCCGTACGCGAGGCTACTGTTACGAAGATTTGAAGGCTTATATAATATCTCTACCAATGCCAATATTGCATTTTATCTTTAAAAGTTACAATGTACTGAAATTATTACCGTGAAAAGTCTTGTTTTATCAATTATATCAATAACTCTCAGATTATCATCCCAAAAACACGTATCATTCAAAGGTCCTTCAAGACGAACTTGGTGAAAACTTAGTAAAATATCAAAAAGGTTGTAGAGTTATTAATCGTTTCAGGATTTCGTGTATAGTTTATCCAGAGGTTTCTCTCCCTTGTAAATGTACTTACATTTAGGATAGAGTGCACAACCATAGAAGATACCTTTTCCATCCTTTCGCTTTCTCTTAACCATAGGATGCCCATCAGGATCTTTATACTCAGTAACCATCTCCATGAGTTCATCAATCTTCGCATAGAGATTCTTTTTCCAATTCTTTGTTCTCAAAGTCTTTGGAGCGTTCGCAACGATTTTCTCCCCTTTATATTTGAGAAGTGCACGGATAGCATCAGTTCCTTTCTCTCGTGAGACCCCTGTATCTGTACTGATGGTTGAATAAATCCACACGGAGAATCCATGCCCCGCCTCAATCCGGTACACTGCTTCCTCAACACCCCAGGGCTCTATCCTCTTCCATTCGTATTTATCCAAAGCTTTCTCGAATTCTCTCTGGGTTATGTCCACATACGTATCAACCATACGACTACCCACTAACAGGTTGTAGAACAGCTAGATAAGTCATTCAGTTGTCTTTGTCTTTCAAATACATCCTTCGAAACTCATCGTGGAATATCTTCCAGTCTGGATACCGGATTTAGAGATACTCGAAAATATTTCCGAGACATCAATCGTCATGATAGTTCCACTATGATAATCTCATAATATTAGTTACTCACTGGGTATCTCTTACGAAAGAAAGTTGATAAGCACACAGTCGAGAGCATGACTATAGATCTAACCTCTTTCCTTCTCGTACTATAGATTTATGTGGGTGGGTGTTATTATGGGAATGGGAATAAATATGGGTAATGGTCAATTAGATGATCGCGGAAGGATAACTCTTCCAAAAGAGATTCGTGATAAAGCAGGTTTGAAATCAGGCGATAAAGTCCATATTTCCGCTGTTGATAATAAAATTGTGATTGAGAAAGTGGTCACTGTTGAAGTCTTTATCGAGGAGCTGAAGGGTTGTATCAAGGTTCCGGGAGATATTGATCCCTTGAAACTGAAGGAGATATGGGGGATGGAAGGTTGATTCTGATTGATGCAAACATATGGGCATATTATTTTGATGAGAGTTTAAGTGAGCACACATCAGTGATTAGGCCTGTTGAAAAGGCGTTAACATCTCAAAAAGCATGTGTAAATGCGACGGTTGTTGTTGAGACCCTTCACTATCTGGTCAAGCGTTTAGGACCATTGGTAGGAGGAAGGAAAGGTACGATCTTTACAAGTCTAGACATTCCAATTTTTACCTTGGATTTAGAGACTATAGATGTAACCAAATCAAAATTGTGTGCTTTTTCGCATCTGGGCATTGGTGGCAGAGATGCAACTATTCTCGCATCTATGGAGATTGAAAACGTACCTATCATTATGACTCACGATCAATCATTCAAACGTATTCCTGATCTCCACGTAGTAGATCCTTGCTAATCTATGTGCAAATGGAGGTCAGTATATGGATGAGATTGGTATCGCGTCTTCAGGTCTATTTCATCAATTCGTATCAAGTAGGTCTTTCATAATCTGAGTGAACCTTTCCAGATCACGTATTGCTACTTCTAGAGTATCGTAGATGACCTGGACATTGATCTTGAGATATTGATGAACAATGAGGTTTCTCATTCTCGTGAAATCAATCAAACTCTTTGCGAGTTCTTCAGGTAGAATATCACGTTGTTGAAGGATTGAAATCGAGTCGGTATACTGTTGAACTTCACCCCATCGGTTATGGGCGACAATGTGGCTCGTGATATTGAGAACAGCTTGGATTGCAAGTTGAAGAACTCTCTCCGCAGCAGCCTGCATCAGACTGTCTCTCTTGTACTCTTCGAACGGGAGTTCGCGTAATCTCTTCATGTCCCCAATGCATCTGATAATGACAATTAGTCTATCTTCAACAGTTGTACGGTCTACTCCCATCATTATCCCTCCAGATACATCCTTCGAAATTCATCATGAAATATCTTCCAGTCTGGATATCGGATAAAGACATACTCTAAGAGATTACCCAGATTTCGTTCATGTGATGTGTACAGCAATTTGCCTTGTGTGGCTATCCGATATTGTAGACCTATATTTGCCATATTGATCAGAGTGAAGTCTACTTTGGGTCCCTTTACCCAATCGCATAGGGAGAGTAGGTCGAGAATGTCCTGAGAATAATCCGCCTTATCTTTCAGTTTCACAGCGATATCAATATCGCTCAAACCGTGGGCATGCCCTGTTGCGTGGGACCCAAAGAGTAGAATCAGCTCAACTTGATCTGGAAATTCCTCTAGTACAGCAGAAACGATTTCATCAAGGAGCTTCTGGTCAATCATCGGTATCTACCTGATGTAGTCCTTCATCAGGTAATAAACGCGGTGGTGGAGATTTTCCTTTCGGCATCGGAATGTAACGCGCACCATATCGGCATTTCACATGATATGCTGATGGTAGATCCTATTGAATCCGGAACGGGCACGGTATCGAAGAACTAAACTGGAGGGCGAACTGGTCTCTGGTGTCTCTCGGTTTTCTGGTAGTACTGACCGCCGAATAATTTATAAACGGACTATTTGATTCATCTCATTGGTTGGATCTGGGAATGAATGCACGCCTAGTTATACTCATGTTGATATGTTGTGGAGTTTTGCTGATGACTCAATCGGGAGCAGAGACCACAGAAACCTTTGAGCCTATTGAACTACAGCACCCTTGCGCCACTGTTGCTCAGACTAGTCACGATCCCATCGTGATAACAAGCAATCAGGACTTTATCGACCAGGGATGGCCTGGAGCAGGTACAGAGGGTGACCCTTTTCGAATCGAGGATTTGGAGATCGTCAACAACTCGGTGGGTATCAGCATCAGTGACACGACAGCTTACTTTGAGATTAACGGATGTGTGATTTCTTCAGTATCGGAAACGGGTGTGAATCCTGGGATAATCTTCGATAATGTCACTCATGGTTCTATCTATTCCTCGGTTGTGACAAATCGGACAAATGGTGTGTATCTTGCAGAATCATATAATTGCACCCTTGATAGTATCATATCTTCTTCAAACGGAAATCAAGGATTCTATCTCTCTTCCTCAACCAACTGCACCCTGACGCATAACACCGCCAGTGCTAATGGCGAATACGGGTTCCTACTATATCAATCAACCAACTGCACCCTGACGAACAACACCGCCAGTTCGAATGATTATGGGATTCTTTTATCCCAATCAAGTGAGTGCAATATCTATTACAATATTCTCTTTGATAATACTATCAATGCTCACGATGGTGGCAATACAAATGACTGGGATGATGGAGTTCTGGGGAACTATTATGATGATTTCTCCGGAACGGGAACGTATTCCATTAATGGTGCTACTGGTTCCGTAGATCACCATCCCTATCACACTTCAGCCTATTTCTCCGTGACGATCGATCATCCCCTGGATTTGGCGTACGAGCTGGGTTCTACAGGGCACTCGATAACCTGGACCTGTGCAGATCCCTATCCTGACTCTTATTGCATCTATCAAAACGGATCTGTGGTATCATCCGGTATTTGGAATGGTTCAGCGCTTTTCATTTCGGTTGATGGATTGGGAATTGGTAATCACAATTTCACACTCGAAGTCTATGACTTGGAGGGACATCGTGAATGTGATACTGTGTGGGTCTTTGTTCGAGATAGTGTATCGCCCACCATCACTAGTCCCATAGACCGGTCATACGAATTAGGATCTACTGGAAACGAGCTCCTCTGGACCCCTGAGGATCTGAATCCAGCATCGTACACCGTCTTGCGAAATGGGTCCTCGATAGAATCAGGAGACTGGACCGGTTCTGCTATCAGTGTAGATATTGACGGACTGGCTGTAGGGGTATACAACTACACCCTTGTTGTGTATGATGAATACGACCATTGGAACTCTGATACAGTACTAGTCAGTGTTCATGATACTACAGCTCCTACCATCACTAGTCCCAATGACTGTTCCTACGAATATGGAGTGACTGGAAACGAGCTCCTCTGGACCCCTGAGGATCTAAATCCCGATTCGTATGCGATTCTGCGAAATGGTTCGGTCATCAGATCAGGAGACTGGACTGGTTCAACAATATCTCTTAATGTCGATGGTTTGAATGTTGGAGTATACAATTACACAGTCATTGTTTATGATGAATCAGAAAACTGGATATCAGATACGATTATGGTCAGTGTTCATGATAATATTCCACCCTCTATCAATCATCCAGCTGACAGTTACTATGAATACGGAACAGTTGGCACCAAGATTTACTGGAGTCCCTCAGATTTGAACCCTGCATCCTATGCAGTTCTACAGAATGGCACCTCAGTGGAATCAGGAACATGGTTCGGTTCATCAATCACCGTGGATGTCGATGGATTAGCTGTAGGAGAATACAATTACACAGTCGTCCTTTATGATGAATCAGAAAACTGGATTTCGGATACTGTCCTGGTTAGTGTGCAAGACACCACTTCTCCCACCATCAATAATCCATCTGATAGTTCATATGAATACGGGAGCACCGGAAACCAAATTATCTGGGATTCTGACGATTTGCTACCTGCATCCTACACAGTCATGCAAAATGGCACGTCTATACAATCTAATACTTGGGATGGTTCATCTATTACGGTAAATATTGATGGATTAGATATTGGAATATACAACTATACTATTTCGGTGTACGATCAATCTGGAAACAGTATCTCAGACACGGTTATGGTAATAGTAATATCTTCAAATCCACCTTCAATAGACAGTCCAGCTGATAGTTCCTATGAGTGTGGGACGACTGGAAATGAGATTATTTGGACGCCCAACGACCTGCAACCTGACTCGTATATAATCCTGCAAAATGGCATCACAGTAGAATCAGATACATGGGATGGTTCTTCCATCAATGTTGATGTGGATGGGTTAGCTGTAGGAATATACAATTTCACAGCCTGTGTGTATGATAAATCAGGAAATAGTGCTTCAGATACAGTCATACTAGAAGTAGTAGATAGAACGTTACCTACTATCGATCATCCTGTGGACAGCTCCTATGAATACGGAATTACTGGAAATCAGATTACTTGGCACCCTCTTGATCTGAATTCTGAATCATATGCACTCCTTCGAAATGATACAGTTATCCGTTCTGGAGCTTGGGCTGGTTCACCAATAACCATTGATATTGATGGGCTAGATGTAGGTACATATAATTACACGATATGTGTTTATGATGAATCTGGAAATAGTATCTCAGATACTGTGATGGTTACAGTAACAGACAATGGAGCTAGTACACCAGCTGAAAACACTCCACTAGGCAATCCTGTTGTCGTGGGTGGTATCGCTCTTACTGCAGTGGGTGCTGTTCTTATAGTGGGATATGTGATCAGGCGGTATATACAGAACAAATAGAGTTCATCTGGATGAGCTAGAAAAGGGGGATTTACTCCCTCTTTCCCTCAGATAGCAGAAATAGCTCCATCTCATCTTGAAACTCCGTCAAGATTTCTGAAACAATATTCTCCAGGATGGTCTCATTGAACATTGCTGTTCCTCTATAGTGTATCCAGTTCACGTCATTCAGAATAGGGATGTTGTGAACACATCACTTCGTAAGATGATGGCAGATCATCGCGGATTCAAGATGAATCTTCTAAATCATGTTGTGGATTCTTGACATCAAACTTCAGAGCTCTTTTTCGAACCAATCAGATTAGTTAGAATGCTATAGGATTTTGTGGGTTTTTCTATATCTGGGTTAATCCATAGAAGATATCCCCAGATAGCCAGACCTAACAAAGTGCCCATGATGTCATGAAGAACATGGTAGATGATCTGTATCGTGGGGTCTGTTGCAGAAAATAGTAACGAGATGAAACCCATATTCACACCAAAGGAGAATACTGGAAACAGAATCACGCGCCCGTCCTGTAGCACACGCATAGAGCGAACAGTCAAAGCAACGAGACCTATTGTCTGTGCAATGTAAGCAAATGGCTTTATCCCCACAACATATGCTATGGGTGTAATGATGGTGACAAGGACAAGAACCACATCTACTAGTTTTCCTCTGTCAAAACCAATCGCTATCAGTGTAAAACTTAGTACCATCAGGGAAAACATCAAGCCATTCAATGGATGGTATTCTCCACTTTGATACTCCCATCCTTGAACTAGCCAGTGCCAGAGAAACTCTCCAATCATTGCGATAATCAATGCCACAAATGCAAGTTGAAGTAGATTGTATGAATACACCTTATCCTGATAGTACTCCTTCTTTGAATAGAGGATGTACATTATTGTAGGTAGAAGAACATAAGGAACAAGATGTGTAAGGATAAGCAGCTCTGTCCAGACCATTGCCATCAAGTTTCAATCTTAATTCACAATTATATTTCTGTTCATAAAGTAAGATTGGACGAGGTACATATCTATTCATAGAAGAGCTCAAATGGGTATCTTCACTTTCTATGGAATGGATATGTCGTACAGAAAACCATCTGAGGAACTACTGGAATTGCTTGAAGAGAGTCTTATAGAGGTTCCATTCGTTCGTAAGAAGATGTTCGGGCAATACGCTTTTTTTCTCAATGGAAACATGTTTGCAGGTGTGTTTGAAGATTCGGTGTTTATCCGGTATCCTCCAGAACAGCAAGACTCCCTGAAAGAGATGTATGATGAGATAAGCAATTTCGAACCTCTCAAGGGTCGTCCCATGCGAGAGTACGTCGTTATCCCTGATGCGATCTTCTCAGATGATGAGGTTAGATTTAATCTACTAGAGACATGTGTTCAGTTCGCTTTACAGCTACCTCCCAAGTAGTCTATATTCGAAGAATAGACTCACACAAATTATACTATTTGTTTGAAGAATATATTAGGAAAAAACATATTTATTTCCCATCATCTTCCATAATTGGGTTTGTAACGTGGTACAGGAAACTTCATGGAAGATTGAAGGTAGATTTGTAATCCCTAGTTATGATGTTATACTCTATGAATTTTGGTGTTTACATTGTGGAAGCCCCATATTTGGGATAAAGAGTGCAGTTATATCGAACGAAGAACCGGAGTTGATAACACCTTATGACCTTTCATTGGTAAAATTCGAATGTGTTCTTTGCAGAAAAAAAGTTGAAGTAGAAAATTTGCAAATACGATACAAATACAAATTACAAAAACAGTTGAAGGTTTCATCACGAAGAAAACTACGGATGCCTGATAATCGTCCTTTCGAATATGTATTACTTTGTTCAAGTTGTGGTGGACAGTTGTATGGTATCAGGGATAATGATATTTATCCAAAAAAAGATGGAATTCAGGCTAAAATCTTATTTACCTTTACTGATTTCAAATGTATTAAATGCGGAGAGATAGTACATTTTGAGAAATTTGGAATCAAATACAATAATAAAATAATTGAAAAATTTGGATGGCCAATTGGTGAGTTCCCTCAACCCAAGGTTTTCAAAGAGAAGCCCTCTACTCAGGAATTTTCTTCCATTTACTTTGATTCTAAGGTACCTGAAATAGATGAAGAAACTCCAACTAGTATTCCAGCAGACGAGACAACTACTATTGTTCGTCTGGGATATATATCAATGTCAGCCAATTCTAACAATGAACTATCTGATACTAGTCCCACGGAAATCGAAGACTCACCTGTAGAAGAAAGGCCAATAAAGTTAGATCCCCAATTTTGGAAAGAGATTGAACACTTCATCAAAAGTCGTGGTGGACGACCTACAGATCGTCTAAGTTCAACCAGAAGAATTACCACTTATATTCTAGAGAAATGGAATCGGTGCTATATTGCAGAAATTACCGAAATCGGTGGAAAGTATGGATTACGAAGAGAATGGCAAAATCGTATTATAAGTGGTGAAGATTACGCTGAGGGCACAGTGATTGAAGTGGGTGGTACAACTGTTGATGGTCTCAAGAGGAGAATCTACTATCGAGTTGAAGATGATATGTTCATTCCTTTCATCCAAACTTGGAGGAAGTAGCTCACTCGATTTCCTTTATGGAGGCAATTGGGTTTCTGATACTGTTATAATCAGTGTCCATGACACTACAATTCATACCATCAATCAACCTCCGGATAATTCGTATGAATACAGTACTACTGGAAATGAACTCACATGGATACCTGTTGATTTGAATCCTGCTTCCTATACTATCCTGCGTAATAATACATCGGTGGAATCACAATCTTGGAATGGGTCTATAATCACTGTTTCTTTTGATGGGTTATCTGCAGGTGTATACAACTTTACTATCATCGTGTATGATGCGTTCTACAATTCAGCAGTTGATACAGTCATAGTGACCGTAACGGATCCAAGCAGAACACCGATCACCGTGACCTCAACGACAACAACTACGCAAGAGGAAGTGCCCTTTGATTCCCTCATTCCAATTATCCTGGGCATCAGTGCAGTACTGATAGTTGTTATGGCGCTTGTACTTCGAAGGTCCAAATTGTAAAATTTGTGTTGGTCGAATAGGATGATATTCATTTCATCAATGACTGTATCCCTTTAGTAGAGGATGATTGTGAATTTGAAAAACTGGATTATTTCAGTTCATATGTTTCAAAGTCGGTCTGTTATCTACTCTTATTGGGGGTACATCAAGAGATTGTACCTCCTATTCCTCTCTTTTTCCTCAATATTAGATAGGTAAGATGAACGTCTGTAAACTTCAAGAATTGCCATAAAACCGAATTTCTGTGATTTCAAACGTTTGGTATATCTTTTAGATATTTGTTTATAATAATACTCGTATGCGTACACTCAACTCCTTTCGATATTTAGAAAGGTTAACCATGTATTTGATATTATAATTTCCTGCCTTCAATATGTACCATATTTAGGAGTATTTATTAGGTTATTGTTTTGTAAAACAATGTTTGAAATTTTATGGAAAATATTATATTAAATATTGATGAACATGGGTTTGATACAAGATAGTGGTAAGTGTTCTTCTTAGAAGTGTTTCACATACTCGAAAACCGTATCATATCCCCTGTAGTACTAAAAATGAATGAAATCATCCCCATTATCCTCGCCAAAGGGTACCAATACACACTAATTGAGTATGGGTTATGATGATCTCAACATTTTCACTTAATAACTGTATATTGTATTCGGATATAGAATATAATAGGTTACTCAATATATCATCAATTAATCGAAAATATTAGTACAATAATATAACAAATAATAACACTAATTTTACAATAATAATTTTTTTAAAATAATAACTAAGTAAATCATTGCCTTCAATATTGAGGCAGTTGAGGAATTATTTGAACAAATAATCATCTAAATTAAGGGATACACAGTAAAAGTGACAAATTCGAAAAATGGATATGAATGACGAAAAATAATAAATTGCGGATATTTGAGGCATAGACCTGGGTAACCTGAAAACTGAGGGATAGAGAATGAGAAATTAAGAGCTCGGTATACTCCCTTTGAGATATAGATACAGTGTTAGTGTTCTTAGTATTGATTTGATATACGTGATGATCCTAATCTTGAAGAAATCCACAAATATATCAAGTATCATCATAGTATAGAAGTGAGGCAACTACTTTGGATACCCGTAGGTGGTTCGATAAAGCAGAGATGTTCGAGGTGATAGCATCTGAATCCATAGATAAAGGACGTTTTGACTTTGCATCCTTTACTGCTCAACAAGCGGTGGAATTCTATCTGAAAGGTATACTGATTCTCAAAGTAGGAGCAAAAGCTTATTCTCATTCGCTGGTTGAATTGATGGAATCACTCTCCTCAACAGGCGTTGAAGTACCCAGGGATATCATGAATTGCATACGAGACCTGGGTGAACACTATCTACAAGCTCGCTATCCAGATGCTAGAGTGGCTGAGTACACAGAACAAGAGGCTAGAGAGGCAATAGAATGCATGGAGGTGTGTCTAGATTTCCTTCGCAGAGTTCGTGAAGACCTTACGTGAGAGAGAACGTGAGAAGAACAGGGAGTTTGAACGGTTCATTCACGGCCTTACTGTAAGCTATCCCCATATCACTATTATCCTGTTTGGATCTCGGGCTGAGAATAGGTCTCACTATCTGAGTGATTATGACCTCTTGATTCTAACAGAGAATCAGGTCCAATGTTCAGAGATCACTTCAATTCCTCTCAAACTCGCAATAGACCTTCACTGCTATTCTATCGAAGCCATTCAAGAAGAGATCAAGAGATTCAATACTATCGTGATAGATGCCTTGCATAGCGGGACCTGTATTCATGATGGAGGTAGGTCTATTGATAATATACGGAGCATGGTTGAAGAACGAATTGCTGAATCTGGATTGGTTCGAATGAAGGAAGGTTGGATTCCAAACTCGGATTGATGATTATTCAATTGACATTCTGCGATTGCATTGTTAGAGGATTGCTTGAATGGAATCAACGAATTCCTCAGAGTCCTTAATCAACTGTGGCAGGATACTCCAGATGAGGTCGTAGTCTATATCTAGGTACTGATGAATGAGAAGATTTCTCATTGATACTAATTCTTTGAGTCGTTCACCCACGGATTTGGAGATAACACCTTTCTCTGCTAGTAACTCTATGATCTCCCGGTAGGTGTCCTTAATGCCCCATTGCTTCTGTGCAGCAATATGACTACCTATGTCAATAATAGCCTGAGCGATGTTCTCGATGGTCTTTGTGACAGATTTTCGGTTTCGTTCGCTCGTTTTGAAATCGTCATGCTCCATATCAGAGTAATTCTGAAGGTTCTCCACAGCAGATAACGGAGTAAGATCCCATCTCTCCGGCCCTAGCTTTTCAATCAATAGTTTCTCTAACTGTCTGCATCCTGCGAGTGCGGAGAGGTTCGAGAGCCTTAAAATTTTACATCTTCTGATCGCTAATACATGAAGATTGTGACACTGTGATACGGGACTGAGATCTAGATTTTGGAAAATGTTGAGTTCCTCGATTATTATTCTATTAAGAGTCGGAGAGGGAGGGAGAATCAAGGTTTCGAGACCATTGCAGTAATCTATCTCTAGAGTTTGTAATTTTTCACAATCTGCAAGATGAGTAAGGCCGAGCTTCCGTAACAAGTGATTGAAGGATATTTTCACTTTCTCTAAATCCTTGAGAGCACCAACCTGAGACAAATCGATTTCAGTCAGGATATCACAAGATGAAATTGCTAGTTCCTGTAGCTTCTCACATCCCGCTAACCCAGCCAAATCAACGGATACTGCATCTTCTAGTATAATAGCAATCCTCAATCTATCTCTATCATAAGTAGCAGTATGTGTCTCACCTTTGGAATCAGTGAACTGAATCTCTACTTGGTCCATATTAGTTGCATGTTGATTTTTGAATTAAGGATATAGGTACTTTTTTGTTGCAGATGACTTTGTTCCAAGAATGTTAGTATTCTAGAATTTTCTATGGCCTTTTTCTTGATTGCTACTATCTAATCATTTGCTTTTCTTTTATCTCTGATATCCGTTACATTAGTTGATGCGCGCTGACAGATGAATCGATGTAATACAGTCCTTGTATAAGTGGCAACAGCTTTCACCTAGAAAACATCATCTAATTCATCCAGAGTTTCCCGTAAGAGTTTCTCTCCTTCTTCACCGTCAGGAAGATAGTTGTTTAGAAATCCCGAAGAATCTTCAACTGCACCATCATATTTCTCCGGTATTGGGATTCCTTTGAACAGTTTAGCCCATATTCTCTTTCGACTCTCACTCAATACATGTAGATACTCCTCTGATATTGGTTCATCATATTCGCCAGTAGATAGAATTACAAATGAATCTCTGATTCCTGTGAATGTATCTTCTTGATATGAAATACATTCGGTTGGTTGTAGTTCTTTTTCCAGATCAATATATACAGAAACGCATTCTCTTTCATTTTTCGAAAGATGTTTCTTCTTGTCAATCCACCACTCTATCTGTTTTTGTTGATAAACCAAAATATATCCCCACCCGAATAGGAGAAGCCGCAATAAAAGAACTTTCTGTTTATGGATTACTACTGACATCTTGATAGATTCAACAAATTCAATTCATTCATTTTAGTGCTAGTTATTAGTTGGTGAAAAGGAAAAACAATGCAAGTGCTAACCATTGAAAAAATTGTGTCTATGATTTATTAGTACCGCAGATCCATTATGTATCGTTTTCTTGGCTCGAATCCTTTTGCTAAGAACATAATGTATCGCCTGAGGGACTCTGATATTATGGTTGGATATGTTGTTCCATCTTCATCAATAACTATGGACCCTCCTAATTCGTCCACAGCCTGTTGTACCTGAGCGAACTCCTCCGTGGTACACTCAAGTCCTGTATTCAATGCTCTACATATCTGAAGACCGTAGGTTGTAAGTACAAGTGGTTCAAGGATAATCATACCATCATTCATGCTCAGATGTATGTTCTTGATCTCTATGTTCCGTAGCTCGATTATCTCGTTCACTAATATAGCCATATCCGAATCAGACAACAGATCGATATCTGCAAGAATTGTCACACCACCATTCCGAATCTGTTCTTGATACCTCTCGTGAAGGAACCTCTGTTGCTCTTCGGGAGGTAATTCCAACATATTTGTGATCTCTTCCACTGAGATATCCAACAGACCGATTCCTGGGATGATCTCTTTAGCTATCTCGTGGGTAAGATAGGGGATCTTCCATGATTCTGGTTCCTCCTGAATCAATACCTGTAGGACTGATCTGAATAGAGAGAGATTGGGGTATGGTATTGGAGTATCAAAGTATCTGAGGCTCTTCTTCCATTGAGGGTAGAGTTTCAGTACGGTCTCTTTGCTGTAGATTGTCTGGGTGTGTTGACTAAAATTGACTTCACCAACATCGAGGTGAAGAATTGGCGTGATGTCTGGGTCTGTCAATTGAAGATACCTTATCTCAAGTTTCTTGAGCTTGGTACATTTTGATAGTGGACTGAGGTCCAGATCATGCACGCTGGTCATATTTCTGAGTATGAGCAGCTGAAGCTTCTCACATGATTTGAGTCCGCTCAGGTCGATTTTCTTGATGTATTTCATTCCCCAGAGAACAACAGAGCGAAGCTTTGGCCAATGTGAACAGACACTGAGATTGATCTTCTGAATCTCATCCAATCTATCGAGACGGAGTCGCTTGAACCCGTGACATGCTGAGAGAGGCGATAGATCAATCTCTTCTAACAGACTTAGCCCCGTTAGATCTAGTTCACGCAGTTTCAGGCATGAAGATAATGGGGACAAGTCTAGATGTTTCAAATGTGTCAGCCATTGAACCTCGAGAGTCTTTAGCTGTGTACACGAAGACAGAGGTTTCAGATTTAGTTTCTCAAGGATCAACGTGACGAATGATATTTTCTGCAAGTTTAGGCATGAAGATAGAAAATCAAGATCGATATTCCGTAGTCTGAGAATCCCTCCGAGTTTCAGCGATTTTAGCTTCCTACATGATGCTAGACTACTGAAATCAAGTTTCTGGACGTTCCTCAAATTCTGGATGGTGAGGTGTTGAAGGTTGAGACAATCGCCCAAGGGGCTCATGTCCAGTTCTTGAATATTATAGAAGTTGTCCAGATAGACTACCTGCAGGTCAGAGCATTCAGCAAGACTACTGAGATCAAGTTCTTCCAACCCCCACAATTCTTTAAGTCGTATCGATTTCAGGCGAGAGCACGAACTAACAGGTTGCAGGTCAAGGGTAGACACTTTCGAGAAGCGTATGATCTTGAGTGACTGCAGGTCAGGCCAATTTGCAAGCACGGAGAGGTCGAGTTGTTTCACACCAAGTTGTTTGATAGTAAAAGATTGCAGTTTGGTACAGGAAGAGAGAACGCTCAGGTCCAGCTCCTTCAAATTATCCATGTTTCTGATGGTGAGGGATGTGAGCTCTGAGCAGGCAGCTAGTTCCGAGAGGTCGAGGAATACTGCTTCAGGGAAACTGATCTTTATCTCTTCGGATTGAATATGAAAGTTCTCAGTAAATTCAGTTCCTGAGTTATCTCTCCACTTGACTGAAACCCTGCTTTCCATGATATCGTTACATTGTATGGTTGCATTAATCTATTTCCAATAATTTTCAGACGAATTCTTGCTAATAGTAAATTTAGCTAACTAGTTAACCCTCTCGTATTTGGATATCCGTTGCTCTCTGAAGGTCAGCATCCTCTACAAGCTTGAAGATGTATTCCTGAAGGTGAAGAGAGATTCTTGAATCCGCAATATCTTCCGATATTACGATGGTTCCTCCGACCTCCTTTACTACTTTCACGATCGGGTCTAGTTCGTTCTCTGAACACATCAGATTCAACCCGCGAATGGTGCAGATCTGAAATCCGTATTGAGTGAGATAGAGGGGTCGAAGGTCGATGCTTCCCTCTTCAATAATCGATAGATGAACTTTTTCGATCTCCTGTTTCCGCAACTCCAAGATGTCCTGAATTAGAATAGCAAGTTCGGTGGTCTGCAATCGCTCAACGTCCGCTAGAATGGTTGTACCTCCTAAGTTGATCTGTTGCGTGTACAACTCACACAGGAAATCCTTCTGTTCTTCTCTTGTCTTCAACGCTACAAGAACCTCTATTTCTTCAATAGTTAAGTCTAGAGGTCCAATTCCAGGAATCAGGGTTGTTGCAATCTTATGCACGAGGTATAGCATTTTCCACGATATTGATTCATTCTGAATTAACATCACAAGGTGTGACCGGAGTGTTTCACCAGACCAAATGTGTAGAACTCTGTCATAGGAATGATCTTCTAATCTCCAATGCGGATAATATGTTTCCACAGTCTGTTTGCTGAGGATGGTTATCGCATTTGGGAGTTCAACGTGCTCTATATCCAAATATAGGATTGGCGTCACATCGATAAATCCACTACTCATAATTAGAAGGGATTGGAGAGCGGAAAAGGTAGAGAGCGAGGAGATGTCCAATTCAATCAGGTTCCATCCGATAATGCGAATTGTCTGCAGGGACGGACAGGCTACAATAGACGAGATATCCAGTTCTTTCGTTGCACTATCAATCTCTAGGTATTGTAAGGAAGAACAACTCGATTGGGTAGAGAAACTCAATTTCTTTAACTGCCTAGAATCAATTTTCAAGCGTTTAAGTGAAGGGCAAGATGAAAGAGCAGCTAGTTCTAGTTCTTGCATACGTCCTCTGATTTCAAGAAGCTCCAAGGATTCAAGTGATGAGAAGACTGAGATGTCTAGGTCTTCCATAGCACCCTTAATATGAAGGAATTGTAAGGCAGTACAAGTTTTAATCGGGGAAAGATCGAGGTGGTCCATATCCCCTTCGATTATCAAGTCCTGAAGGAAAGAACAAGAAGAGAGGGGACTCAAGTCCAACTCTTTGATTTTTGAATCTCTGATTTTCAGTTTCGTCAGGGATGAGCAGTTCTTGAGGGGTGCTAGGTCAATGTCCTCAATCTCCAATCCACTAATCCCGATATATTCTAGATCGAAACAAGCTGCGAAGGCAGAGAGGTCAATAGATTGAAGAGATCGTCCCATAACTTCCACATGCTTCAGGGAGGATTCATCCGTGAAGGGAGCAAGGTCTAGCTTTTGTAGTTCTCCAAAGATTTCCATGTGTTGTAGTGAATTACTGGTAGAAAGAACTGAAAGATCTAACATCTTCATAGAGTCCACATTGATCTTTAAGTACTGTAAAGAGGAACACTTGGAGAGGGGCGATATATCAAGTTCATGTAGACTCGCTGCCTTGATCTCAAGATGCTGTAGCGATGATAAGATAGAGAGGGGAGAAAGGTCAAGGTCTCTCATGCGGCCTCCAATATCCAGATACTGCAGTGAAGTACATCTAGAGAGCGGGGTGAGATTCAGTTTTTGAAGAGTGAAGCCAAAGATCTCAAGACGCTGCAATGATGAGCACTCAGAGAGGGGAGTGAGGTCTAATAGTGTAAGCTTGTCTCCCTCTATCCAAAGAGAAGTCAGGGAGGAACACGTTGCGAGGCTAGAGAGATCTACTGATACTGCATTATCACTGTTGATTGTGATCTCAGTGCTATCAGTATCAAATAAAAAGGCGTCTTCATCACCTTCTGTATCCGTGAACGGAATCTTGATTGTCCCCATGGCTAACTCTCAACGTTATAGGCATCTACTCGTCTAATCAGTATTGCGTGTGAATGGATACGAATGCTCTAGACTTCGGTCTGCATCCATTAATTTGAATGCAGATGTATCCCTTTGCTGACAATCTCTCGCGAGACAAATCCAGTCTCATCACTGAGAAGGTCCTTGAATGTACTCTCACGATAGATATGAAATTCAAAACGTAATCCTACTTTCAATCTTCCAGCATATTCCATGATATCTACCTCTTGCAACTCGGAATCTTCAGACAGGACGATACAAAGATCGACATCGCTGGAATGCATGAACTGGTCTGTAGCATACGAACCGAACAGCCAGATATCCAGAACATCGTTAAGGTCTGCAAGATGCTGTACAACTCGCTTGACCTTTCGCAGCACTTCATCCTTGGATTGTGGCCAGAATACCTTCACAGAATCTGAGGATGGTTCTCGCAGCTTCAATCGCCTCCTGTGCCTCTCGTTCATCGAATGCTCTTCGTGGTGTTCCCGCAGGCAGTCCATTAGGATATCTTGATGGGATGTAGTGTCTATCTAATTCTCTTGCTCGGGAGAGTATCTCGTTG
>WJMJ01000146.1 GCA_014728035.1 Promethearchaeota archaeon | reverse complement strand
TCAATAAAAAATCTGTTCCAATGTGAGTATATATTCTCAAAAGGATGATGAAAAGATGAGTAAAGGATTTATGTCCCATATGACCCGCCCCGAGGAAGGTGAGCGGGGCCTGGGCGCGAGCCATCGCAGGGGCGGAACGGGTGAGGCTTCTTACAGGCGTCCGCCCGAAGGGTTGGTGAAGGCACTCGTTAGAGTGGAGTCGCCAACATCGAAGGCACCTGTAGCGAAGCGGAAGGTGGAGTCGATGCGAGACAAGGGAGCGAAGCGAGCGGCCAGTGGGAAATTGCACATAGATGACGGATGCATGGGTGGGGGAGAAGAGATTCCTTATGATAAATATCTAACAGAATCAGAGAAAGATAATGACATCATTCCAAATTATTTCAAAAAGTTACCAGACGGGTCAGCATCAAATAGAAATGGCATATTTTTCTATTGCATAATGGCATATTTAGAACCAGATTCTGATCCAGACGATAGTCTAAGTTCAACCTCATCACTTGGTGAAAGTAGCGGATCACCAATCGTGATATTTAATGGGAATTTTGGCACGGCTGGTGAAATTAGTAAAACCTTTATGCACGAATTGGGACACTGTTTAGGATTAGATCATCCTTCAGATAATGATGAATTTGTTAGAAAAAGAAATGATTGGATACCATTCAATGAATTGCCAATTACCACCAGTATGTATCAGGGGAAATTTGAATATCATGATTTTACAGATGACGAATGGGAGGACATCACATTTGAAAAATGGAGGATGACAACATGGTAAAACAATTCCTTCTATTAATATCATTAATAATTATTTTTCCAATCACATTTCTATGTGGTTGCATTTCTGAAAATTCAGAAACAGAAAACCCAACTCTTTGTTTAACTATTGATAACAACGATAATTCAAATCTCTCAATAGAGGTTATAATAAAGAATTCTGATAAAATTGAGATATACAATAACACTTTAGAATTATCACCTAATGAATATTTTTCTATAAATGATATTACAAAAATAAATGGGGTATATTCAATTAAAGTGATTCATAATAATTCAACATTTATAAACAATGATATCCGAGTTGAAGAGAAATATAGTAATGTTAAAATCCAAATTAATAACAATGATGTTGAAATATCACAGATCGTGAAATAAAAATGCCACTCACTTCGCTACTTGAAATTATTGAAAATTGAGGAACCGGAAGGTCAGAGAGAATAATTTCCCTGGTCTCTTCTGCGCGCCTTCGAACGTTGCGCTGAAGGGTGGAGTGGTTAACGTGGGAAGTGGATGAACGAAGTGAAGAAACGGTCGGGGGGATCGAGTGTGAGTCGATGATAAGAATCCTGGAGCTGAAAGAGAGTAGGATAGGTCGAACGGTTCCATTCAAAATAGCAATGAAGCGAAGCTTGTGAATGATAATCGACGAAACAAAGGGAAATATCGAAGTGAAAATGTGGATGAGAATCCAAAGATCTTACATTCGTTTGAGGTTGATCGCGAAAATGGATGATAAGATATTTAATCTGTGAAATGTATGTGGTCCAGAGTAGGAAAAGAGTAAAGAAAATGTTCCAGTCTCCTTATATAATTTCAAAACAATGGATGATACCATGAGAGGAGAAATCATGTCACAGATGACCCGCCCCGAGGAAGGTGAGCGGGGCCTGGGCGCGATCCATCCCGAAGGCACAACGTGTCGAGGGATTCAGATGAATTCCGAAGGAATTTATCAGAACCGCAGGGGCGGAATGGGTGAGGCTTCTTACAGGCGTCCGCCCGAGGACCGGAGGTCTGAAGGGTTGGTGAAGGCACTCGATAGAGTGGAGTCGCCAACATCGAAGGCACCTGTAGCGAAGCGGAAGGTGGAGTCGATGCGAGACAAGGGAGCGAAGCGAGCGGCCAATAGGAAATTGCACATAGATGCCCGTTCCACTCCGACCAATCAAAGATTGATCTGCATCCTCGAAAACGAGTTTTCTACTGATGACGGATGCATGGGTGGGGGAGAAGCTATTGATCATTCCAACTGATTGCCTTTAAATAGTCCCTATGTATTTTTCAACCGGCACTTTTGTGTAGAATTCGACTGGCATCTACATATGCCACGTATATCGGAGACCAATTCCATATTGTTGCACTTTCCTTCTAATTATATAAGGATTTTCTAGTAAGAAAACAAGGTATGACCAATCAATACGTACACTCAACAGAATATGGTTTCCCTACAATGGCCCTCACCCGGGGCCCCATGTCGGGTCCTGAGCTTCTTTCCTGACACCTAGTGGGAAAAATTCTGAAAAACATTGGCTGTTTAGAAAGGCCGTCTTCTATCTTTATCACGAGACGCATTCATTGGGAAATTATACTTTCCTCTGTACTATTCTGTTCCTCCATCGAAGAAGTATCATCGGTGTGTGGGCCCTGAGATGCAGGAGGTTCTTGTGAATATTGTTCCTCATAGGGAACCTGCTGTTCCTGTAAACTGGTAGCAGATGACTCCTGTGGATATGTTTGTTCTTGAGGAACAGGTTGTTCTTGCTGTTCTTCATAGGACTGAGGAGGATACTGCTCATCATTGATCTGTTCTTTCTGCTGAGGAGGTTTTATCTGTTCGGGAACAGATTCCTCTTCCTCCGTCTGATCAGGGAGCTTCTCCATCATCTCATCGAGCTCATCCTTTTCTTCCTCATCAGTTTCCTCCGGTTCTTCTTTCTTCTTGCCCGCCTTCTTGACAACCACAAGAACGATAATTATCGGAACGGCCAACAACGCAATTATCAGGAGCATCAGAATGATAACAGTAAAGATCTCGGAATCTTCCTTTTTCTCCTTCATTACAGCTTTTTCAGAGCACAGAACGGTCTCTTCCATGGCAGTGACCGAACTGGAACCGGATATTGTTTCGTAACCGGACTTCTCTATGCTCCATGAAAAAGAACCCTGAGGAACGGACAAGAAGAATTTTTTCCGATGTATAGT
>WJMJ01000145.1 GCA_014728035.1 Promethearchaeota archaeon | reverse complement strand
GCAACGAGGACATCCCTCTCTTCATTCATATACCCACATCTCTTGAGCCGCAGTGGTGGGTTGAGGACCGAGGAATCGGCATCACACCCGATCGTGTCGAAAAGATTTTCGTCCGCTACGGAGCTTCTACGAAGCGCGAACAAAGGCACAAAGTATCTTAGGTAGACACAAGGGTGGAGAAGAATCTGATGAAACTTGAAAATCTTAAGACAGATGGAGAACTTGTTCTATACTTCATAGGAGTGGGATCTGCACTTGCAACTAAACACAATCAGACAAATCTTCTCATTATGAAAGGCGATGATCATGTTATGGTGGATTTTGGCCGTACTGGTCCAGAAGCCTTCCATCAAACCACGGGGTTATCTCCGTATGATATTGAAGTTATTCTCCCTACCCACAGCCATGGTGATCACATAGGTGGGTTTGAACAGCTTGCACAGATGAATAAATATGTTGGTATTCCATTTATGGGTAAACCTAAGCTGAAGATGGTTGTTAGTGTTGAATATCAGAGAATACTGTGGGAGAACAGCCTTAGAGGTGGCTTAGAATACAATGAACAACTTGCCCATGGTCGTGTTATGGCATTCACGGATTATTTTGATATTATAAGGCCCCAATGGGTAGAGCATAAGCCAAGAGAAATTTTCAGTGTTGATGTTGGTTCCATATCACTAGAGCTTTTTAGAACAAACCACATACCTGAGCAATCGGATAGTTGGTCCGGATCATTTATTTCATACGGACTTTCTATTGATGGTCGTGTTTTTTATTCTGGTGATACTAAATTTGATGAAGAGTTGCTAGATACATATGCCGATCATTCAGAGGTTCTGTTCCATGACGTCCAATTCTTTCCTGGCGCTGTTCATGCCCCATTGTACTCACTGAACACATTGCCTTCTAAATGGAAAGAAAAGATGTATCTTGTGCATTATGCAGATAATTATGATGAACAAGATATTACTGGATTTGCTGGCTGGACTGAGCAGGGTCATTTGTATACGTTTAAGGACTAAGATGGTAAGAGTCAGAGTTAATTGCAAACAGAATAAGGATGGCTTATATTGCACAGATAAACGTGTTGGTCGGTCACTTTGGGGTATAGGCGCACGTTTGTGTCGTGTGATAGATGGTAAATTTTGCCCATATCAGAATAAAACTCCACCACCGCCATCACATCGTACACCGTCCATCAAAAGATATCTAACGCACTTTGCATAGAAGGTGAAAAATGAAACCCAAAAAAGAAAAATATGAAGAAGCGGTAGAACGTAATTTGAAGGGATTTGCGTCCAAGTGGAAGGGTAAGAAGTTGACCAAAGAAGAAATTTATATGAAATTGGGCATCAGAAAAGGTGATGATCAATTTGATGCCCAGGTCGACGCGATAAAATTATGATCATGTTACTATGATTTGGGACGATTCGGGTGCCACATCAGTAGCCACATTTGATTACGATTCAAGCGATAGTGTTGTTTATACATATGCCGGTGATGCGTATCGCACCGCCAAAATGGCGGTGTCTTCGTATACCCATTATGTTCCCACCAATGATGAAAAGAATGTGCGGGTTCCTGGCTGGTGCAGTGCACGCAATAGGGACCCAATACTCCCACCTGTTCCATATGTCAAGAAGTTCAAGCTCAGGCTTGAAACTGTCATATTAAAGCCTTACTCTCAATTTTGTTTTGTGGGATGATGCAAATATATGTTATGAAAATTGAAACGATAGAATTAGATGATTTGGTTGATGTTCTTGGCCTTACCAAAGGTACCATTCCAACCCAAATAAAACCAGCTAACGATAGAAGGCGACTTGATGATATTTTTATGTCATATCTTGCCGCCACCAGCAAAGGTGACATCGTAGAAATAGGCACTTCATATGGTAGAGGCACCTGTATTTTGGCCTCTAACACCTCTCACACCGTCCACACCATTAATCCTCTCCCAGAACACCACACTGGCCAGATCACCTTGAATATGACTAAGAAAGACATCGGGAAATACTACATAGATCTTGGTCTTAAGAACATATGTCAATATTATGGTAGTTCTATTGATTGGAAATATGAAGGTTCACCGCCCAACTTCTGCTTTATAGATGGGTGCCATGACAAGAAATATGCTTATTTAGATGGTGTGATGTGCGAGAAGATTCTAAGCGATGGCGGATGGATAGCTTGGCATGATTTTGATCCCAATTCAAAAGAATATTGGGTAAGAGAAGTAGTGGCAGGTGTACGGCAGTGGGCAGATGGTAGAAAAATATATCATCTAAAGTTAAGATCTTTAGAATCACTAATTATCTGACAACATATTTAGATTATGTGTATATTGTCACACATATCATGATATTTATGGGGGCACAATGGAAACTTATGAGAAGATGGCATTACATTATCTTAAGAAGAATACGGTGTTAGATACTGCACAAGAATTTGGAGTATCACCCACCACGATACGTAGATGGGCACACAAGTCTGGTATCACTAATATTGAAAGATATCAAGATAGAGAAGATTATATTGATATAGACGAATTGAAGCAATATTATGAAGATCATACGATGAAACAATGTGCTGACAAATTTGGTGTTGGTGCACGATACTTGGCATCTAGATTGAGGATTGCTGGTGTCAATACTCGAAAGAGGGCCTTTATATCGATAGATCTAAACGAGTTAAAATCATATTTTCTAGATGGCCACACATTAGGTGATTGCGCAGACAAATACAATTGTTCTATACTTACCATTAAAAGACGATTAAAATCCATAGGAATGGATACATCAATTTACAATCATTCTGATATCAGAAAAAATAAACATAGGAGTTCAGTAAAAAAGAATGAATTTTGATCAACACTATTTGACACATACATTGAAAGAAACAGCTATTGAATTTAATATGACAGTTGATCAAGTTCGATATAAAGCCAAAAATCTTGGATTGGTTAAACCACCAAAAGATCCGCCCAATAAGAAGCACATTGACATTGATGAATTATATCACTATTATCAAGATCACACATTAGAGGAATGTACACATAAATTTGGTTGCTCTCCCCATGTTCTTGGCACAAGATTGAGAAAAGCAGGATATGAAACTGGTATTCATTATGCTGATAATCATGACCTTGAATTCATTAAAGAATATTTGAAAGATCACACTCTCAAAGAATGTGCTGATAAATGTGGTGTTGGCGTAGCTTCTATTAGATCATTCTTACGAAGAAACAATATCAATAATATTGATGATCTACGTGATCACATCAATATTAAAGAATTGATTGAATATTATCAATCACATACTATGGAAGAATGTGGTAAATATTTTGGGTGCTCATATTCAACTATAGGTAGATTATTAAATAAGCATGGAATCAATACTGATATTCACTTTGGTGAAGAATTTAAGCATAAAATGTCTATTGTAGCGAAGCGCAGATGGGGTGATCCAGAATACAGAAAAAAGATGGCAGAAATCCATGTGAATCGTTCCAGAGTATCAAAATTACAGCTTATGTTATATATGATATTAGATAATCTTGGGATTACATATTATAGAGAGTATGAAGACAGGGATGATGATCAACAATGCCATTATGGACCGTTTTCTTTTGATTGTGCCATACCCTTAGGACATAAAATAGTCCTAATTGAATGCAATGGTGTTTATTGGCATTCATTGCCCACTGCTGTACAGAATGATAGATTGAAATTTGATTATATAGCAAAAAATCATCCAGAATGTGAGATAAAATATATATGGGAGCATGAATTCAAAAGTGTTGGTAAAATTGTCAATTTAATAAAATATTGGTGTAATATCAATGATGATATATATGATTTTTGTTTCAAGGACGTGATAATAAAAAAGGTAAGTAAATCCGAAGTTGATATATTTATAAGTTCACACCATTATATTGGAAGCGCCGGTCGTTGTGGCAACGTATTTGCTGCGTACCTTGGTGATGTGCTTATTGGTAGTGTTGTCTTTTCGCCTTTAATAAGGCAAAATCTGCCACATGATTATTATCATACCACTGAATTATCGAGATTATGTATTCATCCAAGATATCAAAAAAAGAATTTTGCTAGTTGGTTAATATCACAGAGCATAAAACGATTACCACGGCGATACCATGACATAATAGCTTACTCAGATACAACTTTCAATCATCGTGGTACAATTTATAAGGCAAGTAATTTTGAGTTTATGGGAGAGGTTAAACCAGACTATTGGTATATTGATGCTGATGGATATTATACCCACAAGAAGTCTATATATTATCACGCCAAGAAATCAAAAATTACTGAGGCAGCTTATGTGGCTACCTTTGGTTTAATTAAAGTGATGGGAAAAGAAAAGTTGAAATATATTTATCATAGAAATCAAAAATAAAATATTGGAGGGTCATTATGAATATCCACCTCGTTCCTTTTAAACATGTGAATGCACTTACAGATATCAACACTAAAGATATATTTATATCTACTAAAATAGATTATTTAAACATAGATGATATTTTGATGGATGAATGTGTGCATTTATCAACTAGATCTGGATTTCATGATGAAGTATGGCGTAAAGAATGTGAAGACACATATGGTAGAATACCATACCATAATGATTCCGTAGATGGTTTATTACCCCAACATATTGGTGCAAATATTGGTAACATAACAGGTATTCAAAATATGTTATTGGATTATCACTTACTTCAAAGTTACCGCAAATTCTCGCAACGGGTGCTCGGTACTGAGGGTTCGTGGGAGGCCACAAGTGACAGGAAATTGCGTCTAAAGCCGACTCCAAAGGGTAGTTTCCCGGTGGTCGTACGCTACATACCATCTATAGATGAATTTACATTGCCGTCAGCGAGGGAAATTTGTATAAGAGCTATCATTGCACAAGCAAAACAAATGATCGGTATGGTGAGAAGAAAGATGAGTTTGCCATCACCTGATGGTGGTATTATGACATTAGATGGGGCAGAAATGGTGAGTGAAGGTAGAGAAGAATACAAAGAATGTATCCAAGATGCAATTCGACTTGGCGAGCCGCTTGGATTCGTTCTGAAATAATGTATTTTAGTGGTCATGGACATACACAATGAACACGATAAAATAATCGAATTATATAATTCTAATTATAATGTATCAGATATTGCTGCAAAATATGAAGTAACTCATAAAGTAATATCAAGAATTCTTAAACTACACGATATTAATCCTCGCAGAAAACCTTCCAAAAACAGTCTAAAGGTAAGATATAAAGAACAAATCACAGACATGTATGAGAATGGACATGCACCAAGCGATATTGCTCATTCTCTTGGGGTTGAATATTCACTAGTCAGCACTATTTTGCGGGATAAGTATCCAAATAGAAAACCAAGATTCACGAAGAACAGATCTTCAAAGTATCCAAAATCGAAATTATCAGATCATGTAGATGATGTTATAAAGCATTATCATAATGGCATGTCAACAACAGATATTGCTAGAATGTATAATGTAGGTGGCCATGTCGTGCGCAGATTATTACGCTCCAATGGATTGAAACCATCTGGGAAGCCAAGTCAAAATGTAATACCACATAATAAGCACAGTGTAGACATTGATCAAATAAAAGAGCTACATGAATCTGGTATGTGTTTATCTGATATCGCATCAGTGCTTGGGCAAGGAGTGCATGTTATAAAAAACAGAATGAAGAAGATTGGTTTAAAACCACATGCACCCCAATTTGATAAACCAACAAATTTGAAATCAGTTATAGGTGATAATGCATTTGATAAATTAAATGATGTTGATTGGCTAAAAAATGAATATATTAAATCTGGCAGATCTACCAGAGATATTGCATCAGAAATTGGATGTGGGAAGAAAGCAGTATCTAGTGCAGTTAAAAGATTTGGACTAAAAGTACACGACATACGGATTACCAGAGAGGAATTTGTAGCGAAAGCAAAGGAGATTCATGGAGATACATATGATTATGGTGAGATGATCTATGAATCTTATGATTCACTTGCCAATATGAAGTGCCCAACCCATGGTATGTTTTGGCAGGTGCCGCGATATCATATTCTAAATAGAAATGGATGTCAACTGTGTTCTGGTGGTCACTTGCAGAATGAAGTCTATGAATTTGTAAATGAATTATCTAGATCTAAAATGAATGATAGATCCGCCATTTATCCATATGAACTAGATATTTTGGTATTGGATTGCAACCTGGCCATTGAAGTGAATGGTATATACTGGCATTCTTATGATCATGTAGAAACCACACAAGAAAGACAACGACACGTGTTTAAATTAGATAGATGCAATGAATTAGGAATTAGATTGATACAAATATCAGAGGATGAATGGAGAAACAACCAACATGTTGTAAAATCAATTATAAAAAGCAAACTTAACATGACGGATAGAATTTATGCTAGAAAATGTGATATAATGGAAGTGGGTATAGGCACGTATAGGAAATTCATGGCATCTAATCATCTGCAAGGTTATAAATATTCACACTTTATATGCGGTTTATATTATAATGATGAGTTATTGGCGGTGATGTCATTTAATAAACACAATAAATATGGTTGGGAAATTACTCGATTTGCTAATAAAATTGGAAAAACTGTAATTGGTGGTGCCAGTAGATTATTTAAGCACTTCATCAAAAGGTGCAATCCAGAATTGGTATTATCATATGCCAATAGAAGATATAGCAATGGCGATTTATATTATCATTTGGGGTTTGATCTTGATGGTATCACAAGACCAAATTATTGTTACGTGAAGCAAAATAGAGTTTATTCAAGAATACAATTTCAGAAGCATAAGCTCAAAGATAAACTTGAACATTTTGATGAGCATGTTACGGAAGCTGAAAACATGTTTCTAAATGGGTATAGAAGATTGTGGGATGCTGGTAATTTGAGATTTATATGGACAAGATGATCGTAACTAAAGAATCCAAGGTAATCCTAGATGATCAAGAATATCTCCTAGAAGTAGGAGATAGGATTTTCCTCGAACAGGATGAAATTCCAGAATTCGAGGATGAGGAGGATATATTCGGTGATCCAATAGAATACATCAAAGAGCACCCTGATGATAATAGAGTACTTAATGTTATCAAGCAAAATCCAAAATGGGCTTATGAATATGCCGATGACGTAATCAAGGGCAGATGGCCTGAGGGTGAGGAGGCAATCAAGCAAGATCCATATTGGTCTTATTATTATGCTTTTAATGTGATTAAGGGTAGATGGCCTGAGGGTGAGAACACAATCAAGCAAGATCCAAAATGGTCTTATATGTATGCTCGTGATGTGATCAAGGGTAGGTGGCCTGAGGTAGAGGATATAATTAAACAAGATCCAGAATGGGCAAATGCATATGCTCGTAATGTGATCAAGGGTAGGTGGCCTGAGGCCGAGGACACCATCAAGCAAGATCCACGATTAGCTTATTATTATGCTTGTTATGTAATTAATGGTAGATGGCCTGAGGCTGAGGATACAATCAAGCAAAGTCCAAAATGGTGGCGTGCGTACAAGAGGAAATTCCTATGATCGTAACTAAAGAATCCAAGGTAATCCTAGATGATCAAGAATATCTCCTAGAAGTAGGAGATAGAATCTTCCTCGAACAGGATGAAATCTTTGATGTAAAGGTATCCATAAGTAGATATGCTGAGAGTGATAAAAGCACTTATGAAGGACCATTCCTATATATGATAACTATGGAAGGCAATAATGGTAAAGTGTCAGTGTCAGTTGCGCTGTCTGTAGAGACGACCGATCTAAATATGCCAACCACCACAGTACACAGTAAGGATAAGATTCTCAAAGATTTTATTAACATTGACCCAGATCATTATGATATCATAAAAGAGGTAGCTCATGAATTGCTGTCAAGCATGGATGATAATTATATGGAGATTCCGCTTGAATTTTTTGTAGACTTGGTAGATGATAATGAATCTAAAGAATTACTAAGAAGATATTTCGGTTAATAATTTACTGCACCATTATATATCTCTATTCAACCAAAAGGAGATTATAATGGGTAAATTGCACGAAATTATCGCAGTAGAGGGTGACCACCGGGGTGCCTACCAGAAAATTCTAAACGAAGCAACCGCCACATTCAAGAACAAGCCAAACCATTTTATGGCTCAGGTGCGTCATTATGAGCCATTTGATGAGAATGATCCAGACGTGTTGGCAGATGAAGAAGTGGAAATGGTAACGACGGTGGATGAAAAATTGGATTATATATTTAGTGAATCCATCATACCATATCTGGATGTACTCATTCAGAAAGAGAGAACCAACCAAGAAGCAAGGACCGACCTTGTTGTGGATGGGGTGACTATAGCTAAGGATGTTCCGGCCACTTTCCTTCTTGGCCTTGAAACCAGGTTGAAAGATATCAGACAAGTGTTGGATAATATTCCAACATTACAGCCTGGGATTAAATGGGAAAAAGACGAAACGCATGTCAAGGCCACGACGGGTACTGTGTATAAGACGGCAAATCCTGTTGAAAAACGACGCACCAAGAAGGTGGTTCAGCACAAGGTCTTATATGATGCTACTGATAAACATCCAGCACAAATTGAAAAATGGAATGAAGATGCGCCGATTGGAAAATTCATTGAGACTCATTGGTCTGGTGTTTTGTCTCCTGCTGACAAATCTTCTATTATCAGCAGGGTTGATAAATTGCAACGCGCAGTAAAGAAAGCTCGTCAGCGTGCAAACGAGCAGGAAATCTTGAATGTGACTATAGGAAAGGAGATTGCCAACTACATTCTTGGCAAATAAAATTTTTACTGGACAGTGTCAGCCGCAGTATCAGTATCATCGTATCTGTCGTGATAACATTTACTATCACCGCAGATTCAGTGTCAGATTATTGTCCAGTTAGTGTCAGTAGGCTCTTTATTTGATATGCGAATTGTCCAATGAATTGGTGGTCATGGGTTCGAATCCCATCGCGTCCCCCAATAATGCTGCCGATGACGGTCCCAAGCCCGACAAAGCAGAGGGATACGAGGACGCGTAGCTCAGTGGTAGAGCGCCATTAGCAAAATGAGGCAATTCGTTATATGATGAGTATGAGCCGCCCGAATTAGTTAAGTCTTGAAAACTTATACTAGGGGGAGGGGGTCAGGGTAGATCTCCTCCCCCATTTGTATTAAATCATCTTCAAGATAACCACAGAATGCAAAAATAATGCATGTTTAAGAATAAATTAAATGACGCGCTGAATGTTATAAATGAAGATCGTAAGACCCTGCGCAATCAAATGCGACAGACAGTTAATCATGAATTGGCGGAATTGGTATCGGGTATTTATTTTAAAATAATTCCTCTAGACAACATATTTGCGGTTCTGAACAAATATGATATCATTCCATTACAAGAAGACAACACAAAATTTGCAGGATTTCTGGCTGGTGATGATGGTCGTGTATCAATAGACATAGCACCAGAATCGAGCGCCAAATATCGACCAGATATGAATGAGCCATATTATGCACCATACGATAATTCAAATTTATACCTAGTGTGGCACAAGATGGATGAATCTGGAAGATATGAGATAGTAACCTACCTTACCTAAGGAGAGATGATGCCCAAGGATATCATCAAGAAATTTCAGAAACAGTATGGCAAGAAGAAGGGCAAGCAGATTTATTATGCCACGGCCAAGAAGCAGGGCAGAGATCCAGAAACCTTTGAGAAGGAAGACATCGATAGACATGTTGTCAGCAAGAATGTCGAAGTAGAATTGGATGGTAAGAAATATATGCTAGAGGAAGGCGATAAGATAAGAATAATGGCCGAAGAAGGTGGTTCTCGTGACGATGAGATTAGAAGTATTTTGAAAGAATTGGAATCGGGTGCTAGTGATAGTCTTGGCGATCTTGGTTCCCATATGATAGAGAATGCTATTGATGAGATCAGTGAAAGATTGGATCTGTCGGAAGAAGAGGCTTTTGATCTAATGAACAGAATTGGTGTTGGCATCACCTTTGAACTTGAATAGATATAACACTTCGCAAATATACTCATAGGAGATCTTCCTATGAGTGCTCCTGAAATAAGAGTAGCAAACAGAATTACAATTATGCCAGGTGGTACTATGTTGGTGCCTGGATGTGAACCAGTATCCGCAGCAACCACTGAGGGGTTGATGGTAGGTATTCGTGATGAATGTCATTCGTCTTATATAACCGTGAAAAAGGCTTTAGAAGTAATACCCGGATCACATGTTGAATTTGGGCCAAATTATGATCAGAGGTATTTTGTACTTCCTGATGGTCCACCACCCGATTTTGTGTGTCCGTGTGATATAGATCGTGTTGATTGGTATTCTATACTCAGAGAAAATGCTGATGTACCACCAGTTCAAGATGAAGAACCAGTAAACAGATATAATCCATGTCGTGGGTTCGATTATTCATTTAATAAATGCAACATTGAGATATCTTGATGTGGAGACTAGATGATCGTAACTAAGGAATCCAAGGTAATCCTAGATGATCAAGAATATCTCCTAGAAGTAGGAGATAGGATCTTCCTCGAACAGGATGAAATTCCTGAGTTTGATGAAGATGAAGAGGATATATTCGGTGATCCAATAGAATACATCAAAGAGCACCCTGATGATAAGAGAGTACTTAATGCTATCAAACAAGATCCTGATTTTGTCATCAGATTTGTCAATGAAATTATGAATAATAATAGATGGCCTGCAGGTGAATCTGTAATTAAACAGGATCCTGGGTATGCCTATGAATATGCATATTATACTGGGGAAAGATGGCCTGAGGCTGAGAACACAATCAAGCAAGATCCATGGTATGCTTATAAGTATGCTCGTGATGTGATCAAGGGAAGATGGCCTGAGGCAGAGGAAGTAATCAAACAGGATCCATATTCTGCCTATAGATATGCTCTTGCAGTAATTAAAGATAGATGGCCAGAAGCAGAAGAAGTAATTGCACGTAATACTAGAGATGCGTACCAGTATGCTCGTCAGGTTGTTCAAGGTCGATGGCCAGAGGGCGAAGACGCCATCAGGAAAAATAAACGATTATGGTATGAATATCAACGAGGGATATAATGACTCATATCATCTTATTGGTTGTTGGATTTTTGTTGGAGTTGTTTGTTCACGCGGAGAAGGAGTAAACATGGTTGATTTTATCAAGGAAAGAATTTCTAATCTTATCGAATTTGTTACCTCAAAGAAGGTGATCGTTGGCGCTTTGGCCGCTGCATTTATTATTTATGCTGCTGATTTGGCCAAGATCATTGCTATTGGTGTCATTGCCGTTGCCTATATTGTAGCGCAGGGTTTCATTGATATTCAAAAGATGAAGGCAAAACAAGATAAGCCTGTCCAGCCCAAACAATGAGATATCTAATAACCGAAAACGCCGAGATTCAAGCAGATGTTGGTCGCCTTTTGTTGGAAAAAGGCGACCACATCGATATAATGTCTGAGGGTGCTATCATCAGAAAATCCTTGAAAGTGGGTGATGGTGATAATGCCAGATACTTTGTGGCCCCAAGTGCATCTGATAATTGGCTCCTCAGATTTGTCAAAAGATTGTGTGAAAAGATGGAATGTGGACCTACACAAATAGTTCATAAATTGCCATCGGGAGTAAGGCCACAATCTCTTCGCAGATTTTTAGATGAATTAATTCCAGTTGAGGAGATGTAGATGAATATTTTAGAAATGATTAATTCTCGTTTAAGGGGGAATGTATCTGGATCGTTTGAATACTCGATGCCTTATCAAATAGACCCCAATGAAAGTGATATTGTTGTTTATTATGATGCCACATTGGGTCAGCCATCCACACGGGATGAGGAAGGAATTGATACAAACGCAGAAATAACACAAATTGTGGACATGAATGATAATGATGTGGATTTCTCGGGCTGGCCAGATGAAGAAATTGATAATTTGGAATATTTGGCTGTGCAGAAGGTTATAGAAAATGCACAGGAGGAAGAGGCAATGCATGGACAGCATTTGTTGGATAAAGCAAGAGGCAAAACAATATAGGGGGTGTTAAGACATGAATATTATGGAAATGATTGATTCTCGTCTCAAATATGATCGCAATATGATTAATCGCGTGTATGAGCCGCCAGTCGATCGCAGATTAATTGATAAAGTTTATAAAGATTATATGTTCATTGATCTGCCTAGTTCTATAGATCCAGAAGAGCGCGAAATAGAAATAGCATATACTGTTTATTTCGGACACCCGCTTAGTCGTGATGAACCCGAAGCACCAAATGAAGTTGAATTTGAATCTACATATGATGAAATTGATTTATCAGAAATATCGAAAGAGGATGATAGATTATTAGGCGCATATGCTATTATGGATGCGGAAAGTAAATTATTAGATGATCGTAACTAGGGAATCTAAGGTAATCCTAGATGATCAAGAATATCTCCTAGAAGTAGGAGATAGAATCTTCCTCGAACAGGATGAAATTCCTGAGTTTGATGAAGATGAAGAGGATATAT
>WJMJ01000144.1 GCA_014728035.1 Promethearchaeota archaeon | reverse complement strand
TGGTGGGCATTCAGAATACACCCATACATCAGCATCATCTTCATCTTCGTATTCATCTTCGAATTGATCAATGATTGTAATCATACCAATGTTTGTGAGATCTCCATTAAATACCGTTACCATTGCCTCAAATTCAAGGTGAACGATACCACCTGGTGGAAGATTATACATTGAATCTTCTACCCAAGTAAGGAGCATTTCTCCATCACCTGGTGTTATCGTTGGTTCAACTTCAGTTCCACTGTATTCAAGAATTGTGTCGTCAATTATTGCTTTTACCATAGTACTTTCTTCAACATATTCAAGTCCCTCAGGTAGATGATCGACTAGTGTCGCGTCCTCCAGGGTAGTATCTCCTGTGTTTTCCAAGGTAATGTTGAAACGAACGATATCTTCAAATCCTTCGTCTTCAGTGTATTCATCCCACGATTCCATGGATTCACGCCACACCCATTTGTCAAAAGTATAGTCTGTGATTTGTTCACATATTGATTCCACTGAGGCTGTGTCTTCATCATCAACCATTTGATTTTCATCTGTTACATAACCTGTATTAAATAGGGTTTCATCACACATGTTGACCGTGGCATTGAAGATGATTTCTCCATGTTCACCAGGGGCTAGTTGAAAGGGATCAATCCATGCAAAACATTGACCTTGATTCCATGTTTCTGACGGCTCCATGGGGACTGCATTGACGGTTGCATCACCAGCATATACTAGTCCCTCAGGAAGACAATCTGAGACATTGAGTGAGTCCAACAGAATATCTCCGGGGTTGGAAACACGTAGTTTAAATGTGACAGTTTCCTCAAGTGTAGCCTCACGGGTTTCACCCCAATATCCACCAACTGCTTCTCCAAAAAGAACAGGGGCAAATGAGGCAGAAGCATGACCATATCCTTGGTAAAGTGAGAACAGATTGTTGCTGGTCAGATGCCAATGTCCTGACCCTTGATTAACATCTTGGTATTCACCTCGATCCAAGGTTACGCTTTCCTCTAAAACTCCTGTTGCTGCATCATAGATTTCGATGGTGGTAGCATTCTCATATGCAAACACCATTTGAATTTGAGAAATTCCGATAATTGGTGAATAGAATTCTGTTCCAATGCCAGACCCTGTTTTATCACCCATGTATGTGCCATGGTGATAATTTGCAAAGGGAGCGAGTACTGCAGCGGTGACATCTTTGTCTGTCTGTATGGTGTAAAACCTTCGTTCCATTGAGGCTATGGTGGTTTCTTCACCTGCGTTCAATATTCCATTGAAATATTCTTCCTCGGTTTCAGTGTTTTTAATGAGCACCTGAGTGTTATCTTCATAAGACATTACATGGAGCGTGTTTGGTTGATCTGTAATGCGATAGGCAAAGGTATAAAATTCTTGTCCTGAAAAACGTTGATTAGCAGCAGGTATTGCATATCCTTGATCCGTGTACGATAAAGCTGATACTGGATAATTTGCTTCAACTTTGATAAAATTGTCACTTAAGTCCTTGGTGGAGTAATGTTCACCTTCGTTTAAAGTTCCAGACCAATGTTCTGTATCTGTATCCATATTAGTAACAGTTACCTCAGTTCCATCGGTATATGAAAAGACGATGAAATCATCATCAATTCCATCATAAATATTTGGCATATATGTGTAGAGTTTTGTACTTGCTCCATAGCCATTATTATCGACAGCGTAATATCCCATCACACTATTGGTAATAGGATCGCCAACGAGTACGGAAAATTTTTTACCTCCAACTATTTTGTAAACACCTTGGGATACGCCTTCTATGTGATATTCACCATCATTGACAGTCCCTGACCATACTAAGTCATCAGTGTCATCGTAGATTTCAAGTGCGGTATCTTCCTCATATCCAAAAAGGACTATATCAGCCAGGGTAAAGACATATGTGACATATCCTTCAGTGTCTGGTTCATTGATAAACTCTTGTGGAATCCATACTTGTTTTTCGATATTGACCGCTGCTTCACCTAGAAAGGGAACAGAAACTTGAACAGAGTCATATCCAAAACAACCATAGCTGTCTTCCGCCATGGCAGTAATGATATAGTTCATTTCATCTATCCAGTTAATTTCTGAACTGTCATAGGTCCATTCTTGATGATATCCTGTGGTGAGATCAGCCATGAGATTGGTCTGGGTAGTCGTCCAGTCCATTGCATTGTCATCCCAATAATATGTAGTTGAATCTTCCATGTATGTGATTTGTATATACACTTGCTGAACACCGTTTTGTGAATCCCACGCAGTACCATAAATAGATGGTAGCTCTGTTATAATTGAACCATTTTCTGGATGATCAATGGTGATTTCGGGTGCACTAATGTAGAAGTGAACTGGTTGCGGACAGGTACTATGTACCCAGTATTGTTTTCCTGATTGAATAGTAGTAAGTTCATTTTCAGGCGCATTAATCCAGTACGATATCCATTCTTCCTCTTGTTGGTCATAGTGCGCAATAAGATCGTAACATCCTTCGATAGATTCAAACACACGTTCAATGCTTTCATCACAGCCAACATAATTGGTGGAAAATTGATTCCATCCAGTATCTAACCATTGATCATATTGTGTGGTACTACAAACAGTAATAATTACTGGTGCTGAGGTATCATCGTTTCCATCTTCATCGATGACCATGGCCTCAAAAATCAGGTGAGTTCCGTAATTATATTTGTAGATATCAACAGGTACTGTAAAGTATCCCTCTGTATCGGTTGGTTCTGCAGGATAAATCATAGTGGTCCCACTGACTTGTTCAATGACTTTTAGGAATACGTTGAGATTTTCCCAACTGGTTTGTTCGTCTTCTGCATGCATGAGCACATCCACGGTTTGATCACAGATAGTAGCACTATCTTCGGGTTCAATGATATCAATTGTTGGATCTTCATCAGGATCTCCGCCGCCTGGTGCACATACCCAAAATGTTTCATTATCAATGTCCCCCATGTTTCCAAGACAATCAATAGCGTATGCTTCGAGGTAATGAATACATCCTTGTGAAAAGTGTATCTCTTCTGTGTATTCCATCCAATCAGTCCATTGTCCAAGGTACCAATATCGATACATGATTGTAGAATCAGTGCAAGGGCAACAACCCATGTCTTCTGCGGTGAAGGTAATAGGTGTTCCAGGGTAGACAAGCCATACATCATGTCCAAATTCATCCAATCCTAGATAGAAGTGTGGTTGTCCTACAGTTTTTTCTAGTTCAGGTGGTGTTTCATCAACATAAAATGTTTCAAGATCAGTTGCCATGTTTCCTAGGCAGTCCCAAGCTCTGATTTCAAGTTGATGTTCACATTCTTCAGTAAAATAGATTGCTTCAGAATATGGCATCCAATCAGTCCATTCATCATCGTACCATATACGATATTCAATGGTTACATCAGTACAAGGACAACAACCCAACTCAGTTGCATCAACGGTAATAGGAGTAGACATGGTAACACAATATACATCTTCTTCAATCATACACTGTGGATCACCAACAGTCTTGATGATTTCAGGAGCAGTGTCATCCACATAGAATGTCTCATTATCAATCACATAATTACCAAGACAATCCATAGCCTTGATCTCAAGATAATGCATACATTCCTCTTCAAAACTAATACCCTCAGAATAAGGCATCCACTCAGACCAACCCTCATCCATCTGCCAGATACGATAT
>WJMJ01000143.1 GCA_014728035.1 Promethearchaeota archaeon | reverse complement strand
GACTATTACCTTTAGGTTAAATCGTATCTCATCAGGTCATGGGTTTTGGTCTCATGTTAAGTCAGATGGTGGTGATATTATTGTCACTAAATCCGATGGATCAACTCGTGTTCCTTTAGAAGTTGCTGACGTCAATGTTTCCGGTAATTGGGGTAATATCTATTTCAAAGGTGATAAATCTACATCAACTGATGTTGATTATTACATTTACTATGGTAATTCAGGAGCTTCACAGCCAGGAAGATCTACCACTTATGGTAAGGAAAATGCTTGGCCTGATCATAGCTCTGTTTACCATATGAATGTTGACGCCAATTCTCAGGACGATGCAACTTCGACAGACGTTGATTTGATTCTACATGAAAACGGTAGCTATCCTCAAAGTCTTGTTACTGGAAGCGGTCCTTTTGATCGGTTCCTTTCAAAAGGTGTTCTTACCTATTGGGATATTGATGATGCAGAACATAATAATGTATCTAATTTATCTATTGAAGGTTGGATCTATGTAAATAATTGGGGTGGAAGTTGGCGAAGAGTTTTTAAGAAAAGTGCAGGATCTGCTTACGAGCTAACAAGATGGGCCGGTGAAGATCGAATAAGGTGGACAGCAGCAGGATCAAATTGCTCAAATTCTGACGGTGATTTTTCAGAAAATACGTGGTATTATGTAGCTTGTATATTTAAAAGTGCTGACTATGTTCGGGTTATGAAGGATGGTGTCCAAGAATGTAATGCAAGCACTTCAGCTACGAGTACGACGTCGAATACTACTAATAATCACGTCATGTCCGAAAGTGGTTCAGGTCAAATAGATGGCGATGTTGCAGAGCTTCGTTATGCGGACGCTGCTTTTACTAATAATTATTATGCTGATGCTCATGCTCAAGTAAGTGATTATGCAAATTTTTGGAGTGCTGTCAGTAGTGAAGAAGAACCATCAATTAGCATCAGCCCCACAGGAATCTCGTCTCAAGAATCTTTTGGATCACCATCAATTTCAACTGGTAATGTCGATATAGTTCCAACTGGTATTGCATCTGCTGAAGCCTTTGGAACCACTTCTTTATCTGTTGGGAATGTTGATATCACTCCGATCGGGATATCTTCAGCCGAGACCTTCGGAACAGCATCGATCACGACTGGTAATATTTCCGTCGGTCCTGCAGGTATCCCGTCCGATGAATCCTTTGGGAATCCCACGATTATAGTTGGTAACGTCAATCTCGCTCCCAGTGGCATATCCAGTGATGAAGCCTTTGGAATTGCTTCAGTCGGATATGTGGTATCGCCAACAGGGATTTCATCAAGTGAAGCTTTCGGAACGCCAACGATAGTTCCTGGTAATGTAAGTATAGTTCCTACTGGAATTGCTTCTGAGGAAGTCTTTGGAAGCCTAACAATTACTACGGGAAATGTAAATATAACTCCTGCAGGAATCACTTCTGAGGAAGTATTTGGTGCTCCTAATGTGACGAGTGATAGTGTTGAAGTTTCCCCAGAAGGAATTCCTTCTGCAGAATCTTTTGGAACTCCAACGATCTCTGTTGGTAGTGTGAATGTAGCTCCTACTGGGATTCCTTCTGCAGAAGCATTTGGTATTATTATCATCACAACTGGTAATGTTAATATAGCACCGAGTGGGATAACGTCTGCAGAAGTATTTGGTAGTCCAACTATTTCTGTTGGTGATATTGTCGTGGGACCAGGTGGTATCGCGTCTGCAGAAGCATTCGGTGCGCCAACGATAGTTCCTGGTAATGTAAGTATAGTTCCTACTGGAATCACAAGTGGAGAAGCATTTGGTTTTCTAACTCTTACTTCGAATGTGAATGTTGGTCCATCTGGAATCCCATCGGCAGAAGCATTCGGCGTTCCTACGATTCTTGTTGGTGATGTTAATATATCCCCATCTGGAATCACGAGTGCTGAAGGATTTGGGGATGCGACGATTGCTGTTGGTGGCGTCATAGTATTTCCTTCTGGAATAGGATCGGAAGAGTCTGTCGGTTCGCCGTTGGTCACGGCTGGTCAAATCGTTGTCCGCCCAATTGGTATACCTTCGTCAGAAGACTT
>WJMJ01000142.1 GCA_014728035.1 Promethearchaeota archaeon | reverse complement strand
TAGGAGGTTATGTGGGATGATACACGATGAAGGTCTGGTCACCAGACACACATTCCCTGAAAAGGACCGAGCCAGTTCCAGTACCGTTTCTGGACGGACAACGCTCGGGTGTCCAAGTTTGCCCAACTAAAAATGAACGGTGTAACTAGCAGCATCCCAATCATTGCAATTATGCCCAGTGTAATGGGAAGATTGTGTCTTTCTATTCTGAGATGTTCCTCTCTGCGAGTATCAACATCTAATCTAATTCTTACAAGTTGCATACTATAGTTGTAAAGCAAACCTAGCGCAAATATCGCAATTAGCAGTGAAAAAACCAGAGTTGGAGGTTGGATGAATATTACTGACCGACTTGGAGGTGATGGTGGTATCATCCCATCAAATGGCTCCAGAGATATGGTACAATTGGTACCTGCGAATGTTAATTCTATGAATCCTGGTCCTTCAATGTCAATTTTAAGCTGGTGAGTTGGTTGTAAAATGAACTCGGTAGCTGAAAACACTGGAATTGTGTTTTCGGATTCAAATATTGAAACAATTAGTGGAATGCCTTCAGTGTCCAGTCAGGATATAACACATTGACCCCATATCTCAAAAGACTACGAAACGTTCACCGAATTCAATGTAAAAGAATGTTCTGTAAAGGTTAATCCTGTAGTCTGTGATTGGTGACTGTTATAATGAATTGTTGATACCATCATGCCCAGAGGAATGCATGAAATAATCAACAAAGTAAGAATGAAGAAGATTCTGGTTTTTACATTCTGAGTCATACGCTCTACCACATAGCTTCTGCGTAACACAACTCCAAATGTGATTCAATCTTATCTATGTTTCTGGAATCAGGAATTATATTGAAGCAGTTCTTTAAGCACTCTTTCTTCTTCATCAGCGACCATCAATAATTGCTCTATCACGGGTTCAATGATTTTGTCGAATTGCGAAATATCTTCGTGTTCTGCTTGATCAATCAAGGTAGGGACATTTTGAGCTAGCTCTTCCGCAGCAGACAAAGATTTGAGTCCCTTATTTTCCAGCATTTCATTAATCCTAAATTGGATATGTCGAAGACCATTCAAAGCTTCACAATGTTCCGGTAGCAAATTATTCGCAATCTGTGTCCATTTATCTGCTATCTTTTCATATTCTCGTGCCGTTTCACTCAGTCTTGAATCTCCAAGAATTTTTGCGGACTCTAGAAGAAAATCAGAATATAATCTTCTAAACAAAGCTCCACCACTTCCTCCAGTTTCAATATAGATGTAATGCTCCATAAGAGCTCTGACCAAAGTTCTCTTATCAGCAATAAATTTTGGATATTTTGGTAATTCCTTTGCCCATTTTCTTATTCCAGAACATCCCATGTTCCTTATTGGTGGATTCAGCATGTAATCACAATTGTCCTTGATTGCCGTGGGAATTAATTGTTTCAGATCTGGTAATGCAACTGGAAATTCAACATTAAGCATTTGATTATTTGCTGGAAATGGTTGATACTTTGAAGCTCTAGCTTTCTGCAGTTGTGATAGGGGCATAGTCACTACACCTTCAAATCTGTCCGATAGGTAAGCTTCATCTATCTGTTCATCAATTCCAATTACCAAGAATGTATGTTGCCCAAAATGGTCGTCTTCTCCCGTTAACAGGTGTGGAAGATATGCCATATCCGCACAGACGAATGCAGGTTGGTTTTTTTGCAGCACCGATTTGAGGTGTTTGTGAGCACGTTTGGTGCTAGATGTCTTAAGAACTTTCCAAGATCCTCCCAGTCTATTAATGATTCGACCAATTAAACCTGGAAATTTGCCACTGTTCATACCACCTGCAAAAGGAGCATGCATTCTCTTCATATACCAATAGATGAATCCCAATCCCGACCCGATTCCAAACAGCATTGGTTCCGATATCTTCAATCCATAGTGGTTCATCTGTCTTTGCAGTGCGCTGGTCTGACAGTTCTTTCCTCCTCCATAATGCTCAAAATCGAGATTTATCACATCATCATCTATTCCTGCGGGTTTGAATTTCTTTCCCATTTTTCATCACCTCTTCTTGAATGTAATTTCGCAATTTTTTCGGTTAATCTCATCAAGGAATTTCTCAATCCATTGCTTTTCAGCTTTCAAACCAAATAGAGGCCTTTCAAACAACGCACGAACAAGAGGGAGATTATCTAGATTGTCTTCACTCATCACAGGACCTTCTTTCATGAGATTCCCCTGGATCATAGTTTCAAGTAAATCTCTATCACTGAGGATACGTACATTAGATTCGAGAAAGTTAATTCGTTCCTCTAGCTTCTTCAAATATGCTTCAAGAGCAGTGACTGCCTCTTGTTTTGTGAGATGCATCATTGAAGAGATTCCAAGATCCAACAAGTGTGTTCGTTTTGGTGGATTCGATAGACAGACTGTAATTTGTTCTCTGAGAACTTTTTCACCACGTTTTGTCAGCGAATATGTCTTCTTTGAGGATTGGATTTCTTTATTGTCTTTAGAACCTTGAATCAACTTCCGTTTTTCTAATTCTGATAGTGCTTTATACACTGATGAAAATTTCACATCCAACCAATTGTCATATCCTCTGTCTTGTAGAAGTTTATTGATCTCATAACCATACTTAGCCCCTGCAGCAATAAGTGACAGAACTGCTAGGTATGTTGTTGGTAGAAGTTTTGAGTCCGACATTGTAAATCATTCTTTATTTTCACTCATATAATTATTATATTATGCTGGTATAATACTCTTTCGGCTTGCTATATATTATCTCTCAATATTTAGTGTGAATGTCTTGTATAGTCTGATACTTTTTCATACAGAATAAATTCTAAGAATATTCGTTTATAGAACAAAGTACAATAATAGTGAATTGCGATAAAATGAAATGTTCCTGAATCCAATGAAGATATTCTTTGAATGAGTGTTAAAATCATTTTTTGATATTATAAATGAAAGAGGAAAGCAAATACTCATTTTATTGAGATTGTCTTTCCTTTTGGATTAGATTCATTCGATTGGATTATTCATAATAACATCGAACACGAATATAGGAAATTTCAAGATTTGATTTTCCTTCAGCTACATAGTTTATTCTAACATAGGCAGCTTTACTTCCGGATAAGTCGATTGGATTAAAAGAAAATATCTTATCACCAGGTGAGTCCTGTGCTTGTGTTGTCACATCAAATTTTTCTCTACTATTAAAGCCAGTTACACGCTCTAGGTGAATTTTATTGATTTTACTTGAAGGATCCGCGTCATAAACACCTACTTCAAGAGCGTCAATATGTAACCTAAGACCTCCACACTTAAATGGCAATGGTATTACACACAGAAAGTTTCCTTTTCCACCAAGATTTACCATTGTATATTGCCCTCCTCCCCAATGCCCCGCAGTTACAACATTAGATAAAATTGGCACCCAAGCACGATTTCCTTTTCCTATCATTAGAGCTGATTGAATTTGATTTTCATGCATATCTAACACCTTGTTTATACCAAAGTAATTACCAGAATCATGCCTCGGGCAAATTTAAAATTATTTAGCTACTAATAATACCACGAAATCAACTGAAAGATTGCTTTTTCTTTTGTAACCTAAAATTGTCACATATTTATAGCTAGATTCTAGTTCTTTTTTCATCATTTTTCTTCTGAATTTCAAACCATGGATTGAAATATTTATGCTATGAGGTTAAAGTGTGTTACATGACTGCGATAAATTCTTATGAAACCTAGCATAGAATATATTTGGAGATTTAATTGGTGAGTTTCGCAGGTAGTGGGTCGTCTGAAAATGACCCTATATTTATATCTGAAATAACCACTCATTTTGAGGCAGTCGATGCTGAGTATCAGTATATCCGTGATGCTTATGGACTTAAGAACCGAGACTGGAAATTAATCAAGCAGACGTTGCTGAATAATGATGGGAAATACATTGATGTGATAGACATCCAACTTGCAGATGGGACCCCAATTTCATTATTTTTTGATATAACGAAATATTGGGGTAGATTCTAGCTAGAAATCAGATATTCTAATCCAAACTGTATCTATGCAAGAGCAATCAGTTGTATTTCTATCCCAACGTCTTTTGGTAGTCTTGCCACCTCCACAGCAGCTCGGGCCGGTGGAGTGTCTTTGAACCATCTTGCATATTCTTCATTCATCTCTCCAAAGTCATCCATATTCTTTAGAAAGACTGTCACTTTGACAACTTTTTCAAGAGAAGAACCTGCTTCATCCAAAACATTTCGGAGGTTTGTAAAAACCTGTCGAGTCTGATCTGTAATAGATCCAGTCACCATCTCATCAGTTTCTGAATTGAATGGGATCTGACCTGAGCAGAAAATAAATCCATTCGCTTTGATTGCTTGCGAATAAGGTCCAATAGCTTTTGGAGCTTTGCCCGTGGATACTACTTCACGTTTCATTTTAATTCAAGATTGAACACTAAATAGCTGTCTTTAATGTACCGGAAAATCAGCAGTATACTACTGTTAAAACTTTGAATATTAGTCTACAATTTCTATATATGCGAATATGAAAACAACAATTTGACTCGTTTCAGTTAGGAGCTGAAACTCATTCGAAACGTAGGTATTCGCACTAGTTTCAATAAGATATTGAACCACAAATCCAGAGATTTGGTTATATCAAATCTCCAAAAGAAAACTAGTGATTACGCTATATATCTATCTGGAGGACTACTTTCTTGCTAACTCGTAATAATCTAACTAGAGTGATTGTTATAGGTCTAATCTCTCTGTTTTTGGTCTCATCGATTGCTGCACCTGCTTCAGCATTGCAAATTGAAAAACCATCTAAATCATCAAGACGGATAAGCCAACAACCATCTGTTTGCAAATGGATCCGCGACTATTTACATCTACAACAACTGGGACGTTTATACAGACAGTTTTGGGATGTATGATGATTGGATTTTACTACAGGCTGATGGCACTTTCGACAGTACTTATCTTGATTCTTTGGGTTCTTACTCAAAGAAACACACTTTGAATAGGATGTGTGTCTATCCTGAAACTTCAGAATATTATAGTATACTTACAATATTCACTGATCTTCTCAATCAGTTGATGGCTCTGGATATCTTCAGTCCGGTTGATGTTGAAATAACGGATCCGTTAGGTCGTACTGTACTCGTGACAGATGAGGGTACTGTGAAATCAGAATTTCCAGCTGTTTGTGTAGAGAATGATGGTCACAAGAGTATTCTCATGCCCTATGCTTCTGGATTACCCTATCAGGTAAATCTCACTGGAACCGATACTGGTGATTATAGAATGGAGCTCAATCGGATTGTGGATGGTGAGATTATAACCCAGGGTGTGAATGGGACAACCGAGCCTGGTCAACAAGACCATTACACGATTACTCTGGACTCATCAGATACAACTTTGACCGAAACGGGAGTCAAATTATTCTCTCCAGAAATAATCTCTGGTACTACTGTTGAATTGAATTGGAGTAGATATTCTGATAATGACTTTTCTCACTATGAGATTCTCATGAGTAACAATCTAGCAGATATGGGCACTACAGCTCAACTGATAGAGGAACAAGATACCGTACAGACAATCATCAGTGGACTTGTCCCTGAGAAGACATATTTCTTCACCGTTCGAGTGCATAAAACAGGTGGTGAGATTGCGGACTCGAATCGAGTTGGTGCAATTCTACCGCAGAATTTTGATCTGATTATAATGATAGCTGCTGGAGCAGGTGGAACTGCATTGCTTATCATATTGGTTCTGATATTCCGAAAAAGGCGTAGTTCGTAGCGGTAGAACAATGAGGGAGATGAGCTCCCTCACTTTCTTCTTTTTTTGTGGAATTACCGGCGTTCTGGAGCAGGTGGTGTCGCCCATCCTTCAACAATACGAGTACCAGTTTCTCCTCGGAGCGCTCGAGAGATATTGGGGGGGTCTGTGATAATTGCCATCTCTCCACCATTCTTGATAAAGTCTACACATGCTTCTATTTTAGGTAACATACTTCCTGGGGCAAAATGACCTTCTTTGATGTACCGTTGTGCCTGCATATGGTCCATCTTACTGATCGGTTCTTCGTTTTCTTTTCCATAATTCAACATAACCTGCTCAATTGAGGTAGATATTATCAAGAGGTTTGCGCCCATGCTAGATGCTAGAAGACTGGATGCTCGGTCTTTGTCAATTACTCCTTCTACTCCCACAAGATTGCCTTCTTCGTCTTTTATTACTGGGATTCCTCCTCCTCCAACAGCATAGACAATGATACCTTCCTTGTTCAATGCTGAGATTGCTGGAAGTTCAATAATTTCCTTTGGAATAGGGGAGGGAACTACACGTCTCCAACCTCTACCCGAGTCCTCTCGAATCTGCCAGTTTTGTTTCTCTGCTCGTTCTTTTGCTGTTTCATAATCCATGAAGCTTCCAATCGGTTTAGTTGGATTTTCGAATGCCGGATCATCCGCATTCACTAGAACCTGAGTCACGAGACTGGTTACGGTTCTTTCAATACCTCGACGATTGAATTCATTGTACAAAGCTCTCTGAATCATATAGCCTATGGCTCCCTGACTGTCCGCACCACAATAGTCCAGTGGGACCTCATGTAACTCGTGACTAGCAATCTCTGATCTTCTTAGAATGAATCCCACTTGTGGTCCATTTCCTGACGTGATAACCACATCAAATCCTTGGATAACCATGTCTGCAATGTGTCTACAAGTTTCAGCTGCTGCTTCGTACTGGTCTGGTATCGTTGTCTTGGTCTTATCTCGGATGAGAGAATTACCACCAATAGCTATTACCGCTCTATCAGCCATAGATTTTCACCCCGAAGGGAGTTTCTGAACTGTAAGAGTCCCAATTAAAATCAACGGTTTTAGCTTTTTTTCCTGATTCGTGTAATAGTGGGATTAATTAGCCAAATTACTTCATAGAAATAGTACAAGTCTACGGAGAATGAGGGATGGATAGACACCTAGTTTCAATTGATGTTGATAGAATTGATACCGAAGAAAAGGCTGAAGAAGTGATAAACAAACTTAGAGAGTCAATCGAATATCATAATTATCGATATTATGTTTTAGATGACCCAATCATTTCAGATTCTGAATACGACAGTATGTTAATTGCATTAAGAAAACTTGAAGAAAAATATCCAAGTCTATTATCTCCAACATCTCCGACCCAACAGATCGGAGGAGAACCTCGTGATTCTATGGGTCTTGTACAACATCCTATTCCAATGGTCAGTTTAAAAACAATATATGAAGCTGAAGAAGTGCGAAAATTCGACCAGACCTGTCGTGAAGAACTTGAACTGGAATCAGTTGAATATGTTGCAGAATTAAAATATGATGGACTTGCTGTGGAGATTGTTTACAATGATGGTAAACTTTCTGTCGCTTCAACTCGTGGAGATGGCACCACAGGTGAAGATATCACAGCCAATGTCAAGACTATAAGAGAAGTACCTTTGAAGATAAAGCAGTTTAGTAAAATTCTCCCTCCCAGTCAACTTGTGGTCCGGGGAGAAGTCTATATGAGTATTGACGGATTCAACAAGTTGAATGAGAGCCGTGAGAGTGAAGGTTTGACTCTCTTTGCTAATCCTCGAAATGCAGCTGCTGGTGCTTTGCGACAACTTGACCCTACAGTTACAGCTGAACGACCATTACAAATCTTTGTTTATGCTGTTGCAATTGCAGAGGGTTATTCATTTAAAACTCAATGGGAAATCCTTGAAACTTTACGAAAATGGGGTCTCAAGACCAATATTGAGATGTCTCGCAAGTGTACAGGTATTGATGAATTGTTAGCTTACCATGAAGAAATGGAACAAAAACGAGATGAACTACCGTATGAAATAGATGGTGTTGTCTTCAAGGTCAATAACCTTGAACAACAAGAAAAATTAGGAATGCGTAGTAGAGATCCTCGTTGGGCAGTAGCATTCAAGTTTAAACCTAGACAAGGAACTACTGTTTTAGAAGATATTATCGTTCAGATTGGACGTACTGGGAAACTCACTCCTGTTGCAGTTCTCAAGCCAGTTCATATTGGCGGAATCGAAGTGACTCGTGCATCACTTCATAACCAGAGCGAGATAGATCGAAAAGACATCCGAATTGGTGATACTGTTCTTGTAGAACGCGCTGGTGATGTAATACCTCAAGTTGTGAAACCTATCAAAGATATTCGTGAAGGACATGAAAAGAAATTCAGAATGCCAAAGAAATGCCCGTCCTGCAACTCTCCTACACATACCTCCGAAGATAAGAAACTAACTCGATGTCTTAATATTGACTGTCCAGCTCAGTTACGAAGAAGTATTGGACATTTTGCTTCAAAGATGGGAATGGACATTGAGGGCCTTGGTCCCAAACGTATCAATCAATTACTTGATGCTGGCGTAATTGATGGTTTTCTCTCGCTCTATGAAATATCTGTGGATGATTTAGTTGACTTGGAGCGTTTTGGTAAAAGCTCAGCTCAGAATTTGGTGAAACAAATTGAGAAGAGTAAAGATAAAACTCTAGATCGATTCATTTTTGCATTAGGCATTCCTTTGGTAGGAACTCAGACTGCAAAGATTCTAACTGATAATTTTGAAACGATAGATGATTTGATGGATGCTACAAAAGACCAGTTGACAGACATTGACCTGATAGGACCAGAGGTGGCAAAGAGCATTGTTGATTTCTTTGGTGAAAAAAGGAATCGAAATCTCATCAAGATGCTTCGTAAAAAAGGACTAGAATTATCTAATCCGAAAATTTCTGGGGACAAAAAGTTAGATGGACTCACATTTGTTTTCACGGGAGCTCTTGAGACCCTTACTCGTTCAGAAGCGAAGGAGCTAGTAGAAATTTATGGTGGAAAAGCCACCTCAAGTGTTAGTGGAAATACTGACTATGTGGTTGCTGGGCCAGGAGCTGGTTCTAAGTTAGATATGGCTAAAGAACTAGGAATTACGATTTTTTCCGAGGAAGAATTTTTACGATTCTTAAAATCAAACACTTAATGGTTCTCTATTTTAATAACCGTTTATCGATAAATCAACCACACTTTAATAGCCCATTAGTTTCGAATTGTAACATCTGTAAGGTGATTTTCATTGATTAGTCCTATAGATGCAACATTGCAATTATTGCAATTTGATACTGGAAATACTGCCTTCATGCTTCTAGCGACCAGCTTGGTCATGCTAATGACTCCAGGTCTCGCCTTCTTCTATGGCGGTCTTGTTGGCAGAAAAAATGTTCTTACCATCATGATACAGAGTTTTGTATCAATGGCAATTGTGACTATCCTTTGGTTTGCAGTTGGTTACTCATTATGCTTTAGTGGTGATACCTTTGGTATCATTGGGAACCTTGACAAAGCATTTCTTAATGGAGTAAGTCCTGGTGATGTATTTACCGGAAATGGCCAAATTCCTGAAATGGTGTTTATTGTTTACCAAATGATGTTCGCAATCATCACGCCAGCTTTGATTACAGGTGCTTTCACCAATCGTGTAGATTTCAAGGCATACCTCATCTTTCTTGTAGCTTGGATGTTTCTTGTCTATTTCCCATTTGTACATATGATTTGGGGCGGTGGAATACTAGCACAATGGGGTGTTCTTGATTTTGCTGGAGGAATTGCTGTTCACACAATTGCTGGATTTGCAGCATTGGCATCAGTACTCTTTGTTGGTCCTCGTGTGATAAAAGAAAAAGGGCCTCATAGCATTCCACTCGTTGCTCTTGGAACTGGTCTCCTATGGTTTGGCTGGTATGGCTTCAATGCAGGAAGTGAATTGGCTGTGGATACCATTACTGTACTTGCATTCATTAATACCGATCTTGCAGCTTCTGTTGCAGGTGCAACTTGGCTTGCTCTTGCATGGATTCTTGAGAAGAAACCAAAATTTGTAGGCTTTCTAACTGGCGCTGTTGCAGGACTCGCTACAATTACCCCAGCTGCTGGATTTGTGACTCCTGGAGCATCAATGATAATTGGTGTAATTGCTGGAGTTGTATGCTACTTTGCTATTGGCTTTAAAGACCGTATGAAGTGGGATGATGCCCTTGATGTTTGGGGAGTCCACGGAATTGGTGGAGCTCTTGGTACGATTTGTCTAGGCATTTTTGCAACCACTACTATCAATGCCGGTGGAGCAAATGGGCTCATTGCAGGTAACTTTGTATTCTTTGGAGTCCAATTCATTGCAGTTATTATTGCGGCTGCGTGGGCTTTCATATTCACTTATGTGATGCTCTTTATCATCAATCTGATTACTCCTGTTAGAGTGACCGATGTTGTTGAGAGCTCCCTTGATGAAGGTCAGTTAGGCGAAGTTGCTTATCTCTCTGAAGAGGACGAGATTTAGGACTAAAATTCAAGGAAGGATCGTGAGATCCTTCTTTTTCACTTTATTTAGAATTCTTTCAACCACTTTCTGAGGTAAAATCCTTCTCTTGTGTCAGCATCATGATATTCTCTTGAATACATCTCATCAACTAGCTTCTTCGTGTCGATAAGAATTGTACTATCTTTTGATGCTAATTCCTTTGCATACTCTTTAGCAGCACTAACCACTGATTCAGGGTCAAATAATCTGTCTGCGATTCCAAAATGGTATGATTCCTCTGCTGAAACTTTTCTACCTGACAATAAGATATCCTTAGCTCTAGCTGGGCCTACAAGTTTGATGAGTCCAGCAGCTGCTCCGGCACCTGGAAAAATCGAGATATTGATTTCTGGTAAACTAAATACTGCGTTTGTACTGAAAAATCGTATATCACAAGCTAAAGATACCATTGCTCCGAATCCTATGACATATCCTCTAATTGCTGCAATTGTTACGCAATTCTTTGCTGTGGCTAGCTTTCTGATTATGGCTTCGAGTTTTAAGAAGAATTCAGAATGTTCTTTTCCCTTAAGTGACTCGATCATTCTAAGGTCAAATCCTGCAGAGAATGCCTTCTCACCTGCTCCTTTGAATAAGATAATTCTAACATCTGAACTATCTACTAGTAAATCAATTGTCTCTTCGAATCTCTGTAACATCTCATAAGTGACAGCATTCAATTTCTCAGGACGAGATATTGTCACAATTGCAATTGCCCCATCATATTCTATCAGTATCTCTCCAGTCATTATATTTCCGTCCATTTTGTTATGAAAATTGCATAAACACCATTGTTTTATTTCTATCTTCTAAGTAAATATGGTCAGACTCGATGAAATTGAAATCAATGAATCTACAAACAGCTAATTTCTTTGATTGACGTTTTATGGGTTTACAATTGAGGATTGGCTATTGTGCCTAAATCAGGAAAAATAAAGACTGCCAAATCTATTGGCAGAGAAGTTTGGTTCAAAACAACATTAGATGCTATTCCAGAACCAGCCTACCTTTTTGAACGAGATGAGGAGGGTGTGATTCGTCTTATACTCGCAAATGAATTTATTCGTGATATTACGGATGACTTGATTGTTTCTTACTATTCAAAGACTGTTGAAGAAGTCTTTCCCCATAGCGTTGACATTATTGAGCTAATACATCACGCATTAGATAATGTGGAATTAACTAGGGTAGAATCACAAATGAAGGAAAGAGGAGCTCATTACGGTAGATGGTTTGTTTGGTCAATGACTCCCATTTCAAAGGATACTCTTGTTCTCATTACAACAGATATCACCGAAAGTAGGAAAGCTTTGGAAGCATTAGAAAGGAGTGAGCAAGAGAAGTCTATTATCCTAGATGCAATGATACAACATGTAAATTATTACGGTGTGGATGACATGAGATTATTATGGAGCAATAGGGCTGCTGCAGAATCTCTTGGACTTGATGTCGATGAAATAGTGGGACGCCATTGTCATGTTCTTTGGCATGGAGAGGAAAAACCCTGTGACTTTTGCCCTGTAGTCGCCGCAAAAGAAACTGGAGAAAAACACGAAGCGGTAGTAACTACTCCAGACGGTCGAATCTGGCATATTCAAGGAATACCCGTGTTTGATGATTCACAACTAGTTGGTCTTGTAGAAATAACAGCTGATATTACTGAAAAAAGAATGAGTGAAAGAATAATTCGTGAAAATCACGAAAGACTTCGAAGTCTATTTGATACAATTGATGATATGGCATTTATTGTTTCCATGGATAGGAAAATTCTCGAAGTGAATAGTGCAGTACTCAAAAAATTACAATATACTAGAGAGGAACTGCTTTCTAAAGATTTCCTAATGGTGCATCCTCCAGAATTGCACGATGAAGCATCTAGTATTATGGGGAAGATGATAGAAGGATTACAGGATTCATGTCGTATTCCATTGATTACAAAAGACGGCAAGACGATTCCAGTTGAAACTAAAGTGACAATTGGTCTTTGGGGTGAGAATCAAACTATTTTTGGAATCTCCAGAGATATTACTCTTCAAGAACAAGCTATGTATCAGGTTCGTGAGGCAAAGATGCGAGTTGAATTATTCAATGATCTTATGGCTCACGACTTGAATAACATAAACCAAGGTGTAATGGTCAGTCTTGAATTACTAGTTCTTGATCCTAGTACTCCCAAAATTATACGTGATAAATTAGAAGTTGCACTTCAACAAGTTAAAAGAAGTATTGATTTGATTGCGAAAGTACGCAAATTTTCCCAAGTAGATAGAGAACCAATTCGCCTTTCACCACAAAAGATAGTCCCAATTGTCAAGAGCGCAATTGAGTCAAACCAACACACATTTCCTTCAAGGAAACTAAGATTGAATTTTTTTGCATATGATAATGATGCTGAGGTGATGGCTGACGAGTTTGTTTATGATGCGCTCTACAATATTATTCATAATGCTTTCAAACACACAGAATCTGATGAGGTTCAGCTTGATGTGGAGATCGTTTCAACTACAGATAATCTCCTGCAGATTTCTATTGCTGATTATGGTCACGGAATTCCTGATGATTTGAAAATGAAAATATTCGACAGACTGGATCAGCGCAAGAGAAGCACATCGGGAATAGGCTTGACACTAGTGAAGAGAATCATGGAACGATACAACGGAACTATTTCTGTTAAGAACCGAGAGGAAGATGATGATTCCAAAGGTACAAAATTCATCCTAGTAATTCCTCTCGTTCAACATTGATTCCTATTTTTTTCTTGACTCATAATCTTCAATTGCTTTTTGAAGTGCTTCTGCGGCTAAATTGCTACAATGCATTTTCTGTGGGGGAAGTCCGTCCAATGCTTCAGCTACTTTTCCACGAGTGATTTCTTTTGCTTCAGCAATTGTCTTCCCAATTGCCATCTGAGTTGTCATTGAAGAAGTAGCTATTGCCGCGACACATCCGAATGTTTCGACTTTGATATCTTTGATAACATCATCTACAACTCGAATGTATAACTTCATCATATCTCCACAAACAGGGTTTCCCACGGTTCCTACACCGTCAGGATCTTCCATTTTTCCCATGTTTTTTGGGTCTCTAAAATTTTCCATTACTTTTTTGGAGTAGGCCATTAGGAATTCCTCTACTTTTTTCGCATACACTGTATGTATATTGTTTTCTCTGATGGCATATCATCACTTTTCTTCTGGAATATCATGGTGATGGTCTTCTGTATCATCATTAGAGAAGTAAGCACCTGATTTTAATGGACTAAATTCTCGAAGTCTTTCAACTGCAGTCACCAAAGACTCGATAAAATCATCGATTTCTTCAATAGTATTGAATCTTGAGAATGAAATTCTAACCGAGCCATGAGATATTTCAGGAGGCAAACCGATTGCTTTCAACACGTGACTTCCTTGAAGTGTTTTTGAGGAACACGCTGAACCTGTAGAAACGGAATGCCCATCCATATCTAATTGCACTAGGATCGATTCGCCCTCAATTTGCTCGATTACTATACTATAGATATTTGGTAAACGTTTTTCTTGGTGCCCCGTAACTTTATAGTCTGAGAGATTTTCTTCAAGTTTCTTCGAGAGATGAGTACTTAGCTTTTTAAAATAGTCAATTTCTTTATGATCCCATATTTCAATAGCTTTAGCAAATCCAACTGCACCAGGGATATTTTCTATGCCTGGGCGTAATCTTCGTTCTTCGTCTCCCCCGTACATTATGTTTACTATCTTAGTGCCACGCTTTATGTACAGTGCGCCGATTCCTTTGGGACCATGAATTCGGTGTGCATCAAAACCAAGCAAGTTTAACGGGATTTCTTCTATATCAATAGGTATTTTCAGAAAGCTCTGACTAGCATCTGAATGGAAGATAATGCCTTTGCTCGAAGTTATCTCTGCTATTTCTTTGATTGGCTGAACTGTTCCTATCTCTCCATTTGCGTGTTGAATTGATATAAGAAATGTATCCTTGCGAATTATCTCTTTAAGATGCTCTAAATCAATAAGACCAGTTTCATCAACACTGACCTGTTCAATCTCATATCCAAATTCTTGTAATGAGTGGATGGTCTTTAAAACAGACTGTGTTTCGATTGGACTTGTAATAACGTGCTTTCGAGTACTCTTTGATGCAAGAGCAACACCTCTGATTGCGAGGTTATTGGACTCGGTCACATTAGATGTAAACACAATTGAACGCGGGTCAGCTCCCAATGACTCGGCAATTATTCTTCTCGCGTTTTCCAATCCTGTTACAGCACCGACATCTTGACCATGACTCAATTCTAGTCCTGCAGTTCCATAAAAATCCCTGAAATAGGGGAGCATTGCTTCAATAACTCGTTCGTCAACCTTACTTGAATTCGCACTATCAAAGTATCCCATTATCTGGCACCATCTTTACATGCCTGGCAATCGTCAGCGACATGTACGCAGTGTTCCCGATGAATCTCACACATAACTCCAGCATCCCTCAAGACTTTAATGAGACGGTTAATCTCATGTGTCATATCCTCGTAAATGTTCTCTTTATCCTCTAATTTGTCCCAAGCTTCCAGCATAATATCTACCGATTTCTCCAATTCGTGATGGAGGTCCTTGGGAATCGTAATTTGGTCTCCCCTGGATCTTTTTGAGCGAGGCAATTTGTATTGACTTACAGCGGCTTCGGTGACTCCCAACATCTTAGCTATATTTTTTTGAGGTCTACCTTTCTCAATCATTAGCATTGCTATCTCTCTTCTGAGTGCTGGTAAAACATACCAAACTTCTAATTCTTGAGGCATTAACCAAGTTCGTTTCGGTTTTCTTCTAGCTTTGGATGTCAACAAAAGTCCTCCAAATGTAAGTTCAAGGATAAATTATTCACTATTGTTTACCACTTCATTACAACATATAAGGATACTGCCTTCGACATAGTTAATTTTGATTGCCTTTGGCAAGAAAATGCGAGTGCCAACGGTTATTAAAAGCTGCTGTTGCTAATACAAGTTGTATCACAATGAATGAGAGGATAGAAGAAGCTGCAGAGATAATTAGAAGGACAGAATATCTAGTTGCGTTAACAGGAGCAGGTATTTCCAAAGAGTCGGATGTTCCAACTTTTAGAGGTGAAAATGGGTTGTGGCGAAATTACAATCCCATGGTTTTAGCTACACCTCAGGCATTTGCAGAAAATCCGAAATTAGTCTGGGAATGGTATACATGGAGACAAGGTCTTATAGGTAATTGTGATCCGAATCCGGGTCATGATGTATTATCCAAATGGGAGAAGCAGGGTTTCCTCAGAACTGTCATCACACAAAATGTTGACGGTCTTCACAGAAGAGCTAATTCAGAAAACGTACTTGAAGTACATGGCAATCTATGGGCTGTTAAGTGTACGAAATGTGCGTATCGCTCACGTTTGTCCGAACCAGCAGATGGTATTCCTATCTGTCCAAAATGTGAATCATATCTAAGACCTGACGTTGTATGGTTTGGCGAGTCTTTAGATCAAGAAATCATGCGTTCCGTATATCTTGAATTGGATAATGCTGATTGTATTATTGTAGTAGGGACATCTGCACTTATCCAGCCAGCTGCTTCTTTTCCACTGATTGTAAAACAACATGGTGGAAAGATAATAGAGATGAATATAGAACAGACTCCCCTTACACAACATGCTGACGTTCATATCTCAGGGCCTTCTGGAGTCATGTTGCCAAAATTGGATAGTGCACTTGAATAGATTATTTCCGAATCGCCCTCAGTTTTCCTCTTGCCCATTCTGCTTCTCTTGTTTTCCCTTGTTTCTCGTATAATAGACTCAATTCTTGCCATGCGATTGGTTGCATTGGATCAATCAATACAATACGTTCATAGGTGCTTGCAGCATCTCTTGTGTTCCCAGCTCGCTGGAGAGCAATTGCCATTCCTAGGAGAGCTTCAACCGAGTCGGGGTTAAGTTTTACTGCTTCTCTCATCACTCTAGCCGCATCAGTATATCTTTCTTCTTTCAGAAATGCAGTTCCTAGTTCAATCCATATCTGATAATCCGATGGGTCAATCTTGCTAGCTCTAAATAATGCCTTACTAGCATCTTCGAAACGATTCATCTTCAGCAGTACTTTGCCAAGGTTAAACCAGCCATCTTTTGAATCATAATCAATTCTTGTTGCCTGATAAAATGCTTTTGCTGAACCAGAAATATCTCTAAGATGCAACAAAGTATGACCCAATTTTATCCATGCTTCTTCGTCTTCTTCTTCGCTTTCTAGATATTTTTCGAATGCTTGTTTTGCTTCTTGCCATTCGCTCTGCACAAGATGTTTCTCAGCTATGGAGAGCCACTCATCGGGAGTATGGATTTCTTCTATTGGTTCAGTTTCTTCTGGTCTGATTTCTGTAATAGGATGTTCCAGTTCCGATTCCAAAGTTCTCCTATCTTCTACTTCAAGACCTTCTTCAAGTTTTGCAATTGCATCGTATAACTCATTAACAGTTCTTTTTGCTATTTCTGGGTCCAAACTTTCTAGATCCATTCCAATGAACGCTGCACTTATGTCGCCTTGTACTTCAGATAGAATGGATTCGATATCCGGATCAAGTCTTATGTTACCGGTGCTGCTTTCATCACCGTTAGTTTCGCTATCTTGGCTCTGCATTGAAGATCCCCTTGAATTGAATACATTAAGCTAAGTCAGATTTGATGAAAATTCATGTATTGTTCTTTGTGGTTTTCATATTCAATCCTACCTTTAGACCTTTCGCCCATTGCATTTTACATTGTAAATTGACTGTTTGGAAATTGGTAAGAGATAAATGCTTGAACAAACGAACAACAATCAAGGTGAGTTCAGTGAAAGTCCTAGTGACTGGCGGAACTGGTTTCATAGGTCGACGGCTAATAGAAAAATTGACCGAAGAAGAACACAAGGTTCATGCTTTTGTACGTTCTACAAGTAATAGAAGTGGATTACCTGAAACAGTGATTTTTAAAGAAGGAGACCTCTTGAATTTTGAGTCTTTGGAGAATGCAATTGAGGGAATGGATGCAGTCATTCATCTCGCAGCATATTTTGATTTTTATCCAAAGAATGTTGATCTTCTTTACAAAGTCAATGTTGAAGGCACAAAGAACCTGATGAATGCTTGTATTGGCTCTTCAGTTGAACGATTTGTTTATTGTTCGACAACCGAAACCATAGGTCCAGTACGTTATCCTCCTGCAAATGAGGACACCGAGCTTCGACCCCAATTCGACTATGGCGAGAGTAAAGTATTAGCAGAAAAAGTAGTACGAGAAATTTCCTCTGACACTGGCCTAAATCACGTTATACTAAGACCTACAGGTGTGATGGGAGAAGGAGACCTCTATACTGCTTATGAGCTTATCAAAGCACTCAACGATGGTGAGATTCCGGTATTGCCAGGAGATGGTAAGAAACACATCATGTATTCATACGTAGATGACATTGTAAGGGGTTTTACTGCTGCATTGTCTTCTCAATCTGCATTAAATAGTACAATTATTCTATGTCCTGATGAGCCAATGACATACAATGAACTGATTGAATTCTTAACAAATTACCTCAATGTGGAACCACCAAAAAGACGAATACCTACTTCACTCGCAAAGATCGGGATTGGCTTACTAAGTCCTATCAAAAACCGGGGAAGGAATACCTTTCTATGGCATACAAAAACAATCCAAAGTATGGATGAAGACCGGTGGTATGAGAATAATCGCGCAAAAAGGCTCTTAGGTTGGACTCCTAAATTTTCAATGCAGGACGGTTTGAAACGAGCGATAGATTGGTACTACGAACACGATTATCTTGAACGGAGGAACTAACCATGGAACCAACAATTGCATTATTGCTCATTATTTTGCCCATTATCTTGGCATTCATAATGCTTGTATTCTTGAAGAAAGCAGCTGACACTACAGGTGTAGTTGTATGGTTTGTGACACTGCTAATAGCTATCATAGCTTTTCAGACTGATCCTGGAATCGCACTACTAGCAAGTTTTGCAGGTATCGTACGATCCTTTCCAATTTCATTAATGGTGGCAACCTCAATTCTTATGATTACTTGGATGCAAGAAACAGGAGCTTTGCAACGTTTGATTGTATTCTTCAAAACGCTTGGTGGTGGAAGCAGACCAATGCAAATAATGCTAATCAGCCTGGGTCTTGGTCTGTTCTTGGTAGGGATTGGGGCAACTCCGGTCTCTATGTTACCACCAGTTATGCTCGCGCTAGGATTCAATCCCTTAGTTGCTGTAGCACTCCCCTCAATCGGTTATGACCCTCTAACAACATTTGCACTATTAGGTGTACCAGCTGTGGTTTTCACAGATGTCTTCAATGCTTCTGCTGGAACGAATATTGCACTTTGGGAGGCCGGGAGTGTGTTTGCAATGTACATGCCAGTTATTACAACCGGTATTGCTATCTCTATGCTTTGGATAGCTGGTGGAAAGGAAATGCTCAAAGACAGAGAAGGTCTTCTTCTAGCATTGATTTGTGGTGTTACAGCTGGGGGTATTGCAATAGTCATGAATCTTCAATTTGTTAATCTGACCACACTTACCAATGTATTTGCTGGAGCTGCGGTGATGGGCATTTTATTCGTCTATACTCGTGTACGAAAACGTTCGTTCATTGATAGAAGCATTTTGGACGAGAAAGATTTGGAAGTCGAAAGAAACATGGACCTTAAACGCGCGAGTATTCCTTGGGTGATACTAGTAATCCTTTGTTTGGCTACGAATATCATTATACCCATTCGAGATTTTCTATTCGTTGATCTCGCATTACCAATAGCTATTCCTGGAACCGCTGCCATTCCAACAAGATTCTTCTGGCAGGCATATACATTGATGCTGATATCCACATTAGTCGCAATGCCATTTTTCAAAACTGATAAAGAGGTTCTAAGCAGGACTTTCAAAAAATTCATGTCTCGTGCTCCAAGACCAGTTTTAGCAGCTGCAATCTTTTTCGCGATGGCTGAAGTGATGGTCAAAAGTGGATATGTTTGGGTTGGTGGAGTTTGGACATTGGTTGAAAATTCCAATAATATGATTTACGTTCTGGCTACTGCAACTTCAAGCACTATCGGGATTGCATACCCTCTCACAGCTGCATTTCTAGGCCTGCTTGGAGGATTCATCTCAGGTTCTGAAACTTCTGCGATTGCAATGTTTACTGATTATCACTATACCACGAGTTCTCTGATTGGAGCAAATCCTGTTGTAGTTTCAGCATCAAACGGAATCGGTGGGGGTCTCGCTAGTGTACTCAGTCCAGCAAAAATACAAAATGCAGCAGCTGTAATTGATGAGATTGGTATTGAAGGAGAGGTCATTAGATATGGTGCAGTAGTAGCTGTTATCATGACTGCTGCGGTGGCAATAATGACGATGATATGGGCTTTTCTTTAGCAATGACGGTGGAGAGTTCTTCTCCACCATTTTCTTCTTATTTTGTTTGAATTTCATCATAGAGATGGGACATTCCCACAATCATCATTGGGAGAACTACAAATCCATCCAGAAATGCTCCGAGTCCTGCTATTGCAACAAGAAAACTCTGAAATGGATCTGTTCCTGGTACTGAGAATCCAAATATGAATGCGTGAATCACTATAGGGATAAACCAGATTATTAGCATAAAGAGATAGAATATCCACATAGAGAACACATCTTTGACATTCTGTATAACGAGTCTAATGGAGTTTTTCAGACCAGAAATCGGACCTTTTCCAGAAATTACACTAGGAACATACATCATCAATAGTCCCATCATAACGAAAAAGATACCAATACCAATAAACCCAATAATCCAATCAAGTGGGTATCCCACAGGGTATCCAAATAGCTCGGTTAAGAGAATCACAGTGATGCTTCCTGGTGCCAAAGATAATAATGAAAGAATAACTCCTGTTATCAAGTATTTTTCTTTTCCCTGCTTAAGCCATTCCAAAGGTTTCTTGGGAAAATCACTTTCATCAAAAAGAATCGACTTGACCAATCCGTAAACTGGAAATACAAACCAAACCCCAATTGCATACAATGGTATGATAATAGCTATGATTAAGCTTGGCAAAAGTAAAGTGATATCTCCTTGTGTGAGTATTGGCCACCATGAAGTAAGATAGTTCAAGAATGCGTCTAACAATGATATTGCTGGGTTGATTATAACTATCCCAATTGCCACTACCATACTGAATGCTGTGAATACAATGCCAATAATTATAGCCATGGAGATTTCAGCAAGGACAAATTTTAGAAAATTATCTTTCCAAACCTGAAAACTGGTTTTGATTCTATTTGAAGTCGAAGTCATATTTGCCATATCCTATCTTTCTTGTCGCAATCCAAATGATAACTGTATATCTTATTACAATAGAGCTATATTTCACTTACTCTTGAATCAGGAACTAATCTATGTCAACTATCAAATCGATTTTTGCAATAGTTTTCTGAATATAATCAGATTCATCAAATCTCAACTTAATTGCTGATTGAGGACAAATTTCAACACACCTACCACAACCCCTACATTCATCCGTGATAACTACTTTTCCATCGATTATTCGGATAGCATCTGCAAAACAACCTGCTTCAATACAAGCTCTGCAACCTATACAGTCATCTGTGATTTCTATTGTAAGACCCCCAATCCTTTTGATTTTCTTTGATATCTTTGGGTGTATGTGTGGTATAACTCGCCAAAGGCAACAGCATGCACAACAATTGCAGATACTTAGGAGGTTTTCAATTGGTCCAACATTCAACCAAACTGCATCCAATTTCTGCCTTCCAATCATATGCACTAGACCCGCATCCCGACATTTCTTGAGATGTTTTTTGGCAGTTTCAGCAGAAACTAGCCGTCCCAACTGAGGATTAATGTCTGCGGCTGCTTTTCCCATAAAAATACATCCTAGATCTTGTGGATGTTCATCACAATCCTTTGAAGTTCTACAAGGACAAAAATTCATGAGGAAAATATATTCAGCTTTGTCAAGAAATGCTTCAAGGATTTGCGATGGAACTACTTCACTCTGAGGTAGATCTAGTTGCGTATTGATTGGTATTAATACATCCTTTGGGAGATATGTAATATCGTCTCCTTCAAATAATGCGTAGTCAATAATCCTCCCGATTAATGGAGCATTAGTGAGTTTCGCGATATTAATTACTTGTCTGAATGTCTTCAAAATTATTTGAACGAACCAAAATGGTGATCCCATGTGAATTGTTGAGAATTCGTCACTTTTATTTCAACTTATTCGCTAGATTCGTCATCGAGCAGGTCATCAATCTTTGCCGCCATGATGAAATCGTTTTCATGCAGACCGTCTATTGCATGAGTCCACAAGGTCAAAGTTACTTTATTCCAATGGATTGAGATGTCTGGATGGTGTCCTTCTTTTTCTGCTAGCTCAGCTACTTCATTTACAAATTTCATTGATTCCTTGAAATCTTCAAATTTGTAAGATTTTTCAATTTTATCTGGTCCACTAGTTATCAGTTTCCATCCAGTAACAATATTCATCATTTCTGATATTTTCCAATCTTTTAGTGGAGGTATATCCCCTTTACATGGAATGCATGTCTTAGATACAAGGTCATCACGAGTAGTCATAATTAACCATTGTTAATATGGTATATACATCTTATGGTTACTTTTACGTTATAGATAACAAGCAACTATATGAGTTGAAATCAACATTATTCTTTTAATGGAGTGCAACTAATTTGAAACTTCTCGAACCTCTTGAAGAACTTCTTCCACTAAGAAACCGGATGGTCTTTCTAGCGACTCATCTGGGGTATTGTGAAGAAGGTTTCGTTTCCGATAGGTTGGTTCGGTTTTATCAAGAACGCGCAAAGTATCAACCAGGATTAATTATTGTTGGGGGTTGTTTCACAGAACATCTGGGAATGAGTAGCCCCAGTATGGTAGGAATAAGTAATGATGCGCATATATCGGGTTTAGGAAGATTAGTGGATTCCATTCATCAATTTGGAGTTCCAGTTGCTGCTCAACTCTATCATGCAGGTAGATATACTCATTCTCTAGTAATAGGAGAACAAGCAGTATCAGCATCTGCTGTAAAATGTAGACTAACACGTGAAACACCTCGTGCATTGAATATTGATGAGATTGAGAACACAATACGGAATTTTGGTTTGGCTGCGAAGAGAGCGAAGAAAGCAGGATTTGATGCGGTTGAGATATTAGGTTCTGCCGGATATATTCTGAATCAATTCTTAGCCAAGGCGACCAACAAGCGTGATGACGAATATGGTGGAGACTTTCAATCTCGTGCGAAATTTCCTCTTGAAGTAGTCTATGCTGTAAGAAAAGCAGTTGGCCCCTCTTATCCAGTTATGTACCGGATAAGTGGAGAAGATTTTATCCCAGAAGGTGTTACTCTTGACGACAACAAAATTCTCGTTCCACAGCTGGTTGAGGCTGGTGTTGATATTCTGGATGTTACAGGAGGATGGCATGAGACCAGAGTTCCTCAGATTACAATGGATGTGCCCCGTGGTCATTATGCATATCTAGCTGAGGGTCTTGCCGAAGTTGTTGATATTCCAGTAATTGCTTGCAATCGTATTAACAGTCCGACAATTGCAGAAAAAATACTATCCCGTGGCAAAGTGGATCTCATTGGAATGTCTCGAGCTTTTATCGCAGACCCAGCTTTTCCTGAGAAGGTTAGAACTGGTAGAACCAAGATCATTCGCCCTTGTGTTGCTTGTAATCAAGGATGTCTTGACAGAGTTTTTCTAAATAAACCAGTCACATGCATTCTTAATGCCGAAGCAAGTTTTGAAAATGTACGATCTATCCCGTATACAGATTCATCAGAAAAGATCGCAGTTGTTGGTGCGGGCCCTTCTGGTCTCGAAGCAGCACGTGTATTAGCTGAAAGAGGATTTGAAGTTCATCTTTTTGAATCGAGAAAACAGATTGGTGGGCTTTTGAGATTTGCTGCTAGAACTCCAAAACGAGGAGAGTTTCTGTCATACATTACATATATGAAAAGAGAATTGAAACGCCTAGGAGTGAAAATACATCTCAACTCACCTTGTACTGCTGAGATGCTTGAGCAAGGACAATACGATTCAATATTCTTAGCTACTGGATTCATTCCCGTTCTACCTGAGATTGAGGGTTTGGAATCTCCAAAAGTTTTGTCAGTTATCGACTTGTTAGAAAATCAGAATATACATCTGGGTCAAACTGTTATACTTGGTGGAAACCATTTGGGATGCAGTGCAGCACTTTTTGCTATATCACGTTCTGATAGTGTGCAGATTATTGAATCGAGTTCTAGAATTGGAGATGACATAGGTCTTACATCTAGATGGATTTTCATTAAAGCTCTAGAAGAGATGAATGTAGTAATTCAAAAGGAGGTTGATGTGAATCAATACACTGGAAATTATCTCATGCTAAGTCGTGATGGCAGTACATCAATGCTTCTAGCAGATACTTTGATTGTAGCTGGGAGCTTGGAACGAATTGATCGATTAGCAACGGGTCTTGAAAAACTCGATTTGGATTTTATCTTCCTGACGGAAAATAACAATGCGATGAATCTTCTGTCCACAATTCATTCTGCATACAAAATAGCTTCTGAGTATAAAAGGTAAGGATGGTATATCAAAAAACCAATATATGTTTCATGAAGACTGTATTTTACGGCGGGGATATTACGAAATGAAACCTGATAAAGTCCAAGCTCAAATAACCAGATACATCAAATTTGGACTTCAGTGTTTTAAGAAAGGGCAGTATGAAGATGCGGAAAGAAACTTTGAATCCGCTCTTGAACTGGATATAGCAAATCCTGTGGTATGGTTCAATCTTGGTTTTCTTCATATGGCAACATTACAATTTCAAAAAGCATATGATACCTATCAGAAAGCAATAGAGATGATACCTGAATTTTATGAGGCAAAATACGGTGCCCGTTTGGCATCAATAGCTATGGGTAAACAAAATTTCACCCATGATGAACCAATTGCTACTATCGACGGGTATGGTGGTTCCTGGTTTCGTCTTGGTGTTCATCTACATTCTAAAAAACGTCCTAAACTTGCTGCTTTTTGTTGGAATCGGTCAGTTGAAATCGATAGGACGAATTCTAATGCTTGGTTCAATCTGGGTATCTTCTATCAAGCGCATGGTTCCGATATGAAAGCGGAGGAGGCATTTCAGAAGTGTCTTCGTTATAATACTACTCATATCAAGTCTTGGATTCACTTGGGTAAGTTATTTGCTAGCGAAGGTCGCTTCTTAGAATCCAAACATGCGTATGAGAAAGCCTTAGATATTGACTCGAGAAATGTATCTGCACGCTATCATCTTGCTATGGTATATCTATCTCAGGATAAACTCGATCGTGCAGAAGAAGAATTTTTGAAGTGTTTGGATATAGCCCCTTTCCATGTTGAGACAATGATCTCAATGGGCCTTTTGTACATGAAGCAAGGTCGAATAGATGACTCAACAAGAATTCTCAGGCAAGCAATAGCATATGAACCGGAGAATGCTGAAGCCTGGTCAAATCTTGCTGCTCTTTACCATTCTATGGGATTGCTGGACGATGCTGTACGATTATATCAGAGGGCAGTAAAAATCGATCCTAACTATGCTTTTGCTTGGTCGAATCTTGGAATTCTGTTTGGACAAATCGGTGGACTAAAACAGGCAGAAGAAGCGCATCGGATTTCTTTGATGCATAGTCCTGATGAACCATACCTATGGCATAATCTCGGAGTTACCTTGTCACAACAGGAAAAACACGAAGAAGCTGAGGTTGCATTAGAAACTGCCTTGGAACTTGATGACTCATTGCCACAAACTTGGTATCAAATGAGTATAGTTTTAGAACACCTAGGAAAGCATGATGAAGCAATAGATGCATACAGACGAGGAATTGAGCATTCCAATTAGTTCTATATGTTTGGAAAATGCAGTCTGAAAATGCTTCCTATAATCTTTTCATTTTCAATATTATTCTGAATTTCTATCTCAATATCTAATAGCAGAGATAGACGAATGATTATATTCAGTCCTATTCCCAATAGATTTGAATCGTAGGATCCTTCATTGATACTTCTTCTAATCTCCTCACTAATTCCTCCAGCATTATCTTGGATTGTTAGAATTACTTTATCAGTTTCCTCTATACTCATGATAATTTCTGGGTTTATCGTTGCATGAACAACAGCATTGTCTACTATGTTCCAAACGATTTGTTCCACAAGAATTGACTCTTTGATTATAGTTTTTGATTTTGTTTTCAGAATTATTGAGGATTCTTCAAGGTCGTGTTCCTTAGTTACTTGTTTTCGGATAACCTCAAGCATATGTGTCAGGTCAAAATTTTGTTTGTGAACTTTTCCAGTAAATAGACTTCTGATTGTATTTCTTGAATTCTCCATGAATTTCATCGCTGAGATTAGCGATTCTTGTGCCATAGTTATATAGCGAGTACTTTCATCGCCCTCAACTTCAACCAATTCTACTGCGGAGTATGCAATGTTGAGGTAGTTTCTAAGATCATGAGTCAATAGACTCCCAAGAATCTGTGATATGTTGAGATATTCTTCTGTTTCTCTTCTTGTGTCTTCTATATACATTAGGAAAAGCATCATGTTAGTCAGTGAAAGTCCTATCGACTGAAAATATGTTAGCGGATATATTGCTGGAAAAATCGCATAAATTGTTAAGATAAAACATGTAGCAGACCAAAAATAGAAGGCATACCCTGTTACCTTCTGCAATAGAGTTTCACCCATAACGTTGAGAATCTTGTTTCCTGCATTGAATGTTGCAATGCCCATCAATGGAAAAACAATAGTCGAGGATAATACAGAAGGTATATTGAAACCTACTAGAACCGCGTAAATACTCAAGATTATTCCGAATGCTATTAATCTGATTTTATTACTTTCAATTTTCATCATCGGCTTGAAATCGAAGCCTCTGAGAAGTAGGAATATTGCAGTGATTCTGATACTAATATCACCCAACGTTCCTAAATAGAAGACATTGTTGTAAATAATAGTTGAGGGGATCCATGCAAAAGTGAACAATAGCGTTGATATAGCCCAATACCTGTAAATTTTCTTTGATGAATAAAAATAGATTCCAATTGTAGATAGAACAGCAAAGAATGTCATAGCAACTAATGAAAGTAGTAGGAGTGTTGGGTCCTGTTCGATTATCTGCAGCAAGGTCACCTTCATGGATATGTCAAGGATTGTTATCGATGTGCTTTACCTCTTCTACTCCTCGTTTCAACTATGTCTTGAATGCTTATTGTACTTGCTGATTGCGCTTCGACATATATGCAACTGAAATACGACATTTAGACATTCTACATTAATAGTTAGCAAGAATGCCTTTGGCTATAGCCTTAAATGAAGTTAAATCAAAGGCTGAATAATACTTGGAGGAACAAGGATTTGTCACTAGACAACTATGATCGAAGAGTTATTAGTTATCCAACCTTCACCGAGCTAAGTAATATTCTAACCCAATGGTTTGAAATCCTCCATAATGTGTTAGAGCATGGAATGCCCACATTCATAGTTCGTTGGAAAGAAGGTCAAATTCCTTCTCGAGGCCGTCAGCAAGAAGTCTTTGATGAACTAGAGTATAGGGCTGAAAAACTACATTCTTGGGCATTGGTTCGATGGAGAAACAAGGATGAAGGTGAGTACTATATCCGTTTTGTGCCTATAGAAACACAAGAGAAGAGTGACCCTTCTACAAACTATATTCTCTTCGTTGCAACCTTAGCTACGATGGCAATTGGTGGATTTCTCCAAGCAACAAGTCCTGTATTTCTTACTTTATTCTATCCTAGTGGATGGAGTATGTTTGATGTTCTCTTTACTACCATCATATTCATGGCATCAATCATGGGAATCATATTTACACATGAAATGGGCCATTATCTAACCGCACAGAATAGGGGAATAGAAGCTACTTTGCCATATTTCATACCAGGACTACCTGAATTAGGTGGGACTTTTGGAGCTTTTATTCAGCAAAAGAGTCCACCAAAGACCCTTCGAGACCTCTATGACCTTGGAGTGGCGGGACCACTTGCAGGATTTGCAATCACCTTGGTTGTGTTATTTTCTGGCTTTTTTATGTCTGTACCTGTTACTGGTGAGCAGTTGACTGCAATAGAGGAGGCGTTCCCAAATATGACCGGATCTCTTCCAGTACCTTTCATTTTTGTAATGCTTGAGATGATGTTTCAGGATGTTATTCCTGCAGGTGGTACGGTCTATCTTCATCCAGTAGCTTTTGCTGGTTGGGTTGGTTGCCTTATCACTGCATTGAATCTCTTCCCTGCAAGTCAACTTGATGGAGGTCATGCATTAAGAGCTGTTGTAGACTCTGATCAACACAAATACATCGGATACGCAGCTATTGCAATTATGTTTCTCCTTGGTTTCTTCTTGATGGCAATTCTAGTGTTCTTATTAAGCAGAGGTGGAGAACACCCTGGTCCATTGAATGACACAATTCCAATTTCGAACAGTCGAAAATTAGTATTCATTCTCGCAATGGTTATCCTGATCTTATCAATTCCACCATTAGGATTTTCATTCTTCTAGTTGAAGAAACTACTATTTGAAAAATAATGGAAAAAGGGAGTTAGCTACTCCCTTGATTCCTCAATTTTAGTTTTAGTCCCAATCTTCGCCTTCAGGTATTCGCATGACATCTAATTCTAGTAATCTGTCCATTACTTTCTCTGCAGCTTCATCGATTTGTGGTTCAAACTTTGCTCCAGTGATAACGAGCTTTCCTGAACCAAAGAGCAGAATGACCACTTTGGGGTCTCTCATTCTGTAAATAAGACCTGGGAATTGCTCTGGTTCGTAAAGGGTGTTATCAAGGGTCATAGCAGCTAATTCTAAGTTCAGTTCAGCTCCAAGACTTGCACTTGCAACTATATTCTGAACAACAATAATTGGCTTGCCAGAAATTTCGATACCTGCTTCACGAATATTTTTGACGATCTTATGGACTGCACGTTTTGCCTCTTTCTCGCTCTTTGCACCTGTACATACCATCTTTCCACTGTTGAATATCAACGTGGCAGTCTTTGGTTTTTTCAATCGGTACACAAGACCGGGAAATTGTTCTGGGTCGAATTCTACGTTTGGCATAGTTGCAGCAATCTCATCCAGGTCTAATCTCTGGTTGAGAATGACCGATGCTACTACGTTTTCAATCTTGGTTTTTGGCTTCGGTCGGGGCATATTGGGTTCCTCTCTCCCTTTATATACTAAACCTCTAGTATATAAGTCGCCTTATAAAGCCTATGCAATTTCCATAGAAACCGATTAAATATTTTAGACGGACTTCTGATTTTTCATTTTGAAGAATGGAACCTTATCAAATCACTACACGCAATACATCTATATTACATCTTCAAGAACAAGTAATGTTTGACATAATCGTTTGTTGTATTTGGGACCTACAACTGCAAGTTTGAAGGTGGATTGTTAGATGAGCAACGGGTTTCATAGAATTCGTTACTTGGGAAAATCATTATGGGATACTCTTGTTGAGCCAAGTGAAAAACTGAGTGAGGTTAAGAAAGATGAAGCAAGGCTTCTTTCTACACTTGTTATTCTCCTATTGACAATCTACGCTATCAGGTTTTTAGCAAATATTACTCTTGCAGTTCAAGAAGCTTGGGATGTTCCGTTTATCTTATCACTTTTCTCTCTGTCGTATATATTATCAAGAACCCGTTTCTTTGAATTTGGATCACTGATTCTGTCAGGGACTCTACTTCTACTTCCCCTGTTTTATCTGATGTATTTTCCTTGGCCTCCTACTGCCTATAGAATTGTGTTAGCAATTATTTTCGGTACAATTGCAATAATATTAGCAAGCATAACGACATCCCCACGCTTCACTTTACTACTGTTAGTTTTCCAATTTGCTACTCTGGTATTACTCTTGCAAATTCTACCATTCGAATTAGTGGTTCCAGCTCTCGCAGCTTCTGGAGTTTCATTCTCATGTAGCACTTTGGCGTTCATTGGTGTACGAATCAGATATGCGGCTTATCAAAAAATCTTGAATCAAGCAAACCGATTAGAGATAAGAGAAAAGAAATATCGAGCTTTGGCTGAACAATCTCTACTTGGTATTATCATTCTACAAGATAATGATATCTTTTATTCGAACTCCACTGCAATTAAGATGTTGCATGTTGATTGGACTGAATTTCCAATAGAATTTTCCAAGTTTCTCGGGTTATTTCATCAAGATGACCGTTCTATGGTTACACATACAATTGACTCTACAATTACTAACGTAGATCAACACTGTGAAGTGCGATTGCTATCAGATTCAGAAACTAAATGGATATCCATACATACCAATATCATATCTTATTCTGGGGAGTTAGTTCACCAATTGGTTTTATCTGATGTAACACAACGGAAAAGAATTGAACAAGAACGTGATGCAACAAGAAGAGAATTGGAATTATACACTTATCTTCTTCAACACGATCTATCCAATGACATACAACATGCTATTCTATCAATTGAGAATCTCCAATTGGATTTAGAAGAAATAAGAGAAAGAGATGGGAAATCTCTAGAAGCTATCAAAAGTATCATGTTCAGAATGGGTCGCGTACTAAACGTGTTTTCATACGAGAACGAATCACAAAGTAGGTGTCTTGTTGAAGTTTTGCAATTAGTAATTCATGAGGTGCGGAGAAGTCATGAAAATCTCAAAATCACATTCAATGTATTAGATGATGAAGGAGTATGTGGTCACTGTGGATCCATGTTGGCAATGGTCTTTGAAAATTTATTTAGAAATGTGATACAACATGTCGGTTCTGACGCTAAAGTAGATATTGTAATGGAACGTGTGAAATCTGCTATCCAAGTTAGATTTTCCGATAATGGACCTGGAATACCAGAATCTATAAGACCAAATATTTTTGAGAAGCAATATAGTACACGCGGCAGTTCTGGTATGGGACTTTATCTTTCACGTCAAATACTTCAAGCTTGTAATGGCTCAATTGAGCTACTGTCATCTACTGAAGGAACATCATTTTTGATTTCTATTCCTGCTAGTGATTGATGTTTCCAAACTATCTATACACAGGTACTATTCCGTATCTACTTTTAGAAGGATTATATTTTCCAGCTAATACACATATTGCCATGGAGAATGCAATCGCTGCAAAGATGAATGGAACATATGCGAATATCTCTGGGATTCTCATTGATTCACTTTGACTCAGAGCATTCAATCCAAGAAATCCTGCAAATGCTGCAAATATCAGCAGACACAAACCATAGCCGCACCTAACACTTCTGGACATCTTTTGTTTCTTCGGCATGTTTCATCATCTCTATGTCAATCATATTTCATGTAGAGAATAACTGAGATAATCGCAGTAATCCCAATACATGCGATACCTCCGTAGAAAGTGAACAGACCACCAATACCAAGAAGCCCTTCATAAATGAGAAACGCTGCTGAAACGAGAAAGACCACACGGGCGATATTCAGGTATAACTTTGTCTTATCTGTTTTCTTTCTTCTTGACTTATGGGATTTTTTCTTAGGCTTCTTCTTTTTATCGCTCATTTTGATTGTTCGCCATAGTAATAGCATTAGTAAAAGTGCACTAGCAAGGAGTACAACACTCCACCAAAATGGAGGGGGATTTGGAAACACAAAGAACTCGAAGAATCCAAGAATTATTGCTCCGACTATAATTATTGTATAATTTCGTTTTTCTGCATGTCCCATTTTTTCGAAATACTTCATCATACTGATTACCTATCCCAGCTGTGATGGGGTGTTCACTTTTGCAATTGGAACAAGTTGGTTAGAATAAATCGCATGAGATTCATTGATTGTAAATGGTTGATTGCTCAATTTTTACCTACTTTTTTGAAACATATGAAACATATTCAGTAGGCATATCAACATGAAACTTTGAGCAGCAGAATGATGATATACCATGCCGAAGATGAAATCCTCTAGAATTTCACGATGCTGCAGTGCTTTCTGTTTTTTGGGAATTGCTGTAATAGCTTTTTTCTTCATTAATTCGACGGACGGATTCTCAGAAATATTTATACCATTCTTTGGAAGTATAGCTATGCTTATTCTTGTTGTTGGAGTTCTGGGCGCTATTGGGCTTCTACTAGGTGTGTGTAAACCACGTGCTCCTTCCTGGCATGACGATCGATATCCATTCTAACAAAGAATAGTACTTCCAAGCAAATTTGATGATTATGAAGAAGTGTGATTGTATATGCAGACTCTAGAACTTGTCATTCTAATTGGAATCAGCATTCTATGGTGTTTACCGTTCATTATTAATAATACACTAGTCATAAAGAAAGCTCTAGAGCTACGTGTGTCTTCTCTATATTTATTGGCTACTTTCTTATCTTGAATACGTTGGATACTTGGAACACTTCATCCTTGACACTGGAAGAACCCCTGACAAATGGTACATACCATTTCAGAGTTCGGTCTTTTAATATCTATCAAGCATATAGTACTTGGAGCAATGTAGAGAACATCACTATTGAGGTTCCCTCTTCTATGGATACTACAAAGACAACCATTCCATATGGAGGACTTCTTCCGAATCTTCCATTGCCTGATGTTCTTGGATTACCTGACAATGTGGCTGGAATAGATATTTGGTATCTCATTATTGGTGGCGTACTTGTCATAGTCATATTGATTGCTGTAAAGAAACGTAAATAGAAAATACTAAGGAGCTCCTCTGAGCTCCATTATCTCTTTTTTCGTAGCTAAAATAGAATTAATATACTCCAAATCCTAACATTTGCCAATGGATGTGTGATTATGGGATTACATTGTCATGATATGAAAAAAGGACAGATATACCATTGTAGTGATTGTGGCTTGGAGATAAAGATTGTATCTGAGTGCACTGAGTGCTGTAATGACGAGGACTCATGCGGTTGTTCATTTAGCTGCTGTGGAGATTCTCTAAAACTTAAGAAATAATGTCTATTACTGAGTCGGATTAACTCTGACTCTGTTTTCTTTTTAGAGTCAAGTCCATCTTTGCTTACATCAGAATCCTTAATCTTTGAAAGTAGGACTATTCATTAAGGATGTGTAATTTTGGTGTTCGAAGGGATTTCAAGATTAACAAAAATACTTGTGATACTACTGGTTACTATTCTCATAGCGCCATATGTGATTATTCAAAGCATTGGGTTGGGAAGCAGTAATCTTCACATTCGTGCTTTGTTTTGGGAATATATTCACTCCTTCTATTTCTCAGGTTTCCAAATCCTTGACATAAGTCAAATCATCCTTGGAACTCCTTTCCTTATTCTGAGAATTATTTTGTTAGTAACCGTTATTGCTTATTTTAAAGAACTGATTAGTAAAAACTATACTCTAATTCTAACTTCTGTTTTGGAATTTGGTCCTATAGTGTTGACTGGTATTGGTGCTGCTAGTATAATAGGTTCTCCAGCCTATAATCTGTTCTGGCCACTTCCCACTATGTTAATAGTGATTCTGGTTATCCTTTATGCATTTTCAATAGACGAGCCCGAAACACCGTTCGAATAAGATTGTGAAAAGCAGTGTAAAAAACCAAGAAAGAATAAAAGAAATCACGAGACAACTTTGCCTCGTGAATATATTGCTAATTTTAAAATAGATCTTTAGCAATCATCATGTCTTCGACCAAAGCTTGCAGATCCTCCTCATGTTCAACCTCATCAGCAAGAATTTCTAATGCTAGGTTGTATGTTATTGGATCTTTGTCCTTGGTAAGTTCCAGTATCTTCGTGTAAACATCAATAGCGCATTGTTCTGCTTCTATGTTCTGATTTAGCAATTCTTTGACAGATGGTTTGCTAGGTTCAGCATATCCACAATTGGTGTGTTCATACCAATCCTCTGGTTTGAGAATAGGTGTTCCACCCAGTTGAATGATCCTTTCAATCAACATATCAGCATGTCTAAGTTCATCAAGAGCATGTTCCATTAATTCTGCAACAACTGCTCCACGCATAGGTCCGACCGCAACTTTAGCTCCAATCCAATATTGATAGTAAGCTAGCCATTCGTCAGCAAATGCTTTGTTGAGTTGTTCAAGTAGTCCTTCTAGATCAAGTTTAACGATTTCTCTTCCTCGTTTTCCCATATTCATTCTTTCCTAAGTGATTCACTTTTCCAGATACTCCTTTGTTAACAAAATAAAAGTAAACTATCGAGTAAATCAACTATAGTGTAGTTACCCTTACTAATAAGTCCTCGCAAATATTGATTTAATCAAATTGCAACTTCTATTCGTCACTTTTGAGTAATAACGGTCTTCCTTCTAGTATTGATTTAATGACCTTTATTCTACCACTCTGAAGCAGACGCCAAATTGTCCCCCTTGAAACACCCATTTGGCCTCCAGCTTCTTCTTGATACATCCCTTCAAAATCGACCAACCTCATAGCCTCGAATTCTGCAGCTTCAAGAAGGATTACAGTTTCATCTTGTATTGGTTCTGGTACCAGCTTCTTTGTTTCAGGTTCTTCACGAATTTTTGGTTGGATCGGTAGTCTGCCTCTGCGCCCTCGTCGTCGTCGTCTCATTTTTCTCGTCTAAATGTGGGACTTGGTTGTTTTATATTTGTTCAAGCATTCAAAATTGGCTATTCGAGTTGAAAAAATGCTATATCCTATTCTTTATCAACAATTTAACAATAGTTTACTTGGTGTGTTGATGCGAGAAGAGAGGTCGATTCAATCAATTAAGAAACCCCGAACAGCTCTTGAAGGCGCCGGAGTTAAAATAGCAAGAGTATTTGGGTTTGCAGATACAAAACTGATGGACCCATTTCTTCTACTGGATGAATTTGGTTCGGAAAAACCTTCTGAATTTGAGAAGGGATTTCCTTGGCACCCCCATCGAGGTATTGAAACGATTACCTACATGTTTGAGGGAAAAGCTAGACATCGTGACAGTACTGGAGGAAAAGGTGTCATCGAACCAGGTGCAATTCAATGGATGACTGCTGGTAGCGGAATAATACATGAAGAAATGCCTGAATCTGACACAGGAACTGTTCGGGGTTTGCAGTTGTGGTTGAACCTTCCTGCAAAAGAAAAGATGACCCCTCCAAAATATCGTGGATACAAGGCATCAGAATTTCCCGAGGTCACAACTTCTGAAGGAGCTAGGATCAAGATTATTGCTGGTAGTGTAAATGGTGTTAGAGGTCCAATACGTGGGATCAAGACCGAGCCTGAATACCTTGACATATTCCTTCCCGAAGGTTGTGAAATAACTCATTCTACGAATCCTTTACACAAAGTGTTTGCGTATATCATGGAAGGCTCAGGAACTTTTTCATCTGACAACGATATGCCTATTGAATCTCAATCATTGGTTCTTTACAAATCCGGTTCATATGTCACCATTCGCGCAGAAGATTCATCCTTGCGGTTTGTCTTGGTTTCTGCTATGCCTTTAGGAGAACCAATTGCTTGGCAAGGTCCTATTGTCATGAATACAGAGAAAGAATTGCAGACTGCCTTTCGAGAATATAGAGAAGGGACATTCATCAAGCATACATGATGCCTATAGTGACACTATTGACCTCTTTCAGTAATCTTATATGTGTTCATATGCACATTATAAATAGCGTGCATATGCACAATAACGAGATGATAAAATGAGATATGGAAGACGCGGAAGAGGCGGAGGATATGGTCGTGGAAGATATCCTGGAAATGGACCTTTCAGTCACCTACCTCCTTGGGAACGACCTGGTTGGATCTATGGACGCGGTGCTTGTTGGACTATGGGATATTGGAACCAAGATGGTACTCCTATTCAAGCAGAAAGTATAGATGGTCTCAAACGGCAACGAGACCTCCTTCAAACTCAGCTTGAGTCTATGAGTGAAGAACTTGAACGCATAGAGAAACGAATGAAAGAACTTGAATCCCAGTGAAGGTGTTTGCTTTCATTGGCTATTCTTTTTTTATCCGACTATATTCATTAGTACATTCGACAGTGTCTTTGAGTCCTACTTCTCATCTGTATTTCTAAACGCCTATTAGACATGAATTTTTGACAATGCTTAACTTATCCATGATTCGATGGAGGTGAGTAAATGAGTTCACATGTTTTACTAAATCAAGTGGATAGACTCATCAACTCGGGCGCTGTAAGAATTTTCATACCCATCAGTGTTCTTAATCAAATTGATGACAATGTTCGAGATGCAATCTCTCAAGTCTGCAAAGGGAATGATATAGAATTACAACTGACCACAGACGATTGTGTTAAAGGTCTAGTTCATATGCCTGATGGTGAAAAGGTAATGATTGTTGTTAAAGACTTCCCAGAAGTTGAAGCAATGCGAACAAAACGTCCAACTTTGAGTGAATATACTGAACTACTCGGTTCGGGTGTGAAGTTTCTGTTCAGCAGTAAATTTGTCAAGCACTTGGTTATAGGTGGTTGTGTGCTGATGTCCGCTACAATGGTCTGGGGTCAACTAATTCTGTTCCCCATGTATTTTAGCTATCTCCTTACCGATGTTGCTGTATCAAGCTTTCGAACTGTTCTATTCTTGCCGGGTGTAGCCACTGCAGAACGTTCTGGAGTCTGGGCAAAACGTTTTGAACCAGAGAAGTGGATTCCACGCTTCAGAGCACTTCAGTCTGGAGGATTCATATTCTATATGGCCTTTGCAATTATCATGTTGGTGCTACCACCAGCAAATACTGGTATTATGCTTCAAATCATAATTCCATTCACTCAGATTGTATTTCTTGAGTTACCTGCATCAAATGTTCTACCAATTTTGTTCATGACAATGACCTTCGTATTCACAGGATTATTTGGTGGAATCGCTGAGATACTTAGTCAGGCACTGTTCTGTGCACCATTGCGACAATCATTGCAATACCGCAGATAGCACTCTTCGGATGGTTGATTTCAACGGTGGGCTTTCCTATAACCCTCGTGTTGGTTAGCTTTGTATCCGTAATCGGTGTGCTTCTTGTGAGAGACGGATTGAATTCCAGTAGAAGAGCCAGTCGTGGAATAAATTCCAACAAACCAACCGTGAATTATATTCGTGGTTAGGATTAGCATAAAGCCAAAAATCGCAATAACTGGTAATGGTGGGAATCCTCGTCTGGGGATAGATCTATAGATATTCTGACTCTTGCATAGATTAATGATAGTAGGTCAGAACAAGCATGTGAAATATCTTTCAAAGAATGGATTCACACAATACTTGTTGAGGGTTATCTCTCTGTTCCAATCTAACATATAATACATTAGTGCCTCTGATATCACGGTATGCAATGGCTGTATTGACTGGGACACCTCTATTTCTATATCGTTCTGAGCCAGTTGCTCATCCATCTGGTGAAATCGATCTGCAGATATTCTTAAACCCTGTTGCCTTTGAAGTAGGCCACTCTCTACGAGGTTGATGACAAGTTGATATCCATGAGCAGTGAAATAGAGGGGAGTGAGGTCGTAGACAACTTCACATTCACCTTCAATAGTTCTCT
>WJMJ01000141.1 GCA_014728035.1 Promethearchaeota archaeon | reverse complement strand
GATATATCTGGGGGTTGGACAGATACACCTCTTACAGAACGTGGACAAAGACAAGCGCAAGCTGTCGCAAATCGCCTTTTTGATATGTTTGATTCAAGAGATTTCACATTATTCTCTAGTGATCTTATGAGAGCAAGTGAAACAGCAGAAAAGATTAGTAAAAGATTCAACAGAGAGCTAATTATTCTTAGGAATCTTCGTGAGCTTAACAACGGTGTTGCAGTAGGACTGCCGATTTCTGAAGCAAGAAAAATCATGAATCCAACCAGTAATCCTCTTGTTGATTGGATACCGTTTGAGGGTGCAGAGTCCTGGCGGATGCTCTACGAGAGAGCTGAAAGAGTTCTGCAGGAGATTGAAAGGGAAGAAAGCAAATGTGCTGTGATAGTAAGTCATGGAAATATGATACGTTGCATTATCTCGGTATGGCTGGGACTCCCACCAGATAGTGGAATCAATTTTGACCAACATACTTGTAACATAACGTGGCTAAGAGTAAATAATCTAGGAGAACGGACAATTAAGAAATTGAATGACTGTGGACATCTTGCTGTCTTAGAACTTGAAAATAATATTACTCATCATTGAAACGAAACGCATACCGTTACCGAATAGTACTTCTTGTATGTTTTCTTCTCCTGATACAGGAGCGAATTTGTTGAAATCTGAGAAATGGAACCAAATCGATTGGTTAACAAATGCAAGAGAGTTAGTAAATTGGATACAAGAAAGATCGTCTGATGATCGTATCATGCTATTTCTGCGACACTCTCATCGAGAGGTCATAAAAGATCACTCAGAACAATTCAATACAGGCTTGACTGATCTTGGTAAGAATATGGCATATGAGATGGGAACACGTTTACCTACCAATTTTCCAACCAAGATTTGGTTTAGTTTTGTTCCAAGATGTTACGAGACCGCTGAAGAAATCTCTCAAGCTATTGAAGAGAGAGGTGGAAAAATTATTGAAAAAGATAATCTTCCCATCCTAGTCGCTCCTGAGTTCAATGACGAAGCTGTCTGGGAAAATCTACAGCCAGATGGAAAAAATGTACACGAGTTTGTCAATAAATGGGCGGAAGGGGAGTTTGGGAACATGATTCAAAATTTCGATGAGTATAGAGAAATCCTACTTGGCGATACACTAGAGCGATTGAAAAAGGAAGAAACACCAATGTTTCACATTCACGTCACTCATGACCTTGCAATTATGGCTCTCAAAAGAATCCTAGTAGATGAACCATTGACATCACAAGATAGAGAGCCGTTTCTTGGAGGTATTGGGATTACAATAAAAATTGACGGACTTGAACAATTTATCAGTAAAAGAATTTGAATTTTCGAAAACAGTTTTTTTGTTCTAGAATTACCTAAATAATAGGGTTGGACTTGTAACGTTATTTATTTTGGTCTTTAGAGATTCATTCACTCAATTTCTTCCAGAATTCCATATTCTACAAGCAAATTCATATAACAATAATAAGTGATTAACACTGAAGAAGTATCATTCACACTAATCTAATCTGGAGAAAAAATTCATGGCGGAGATAACAGTTAGACCACCTAAAAATGATGAAAAAGTAGAATTCTTTGAAGTATATCGAACTGGCATTCCAGATGTAACAGATATGCCCTTCGCCAGATTTGCTCGATGGTGGGATAGAAGTCTTGTCAATGGAGACCTGAAGAATTTCTGGAGGATCGCCGAGGTAGATGGAAAAATTGTTGGCGTTGCCATCAATATAATAATATCGAGTCTTGGATGGGGGGTTATTTGGGAATTGGCAATCCATCCTGATTGGCGAAAGAAAGGAATAGGAAGAGCTATAGTAGAAGATTCAGAAGCAGCATTTCTCACACATATCACAAATATGACTCATTATGGAATTGCTCTGAAGACTCATAGTCTGGAAGCAGTTAAATTTGTCGAGAACTTGGATTACGGTATCCAATCACTAATCTTACGACTCGATGGACCAGCTCTTGGAGACCCTGGTGATAGTGCACTTCAGATTCAAATAGCAACACTAGATCACATACCAATTCTAATTCATCTCGAACCTGATACATATTGGGGACATCGAGACCCCAAAGAATGGGAATATGTAATTAGAGGTGGTGGATGCTATGTTATTTTTGAACCAGAAGCAAATGCTATTGTTGGGTTCATCCAATTAGTGCAAGATTCCAAAGAAGAAAGTTGTACAACGGTCTCATTTGCATTCAAGCCAGGATATGGAAAGGCAGTTGTAAAGAGAGCCCATTGTGAAATCCAGACTGATAACGTGGTGTTCTGGATTGAGGACAAACACGATTCAATTCTCGATTATCTCTATGCCAAAGGTTACAAACGAACTGAAGCCGAGTTTCTAGCAAAAAAGAGAATCAAAAGATAGTCAATATAGTTTAACCACAGATTTTTCATGGGGAAAAATCCGTAAATACTTGAACGTATATGAGAGAAGAACCAATACTCAGAGAGATGACTGAAAAAGATTGGCCGGAGTTTCATAGTTTCGATATTCATTCCTTTGGGGATGATACTATGAAAAGGGATTCTTTCTTGAAACGTGTTACACGAGAAGGTTTCTTTGCTCTTGAAATCAAAAAAGAAATTGTCGGTCAACTGATTGTTGCACCTTTTGGGGATGATCAAGGACATCTTGGTAGAGTTGCTGTTGCTCCAAAGCATCAAAGCAAAGGATATGGGAGCATTTTAGTTAGAGAAGCACTGAAATGGTTTCGTAAGAAAGGAATAAAATCAATACATTTGTACACTCAACAAGATAACTACATAGCTCAAGGACTTTACAAAAAATTTGGGTTCGAAATATCAGGACAAGCTTGGCAATTCTTCGTCCCACTTCAGAGTCTTAAAGGAAAAGGTCTCTATACCTGTCACCCAATCAAGAAGGACGAAATCAAATATGTTGAGGAAAAGTATAATTCGTTTCCTGAAGGCCAAATTCAACAATTTTTACAATTCCAACATCTTGTATTTACATTGAAGAATGATGCATTAGAAATAGTTGGAGCGTGTAGGTTCACACCATCATTCCCTGGATGTTTTCCCTTCGAGATAGATTTGCTTGATAGCTTTGATGATTTCATAATTGGATTGAAACCGTATATGCTACCACAATTCGACTACATCCGCATAACTCAGAATGATAATGAGAAACTTACTAAAGAATGTGAAAAAAGAGGTTATGACTTACACCATAAGTTGTTCAAAATGACATTGTTTCTATAGAAACAGAATTACTAAAATAGAATCAGACTGGCGTCAAATCTAGAAAACTTCTTTCCGAATTTGATATAACTAAACGGGATTTTTCATTAAGGATGAATCAGTGTTCGATACAAAGATTACTTCATCCTTACAATTTAAAAAGATGAAAATAAACCACGGATAACTAGGCGGAAATAATGAATCTAAGAAGAATTGCTTCAATATACTGTGGTTTTGTGGGCATTTCAATGATCATGTTGTGGACCATGCTATTCGCAACTGGCCAGATACCAGAATTACAAACTGAGTTTTTCCGGATAATTGCGCATATTCTGGCAGAAGTTGCCACAGCGATTCTTCTTCTATTATCCGCAATAGGACTCGAAAAGAAGACTCGATGGGCAGATAAAATATTCATATTTGCACTAGGAGCACTCTTCTACACGTTAATTGCAAGTCCAGGATATTATATCCATTTTGAGATTGCACCAATAGCAGTAATGTTTTTTGTCCTACTCATTATTGATCTTGTATTCCTCTATATTGCCTTGTTCAATACAGAACAATTTGATTGACATCAAGGTGGTCTATTTCAAGTCCAGTAATTAACTGAAAGAAAAGGACCATAATAATTAGCATGTGAGAATTTAGTATCGTCTACCTTTGAATATGAAATCTCAAACACATCAATTGGAAACTAAAAGAATAACATGAGTAAAGAACAATTTTTTGATACGATTAGCAGATATTGAACATTATCTTTAATGTAAGAATATACTTTGCCGCTGGCACGAGCATTATTAAGGGACCTTCTCGGCACAGGTCACACTCGGTAGTGATGAGGCCAGTATCATGACTGACTACATAGCCATTCTTGAAGCCGCTCTTACAGATGTAAATTTTAGGAAACTGCTCGCAATACCAAATCGCAGAGTACACAAATTTGTAGCAGAGGCAATTGAACTTTGCAAGCCAATGAAAGTCTTTGTTTGCAATGACAGCAGAATGGACACGGAATATATCAGAAGAACAGCTATAGCAAGGGGAGAAGAAGCTCCACTAGCCAACCCATATCATACTGTACACTTTGATGGTTTCTTTGACCAAGCTCGCGATAAAGAAAGAACACTCTATCTTGTTCCAGAGGGAGAAAGTCTTGGAGAGCAACTGGCCCAGATGGATCGAGAAAAAGGTCTCAAGATGGTTCGGAATCGTATGGACGGAAATATGGAAAACAAGAAGATGGTGGTTCGATTCTTCTGCTTGGGTCCTTTAGATTCGCCCTTCTCGATACCTTGTGTCCAGATTACTGATTCGTTCTATGTAGCTCATAGTGAGGATTTATTGTATCGACGTGGATATGAATACTTTCGAAGACTACCGGAGGACAGAGAGATTTTCTGGATGATGCACTCTTCAGGCAAGCTGATTCATGCAGTTAGTACAGACTGGAAGAAAAGAGGTGTGGCAATCGATTACAAAGAAAACACCGTCTACAGCTACAATACACAATACGCTGGCAATACTATTGGTTTGAAAAAACTCGCATTGCGACTTGCAATCCGAAAAGCCAACCGAGAGAATTGGCTTGCAGAACATATGTTCCTCATGGGCGTAAAAGGACCTGGAAGAAGAAAGACATACTTTACTGGAGCATTTCCTTCAGGATGTGGAAAGACTAGTACTTCTATGGTCAGAGGTACCACAATAATTGGAGATGATCTGGCATATCTAAGGCCAATCGATGGACGCATTCGAGCAGTAAATGTTGAAAGAGGTATATTTGGTATCATTAGGTCCGTAAATGAACGAGACGACCCCGTGATATGGGATGTTCTTCATTCACAAGTGCCTGCAATTTTTTCGAATGTTCTGATAACTGAAGATTCAGAACCAAGATGGCTTGGGGACGGACAAGACCCACCTAAAAGAGGTGTTAATCACTCAGGACAATGGTGGGAAGGGAAGGTTGATGAAAATGGAGACGAAATCCCATATGCACATAAGAATGCTAGATATACCGTTCGATTGCCAGACCTCTCCAATATGGATGACCAAATTGATGACCCACGAGGAGTAGTTGTTGGGGGTATCATCTATGGCGGACGTGACCGCGATACATGGGTACCTGTTCAGGAATCATTCGACTGGGAACATGGTGTCATCACAATGGGAGCAAGCCTTGAATCAGAAACCACTGCAGCTACCTTAGGTCCGAGTGGTGTTCGCAAATTCAATCCATTCTCAAACATGGACTTCGTATCCATATCTATAGGTAAATACATCCAGAACCATCTTGATTTTGGTAAAGACGTGGATGTTCTACCACGAATATTCAGTGTGAACTATTTCCTTACAGATGAAAATGATGAATACATCAGCGATAAGCAGGATAAACGTGTCTGGCTTCAGTGGATGGAATTACGCTCACATGGAGAGATAGATGCAATAAAGACACCTACAGGATATCTACCCTTCTACGAAGATCTCAAGAAATTATTCCATAGACATCTTGACAAGGGTTTCCCAAAGGAAGAATATGATAATCTATTCTCAATTAGAGTTCCACAATTACTAGCGAAGAATGAAAGGATTCTCAAAGTGTACGAAGAAACCATTCCTGATGCCCCTGACATACTCTTCAAAGTATTAGAAGCACAACATGAGAGATTAGAAGAAGCTCAAGAAAAACACGGTGATAGAATTCTACCTGAATCCTTCATTGAATAATTATTGAAGTAAGGGAATTCCAACGAAGTCAGATAGGTACATTCAAAGTATGTTCATAACAGTAACGAATAGGTGTTATGACACCTAAATAAAATTGAGTGAGTCATATGCGAAAGGACATTTTATTATTTGTAGTCCTTCTTAGTTTTGTTGTAATACCTCAAACGGGTCAGGCAACAAATACAACAATTACAGAAGATAATACGTTTAATGCAGCCTATGAAAATGTTACAGCTACCTACATCGATACATTTGAAGTAGGTGAATATACAACATATCCATGTGCATACATGGATTCAATATTCATACACAATGGAACACATATCCAAGAGTGGAGTCAAACGACTGGAGAGAGTATTGCAAATTATAGTACTGGATCATTGTATCCAGAGGGGGCAGTTATTGCCTATCCTTATCTAGTCTATTTAGAATACGATTCATTGGGTGACGCATATTTCATCCATAGGTATGATCTTGAAACCTTTACTCTGGCAGATAGTGTTGAATGTACATGTTTTGGAAACGGAAACAAAGAGCTAAGAGGTCTGGCACGATACGGAAATGATTATGTAACAGTTCAAGGATTTTATGGACAAAATCCTAATGTGATTCGGTTCCTTCCGGAAGGAAGTATACTTGAGAATGTTTCATTTAATGCGGAGGGCCTTGATTTTCATGGAGAAATCTCTGTAAAATGGGATGGAACAGATGCGTACTGGATAACCACTGGAGATTTCCTTGCAATTGTTGATTACAACACCTGGGAAATACGTTACAAATTTGATATTCCTAATAATCCTGCTGAAGAAGTTTGGTTTCAAGGTATGGATATCGTAGGAGAAGATGTCTATTTACTTGTTTCAATATATAATGAAGTGACTTTCGAATCAATAAGTTACATCTACCACTATAATATCTTCCAATTTAACGAAGGTAGCGGACAAGTTGATGCAGGTGTAGCAGCGAATTCAGGCTTCTCTGCAGCAATGGGAGCAGTGGGTGCTATCAGTGCAGGAGTTACCGCAGCCGCCAGTATATCAAGCATTGCTAGTTTTGCCGCAATTGGTCAAATATCACTAATTGATAGAATCAAAGCTCTATTCAATTTGAGAAAATTATTCGGTAGGAAAAAGGGTGACGAAGAGGAAGAAAAAGATGAATTTGAGAAGCCAAGTTTTACCCCGGGTTTTGTTGGTCTATTTCTAGTTGGTGTGCCGCTGGGATTAGTTGCATTGTTACTGAGTGGGCAAATATTCTCAGACATTTTCGCTTGGTTAGTGGCATTATTTGGTCCAATAGGAACTGGCTGGTCAATGTTTGGCCTTGTTGCTACAATCCTAATAATTCAAGCACTACAACGAAAGATTGTACCGGAAATGACAACCTTTGGGAAGATTCTACTCGTCGTAGGAATTGCGACCAGTGCATATGGTCTGTTTGGATCTTTGTCATCATCATATCTATTATTGATAGGACCAATCTTCTTCATTGTTGCAATCGTAATGCTTGGGCTTGGTTTTCTCATGTCTTGGAACACCTATTCTGGCATTCTGCATGAATACAATGGTGAGCAAGATAGTGCCGCAGAACCAACAGTTGAAGATGATATTTCTGAACCAGAGATAGATTCTGAATCAACTGAAGAATCTGTAGAAGAACCTGAATTGGCCTCAGAGGATGAATATTCGGAACCAGAAGTTTAGAAATCAATCGCGAGTTCTGATAATATGGAGCTCGCATTCCTTTTTCTTTCATGCAAAATCGACTTAAATTGAATTGAGCTGCTTATTATTCGAGTGAGGATTGGTGCAATGGCTAGTATAGAATTTGTCGTGATGCTTTTCGCTTCAACGGTTTCATCTACGTTAGCAATGGTGGTTATAATCCGCTCTTGGTGGAAACATAGACTTCTCCCAACATTACTATATTCGATAGCCATTGCTTGTTTTACAGGAATGATGGTAGATCTACTTCTTGATTTCACATATGAGCCTTTTACAAGATGGGCTATAGATATTAATTCACACAGAATTTGGGTATCCAATCTATTATTGGCATTCTTTGTTGTTGGTGGATTTCTATTCTGGTATTTTGCTATAATATATAGTCAATATGAGGTGCTACCAAAGAGGTCACTGGTAGTTACATTCGTTGCAGGTGGTGCTCTGATAGGCGAGCTAGAAAGTATGGATTGGTCAACCCTAATACCTCTAACAATTGAGGCTATAGCATTCAGTATACTCATCTATGAAATAATCCGTTATGCACTCCGAGTGATGCGTCAAGCAGATCTTGGCGAGGAAAAACTCCAGATAAGGGTCTATTTCATTGGTTTTCTGGTTTGGATATCTGCTGGACCCCTAGGTGTTGTATTAGCAAATATTCCAGGAGCTCCTGATGTGCTAGGAGAAATTTGGCCTATCCCATATGGTATTGGTATGTTACTAATCGCAATCTCTGTAGCTATCAATCCAAAATTGCTTTATGTTAGTGAAGCTAAGCCATTAGATTTCATGGCGCTTAACAAAGAGGGTAACCTTGTTATTACGCATCGATTCAATGAGTACGATGATGCTATCGATCAAGAATTGATGGGATCTGCGATGTCAGGGATTGTAGCTTTGATTAAAGAGATGCTGGCAAGTGCAAAGGACCTTCATGGTATTGATCATGGGGATGTAAAGATACTTGTTGAGACTGGAAATCTGACAACAGTTCTACTCGTTGTGAACCGAGAAACTGCAAGCTTCAGACAGGGTCTCAGGAATGCACTCCTAGAACTAGAAGCAAATTATAGAGAGGAATTGAAAGCAGATACAGCGATGCTTCAACCATTTGAACCATTTAGAGAACGTGTTAAAGAAATATTCCAATAATTCATCTTAACTATGCAGAAGGTCTCATAAGGCAGAGTTGAAATTGTGAATACATGACTACTAGCTCTTCAAAAGAAACCAATGTATTATTCATCTGGGAGGTACCTGAGAAACTACAGGACTATTTACGCAAAGGATTAGAAAACGTAGATAATCTAAAACTCATCTTTCCAGACAAGCATTCTGAAGAAGAGTTTCTTAGACACGCTCCTAATGCAGATATCATTGTGGGATGGAGACCTTCGGATGACCTACTGGATGCAGCAGAGAAATTGAAGCTTCATATCAACCCCGGAGCAGGTGTACAGCATCTGATTGAACAATTCCAAAGAGTTAATCAAACTAGAGAAATCATCTTAGTCAATGGACATGGAAATTCATATTTTACAGCACAACATGCAGTGGCACTTCTTCTGGCACTTTCTAACAGAATTATCCTTCATCATAATTGGATGACAGAAGGATTGTGGAGGCGAGGAGATACGCACGCAAAATCAATTCCAATCAGGTTCAGAAAGATTGGACTTCTAGGATATGGAGCAGTAAATAGCAAGGTCCATAAATTTCTCGCAGGTTTCAATGTAGATTTTCATATTCTTAAGAGATGCTGGGATGATGCCGTACAAATGCCAACGGAAGCAACAAAGTATGTTCCTGATGAGTTTGAGTCATTTCTTAAAGAAATTGATACACTCATTATCGCAGTCCCACAAACAGAAGAAACTGCTTCTCTAATCGGTTCAAAAGAACTAGAACTGCTGGGGAAAGAATCATTACTGGTAAATATGGCGAGAGGTTCAGTCATTGTTGAGAAGGAGTTGTATCAAGCTCTTCTTCACGGAAAGATAGCTGGAGCAGCTATTGATGTATGGTATGATTACAAACCGGAACCGGATGAGAAGGGGAAAAAATATCCATATCACTATCCATTTCATGAATTAGATAATGTAGTCCTTTCTCCTCATAGAGGTGCTTCTCCAATGGATGATCTTCTTCGATGGAATGAAGTTATAGAAAATATATTGCGCTTTTGCCGGGGGGAGAACGTGTTTCTAAACATGGTTGACCTACAGAGAGGATACTGATTGAAAACAAGTCACTTTTAGCTGAAATTTATTAGGGATTGAATGAAATAAAGAGAAGAAGTTAGGAACACCCGCCACGCCAATCACTATCAAGTGATGAGTGGAAAAATAGCAACTGAAAGAGATTTCATATTGTTACACAGGTGATTAAAACAAACAAGTCCCCTTGGAGGAGATACTTTGAGAAAAGCTGTACTTTCCATTCTCATTGCGTTAATGTTATTGCAGCCGGTTGTTGGAATACTCAACTCACCGATGCCAATCATTTCAGCTGAGAATAAAATGACTAACCCCGTACTAGCGGAGGAACCCGGAACACGATTGAGTCCTGTAGATCATACAAATCATGTACCTATTCTTATAGACGAGCCCTCGGATTGGGTAAATCAGGGGTGGCCTGGCTCAGGTACATATGCATCGCCGTATATCATTCAGGGATGGAATATAACTTATGATGCAGGACAACCATCTATATCGATTTCAAATGTTGATTCGTACTTTGTGATTCGAGACTGTTATATTGATCAACAATCAGCAGACGATGCGATATATTTATTCAACCTATCACATGCAACTCTTGAATATCTCACAATATATTCAGCTGACATGGGTATCTATATCGAGAATGCAAATGATACCATGATTTCAAACTGTCTTATTGAATCATATGAACGTCCTGTCTGGATAACATCTTCAATCGATTGTACAATTTCAGGTACTAGATTATGGACTGAAGATAATCGAGGATTGACTGTAGAAGGCTCTGATGGATTTTCAATAGCTTCAACAAATATCACGTCAGTGGATCCATCTTGGTATAATGTCAGATTGGAGACGTCTGATTCAGGTAGTATAACAGACTGCAGGATTATAGGAGGACTGTATGGTGTATCTGTATCTGCTTGTGAAAATCTCGATATTACCGACTCATTGATCTCACCTGAAGCTGAAGTGGGATTATCAGTGAGTGCGAGTCCTTATCTATCGGTAACTGGATGTACAATAAAAGGAGAGGAAGAAGGTGCAATCAACTTATCTAGTTCACCTCTGTCATCAATTGACCTTTGTGATATAACCAGCACATCTTATCACGGAATCCACATGATAGGGTGTAATAATACTGCTATTTCCTCTAACACGATTCACGATGTATCAACATACGGAATAACAGTAGAGAATAGCAACTACTCACAGGTTTTAGATAACGATCTGACCACTATTGGTACTAGCTCTATTGTTATGGAAACAGCATTCGACTCCCAAATTCATAACAATATGATGTCCGATGCTGAATATGGAATAGAAGTTACTGGATGTCCTAATATCAATTTAATGGGTAATCAAATTTACAATATAGTAAACGATGGAATTGTTGTAACAAGTTGTGAGAGCTCAAACATTATTGACAATGAAATTGATAATGTGTTAGGAAATGGAATCGATATTAGTGCCAGTCATAATGGAATTGCACAAGGAAATATGATAACTGAAACTGATTACGGTGTATACCTATCATCAGTAGACAATTGGACAGTATCTGAAAATAGTCTAGAAGATATTGTGAGTTATGGTATCTATGTAGTAGATGGACAGAATCACACTATTGATGATAATGAACTCTCATCAAATGACAAAGGTATCTATTCGAGTATGTCCGATCAAATCACCGTATCAAACAATCAAATCGATGATTGTATTGGTGAAGCAGTATCTATGTCATTTACTGATAACATCATGATTGAGCATAATTCAATCCACTTTGCGGATGCACTCATATCAATATTCTTTGCTGAGAATGTAACAATACAAGATAACACCTTGAGTGATGGTATAACACATACTACGATGATGCTTGGCATTAACAATCTTGAGATGTTATCGAATACCATCGAAGGTAGTTCAAAATATGCACTGTATTTCGATTTGATAAACACTGCAACTTTCTCAAATAATGTAATAACTGATACAGGATTCAATTTTGCTGGAAGTCGACCTGTTAGTAACTACAATCACTCATTCTCTGGAAATACTATAAATGGTAAACAATTCTACTATTTGATAAACAACCATGGAGGAGGATCAATTGATGGATCACTATATGGTCAGATATTCCTTGTCAATTCCACAGGATGGACTATCAATGGGGGAACTTTTGAAAAAGTAGGTGTACCCTTCATGGTCTATCATTGTGACTCGACAATAATCTCAGGTGCTCAAAGTATTGCGAATGTATACGGGATAAAATTATGGAGTTGCAACGATGCAGAAATTATAAATCTAGATGCAGAGGGAAATCCGCACGAATATGTAGTCTATATGGATTCGGTCTTTGATTTTGATGTGAATAATTTCAACGCAATAGATCTATCCGAAAGCTATGTTATCCTAGCATCAAATTCTGCAAATGGCACTATATCTGATGGATATGTTTACAATTGCAAAGAGGGAATTATTGCTTCCCAATCCAGTGACATAAAAATCAGCGATTGCCAAATAATCGATTCCGTGATCGATGGAATTCGCAGCGTTGATTCTTCAAACATCACCGTTCAGTACGTAGAAGTTGTAAACTCAACGAAAGGGATATTCTTCAGCAATTCAGATAATGGAACTATTAGGCTTAATGAGGTTCGTTATTGCAGTCAAATTGGTATCCATATTTCAGCCACATCTGATGGCAATGCTACATTCAATCTAATTGAAAGCAACAAAATTGGATTGCATCTAACCAGCTCTAATAACTGGAGAATTTTGAATAACACTATCCGATGGAACGACCAATATGGCGTCCGGTTAGATGGAATATCTGCAATTGATATATACTACAACGAGCTCTACCTGAATTTTGATGCAGAAGCATATGATGGTAATGCTCGCTTCTGGGATGACAATGTGGATACTGGCAACTACTGGTACCCCTTTGATGGTACAGCTCCATATGATGATATTGTAGGTTCAAGTTCACAAGACCGATACCCAATGCTCTTCATGGTGGACACACCAATTATCAATAGTCCTGAAGATGTGTATTATCCAGAGTTTTCCACAGGTAATACTATACTCTTTTCACCTCATGATAATGAACTTAGAGATTGGACAGTTACAATCGATGGTAATCCATGGGTCTCAGGTGTTTGGGCATTTGATGTAATTGAAATTCCCATAGATGGGCTTTCATATGGAGTTCATACACTTGAAATGACTGTATGGGATGTTGACCAAAATTCGGTTTCTGATATTGTTATCATCAATGTATATGATGACATCAATCCAATCATAAATGAAATACCAGACCGTATCGTGTTCGAAGATGGAACGGACCAGGAACTTTCCTGGAATGTGCAAGATCTTCATCCTGGACAATATACATTATACCGTGATGGTGAAGTGTATGATACTGGATCATGGAGTACAGGCGTATTATCAGTTAATGTCGATGGTATGACGGAAGGAGACTATCTATTTGTCATGGAAATCCGAGACCTAGATGGAAACGCGGATTCTGATTCTGTGCGAGTCAGGGTTATTGATGACAATACGAATCCAACAATAGACAGTCCCGCTGATTTAATTATCATAGAAGGAACGCAACCCCATTACATCACTTGGACTCCGTATGATGAATACCCAACATATTATGAGGTTGAATGGAATAATACGGTTGTGAAATCTGGTAGATGGGGAGGTGGAAAAGTCATCTTAAATGTAGATAATTTAGCAATAGGAGAGTACCAATTCACCTTAACTGTCTATGATGGAAGTGGAAGAACTGCATCCGATTCTGTGAATGTCACAGTTATGGCATTTGGTGACCAAGTACCACCACTCGATTGGTTACTAATAGTTATCATTGGAGCAGGTATTGGTGGAACGCTAATTATCATTGCAGCTGTGCTACACATCCGAAAGAAGAAAGCGAGTTAGTTGAGGTCGGGGGGATATCCCCCACCTTGATCTTTTTTTCCTACCATATATCATTACCAAATATTTGGAATACATTTTCATCCATGATTTCTTCGATAAACTGAGATACACCCTCACTGTTTTGCCAAGAACGAGCATATTCGGAAAAAGTTAGATGTAAAAAGTCCTTAGCACGAGTACAAGCCACATAAAATAATCGACGTTCCTCTTCAAGATTATCCTCAGCAAGAGACATAGAGTGAGGAAATACACCTTGATTCAACCAAGTTACAAATACAACTTGCCACTCGAGACCTTTTGCTTGATGTACTGTGGAGAGTACAATAGGCCTATCCTTGTCATCTAGTTTCGATGTTCTTGTAGAGATATTGACCATAGTTAGAATATCAGCTAAAAGATTATCCAATGAATCATATCGGTCCGAAAAAGACATGAATTCTCGAACGTCATTCCATCGCTCACGAAATTCATCTTCATCAGGGAACTTCATCTGATGGATAGGTTCTAGAAATTCTAGACACAAGGACAGAAACCTCATTGGATTGATTTGAGTCAGACCGGAGTGATTCTCATCTAATTCTGCAAGTTCAGTAAATAACCGTTGAAGAGAAATTATAGACGAAATAGCTATAGACGAAATACTCATGCTAGAAAAATCATTTCTTCCTAGAGTGAGAAACGCTGTAAGTGGATTAGATTTAGATTGAATCTTCTGGACAATTTTTGATGCGGTTATTTCGCCAACTCCACTCAGCATAGAGAGAATTCTATTCCATTGCAATATTTCTCGTGGATTGACAAATATAGTTACTAAAGCAGTTACGTCCTTGATATGACTCCGCTCAAAGAAACGTATTCCACCCCTAATGTCATATCTTATTCCACTATTTACACAAGCTTTCTCGAATTCCAATGAATTCCATCTCGCCCTGTAAAGGATAGCTATCTCATCAAAAGGAATACCTGATTCATTATACTCTTGAATTTTCGAGATGACATAGGCAGCTTGTTCTCTTGAGTTTGAAGTTACTGTTACAATGGGAAGGTCGCCTTCCGGGCGCAATGATTCAAGTTGCTTTTCGATCTGTTCTTCATTATATTCGATAGAAGCATTAACTAACCTGAGAATAGAAGGTCTACTTCTGTAGTTTTTCGTCAGAAAATATTTCGTTACAGATTGATACTGGTCTTCAAAGTCTAGCATGAATTCTGCAGAACCACCGCGAAAGGAATAAATCGATTGAGCATCATCACCAACCACCATAAGAGACTTACAAGTTCCACTCAGTTCTCGAATGATTTTTTCTTGGAGAGCATTCACATCTTGATACTCGTCAACCAAAACATGGTCAATCTGGTTTTTTATCTCAATACCAGCAGATGTATCTCTGAGCAGAATAAGAAAATATGTCAACAAATCGGAAAAGTCCATCATATTCCCTTGTATTTTTCTCTCTTTGTATCCATTAACCACACTGTTGATTCTATCCATCTGACGGATATAATTCGGGAATTCTTCTCTTACCACATCAAGTAATGACATTTGAGTAGAATGCATATAGGAAACTATTCTCACGAAATCTTTTGGCTTCGGTATTAATCGCCTATCTTCTTGGTCGATTAGACTTTGAATCACCAACTTGAATAGTTTCTCTTGGTCGCCTTGGTCAATAATCGTAAAAGACTTTGAATAGAGATCGGGTAGAGATGACACATACCTTCTAAGGAAAATATATGCAATGTGATGGAAAGTTCCTGCTACGACGGCAGCACCTCTGTAAGAAAGCTGTTGTACTCGCGAAATCATTTCTTGCGCGGCTTTCTTTGTGAAAGTAACCAACATGATAGAATCAGGTCGTACATCTTGGCTTAACAACCATGCAACTCTGTGAGTTAAGACACGAGTTTTACCTGAACCAGGCCCGGCTACAACTAATGCGGGTCCTTGCTCATGTAATACAGCAGTTAATTGTTCTTCATTCAATTGTTTTTGCAGTTTGGCAATGTCCAGTTTTGTACCCTCCACAAGAGGAATTTTGTGGTTACATATTAGTTGATAGGTAGTGCAGTATAGCTGCTTAAGAAATCAACTTTTTTCTTAGATACCGAAGGATTATATTCTGCCAATGACTTAACTAAGGAGACGAAACCACCCGATTCGCGCAGGTTAGTTAAAGGAGAAAATACTCGAAAAAATTATCCAGCAGAATCGCCGGAGGAGGACAACTTGATAAAGCGGATGACAAGTGTACTACTTCTTAGTATTCTCATAGCCCAGCCACTATTGGCTGTAACAAGCACGTTTACAACGAGCAATAATAGGTATGAAAGGAACTCATCGATTTCCTATAGTTTAGCTGCAGGAACAAGACTGGGACCTGATGATATGACCGACCACGTTCCAATTTTAATTAATGGAACACAGGATTTTGTTGATCAAGGATGGCCAGGTGCTGGAACCAGTGGAAATCCATATCTCATTGCTGGATTGAATATTTCATGGGGTATAGGAGAAATTGGAATTCATATCCTAAATACCACAGCATACTTCACTATCCGAGATTGTCTAGTGGTACAAGATTCTAGTATTCAAGGAATTTTCTTGGAAAACACAACCCATGGGATTATTGAATATACCACTGTAGAATCTTCCCAGAAAGGAGTTAGCTGTTACTTTGCAAATAATACGGAAATTGTGAATTGCGATATTAGTGCAAGCTCATCCATCGCAATAGAACTTGTTCAATGTGTAGACTCAATTGTTGGAACCAGCAAGATTTTTTCTGATGATTCAGTTGGAATTCTGGTAAATCAATGTCCAAACTTTCAAAGCACGGGTAATAATGTACTCGTGAACCAAGTTGGAAATTATGCAGTCTATATCAATCAGAGTAACAACACCATATACACTGGTGGCAGTATTACTCTTGGTGGATACAATATGAGAATTGATCAGAGTCACTTCATTGACATCACCAATGTAAAATTTTATGACGGGGATGTGTTTGGACTCTACTGCTCTTTAGTCGATGATATCAACTTGAATAACCTCTATTTCGAAGGAGCTTCGTTCTCATTACTGATGGACAGCTGCAATGATGTTGAAATCACTGATGTGACCCTTGAAGATTGCACTTACGGGATATACATCGCCACATGCAATAATCTCTATATTTCGAATTACGTTGCAAATGACATAGGAATTTTTGGATTTTACTTAGAAGATATCTATGAATACAACATTGAAAACGTAGATATTGACATGGTTTCCAGTGATATGGGCATCTATGGTGAAAATATATACAATGGGACTTTCTCTGACATTCTTTTGAATGATATTGGAAATGAAGGTATATACTTTTCAATGGGAGAAAACTTGACAATAACAAATGCACAGATTACAGATATTGATTCATATGGTGTCTATCTTGTTAATTTCGACGATGTAACCTTGCAAGATATTCATATTGAATCCACAACTGATACTGCATTATATATTGATGCCACAGATAATTTGGAAGTCAATAGTGGTTCTATAAGATATTCAGAATCTACAGCATTGTATGTAGACAGTGGAGTGAATGTAACTATCAGCAATTATGTATTTGATAGAAACTATGAAGGTGTCTACGCAACCGATTGTACAAATATAGAAATCACCAATAATGAGATTTCTAAGACACAATACACAGCAATGTCAATCTCATCATGTACAAACGCATTTGTAGAGGGCAACACAATTGACCAAGCCGGACAGGATGGAATAGCCCAAAACTACGGTGATGACATTACGATTCAAGATAACGTCATGACTGATGCGGGTTTCCGATTTACTATGTACACCTCCATCAGTTACTATGAAATCACCTTCACTGGAAACACTGTTAACGGACTACCAGTATACTATGGATTCAATGAAAGTAGTGACACGATTGATGCAAATAACTATGGACAGATCATCATGATCAATTGTACCGACATGCTAGCTTTGGATGGAAGTTATGATAGTATATCTGCACCGATACAACTGTTTCATTGTACCGATATCCATGTGTATTATACCCAGATTACCAATGCACACTATGGAATAATTGGTTATCAAACAGACGAATTCAAACTTTTAGACGCTTCAATATCTGGCGGAGGAATAAGAGGAATCTATCTACGATACTGCGATAATGCGGATATACTAGATACAGCTGTTTCAGGATATAAAGACACGTCAAATAGTTATGGAATTCATCTGTATTACTCTGATTCGGCAAAGATTGATGATTGTGAACTGTACCACAACTATCGTGCTATTTACATGCAGTATAGTGACAATACAATAATAAACAATAGTAAGATTCTCGATCATCAGAGCTATGGTATTTGGGGATGGTACGATTCAGATTATACTATTATTGAAAATAGCGTAATCATGAATGCTTCATGGGGTATCTATGGAGATGCTGTTCAAAATTATACCGTTCGCAATAATGTTGTAAAATACTGCTCTATTGGTGTCAGAATCGGTGGTACATCAGCGATGTACTGGTTGGTAGAAAATAACACCATTGAGAGCAATAGTGACGGTCTTTACATTAGTTTTGGAGACTATCATATTGTTACTGACAACATTATCAGATGGAATAATGATGATGGAATTTATTGTGCTGGGTCAATTGGAAATAGCATACATCATAATATCTTTGCATTCAATGATGGAGATAATGCGTGGGATAACGGAGGTCTAAACTCCAGTCTTTGGGATGATAATGTGAGTATGGGTAATTGGTGGAGTGATTACACTGCACCAGGTACATATAGTATCACAGGTGGAAGCCAGATTGACTATTACCCGATGGCATACGCACCTACAACCCCCATAATTGAGCAGTTGGAAGAGGTCTATTATGCAGAAGGTTCTGATGGACATAGTCTTACTTGGGTACCACAAGATGACAATCTTCGAGATTGGACTGTTACTATCGATGGAAATGCTTGGGATGCTGATGCATGGAATTTAGTCGATATTACAGTTGATATTGACGGACTGAACTATGGAACTCATACTCTCGTACTAACCGTTTGGGATGTAGACCTGAACTCAGCGAGTAGTACTGTGATGATTTATGTCTACGATGACACTAATCCATCAATAAGTAACGAACCAGACAGGTTAGCATTTGTTGACAAAACGGGTCAAGAGATTACTTGGGACGTTTCTGATCTTCATCCCGCTGATTACAGAGTTTTTGTTGATGACGAAATATTCGATAGTGGATCTTGGACAACAGGAACTTTGAGTGTGAACATAGATAGCATCGGTCTAGGTTATCATGACCTACTGATATACGTCTATGATATTGATGGAAATAGGAAAGGAGACCATGTACAAATCAGAGTGATTGATGATGATACAGCTCCAACAATTGATGATGTTTCTGACATATCTTACACTGAAGGAAGCACGGAAAATGTCATAGTATGGAGTCCGGAGGATCAGTACCCAGATAGCTACCGAATTGAATTCAATAGTTCGACTATAAAGTCTGGTTCTTGGGGTGGATCGAAAATCATCCTAAATGTTGATGGTCTAAATCCAGGAACTTACGAATACAAATTAACTGTGTGGGATGGTAACGGTAACTCGGCTTCTGATACAGTAAGTGTGACTGTTAATGCTGTTGAAGACACGACTCCACCACTAATCATGGATCTAGGACTATTACTGATAGTTGGAGGTGGAATCGGAGCGGTTGTAGTAATCGTAATCATTGCTATGCAGATTAAGAAACGCAGAGCTGGATAATATCTCTAATTACGAGTCCAGAGTATTCTGGACTCGCATCTTTTTCTTTTGAATTCTACATATCATTCATGAAATGAAGATTATATTATTAGAAGTCATAATTACAATATTGACATAACATCAATTTCTGATTGTATTAATTGCTAAAGTACTTGTCAATATTCCATACAGAATTTTATAGTCTATACTCTAGAAAAAGAATAACCTTGATTTAATAAAAAAGAAATGGATAGGGAGAAACTCCCTATCAGAACTCAGTATCTAAGACCTAGAAGGTAACATTCCTTTCTGCCATGCAATTAGAATCACAATAACTACTGCAGCTACTGCCACTCCACCCACAATGAGTGGTAGATTTTGTGATAAGAAATCAACCTGGCCGGGAATGAGCCCAGCATAAGTCAAAGTCGGTTCTTCGTATGCATTGGTTAGATATGGTGTAATCAATATATCGAAACTTCCTTCATCGAGAAGATCTCTGTCTATTTCAATATACAGAATAATCTGATTGCTCATTGATCCAAACTCATACCATGCTTCAGTATCACTAGACCAAGTAGAACCTCCAGAAATGTCATCCCATTCAAGACGCTGTGGGCAACCTCTATTAGTTTCCTGCAAAGCAGCAAAACGATAGTCTGTGACATCATCTGTATAAATAGTGAAGTTCATCCAAACTCCTTCAGAACAGTTAATGATTAACTTGTAGTACTCCATAGATTCACCTGGGTCTCCTAAAGTAAAATTACTCCAGACAGGTGCTGTTCCTACATTTGCATTCTGAGTGCCATTAAAGTAATCATCCTCATAGTCAAGATGAGTTACACCATAATCAACAGTGTAATCATAGTAGAAGTCATCTACGATGCCATCTGTGTTATTCTCGACTTCATATGGGCTAATCACAATAATACCAAAGCCCTCAGGGAAATAGACGTAACTTGTGGACTCTCCAAAGTTCCAGGTAGTCATATTGTTTCCAAAAGCTAACCAATCAAGTCCATTCTGCCTGTTTCCATAAGTTATATCATTAAGTGATAAAGATGAACCATACATGGATATAAAATCAATATCACTCCGCACGGTTATGTTATCTTTTGTGTTGAGAGTTACATTAAACTCGTTGAAAGTGTTTGTTTCGATGTCAAATTTGATACCAATCAAGTCACCTAGATCAACAGCATAGTTACCAAGGCCATCAACTATAGGACCGACATTTACTGTGTAATGCCCTTGGGATTCCCATTCAACCGCTGAAGCTTGAACAAGATATGTTCCAGCTTTCAGATAGTAATGTTTAGCTCCATGAAATGTTGAGCTGTCAGTAATATCCATCCAGTTGTAAACATATCCATCTGAATAGATGAACTCCCAGTTGAATCCATCATTGACTTCAGAACTATTAATCTTGATAATCGAGTCTTTTGATAGAGTAAGTCTGAAAGCTTGAGTTCTACCAGGCGGACCAAAATTCTCCAAGAAGAATATTTCATTCAAAGGTAGCTCGGGAACTTGGGGTTGATGATTATAGAGAAGATATTCAGTATTATCCATACCAATAAAGGAAACATAGTAGGAATTGTTTCCGAATGACTGATACCAGTATTCTCCACCCTCTGCATCAAGATATTCCATATATGGATCAGAGTAGTAATCAAACCAAGCAAGATTTGTTTGCACAACAATAATTGGTTCCATCATATCATAGAACGGCAAGATTGTTGGATAATTGATAGAGTATTCAAAATGGCCAGGATATGTAGAGTTGGCAGTTAGTTTGTATGTATAGATTGTTGGAGACATCTCTTCATGGACGACATCACTTTGATCATCAACACCAACCTCACTACCTGGAAGTACTCCCTCGACAACTTGGTCAAAGTTCACAACTTCAGGTGTCACAGAATCAAGACGAAGGTCAACGGTGACAAGTCCTGGATTAGCCATTTCAGCATAGAAAGCTAGAGCATACATTCCGGATTCGTAAATAGGAATCGGAAAGACTCCAATATCTCCATCTTCAATCCAGAAGTCAGCAATATAATGACCTGATGGGTCAATAACCCACCCTTCAAGGAATAATTCGTCATGATTGCTCGAAATGGTTAGATGAAGGAATTCTTCAGATGTTGTATTGAAAGTGCCATAATACATATACGGGTCGTCGATAATCAATCCAATGTCCTCACCTATTGGCATGACAAAAGGATACCATTGATTTTCGACAGCAATGTTGACTTCTTCGGTTTCATTTCTAAAATCCCAGAAATATCCTGCTGGATCTCCATCATGCCAAGGACCACAATCAATCTGGTTAGGTCCATTATGTTCAAATGAACGTCTAGCGGGACCATCGGCTGAACCAACTTCTGTAGACCAAGAAGAATGGGAATAATCATACTTTTTCCAGTTGATATCCTCATCATGAGATAGATATTCATGAGTGAATAATGAAGTCGGAGTTCTATC
>WJMJ01000140.1 GCA_014728035.1 Promethearchaeota archaeon | reverse complement strand
GTGTTATTTAACAATTGTTAATCGTATTGTAAATTCGTACATATCTAATGGATTCTTGGTGAATAGAAAGTACTAGATGTTACGGATTTCATTTGGAATGACATCTAGTAGCTGTTTTAGATAGAAAAGAGATTGGTATACTATCCCGTAATACCAAACGTCACTCCTGCGATGCCAGTCAGTTCCTATCATCGAGTCTGTTTCGCAGTGCAAAGATGTCCACATGTTCTTCGATGAATCGCACCTCTTCGGTTAGAGTAGATTTTTTTCCAAACAAGTATGAGAGGATATTCTGAGTGAGCCAGATACGCTCCTTCCCTATTCGGTAACGGTGTGCAAGATATACACACGCACCAGCAAGTCTACAGGTTCTAAACTCACTTGAAGGGGTCAATGTGCCGATAGTCAGAGCAAGATTCTCAATTTTCCGTAGGTACTCATTGAATCTTTGTTCAGTTATCTTGTTTAGTGAATCGATGAGGAGTATGATCAACTCACGAATCGAATCATTCTCATTGTATTCACATGACGTGATGTCGCTGAGTAAGATTTTTGGTACTCGTCCAAAATGGTTGATGTATCCTTTGTTTGGAATCCGTCTCCGAAAAATCTCTTCGAGGTCCTTCTTCTTCGGTCGAAATTTTATGGATGTGTATCGGACAATACATTCGTAGATTAGTATCACTGAAGCATTAGCACAAGAAGGAAGCATCCGTACTCCAAAGTCGTGTCGCTTCAATAGTTCAAAGGCACATTGTTCCAGTCTATCATAGGTTATCCTGTCAGGATGGTCATCAAACAGACCGCTCTCTCGAATCAGGGATAGGTGCTGTTCGATGACCGGAAGAAGGTCGGCCTTGTACTGCTTGTTCCGTTCATAGGTCATGAGGAACCCCCCACTTCATCAATCAGCTCTAGTGTCTGTTTGATAATGGACTCTGACTCTGCCCCCGTGATGGTGAAGGCACCAGACCCGAACAGAATAACTGTGACATTGTATCTCCGAATCCGCCACACCAATCCCGGATACTGTTCTGGTTCGTAAACAGTGTTCTCTAACTCTAGGGATAGGAGTTCCAGATTCAGACTCTTCTCAATCTTACCCGTTGCCACCAAGTTCTGCAGCTCGACATCAGGCATGGAGAGGTGTGACTCCTTGCGGAAGAAATAGAGCGAGTTGTAGCACTCGATAAAGTCCTGAAGCATAAACCTGACCTGTTCGGGCTCGATATACAAGGTCACGATGAACTTTCCCGATGCAAAGACATGGAGAATGTTCTTGCCCTCCTTGTCTTTCCATCTCATCCCTGGAAACTTTTCAACCTCGAAGGTAGCTCTGAATGGGAATGACGCTGCTATCTCGTCCAGATCGATCCGTTTTCCGAAATCTCCAGACCAGACAGCATTGACCAACCTGTATTCAATGGTCACTCAAGACCCTCCCACGGCCGTTCTCATGGTCTAAGAGGTCATGCGGAGCCCTCCACTCCATCCTGTAGTAGTTCTCATAGGCCAGCTTCAACCCACACCTGTGGCAGGTTATCAGTAACGGTTGTACCCTGAAATCGAATCCTCCACAGGGACAGGTCGCCAGTCCATCTCCTAGTAACCCAAACAGACTTCGTTTGATATTTCTCTCCACGAATCGAATATGTTCACGAGAATAGAGAGGAGCAAGGTAACTTGCCTGAAAACGCTCGTCATACACCTGATGCTCTAACGCTACCTCGAACAATCGCATGAACAGGAAACAGAGGTCGTTCTGTGTCTTGACTGGTGGAGTCAGGATAAGCTCTGGTGAAAAACCCGACTTCGCTAAAGCCCGTTCTACCCGTTGCTGCTCAGCCAGAGAGGTCCATGCTAATCGGCCTCTGTGAAGTTGATTCCCACAGGCCTCGCATGTAACATACTCTATCCATTCATCGGTTCCATGCAGGGATAGGTCTGTGGATCCACAACTACAGACTCCGTGTTGTTCCATAAGCCAGAGCAAAAAGGAATAGGAAAAGTCCTCGATGAAGTGGTGATGTTCTATCGACCCGATTTCGCCACCCTCAACGGTGACACGGAACAATGGGTCGAGGATTCCGTCTACACATGCAGCTCGTACTCGTTCGAGTACACCCGATAAGGTCTCAACTGAGAGAGGAAGATGACTCTGAATGAACTCAGAGACCTTACTCTCACACGAGACCTCTTGATAGGTCTCATTATGCACTATTGTTCGCCAATCAATTAAAAGGGCGTCTCACCTAATATATCTTACTGCCAAGTTATTATGTCCGTCTCGAAAGCTACATAACCCCACAGGTCTCAGGAATGTCGGGTTCGACAGCAGATACATCTTTGTTTTATGCACTGATGTTCGCCATCTGTCTGTTCGGGCCCACCTTGATACACAAATCATACAATTGTAATAGAGGGGATGAAATGAGCAAAAAACGAATGATGGCTTTGGATATAAGAGAGGAAATTATAGAAGGATGTGAAAAGCCCGGAAAGTATCTAGAACCATTACTACTAAAGGCAAAAAAGTAATCGATTTGTTAGAACTCTCTGATGAAGAACTCGTTTGGATACATCTTGAATTGGAGGGTTATATGAAAATCGAAGATATAGAAGCTAGAGAAAAATACAAGCGATTTCTTGCACCACATTACCGGCAAATCGAATTAGCAGCTGCCCCCAATATGCCATTTTTTTCTGATATTCGTGATGATGTATACCAGGAGCAAATTCGTCGAGCCGCAAATCCCACACCAGTATGGTTTGAAATCAGATTCCCAGTAGGGCAACTTGAAGTGATTAGGAAGACGACTCTGACAAAGCATATCAAAATCAAATACAAAAGAACCTATAGTGATTCAGTTATTGCTCCAATGGCAGTTCATGCTGTCTTTACGAAATTAAAAGCAAAGGGGATTCTTTCAGCAATACGCTCTAGACTTCATAACTTTGCGCTGCAACAATATATCGCATTGAAATTCGAGATGGGTGTTTCCAATCTATTAAGTGCTACAAGGGAATTAGTATTGGCAAAGCTTGAAACAATAGATCCTACACTTCTGACAATGTTCAATGACTCAATTTCGAAACATGAGAGGAGTACCGAGGGTCTCCATCTTATGCAGATTATGGAAGACCTACGGACAATAGTACGTCAATTCACATCTGTCATGTTATTAGAGGAGATGCATTCTTCAGACGATGAACCTCTTTCTTTGCATGTAGTAGGAACCAAAATAGGTAGCCTTCTTAATTGGGTAAAAGAACAGGCAGTTACCAAATTGGGAAGAGAACTGAAGAGTGAAAGAACCCATATCAAACGAGTTGGAAAACTTCTGATGGATTGAATCAACAAAGTTATTCAATCCGAGAAACTTGACGAAACAAAGAGAGGTCATGTTGATAGAACCATAGTCGAATTGATTACATAGATGGGAGATGTATTGCATCTACTTGAGAGGGTCAACTACCCCTTCTGAATGCTTTCATGAAACACCAACTTTGATATCTATGCCCAATTGGTAGATTCATCTCCATCTGTTTCTTCATAATATTCTGCAACACCCTCGGCAACAAGTTCATCAATCTGAGCGGCAATTGTGTCTGCATGACGATGTTTCCCACGTTTCTTCAGGATAGTGTATAGTATTCTCAATATCGTGACATTATTAGGTTTCAGGCTATGGGCCTTTCGAACACATGATTCAGCTTGTGCAAGATTGCCTAAATCCTCATAAGACCGACCAAAATTGAGCCAAGATCTCCCGTCATTTGGTACTAATCCACGAGCCCTATTGAACATCCTCTTTGCTACCTTCAGCATTCCCTGTCTAGCAAGACTACTTCCGTAGTTAATCCAATAACCAGGATGTTTGGGTTTCAATTTTGTAAGTTTCTGGTATTCGACCTCAGCCTTTTTCCATTCTTTCTGGGAATAGTACGCATCTCCAAGAGCATGAATGGCAGGGATATATTCTGGGTCTAGAACCAGAGATTCTTCAAGCAAGGATATACCTTCATTGAAACGCTTCAACCTGAGATGAGATAATCCACAAGCTAGTAAGGAGTGTAAATTATCCCTGTTGTCAGATAACACTCTCTCTGCAAATTCTATGGAGGCTTCATACTCTTTTCTCATGAACATGAAAACAGCCTTCGCTTCGTAAAACTCAATGGGTGGTTCAGGTATTTTTTCAAATGTTTGGAGAATATCGTTAGCTGGTTCTAATGAATTCTTCTTTAGGAACTCGTGACATATCTCCAAAAGTGCAAGTTGCTCTTGAATTTGAGATTGTAGCAACCAGTCCACAATATGTTCTGCATCGGAAGTATAGTTGAGATGTAGTAGATAACGAATTATCTGTGTTGCTAAACTGATATCAGTAGGTTTTGCCCTTAAATATCGCTTCAACAAATCAGAATGATTCTGTTTATTACGAAGAAATATGGTCAGCATGAATCCTAAACCAATATCTCTGTCAGGATAGATGTCTAATGCTTTTTCGGTGTATTTCACAGCTAAATCCCAATTATTCCGTTTTGTTTCAGCTTCCGCAAGGAAAAGCCATGCTTCATAGATACCGGAATCCTTCTTCAATGCAATCTTTAGCCATTTTACAGATGAGTCAAAACATTCCAGTCTTAGCATGCTGACACCAATACGAAGAAAAATTACAGCTGTTTCATGTCCTAATTTGCCAATTTCTTTTGCTCGCTGTAAAGCTCTTCGATATTCTTTCAACCCGTGAAGAAGTTCCAATTCCATTTCATACAAATGAACAGAAATGGTTTCATGAAGATCCATCGCTATATGGAGATATTCCATTGCTTCCTCGTATCGTTTCTTCAACTGACAAGAGCGAGCAAGATTGAACCAACCAGTTGCATTGTTTGGATCCAATTCGATAGCAATCTTACCAGTGATATAGCCAAGACATGATAGTTCCTGTTTAAAATAAGCAGCGGATAGATTTGCAAAGGGGGATGATTGGGAATCATCTACTTCAATTGCATGTATAAGACACTCAGTCGCTGAAGAATACTCTTTCATCTGTAGATAGACAGCCCCAAGATTATTCCATGCTTGTACAAAATCATCTTGCAGAAGCAGTGCTGAAGTATATGCGATTATAGCTTTGCAGAAATCATCTTGCTGTCGGTAAAAATTCCCAATATTGTATAACGACCCAGCTGTAAGTGTCCGCACTCTGTCAGAGAGTTCCTCTGTACTGGTTTCGATTTTCTGAAGAAGATATTGAAATATCTTCTCGACCACACTCGTACCTTCAACAAGTCCTAAATGAGTAGTTATTCGGTGAACATAGACACAGTCTTCATCTTGTCTTAGTGCAGAATCAAGTGTTTCAAGATAATCAAGATAATCGAAATAGATCGTTTCTTCGATAGGAGTGTCTTTTTGCTTCAAGTACATACCAAGTACTTCTCTACCCCACTCAAACAGGTTCTCAGCTAGACGAGGATGTGGAAGTCCCAATCTACGAAGGAATACATCAGAAACTTCATGAACCCATAGCTGTTGGTGAGAAATTAGTACTCCCAAAGTATCTTGATATGCATCTCCCAAGTACTCTAACAAGAAATCTTCCAACAAGGGAGATTCAATTCGAGAGAAAGCAGAAATTGCAGAGAGAATGATAGCACCTTTTCTTCTATCGGTGGCATAGACATCAACCAGCCTTCGCTGGAGTGAATATTTCGAGATTTCCTCCCATGGATCATAATCTTCAGGTCCACATCCCTGAGATTCCTCTATGATTCTTCTAAGTACTTCACAGTAGATTGCAAAAGAACCACTCTGCTCAAGAAGAGATATTGCCTTGAAATCCTCATGGATCTCAAACTCTTGTCTTAATCGAGTCAGATAGGTCTCCGCAAAATTAGGATTTGGTTTTAGAAAGAGAATAGTCTCAGTATCAAACAGCTCAGACAAGGGTTGAATTCGTTCATTATCAGATTCAATAGAGCTTCTACCTATCACTAGAATTCGTAGCGGGTTTTGAAGAAGAATAGTATTCATACGAATCTGTTCAATCAACTCCCGCGCATAATCCACATATAGATGAACATTTTCTACAAACAATACAGTCCGTTGAGATTGTTTCAAAAGAAAGGGTATTAGATTAGGAGTTAGGTTATACCGTACAATATTTTCGAGGTCAATTTGAAATACAACCCAATCATTTTTGATAAAATGATAGCCAATGGAGAGCGAACCCCAAGTCTTTCCAGATCCAGTGGGACCCAGAAGTAGAAAATCCGCATAGGGTTTCTGTGCGGAATAAAGGTCAAATTTTCGGATCACTTCAGAGAGATAAGGGGGGTCAATGACATACCCATTATCAAAGTCAATCATACGAGGAGTGCCAGTCTTCAAACCTCTAAATGGATCAGGTTCATCATTTTCATTCTCTAACACTACTGAACGAAAGGTCTTCAACCCAATCAGTTCAGCCTGTTTGATATCACCCTGACTTTCCAGATTGCGACTCAGCAGAATCTTGATAATTTTATTGATGGAAGCTTCAAGTTCTTGAAGCTTCTCAGATGTTTGAAAGCTTACAATCACGGGATCATTTACAACACGATGAACCAACACATCACGGTATATCGAAGATATAGCTTGAATTTGCTCAGTTGTGAATATATCCTCCTCATTTACACCACTTAACCAGACTGTAACACCTCCGGAAAAAGAACCAGACAAGAATATCTGTTGAACTACTGGATCATCCCATCGTATCAGCGGCTCTAAAAGTTCCCATTGAGAAGTGGATAAGGTAATACCTTGACTCTGTAAACTATCTTCAAGAGATTTCTTTGTTGATTTTCTGATATCTCTCTCCTCTTTGAATGAACGAAGAGAGGAAATTATTCCTGAAATATTAGATAGAAAATCAACTCCATCAACAACATAACCCGTTTCAGGAGCATTTTGAATCACATCTGCAATCAAAACCCCAACCTTCTCAGCTACAGCAATGGTTGCTTGTGTTCCACTGTCTTTGATCGCTTGGAGAATAGAATGTATATTAGAAAATACACTACGAACACGTTCAGAAATTCCTGATCCATCCTACATCTTTGGATAGATTACGAGAGTAATGAATTTAGATTTTTTGATGGATATGTTTAGACTAGATGTTACTCTATCTCATGGCTAAAGGCGTATCTCCATGATTTGTCAGCGAACTTTCACTTGCATGATCTCAGGAAGATTAGCGTTCCTAACTGGACTATGAAGATATATCGTTCAGAGTTGAAGGATTTCAATTCTTCGAGAATTTGCTTCAGGTGTAAATCGATGGTTCGATGAGTTAATACTTGTAGTGCAGTGATCATGAGATTGATTGTTTTCTAGAAACAGAGAATTGAGGCGTGATATCTTCTCAGAGATCTACCGTCTATGTTTTTTAGTGGGACGTAGAAAAGAGAGTAGATGAACAGTCAGGAGAACAAGTCCACACCCCATGCCAGACAATATGGCGGTTCCGATACTACCCATCTGTACCGCATAACTGAAGATCAGGAGGGGTAAAGCATAGAACGTAATTGGACCAATCAATATCAGAAAGAAACCGCTAAGAATCTTTTGTGAAAACTTGATGGATCGAATCAATACAATCCAGAATCCTGAAAACGTGATTCCTTGTAATACTCTATTAGCATACCAGATCTTAGCTAGCCATCCAAATACCAGAAGAAGGCTCAGGATTGCGGTACCTAAAAAGATAGCAAACGCATTATCAGTCATTCCGGTTGCCACAGTAAATGGAATAATGAATGCTATGAACCATAGCAGTCCATAGAACAGATAGGATGGGAGAGCTCCCTTTACCAGATGAAGACCAAATACATCCAATTCCTCTTTCTTATCGGAGGTTGTGTCAAGTTTGATGGTCTGATAACAGCGAATTCCGATTTCTACTCCAACATACTTGCTGACTCCAACTCCGAAAGCACCTATCAAGAAGGCTCCAAGCACACGGAAGTACCAATAGAGGGAGGGAAAGTTTGTAATGGGATCAAGGTAGGCATCAGTATTCAACCAGAATATGACAACATCTTGAATCAAGCCGAACATCAGGAGAAGAGAACTTATCAGCACAAGGAATTGTACTGCTGCTCCTATCGTCATGATTCTAAGGTCTATACTCTGTCTTGCCTTTCCAACCTTGTAGGATACCCAGAAGACCACCGTCACCAGAATTTGAATCCAATCAGCAATCCCTTGGATGGTCACATCAATCAAGGCAATAGCGACAAAAAACACCGCCATGAGTGAGATGAATATCTCCCAGTATTCATCTAAGGCCTCAACTGAGTCTCTATCAACAAGATTCCAAAGAACCTGTCTTTGCTCCTTCACTGTTGGAATCCTCTGGTCTTCTGAATCTTCAGAACTCTTATGAAATAGATAATGAATTGTAGCAGTTGTAAAGGAGGGTATGGCAACGAGCAGAATCATTAACATAAACTGAAAGAAAATGAAAACAAAGGCGAAAGTGGATGAATCAGTTGATACGTTTTGTAATTGTCCCAATATTGGAGAGAACAGGAAAGAAGATAGGGTAAATACAAATATGAAGATCAAAAATAGTACAAAATAAAACCCCCACGATGTTCCCTCGGTATCTTTACGTTTTACTCCATGCAATTCAGATTCAAGAACTCCTGCTAGACAATGAGAGTATTTCCTCACCAAAGGCTTTGAGTGAAAGAGGATAAACCTTTGTGCTAGGGTCCATCAAATGTGAAAAAGTACATAAAATCAAAGAATCATGAATAATTGAGGGAAAATACGTGTTTTCGCGAAAATGGATATGGATAGGCGGAGTGTTGGTAGTCACATCTACTCTTGTGGTCATAGGTCTTCTCATTCCCGATAATCCCACTGTTCTACTAGTTCTTCTTGTGCTAGGGATATCAGCTAATGTCATCCAAGTCTGCATTTGCATTCGAGATGAATCTTTAGCATATGAGAAAAAGAAAGACTTGGATGTGATAGTACGAGATGCAATCCACACTGTTGAGGCACAACACAATATGGCTATTCACTTCATTGAACTGAAACTGTGTAACAATACAGAACGAGTGATCAGAATTGAAGATGTCGCAATATTTGATGGAAAGAGAGAATTAAGGCTTATAGCAAAGGGACATACAGCACCAATTACCTCTTTCAAAATGTTGGAAAAATCTAAACGAATCTGGCGTTGTTTCTTTGTCAATCAATACTTCAAACAGGTACCTTCAGAGGTCACATTATCTATTCATATCATGGAAACACTAGAAAAGACCTACAAGTTGAAATTTAGATCATCTGCAATCGAACCCATGAATTTTCCCACAGGCGAAATCTTTTGGATGTTATAAAACTAGGAGAAGATGAAGAGGTGATAGAACCCAGACAGTCAAGAGGAGGAATATTTGAAATCTTTGAAATAGATTCGGAGAAGCTTAGAAAGAATCCGGAAGTGTTAGAGAGATGGCGAAGGCGATTGAAACTCTATATGATACCAATGTCTCTTGTCGGAAAGTATGAACAAGATACCAGAGGGAGTGATACCATATTCTTCTCGCGTTATGTAGACCTACAAGTGTATGTATGGTGGACTATCTATACTATTCTCTCTGGAATGTTTGAACCTGCAGCACGTGAGATGAGGTTCATCTTAGAGTCCCTTGTTGAGGCATACTATATTGACATAACACATAGAGAGAGGAGTCTGGAAGAACAGATAACCGCACTAAAAGAGAATAGAATACGTGGACGTGCGCTGAATTCAGAATGTGGTTTTCCAACTAAGTTGAATGAAGGGATTGCTAAGCTATATGGAAAATTATCTGATTACGTTCATCCTGGAGAGAGTGTATTGAAAACAAGTGGACATTTCACCGATTTGCTTCGCCACCGAAGGATGATGTCACAACTTGAATGCGAGCGGTTCTTTGATAGACTGGTGGAGATATGTATTGCTGTTGCTCTATGCCGCTTTCCAAACATGTCACAGAATTTCTTTGATGAAGATGATGTTCGTGAGATCAGTATCGAGTTGAATTATCGATTGGTTCTTGATCTGTTTGATACAGAAACAGATGAACCCGAGTGACCTTTTGGCAACACGGGAGTACCTACTAGAACTGGAACGACCCAACTTGGTCGAGGTCATCAAGACCCAAGTGCCTTCTTCTTCGAGGACATATTCATGCGGGGTAAGCTCAAGGCGATATAGGTCCTTATGTGTTCATCAATGATGTTAGCCATTCTGCAAGAACGGAGAACAGTTCTCTGATGCCCTTTGTAAGATTATAGGTACCAAAGGCCACAGCACCGAATACCAGTAGTGCTCGTGGGGGGATTTCGTTTTATCATAGGTTGCTTTAGCTGCACCTGCTGCAATGAGCAGACTCAACCCAACATCGGGATCATCCGCGAAAATGTGGACAATAGCACCAGGGATAGTCCGTGGGTCACCCCAATCCCAGTGAACACTCCAATAAGTTTCATACTCTAGGATGTGAATATTGTTTGGGCCTCTGTATTGGGCTATTGAATCTTTTTTATCTCCTAGAAAGTCCGGAATGCGTTGGAATTCATCCGAAAAGCTAGGCATCTGTTCTTTATCAATGATGATATCCTCGTGAGCTGGAGTTCCGTCAGGAATCATATTATACACACCTCAATTACTAGTAGGTAGTATCTATTGGTGGATGTATGAATGTTTCTGGATTTTTCTGTCTGAGTACTACCTTAAAACCAATAATCACTATTGACCATTGATACTAGCTGATTGAGGGATTGAAAATGGATAATGAATCTGAATAGGAACTTCGAGTTCTCACCAAGTTTCAATAGACTAGATAGTCTATTTCGCATATGGTAACACCAACCCTGGATGTCCGGGTTCACCTTTTATTTGACAACTGACAGAGCTAGATTCTATATGTCCCTTCGTCTTCGTCTAAATTCAACTCATCTAGTTCTTTTTGTTTAGAGATCATCTTATCTAACTGCTTCGTAACACTCTCAAAAAGGAACATGAATTCAGTTTTTTTACGTTCTAGCATTTGTAGATGTTCTTCATAGTGTATTTGTTCTAGATAATAAATGAAATACATCAATGCTGCCCAGATTTCGTATGTTAGGAAGTCTTCTTTTGTCTTTATTTCAGACAGCTTATGTAATCTTTTCACAATCTCAGTATGTTGTTCAACACACTGAATCTTGTCAAGTTCTGATCTCATTCGTATATCTTGTTCTATCTTGAACTGTGCCAATTCTGAATAAATATAGTACTTCTGAATAGATCTAACAACAGAGCAAGCAAGCTCAATAGCGGAGCATGCAAAATTCACAACGTCATCATCTGACTCGATTGAAATAACTCTTTGATATCGTATTATGAATGCAATAAAATCTAAGATGACAAGTCTTGTAAGACGGATATCAGTGTTTGACTTCAGTAGTTCTTGAGCTTTTTCAGTAAGATACTGTTGTATTTGCAGTGTGTTGAGAAAACTGATTAGCATATTATCTAGTTGTTCTGACTCTTTTGAGAGTATTTTATCAACTAAATCACGTTTCTTTCGTTGATCTATCTCAGAAAAATCAAACAAGAACGATCTGATGTATTTGATTATTAGTAAGAATTCATCATCATATTCAATTCTGGAATACTCGAAGAATTTGACAGAACGCAAATCATTCTTTTTGAATAGCTCTAGCTCAATCGCGACTAATTCACAATCAAGTAGCTGACTGTGATACAGTTGTATGAATAAATCATAAATCGCATTTTTGTAATTATATTGATTCATTTGCATCAAAGAACGAGATTGTCATAACTATATAAAATGGGATAAAGCAGTACAATAAATACACTTCTTCTGTATTCGCTTTATCTATGCTTTGGTTCTAGAAACACCCATCCGTTATGTTTCGGGTAGAACAGGAACCAGTTATGGGCCTTGGGTTCGATTCGCACCTTCGCTCCGCAGTCTTTGTTCGAACAGACATACCCTCCCTCAGGCCACTCAACCCCACAGAGAGGACAGAACTTGACCAATTCCAGGATTTCTTCTCTGCTCAAGTTTTCGGGATTGGGGTCTGTCGTTATGGACCTTTGCTCAAAGTATTTCCTCTCAGGTTCATCTTCACTCTTGCTCTCAGGCCTCTGTCTTGCGTATCCGATTCGTGTTCTATTCGAGTTGAGCGATCTATTGGTTGGAATTCTAGACATGGTCAATCACATCGATACAATATTCTTATCCCCAAGAGATTTTTTCATCTGGTCTATCCGTTCAAACGGACCGTTACGGGGGCGAGAGAGTTCCGAGACTATCAAGCGAAAGAGACATAAGGTGTGAAGTCTAACAATCTCCAGCGACATTCAAGGAGAGGAATAATGTTGGAGATACGCCACCAAGACAAAGAGAAAGATATTGAACTTGCATTTAAGGCATGGTTGGTCCATCGTGAGGCTGTTGCCAGTCTGGATGAGATACTGAACTGGCAGTACTACAAGCGAAAGTGGTTCTTTGACTTTCTATTAAGGTTCATACATGGATAGTTTTTGACCAAAACCTATCCAAAAACCGCAACGAATTGGCAAAGGGATACCATGATAACACATCATTGATTCTATATTATGGATAGCGAGGTTATAAGACCGTATTAACTGTAGTAGAAAGGTCATAATGCTCATTATAACTAAAAATGGCAGATACGGCCGCGTAACGGGTTTTCGATGATGCTAAGACTGTTAATACATAACTATCAGTATGTTATCAGCTAACGATGGAATCTCTGTCTTCGAATACTGCCATGTTCCCGATATCCTCTGGTTATCAGGGGCAAAGGCCGGAACGCGATTAGCAGGGGCTAGGGGTGGTCAGGACTGGAAGGACTTCTTTGATGATCTCAAACAGCTCTTTCGTGTTCTTGACGGAGTTAAGCCCGCATGGGCAGGGATTCCGCCTAAGGAGTACGCTGAGCTGGGTTCGATACTGGACTCTCTTGGTGGGTT
>WJMJ01000139.1 GCA_014728035.1 Promethearchaeota archaeon | reverse complement strand
GGTGATAACCTGTTCCCACGTTGGATTTGAATCTATGTTTCCTAGATTTGGGATTAATTGCCCTGAGAGAATTTTTATGGCCGTGGTTTTACCTATTCCGTTTGGTCCTAGAATGCCGGTACATGTTCCCTTTTTTGGAACAGGTAGGCGAAACAATCGGAAACCATTTTTTCCAAATTGGTGGATTAAATCTGTTTCCAATTCTTGTTTTAATCCGATAATTTTAATAGCTTCGCAAGGACATTTATGTACACAGATACCACATCCTACACAGAGCTCTTCTGAAATAATTGGTTTCCCGTCTTCCCCATTAATGATAGTTTCATCACCAGCTCGAACACGTGGGCAAAATTTAATACATTCAAAACTACAATGTGATGGTTTACAACGGTCTCGAAGAAGAACTGCTATTCTCATAAGATTGGATGAGGGAGAAGAAAGGCATTATTAAAAACTTTGGTCCCTTTCTTCTTCCTCATATGGTGGCGTAGATGTTTTCAAGGTTAAGTCTGAACAGCACATGGTTTAATCGCTGTTTATCAAACCGACTTTCTAATGGAACGACGTACTCTGTTTGTTTTTTTTGCTCCACTTCTTTGAGCATGTCATGGGTTTTTTGAAATATTTCCCATTCCTCCATGACTCCTTGCAATGTTTTATGTATGGCACATTGGTAGATGTGTTTACAGAGCATTATCCCATCTTCAAAGGTTAACTCCTCTCCAGTAGTTATTCCAATCACCTCCCCTTCAAATTATGAATCGTTTTATTACTAATAAATTTTTTTATATTTTTAAAAAGATACCAATATTTGTATACTGATGAAAAGAATTAAATCAGTTTCTCCATACAGTGCTGTCGTAGCGAGCAGGATCGGCACTTCCATTTATCGTGATGGTTTCGATACGCTGTTTGACTACGTTTTGAATAATTGATCTCATGAATTATCTGCTCTAACTGAAAACGCACTTTTGGATTCATCATAATCATATGATGGCCAGATGGATAAACAAGAAGCCCTTGGGGAACAAAGGTTTGAAATGTATCTTCTAATAAAACACAATACGCTGTTAATTGCATGATATGGTGGAATTGTGGATGGGAATATGCTCCGGATTTTACCTCGACTGGAAGTAGTTTCTCTTGTTGTTTAACAATGTAATCAGGTTTTCCTGCAAGTCGATAACGTGGGGAAAACAATGTTTTCTCAGAGATATTCAAATCAGCATATGTAATCTTACCATCGGGAATATGATAGGATCGCTTGATATGGTGGTTTTTCCATGAATAATACGTTCCAAGTACAATTAAAAGTATGCCTATAATTAAACTAATAACTGTGAAAGACCAAGGATCTATGAAAGCAACCTCCCAATAGCTAGTAGTAATGCAAAAATAATAAAAAGTATACCCCACAGATAAAACCATTTTGATTGTTGTTGAGTTACTGAATATTGTTCAATCTTTTTCCCATATGCTCCATGATGATGGTTACCTTTTTCAAAAACCCTTTTATCCGGTCGATATCCTTGTTGATAAAGAAACCAGGAGAGTGGGCAAAAGGAGTATTGTCCAATTTCAGATGCAGTAAGATACTTTTTGGATGTTTTTTTACTCATTCTATAGTATGGACAGTATCCTATGGAGTTTATAATCTTTTGATGAGATAAACGAAAGTATTACCAAAACAAAATAACCCTCTGCTCTATTTAGTGTGTGATATTATGGATTTAGAACCTCTTATTCGTGAACTCTCTAACTATTATGATAAAGACAGCCAGAATACCTTTGTAAGTGTTTATTTCAATAAACAGGATGATGCGAAATTTCTTGAAAAACGGGAATCCACGTGCTCCTCGCTTCTATCTAAAGAAGAAGCTGATTTTTTCAATCAAACAATGGAAATCATTAATGAAGTATTGAAAAAAGAAAAGGGAAAAACTATCGCTGTTTTTGCATCTAGTAAACATGATCTGCTTCGATCAGTGACATTACCGCTATCACTTCATAACTCGTTAGTAGTCGACACTTCTCCGTATATACGGCCTCTTGCTCGAATTCAGGATGAATATGAAGATTACACCTTGATAGTACTTGATTCGCATCAGGCGCGTATTTATACGATTTCTCTAGGAAGTATTGAACATGAGAAACGTTTATCTGAGGATATTATGAATAAACATAAGAAAGGTGGATGGTCACAACAAAGATTCGCTCGATTAAGGAAAGGAGCTATTCAAGACTTCTACAAGGAAGTTATTGAACACATTGATACACACGAAACAGAGCAAATTGTGCTAGCAGGTCCGGGTACAGCAAAACAGCATTTTTCTGAACAGTTACCTAAACATCTTCAGGAGAAAATCATCGCATCTTTTGATGTGGACATTGATGATGAAGAACAAGTTCTCAGTTCATCCTTGTCTAAGATGAAGGATTATGAACAGCAGGAAGCCGATGATCTTGTTCAGCGCATTAAGGCAGAAGTGTTAACGGATGGACTTGGAGTATATGGTCTTGAGGAAACTCTTGCTGCTGCTCAACAGGGAAAAATTGATGTATTGGTTATTGAAAAAGATTACAAACTTAAAGGTTGCGTATGTGAACATTGTCAATTGATTAAATCAGGTCCTATTAAAGACTGTCCTATCTGTGGCGGTCCTACTTCTGAAGCTGATGTGATTGAGGAGATTATTGAGTTTGCAGAACGCACCGGAGCAACGATAGAATTTACCAAACATGATGAATTACATAATCTTGGACATATCGGTGCATTATTACGATTTAAATAAAAAAAATAAAAAAAAGAGAGAGGTGGTCTTATTGTTCTACGGTTATAACATGACGTAGAAGAATAAGATTCTTCCTTCGATGACTTCTTCTATTGGTGGTTCACCAGCGTATTCGACTTTGAGTTTTATATCAAAGTCACCAAGGCCAAACATCATGGGTGTGCTGATGATGGTGGTGCTGTTTGCTTTGAGTGGCTCTACACTTCCTTCGTAATGCTTGTTGAAGTGGAAACCCGGTACTGATCCACCAATGAGATCAACAGACCAGTCAACATCTTTGTCAAGGTCACCATAGTTTCGAACTGCGATGTTAACACCGAATCCACCTGTGACACTAACAATATCCATGAAACTGACGTAGATATTGTGTGGTTCTGACCAGTCAGATTCAAGTCCTGATGCTACATGGCGTACTTTGGTTTTCACTTGATAGTTTCCAGGTTCATCATATTGGTAGTCGATTTCGAAGGGGTCATCCATGGTAACACCGACTTCACTGGGTAACCAATAGGTATCAACACCATCACCAAAGTCAAACATATATTGGACATTGCCGGGTGGTAAAGGTGTAATATCATCGATCATGGCTTCGAAGGTGATGATTTCGTTGACTTTTGCTTCATCTACTCCATCGATAGTTGGAACTGTTGTAATTGAACTGAACATACCAACAAGATAGGCGCCACGGCCCATGAACCAAGCCAGACCATCGACAACAACCGCGGAGGTTTGAAGAGGATATCCTGATCCAATCGAGTGTTCCCAGATAACATCAGTGGTCCCCTCGTCACCATGTGCGTCTAATGCGTAGAGTTTGACATCAGTATATTGGACGGTTCCGAAGAGTACTTTGTCATCAGCAATGGTTAGTTTCGTATCTCTATCCACTCGATGGTTAGGACAAGTAAAAATCCAAACTTCGGCTCCATCATCTTGGTCAAGACAAAATACGTCATAGTTATTGGTGACGTAGACATTTCCATATGCAACAGATGGCGGTCCAAGTGTATAGGTGAATGGTCCTTGATTCCATATCTCATCTGTAGTTCCATCTCCGTTCCCTATTGCATCAAGGCAATAGACTGTTTTATCATTACTCACAAAGACTTTGTCGTTATCTATTGCAATACTTTGAACGGTCTCATCGGGTAAAGCATGGGTCCAAATTTCTGCTCCTTCATTGTTAATGTCTAGACAATAAATGACAGAGGGTCCGTTATATGGTGGGCTTTCAGTAATGTATACATTATCATTGTAAATAACTGGTCTTCCTCGTGGTCTATCGTTCATTTGTTTTGACCAAAGTTCTTGTCCAGTGTTTGCATTGGCACAGTAGAATACTTCATCGTTATAATCAAAGAAATATACGTTTCCATTAAACACTGTTGCTTGTGTGTTTGCTGCTTGAGTATCGAATGTCCAAATTTCATTACCGGTCTCTGCGTTGAAACAATAGAGATATTGAGATGTTCCAATATAGAGCTTGTTTCCACTGATGGTTGGAGATGATGTGTAACTTATTCCAATTGGTTGAGACCAGAGTTCTTCTGTTGGATTTAATGCATCAACACAGTAGAGTGTACTTGTTTGTGATTTGGTGTTGAAGTAAAGTTTGCCATTGGCTACAACCATGTCGTTAGAGTGGTCATATCCGTCAAGAAGCTTTTCTTCGACAAATATTCTTTTTTCATCAGGTGCATCATCGGGTGTGAAACCAGTGTTTGCAAGATCGAAACCATACATGGTCCAATCCGTGGCAGATGCTACGTTGATGACAGAAAGCATCATCAACGAAGCAACAACAAATATGATTCCTTTTTTCATAGTATTCACCTTATTTTTCATTCTTTATTCCTCCGGGTATTTCATAAGAATTCGTCCACCGAGTAGGAAACCATCTTCACTACGTTCGGATAATGTTTCCCCGTCTTTGATGACCTTTGCAGTGACTTGTACATGACCAATTCCAAAGAATGATCCAGCACTAATGTCCATGGTTTCTCCAGATCGAAGTCGGATGACTTCCTCAGAGGTCTGTGCTCCAGAGAATACTCGTCCGCGGAATAGAGCCATAAGTAGTGGCGTTCCACCAAAGAACTGTCCAAGTGGGCTATCACCGGTGATGTCGATTTGCCATTCGAAATATGTAAGCATCCGTGTTCCAGAAGCAGTAATGGTTGTGGTAATGACACCATTATCTAACTCTAATGGAGCAATGTATGCACCAAGTGTTTCAATGTTCACTATGGTGTATAGATCTCCATCCTCTTTTGCAAATACAATAGCTTCTTCAACGGCTGCAAATGGACTTTCTTGAGTTGCATCAACTGTTGTGCTACTTACTTGTCCTTCTTCAGCCCAGGTGACACCATGGTCATCGCTGATTGCTTTGTAAATTGTATTTCCACGTACAAAGTAACAGGTCAGGGTTCCATCTTCGTTAATGACGATTTCAGCATTTGATCCATCGTTGGTAACTGTGCTTTGGGCCCATGACCCTCCACCATTGTTTGATCTTCGGCAAGAGACAACTCCATTATGGTCACTGACGATAAATGCCCAGCCACCATCTGCTGCAACATCTGGATTTGAAAAACTATTAATCATTTGATCATTGTATGTTGCAGGTGGCGTCGCTGCAAAGACTCGTCCTTGTGTACTGTCGGATAACTCATAAACCCAGTAATGAACACCTGTGGATTCATCAACATCTCCACTGAAATGTTCTCCTTGTTCCATATATCCATAGACTGATGCATCTTCTGAAAACATGTAGAGAACAGCATCGCTACCGTCCCAGACACAATCCCAGACACCACCAAATTTACCTTGGCCAGGTTCACCATATCCAGTTACTG
>WJMJ01000138.1 GCA_014728035.1 Promethearchaeota archaeon | reverse complement strand
TCACAACAAGAGGGATGATTGCTCGTGCCTATCTTTGATACGACCTTTCTCATAGACCTCACTAGAGGTGACGTTGATGCTATATCCACAGCAAAACAGGTTGATGAAACCACTGACATAAAAGCGGTATCTGTAGTAACAGTACACGAGTATTTGCGAGGTGTCTATTATCATCATATCGGGAAGAAAACGCTGGATGATAAGCTCCGAAAGGCCTTCACAGACCTCGCTCATTTTGAACAACTGGAATTCACCACTTCAATTGCACGAGAAGCTGCATACATCGATGCCCTGCTGTTAAAGCAGGGGAATAAGGTTCCCTATGCTGATGTTGTAGTCGCAGCCACCTCAAAGCATCACAATATCCCCTTAGTCACACGTGATAGCCATTTCAAAGTTGTTGATGGTATTGTAGTGATAGATTATTAGATGACAAAGGTATCTGTAGTAGAAGATCGGATGGATTACCTCCTACACATATCAGTGAATCGTAATAATCTGCGATAACACAGGTGAACGGGGGAAGGAAGATGTTTCCCATCCCTCACGTCCACTGTTTAGCACCCGCTCATTATCTTCTTTCTGTCAGGCTGAATGGAACCTAGATTTAAGAAGTATATTCTGTTGTAATTCTGAGAATTTAGATATCTTCCGGTGTGAGTATGATATTCTCTATTTGATTCTTGGATATGAATCTAGACAAATCATAATCTATCGTGAGAAATCGGTACTGTTTCCGCAGAGCAGTTGTATATAGTAGATTATCCATCATATCATGGTGGCCTTTTTGATAGAGTGTCAGTGCATTCAGATAGTCTTCTGGATCTGGTTGAATTAGATTGTATACTTCTGTCTTGGTTATACTGAGAAGCCCCCTTCTAAAGAGAGATTGATCATAATTGTCCCCTTTGATCTGTCTAATTGCAATCCAACTGCACTCAAGGATGCTCCATTCTGAATAGAATAGGCTAGTGTCATCGGAGACTAGTTTTGAAAGGGTTTCCATCACTTCTTTTTCCACTTCTATTCCCAGAGACGGTAGCAGAAATGAGGTATCAAGAAGTATCATCTGTTTGTCTTGATTGCTCTTCAACACTGATTGCCTCAATTTCTTCTAAGGTCATGGATGCAAATTTCTTCCCATGAAGTGCCAAGGTGATGGGGTCTGGCAATGGTTCAATGATTATCTTATTCCCCTCAACTGTTATCAAAATCTTCATGCCTACTTCAAGACGTGCTTTGTCCACAATCGTTTTTGGAAGATATATCGTATGTTTCTTTCCGATTTGACTCTCTTTAGTCAGACTCATTATGATTCTCCTGATATTCTATCTCTATTCTGATTGATATTATCTATTCTGACAATATAAATTCATAGAATGATCCTCAAACGCGCACATCCCATCATGAATCCGTTCTACGACTTACTCCTAGACATTTATTTCGCAAATCGTTCAGCGATTTGTAATAGCAGACGAGCGGGAGAAGGTCAAACGGTTACCTACTCCTCATGTCCATTGTTGAGCACCTTTTCGTTTTTGCAATGATTGTCTTGTTGAGTGGGAACTAGGTCACCAGAGATTGCAGGTAGTCCCAGATGGTGACATCTCCCTCTAAATTGCAAGAGCAGTGATTTTATATCTCCTCATACACATACATACACGAGCGAGCAAGATGGGATACAAGACAATTTCACTCTCTGAAGAAGCCTATGCTATTTTGAAAAAAGCAAAACGTGAGAATGAGAGTTTCAGTCAAGTTGTCATTAGGCTCGCACAAAGACGAACCTTGAGTGATTTCATAGGATGCATTTCAGAAGAATCAGTAAGTAGACTGACTGATGCACTAGCAGATTTCAGACAAGAGCGGTCCAAGACCTGGGAAAAAAGTATGGAAGAGTTGGTGACAGATCATTGATTGCAGACTCAAGTTTTGTTATTGATATCATGCGAACGAACGAGGATGCTCTGCAAAAACTCGAATTGATACAACAAGGTCAACATCCCCAGTATCTTGCATCCCCTTCAGTAATGGAATTAGCGGTTGGTCTTTCTTTGGCAAAGTTACCAAGCAAGGAACAGAAACGGATTGATAGTATTCTGGAAGAATTTCAAATCCTTCCCCTTGATGCAGTTTCCGCATGGTGGGCTGGTCTGGAGATTGGCCGTTTGAAAGGAGTAGGGATTTCAATCGATCCAATAGATGCACAGATTGCTGGGATTGCAGTCCAACATAAAGAGACTGTCGTGACTCGTAACCTTCGACATTTTGAAAGATTCCAAGACTTGAGTGTAGAGTCATACTAATTCTGACTTCAGATCGAATTAGTCATTTCAATTGACTTTCATCATCACTCACATTTTACGCATTGCGTAGACTCATAAAATCTGCAATACCCGACGAACAGCGGTCTGACAAATAGTTACTTGCCTCCTCGTCCACTGTTGAGCTACCTATTTTCATTTCTTTGTTATTATCCGATTGAGTGTAGCTTAGATTCTAGATATAGCTCAATGTACTACATAAAAGTCATATACTCTGTCATACATAGTATACATGATGACGATGGCTGACGTACTATCAGTTCGCCTTGATGAAGACTTGGAAAAACGGCTTGCCTTCCTGATGGAAAAACGGAAGATTGTGGACAAGTCTGCATATGTCCGTCGTTTGATTGACCGTTCACTTAGAGAAGACCTCCTTGACTTTCTCTCTGAGGAGGTTGCCGCAAAACGCCTTAGTATGTGGAAGGCTTCTTCAATAGCGGGAATCTCTCTGAGGGCCATGATGACAGAGATAGCAAAGCGTGGTATCTCCATATATGATGAACAATCACTTAGGGAAGATTTGCTCTTTGCTGAGGGATAACCTGTGATAGGTATTGTTAACTCATCACCTCTCATTTACTTGGGAAAGATTGGCTTGGTTCACCTATTGAGAGATCTATTTGATAGTATCATCACAACTCGTTCTGTGATGAATGAAGTGCTTGATGCGACAACACCTGAATTTACTATTCTTACAGATGCTTTTGAATCCTGGTTGAAAATGAGTTCTGTGCGTGTATCACCTTTATCAGAAAAGCTCAGCATGATGGGCCTGCATCAGGGAGAGATTGATGTTATCTCCCTTGGGTATGAGATGAAAGAAACGGAATCGATTGTTATCATTGATGACCTTGCGGCTCGCGATATTGCACGAACTCTTGGATTAGATCTCACTGGAACAATCGGAATACTCTTGCGTGCAGTGAAGACCAATATTCTCTCTAAGAATAATGCAATTGCCAAGTTCAACTACCTTATTGAAGGAACCTCATTTCGTATCTCCACAAAATACTATCTGCAGATTTTGGAACAATTAAGCTGATTGAAAAACGTATATGAGTTGTGTGATGTGCAGTCCGCCCACTGTTTAGCAACCTACTTATTTTGCATCAATTGTCTGGTTGAGCATGAACTAGACTGTTGTGATACGTAATATCAGATACTCCAAATGATTCAAAGTGAAAACCTCTACCTTCCAAGTTGAAACGTATTTACAATGACAGTATTGTGTTTTTTCTATATGGACTTTCGAAGCATAGCGATATCTTGTCACAATTGAAAGTACACTTCATTGAATTCCAATAGATTAGAAACATAGAAATGTGTTTGTTCATATGCATCTCTGAATCCATTTGGGATGGAACCACCATGGCCAGAAACGCCGCTGAAAGGATAAAAGTACGTCACCTTCGAAACTCTGAACGTTATGCGATTAAACTGATTCCTCTTTCAATTATGCTATGTATAGCGATTTTGCCGTTGATGTCTGGGCCTTCACAAGATGTCTGTTTGCCTGCAGAAGAACCTGTTGATGCTGTAATCCTAACAGAGAATGAACTGCTATTACCTATTTCCTTGACACATAGTCCCGACCGCATATCGCCTGGAGTTGTAGACGCTTATCGAGGATTTGCATATACTGATCAATATGCTGATGAGGTCAGATTTGTCGACCCCATAAATAATGTGACCTTGAACCAAACAATAGAGTCTGGAACGGTCGAAGAGAAAATTCTCACCAGTGTTGATATTGATGCTGATGGGAGCACTGAATTTCTATTGATGAATGACAATGGTACAGTATACAATCTGTTGGTTGTCGATTTCAACGATGCTACTACCACTATTTACAACACCTCTATTACTAACGCTCGCTACCCTACAGATGTTACAACTGGATACTTCAATGACGATTCGTTTCTTGATGTTGCTATATTCTATGGAGCAGTAAGTGATGAAATATTAGGTGTTGAAATACTGGATATTCATACCGAACAGGTTCTCGCAAACTTGACATTTTCTGGTTTTGAGATTGATTGTTATTCCGTCGGACGTTTCATCGAACCAACAGAGGATTCCATTGCCATGGGTATCTATGATGCTAATAAGAATGGAAACTTCACGATTATTGCCGGAAATGGCACAATTCAGAGAACTGCTATGATGCACATTGAAATACTGGGTATGACGAATTTTGACTATGGCGGAGGACTTGATGACATTGCACTTATGATGTTTGATGGCAATCTTACTACAATCTCCCCCTCGACCATGACATCATTATACAATGTCACAGGACTTCCCGAACGGAGTGTCGTGACAACAGGTTATCTGAATGATGATAGCCAAACTGACTTACTAGTTGCTCCGATACAGGATAATTACACGGTATTTATTGATGGTACCAATGGTTCTATCATACGGTATTCAGATACGATTGCTGGAACTTCTGAGGGACAAATCTCTGGAACTCCCCCAGCACCACTTATCGACTGTGGTTTCATTGATAATGATAATCTTACAGATTTTGCCATCCTCGAAGGAACCTCCAGTAGTGCGGCATTCCTTAGGGGTCTTGATGGGACTGTTGGATATGAGGAGTCTACAATCTCAAGCAAGCCAGTAAACATTAAGGTATTCGATATCAACAATAACTCCAGAGATGATATTCTCGTTTTGGAAGGTCAATACGTATATGTGATGCTTAGTGATGTGACTGCTCCAATAATAACTCCGGAAACATTATCACCCCCTCACCCTACTATTCGAGATCCCTACATCGAAATTGAGGTTGGTGTTGAAGAGGGGACATCCGTTATTCTGGCAGATATATATTTACGATATGAAGAAGGCAATTGGACTCAGCCAGTTGACGAACTTCAAAACGCTGGAACTCAATACTTTGCATTTCTTGTCGGATTACCCGAAGGTGCCTATGAATACTATCTCGTCTTTATGGATGTATATTTGAATATAGGATCTCTTGGGAACGAAACTCATCCAGTAAACTTCACAGTGGCTGGCAATCTTGCTTGGTCCGACACAAAACATCATACTACTGATTTAAATCATCAACTGATGGACATAGGTAACACTTCGACAGGAGAGGAAGTAATCTATACATTGGATTCAAGCAATGATGTAATCTATTTGGATAGTTACACGCCTAGGGGTGAAAATCAATCATTGAGTGTTGTTGCGAATAGAACATTCAGCGATTACTGGATTTATACCGGAATGATGGATGGAGATCATCTTCTAGACCCAGTCATCTTATTGTACAATGCGACAGCTGAGATAGTAAATGTGACAATCTATCATGGAAACACAGGTACATTATGGTACTCGACTCAGTATCCCTTTGACCAAATGAGAAAAATCCAATCTGGTCAGACCTATGATTGTGATAATGATGGTATAGATGAGTTCTTCTTCGTATTCGAGAACTCGAGCAATAGCTATGATGCATATCTTGCTCGTTTGAAAGCAGATGGGTCATGGTCCAATGTTTCATTAACTGGGTATAATTCTGAAATCTATTCAGTAAGTCTTGCTTATTCATTAAATGACAACTCTGCAGAAGCTGTTGTATCTGCAGCATCAGGTGACGTAGACATTATCAATGCGTCAAGTATGACGATTCTATCAACTCACAATGTGACACGACCCGAATTTGATAACACGATACCTGCATATCTTTTCAACTATCATAATGCATCAGAATCTCGTACTAAGTTTCTATTATACATGTACTTTGTTGATGGTGGTGAATTTAGCTGTGGTTTCCAAGTATTCGATGCATCAACCGTTAAAATCAATGAGACCCCACTTTTTCACAAGGACAACGAGGTCTATTACCATCTGAAAATCCTTGACGTTGAGGATGATGGAACGGATGAAATTTTTGGTGTTAGCTTGTTCAATCAAGATGTTGCACTTTTGAGACTGGACAATCCTATTGTCGTAGACTGGTCATTATCGCTAAGCACGGCTGATTTTCTGAGTTCTGTTATCGTTGATTTCGATGGTGATGATCAGGATGAGATTGCAGTGTTCACTGAGCAGGATTCTATGCTATGGATTATCTCGTTGGATGGTGAAATTGAAAGAGAGCTTAACGTTGGTGAAGGGCATGGCTCAATGAAGCTGAGCAACATCGACCTTGGCTATGGTGAAGAGATTGTAGCATATCCATTGATTCAGGATGGCGTGACGAAGATTGGTGTGATTAGGGATATCGTACTCATCAGACGCTTAAATGCCTCTCTTAGCTATTCTATAGATGAGATAGTGCAAAGTGAATCATTAGACGTATCAGTTGATGTAACCAATATCTATTCCGAAGAAATTTCAGATGCAGAAGTGTTCTTAACTGTTCATTACAAATCGGGCGGTTCTATTATCAGTCAAACGAGCGCTCTTATCCATGGTTCTTCTAATTATTCTACGACACTCGCAGCAACATGGCCAATGGGTATTGTGAATTTCAGTCTGACCATCAATCATGACTTATACGATGCCTTTGAGGAGTCTTATCCCGATGCATTAGTTGTGAAGAGTGACTTGAGTGTAGAAGTCTATACAAAGAGTGTTCTGATGCAAAATCAGACTTTAACTGCAGATGTAACTGTTACAGATAGTCTTGGTACACGCGTGTCGGATGCATCTGTTAATATCGAGTTGGAGGGCAGTCATTACATAGTTGCTTATTCCGGTAATCTATACCGTCTGCTAATTCCAAATATAGACCTCAAACCTGGACCATATATGATTAATGCGTCAGCAAGTCACGTATACTCTGATACCATAACCTATGCTACTGTATCGTTCAGTATTGAAGTCGATGAGATTCAGATATCCCGATTCATGCCAGTTAGTATCGAACAAGATGATACATTTTCTGGATGGATTAACATCACTGACATCTTTGATCATCCTATTGATAACGCACAGGTATCTATCACGGGTGCAGGTTTGGAACTCTCTTTATCTGAGATAGAAACCGGATGCTATTATCTTGATTCAACTGCTGCAATGGAACTAGGCAATCATACCTTCGAGATTCAAGTAATACACGACTACATTCAAGGTTCTACCTTTGGTGAGTTTCATATGGCCACAATTGGACTTGTTGAACCAAATGTACTTGAGATTGATTCTGTGACTGGTGGAGAACTATTCAATGTGACCGTCTTCATCACTGATGATTATGGACCAATTCCAAGTGATACCTGGGTCTTGGTTGAGATAGATGGTACTAATTACACCACATCCAAGATTTCAGGGAACTCCTTTAGAGCACAATTGAATGCAACATATCCCGTAGGGGAATGGACACTAACTGTGTATTATGGTTCCGAATTCATCCATGATGCTAAAACAGTCGAATATATCTCTGTAAAATCTAACTCGATTATCTCCATCTCGCCATCAAGTGGATGGTCTGTTAACCAGACCGAGACAACTTCAATCGAGGTTGCTGTCAAAGGTTGGTTGGGAACATCTATCGAGAATGCATCAGTGAGTCTCAGAATCAGGGGCATTCCCTATTCTCTTGATTATGTCAGTGATGGTGTCTACGGAACAGAAATCTCTACAGTGGGATGGCCGTATGGACAACACCCATATCAACTTACGGTAGAACATGAGTATCTGTACATATCCCAGATAAGCGGAAATCTTTCGGTCATCGCAGTACCGACCATTACAATTGTTCCATCATCTGAGCGCCCTGAGCAATTCACTACTCTTAATGTGACTGTAGAAGTCGCAGATCTATATGAGAATCCTATCACCGACCTTGAGGTCTTGGTGGAGTTCGCAGGGATGAGTAAAGTTGCGGAAGAAGGGAATCTGAGAGGTACATATATTGCAATGTTCGATATTGGACACACATACTTTGGCACATACGATATCTCAGTGCAAGTGAATGGCTCCCTCACAAGTTCTGGAAGCATGAGTAGATCGGTCGTCGTTGAAGTTTCCACTCCTGGTAATGAAGCACTTAGTGCAGAAACAGTATCTATTGCAGGAGGGTTGTCATTACTTCTTAGCTTAATCGGGATGGTCCTGTTTGTGAAGGTTTCTTCAGCTGTATCGACAACACCTAGAAAAGACGAAGATATTACAAGAAGTATAAGACAGATAGATAGAATCTATCTTGTTATCGTGGCGATATCGGGACTGTTGTTCCTTCATTCCTGGTCTCTTTTCTCAGCAGGTGAGGCTGCATTAGCTTTGCTTGAGAGCATCCTTCTACTTGGCTCATCCGTTCTGTTATATGGTATATGGCTCTATAGGGATGCATACTCTTCAATCCTGTTACACGGTCAGCTAAGTAAAAGGAGAATTGCTTTGGGTATCTGGCATCTAGTTCTCGTACCGTTCATTGTACTGCTCATCTTCTATTATGGTCCGAGCTTTGAGTTCTTTGATAGATATGTTATGAGTGTTGAATGGATATCAATAGGTGGTCTAAGTTTTCCACCTCTACTTGCAACCATCCTTGCAACATATATGAGCAGCATCGTGGTTGTAGTTATCAGCTTCTATCGTGAGATTCGAAAGGGATTACAACGGATTGATGATATGATTGCAGCTGGGACACCAAAGAATGTGGTTGACGAGGAACAAGTAATTCTAATAGGTCGAACAGGATCTTCAATCAGAATCAAGTTCCTGATGTTCTTGCTTATTCTAGGTGCAACTACAGTAGTTCAGCTAGATTTCATCCTGAAGAACTACTCAATGGCAGCTATTGTGTTGGTTCCCATCTTATTCCTAGTATTGATACCATTTGTGTCTTCAAGGTTTGTGAGATGGTTTCCAAAATTAGTAGATAGATTAAGAGGACGTCACTCCAATGAATACCATGATTTACCACTAACTGAGTAGTAACAAATTCAGAAATTTAGGGACCGAAACTTTCAAGGCGGATTGGTCCCTAGACTTCCGGTATGCCAGATAATCAATACTACTCAGAGAAGCTCTCTGCTGATAGGCTCAAGAGATGTTATGATATTGCACCACCTCGAACGCAACAGTATCTTGATGCAGAGCTTGATTACGCAACTTCTCTCATAGACGAAGATGATACTGTTTTAGAATTAGGTTGTGGATATGGCCGAATACTCCCTCGTTTAGCAGAATCTGGCAAAACGGTTGTTGGTATTGATACATCATATACTAGCCTCTCTATGGCTCAGAATGAGTATATAATGGGGAATAGAATACATCTCTTACAAGCCAATGCAAATCTCCTTCCCTTCAGAAATGCATCTTTTGATGCTGTATTGGTTTTACAAAATGGAATATCTGCTTTCAAATTAGACCCATTACAACTGATGATGGAAACTATTCGGGTAACAAGAGATGGAGGTCTATCAATCTTCTCCAGCTATTCCCCAAAATTTTGGAATGGCCGGATGGAATGGTTTAGGTTACAGTCTGATGAGGGTCTCCTTGGCGAAATTGATTGGGCTCTAACCAAAGACGGGGAGATTGTCTGTAAAGATGGTTTTCGAGCAACGACTTTCACCCAGGAGGATTTTCTTAAACTCACCACTTCCTTAGAGCAAGACAATCTCGAAGTGGCCATCTCAGAAATAGATGAATCAAGCATCTTTTGCATTATTCGTGTCCTATGAATGCTTCTTATTTCCAAGTTTAAATTTATGTGACACAGAAGCAATTATTAGGTGTTTTTAACCATAGTTAATAGTGAGAATTAGATAACTCAAAATGAGGTTATGTGAACTTGGTTCAACCTATTAGCTCCTTAATGATAGAACATCGTCTGATTGAAAGAATGATTGCAGCAATGGAGAAAGAGATTGAACGCATCGAGGAGGACAATACGGCAGATCCCACTTTTATTGAGGTAGCTGTAGATTTCATCCAGACATATGCAGATAGATGCCACCATGGAAAGGAAGAAGATATACTCTTTCGTGATTTGAAGAAGAAAGCCTTGACTGATGAGGATCAAGCATTGATGGATGAATTGATTCAGGAACATATACTTGGTCGAAAATTGACGAAAGAGCTGGTTGATGCAAAAGAGAGGTATATATCTGGAACGGACGAGGCCATCATCTCCATTGTTGATGTGATGCGTCAATTGGTGGAATTCTATCCCCAACATATCGAAAAGGAAGATAAAGTGTTCTTCAAAGCGGCAATGAAATATCTGTCCCGTGAAGAGATGGATCTGATGTTGAAGGAAGAATACAAATTCGACCGAGAACTTATTCACAACGTCTATGAAGATCGAGTGAAAGAGGTCGAACTATCATACGAATAGACCGTCCAATTGGTGGCATCTCTACTCTTATATTAGATTGTAACAATAGTTAATTATCTGGTTGATATCAATGAAACGTGAGATTGAAGGTACTATTGTGTCTTCTCAGATTGAACATTATGGGGATAACGACATTCCAACAGGAATCGTTACTATTCGTGCTCCCGACAAGGAGTACTATAAATTTGAGATTAATATTAATACCGAATGTGAGACTGTTAAAGAGGATGCTAAGGTACATGTCATATACGAGCCCATTTTGGACAGTAAGACTCTCAGAGCTCTCAAGATTGAGAAAGCTGACTGATTGCTATCTCCAGTTCCGCAACTTCTGAATAATTTGAATGGATTCTTTTTTGTGGAGATAAATAAGCCAAATAAGCATCAATACTGCAAGAATGAGGGCTCCAAGAATTGCAACTGCAGTCACATCTGGTGCTGGAGTACTTGCTGGACTAAGCCTCTCCCCAATAATACCAATAATCGCCCAAAGTCCCACCCCCGTAAATATGAAGTCATTCCTGGTGACGAGTACTGATATGTAGATTATCAAGGTCATGAGTAGCACTAGGACTGTCCATCCACTCTCACCTAGAGGGCCGGAATCGAAACCGATTGAAACCAAGCCTGTTGTTGTGTTAACAATAGCCGCGACTGTCACCCAAGCTGAAAGCATACTCCATGCAACAGTTACAAACAGATGTTCTTTTAATGGTCTATCTCTTTTGTTGATACCTAGTCTTAGATAGGCTCCTAATGATGTAATAAGATATGCAAACATTGCACCTATTGCTGGCCAAATATATCCAAGACTCCATAATGCGTACCATGCAGTTGTTGATGCCCAAGACAGGAAAAAGAATACGCTGACCTCATGAACATAAGGCATCTCTATCTGTTCTTCAGGTGGTTTTAATATGTCTCGTGCCTGATAGAAATAGAATAGAGCTTGAAAGATGAAAATCGGCCCCCATATTGCAAAGGTGAAGGGAGCTGGACTTAGAAGTTTGGAATATGCCTCATCTGTAAGTGATCCTACAAAATCAACATTAAGTAAAGCTATGAACACTCCACATAATATTGGAGTCAATATGTTCAGAATCTGCAGTATCCTTTTCTCTCTCTTCTTATCCATTACAAGCACCAAGCAACATACAAGACAATTCTGTCTAATATAGACTCGGTTTTTCATCTTTTTTTACCAAGCAATGAAATTCGGTATCATAAAAATACTAATGTTTTCAGTTGGTTAGATTCTCTTATGTTGTCCAAACTGATTCGGTCCTTAGAAGAAGGCCTACAATCTGGTGAATTCAAGCCTCACAAGTTCTTTGATAGACTAATAGAATACTCTTCATCTGACAGGATAGCATTTTGTAAATGGGTTGTGGACAAAATTTCCTTTGAAGACCATTCTACGGTGGTGAAGCTAGCCTTCACACATCTAGCGCTATTACGTCATCTCCCCTCATATGAAACATTCTTGTCTTTCGAGAGCCGTTGGACCAATACATATCATAACCAGTATCAATTTCTCAAGGCTCTTTTTGAGAATGGAAAAAACGGAGCAGATTGTAATTGTGCAGTATATCATAATGGACGGTTCAATACACCTCCCTATCAAGAAGATCTTGAAATAATTGAGGAAAAGCACTTAGATGATGTTGATTTTGGTATAACTCATCTTGTCTATGTGAGATGTATAGGATGCGGGAAAAAATGGGAAGTGGGCCTTGATTATATCTACCACTATCCGCATAGTCACTGGAGTCCACTTAGAGAAACGTAAATTGAACAGAATTGCAGATTTTCTCTGAATTAACTATTGTCCGTTTTCAGTATACTCTTTGAGATAGTCCATGATAGTCATTACTTTTCCTTCATCTAACTTTGGATACACTTCTACCGCGTATCCTTTGGAATCATCAAATACAATGAGTGATGGAACTTCTTTGGCAAATCTGATAGCACGCTGCTGTGCTGTTCCGTAAATTCTACGTATTGCTGTCTTATTCATGATTGCAACTTTCATTACTGTTTCATATGCTTCAGATAGTTTTTTTTCAGGCCATCCTTTTGTGTCAAAGATATCAATACGGATAATCTTTGCCATATCTTTCAATCTCTCGATTGCATCTTCAATGCCTGCATTAATTGGGTTGTCGTCAGGGTCAACCGTTGAATCATAATAGAACTTCAAATACATGTTTAACCAACAAATGCATGGTTATACGTGGCAATTAAAGTTACTCCTTCCGCAGACTTTTTTGACCACTTTCAAATAGAAGTAAAACCTCCTACTCAATGATGTTCAATGTATGTTCAACTCGATAAGATCAGATTACATTATCATGTTGTAGGTGAAGGAAGACCTATCTTGTTCTTACATGGTCTCGTTGGTATATCTAATGGCATGATGGAGATTTTTGAACCGATATTCGAGAATCTCTCAGGTTGGAAGCGTTATTATCTCGACTCACCTGGAAATGGTGATTCAGAAGCTCCAGATTGGATACATTCATCTGACCAAGTACTAGATGTGGTTGAGCAATTCATCACTAAAGTGATTGGTGATGACTCTTTCTGTTTAGTGGGCTACTCTTTTGGTGGTTATCTGAGTCTAGGACTAGCAACCAGACAGCCGAATAAGATTGACGGGCTGTTGCTACTATGCCCGCTTATTGAACCGGATGAATCAAAGCGACACAAACCTCATGCCATGATAAGGAAAATCGATGTTGATTTGTATTCATCTCTTGAACCGCAGATGAAAGAATCTATACGTACAGGAGTGGCTGGAATCCCTGTAGTCGAAAAAGAAGTTCTCAAGCGCGGTGAATTAATCTACAATCCCGCCTTTGAAATAGCAAATATGGCATTCTTAGAACGAATCAAATCAGGCAATTATTCGTTTTCATTTGATATTTTTCAGATGCCTGTCTTTGAAAAACCAACTCTGATTCTAACTGGGGCTCAGGATAATTCTGTGGGCTACCGTGATGCATGGAAGATCAAAGATAAGTTCCTAAAAACTAGTTTTGTTCTATTGGATGCGGCCGGTCACGGTCTACCTCTGGACCAATCTGTATTATTTGATATGTTTGTACATGAATGGATTGACCGAATCATACAGGACGAAAAAATAATCGGACTTGATTTTTCAGAATTATAAAAATGTGAGAGGTGGAAGTTCCACCTCATGCATTTCGTTTTCTAACTAGAAATATTACACCTACAGATACTACTGCTACAATCGCTATAGTGGTGATGAGTAGTACAGTTGGAAGTTGGGGCACGAACCAGGCGTCCCATGGATCATTTTCGAGGTCTACCCCATAGTCAACAAGCACATCAGTGCGATTTTCTTGATCTGGATAGAAGTATTTTACAGCTCCTACATTGGGCGCATACCAGACCCAGAAGCTGATCTCTCCGTCTGGCGTAATTTCCTCCTCATGGATCCTAATGCAATTCTCAAATGTGCCTTTGGGAACCGTCACCGATTCAAGAGCCTCAATTGTGTAATTTGCCTTGAAAGGAACATTCGGAATGACTTGACCGCTTTCCTTAACCAACAAGTCTCCTGTGGACGACCCTCCGAGCTTCGTTCCATTTTGAACTGGTTCTCGTACATATGGGAGTCCTTGAGATACTGTAATTTTTGCATTGGCATCTTCAAAACCCCACCAGATTACTGTGTCATCAGTCTTTGATAGCCACATTTGATTGACCCATGTGTAGTCCGTTTCATCTTCATACATATGGGCTTCGCACCAATATATGGTGAATGTACCAAAGGGCCCACCTAGAAATTCCCAATCGTCTGCCACGTATCGTTTTGTCATCCACGTTTCGCTATCTGTTGTGGTATTGAACTCGTTAAAATTACCCGGGGATAGAGGGAAATACTCCATTTTCAAAGCCTTAACTGGTGTGACTTGCGGCGCCATCAAGACCAATGAAAGGATACATCCCGTTAGAACTAACAGAGAAAATCGTTTCAAATTAATCAGCAAGTTGAATCATAATCCACAAAAAAGCGTATTGTCTATGTATTCCTCAACAAAATCTTAAACTAGCAATCTTTTTTCTATAGATTTCATGTCTGAAGAAACCGAGTTTGAATGGTCCATCTGTTTTGACATGAGTCCAAGAGTGTTTGGAATCAATTGTCTAACAATCCTTCTTGTCCTTCTGATTATTCTATTTATCAGTCAGTTAGCATTGATTGTGGTGGGTGTTCTGTTCGTTTTCCTCTGTCTTATTTTGGTTTTTAGATTCGTTTCGTCAAAAATTGAAGCATCCAATTAAGAGAAGCTTTAGACCATTAGATGAAGTCAATGAGTGGTTTGAGTATTGTTTCAATTCGTATCTCAATCTGTTTTACTAGATTCCCTAATTCTTCTTTGCCCTCTTCAGTAATTTTGTAACTCTTCCTTTTCCTACTTCCTTTTGCTTCGCCTGAAATCACATAACCTGCCTCCTCCAATCGTCTAAGTTCAGTATATACTGTTCCAGAGCTGAGTTCAACTCTTCCTTTTGTGAAATTCTTTGTCAGTTTTATCAAATCGTATCCTGCGGTATCTGGATATTTGGATATGAATGCTAGAAAGAAAACACGTACTAATGGAATCGGCTCAAGCGTTTCCCGTCTAATATCTGAATAATTCTGTTCATGCGTATTTTCTGTGCCATTCATATCCACTTTCTCCATATTTTACCATTGCATCGAATGATGTTGCTATTAAGGTGTGCCAGCCATCAGCCCAATAGCAGCAATAAGCCCACTGAAGAACAATACTAGAATTCCAAAAACAATGTTGACTGCAATAAGTAAAATATTCAATTTGTTTTTCGTTCTAGGAGTTATCTGTTTCAATCGTTCAATCACTTGACTTCTTGTCAATGCAATTATCACCATTCCGCCAATAAGAATGTGTTTAATTGTAAGATATAGCGAGTATCCATTACTGATAGAGAAAAAGCTTGTAAAAAGAGGAGATCTATTACTCATCAAGACTCCTGTTATTAGAAGTCCAATCATACATATGTATACTATTTTACTCAACTTATTCTTAATCTGTTTAGTAAGCTGTTTCGTCTGTTCATTCATTCCGATGATTTGTTTTATTGATGGAAGTAGGACACTTCCCAATACGATTAGTCCACCAATCCAAATGGCAGTACACAAATCATGAATGAATTTGATTGTTCCAAGAATCAATTCATTTGTCATGCTCATCACATTCAATAGATATTACTGCTATATATAGCATATACACATATACTTTGTCATTAATACTTTCAGTTTGGTAACCACCTAATTTATATACTATATTAACAATTGTTAATTATTGAAGTGATGATAGTGGAACTTGACAGAACAAAAATACTTGCTATTTTGCTGATTACTGTGACTGATGTTATTCTAGTTACATTACTTGCCTTATCGTTTGGACCAAGTTGGCTGGTACCAAACTCGGAAATATTGATCCCTTATTTGAATCTCATTATGTCTCCTCTAGTTGTCTTGACAGTAGTTCTTGTTCCAACGTTGTTCATCTTACATTGGGCTTGGCCGGAAAAGGTTGGTGAAGAATCATTTTTACTTCCCCTTCGCTTAGCTTTGGCTTACGAGTTCCTCCATGGTGGTATTGAGAAACTGGTAGATCCTACTTACTTGGCAAGTCCTGGATTGATTGGATATGGTGCATCAGCTGCTCCAAGTCCTTGGATTCAAGGTGCATTAACAATACTTCTTGGAAATTACGAGGCTTTTCTACTCTTGATAGCAGTTGGAGAATTACTCATTGGTTTATCGATGTTCTTTGGTGCTTTCACTAGGCTTGGAGCAGTTGGTGGAGTACTGATGCAGTGGACTTTCCTTATCTTGCTTGGCTGGTTAAGTATATCCACTTTTGGAATTAATTTTGTTGGTTCTATTGCTTTCTTCATTATTGGAATGTACCAATCTGGTAGAATCGTAGGGTTTGACCAGATTCTTGGTCCCTATCTAGAGTCTTCCCAAAATAGAATACTGAACTACTTTGGATATCTAACATGATATTTGAAGTGTGATACATGGTAGGAGGAGTATTTGATTTCTTTAGCGGTATATATCGAAATAGTCTGATTCATCAATCATCTCACGTTAGCTACTAGCACGAAACTAAAAAATCTGACAGTGGACCTCACTCCTATTTCGGAGGTGGCCAACAAGTCACTGTGTGGTCCTCTGCAAGGACTGCATTGAGAGCCTCTTTTGCATCAAATAAGTTTCGCTCAATAATCTCGCCCCAGAGGTCAGTTGTACCAGATGCCTCTGTAGGAATGAGGTAGCTCTCAGGCCTTTGTTTCACAAAAATGAAAATCTCATCTGATTCAAGAAAAGAGCCAGTCTTGTAGCAGACTCTGATGATATCTTTCCATAATATTTCAGTCTTTGATGGAGTCCCTGGTTCTACTATTCTGATCTGAATTCTTTTGTCATCAAAGTCTACAATAAACCAATCTGAAAGAGCTCTCATCTTTTTTCCCTCCAACGGTTAGGTCATCATATCCTACGATTTCATTAACTCGTGAAGTTTCTTTGTCATAGATATAGCATCGTCCCAGTCTCTTTGCCACATGTTTCTGCCAAAGATTAGACCCGCTGCGCCTTCCTCAAGACATACTTTTGCCCGATGTATGACATCATCATCACTAATCTTACTCCCTCCTGAAAATAATACCAGAGTCTTTCCAGCACTCTTGATGACATGTCTCACTCTTTCTCTATAGTCATAATCAAGCGAGTCGTATGGTGCAGGTTGGTCTTTCTTTCGTTCATCGACTTCTGGAACATTCAGTTTTACAACATCAGCTCCGAGCTCAGAAGCGATTCTGGCTGCATAGTCAACCGCATACATAGAATCGCGACCACCCTTCTTCTCAATTGACTCACCTCTGGGATATGACCATAATATAACAGGCATTCCGTACCTGTCCGCATCACGTTTCACTTGGCGGAATTGATTCATATCATCATATTGAGAGGGGCTTCCCACGTATAACGTATATCCTACTGCATCTGCTCCAATTCGAACCGCATCCTCCACGGATGCTGTCATTGGTGAGATTGCATGATGGTCTGGGGGTATACTGGTCTTTCCATTAATCTTGAGGACAATCGGTACACTTCCTGCATAGGGTCTAGCATACTTTTCTGCAAGACCAAGATGCAATGCAATTCCTGAATACTTTCCCTCCAAAGCCAGTTTATACTGAAACTCTGGATTGGCCGAGACTGGATTGGGAAAGAAGTCTCTCGGTCCATGCTCCATTCCTTGGTCAATTGGCAGAATGAGTAATCTGCCATTTCCTGGCCCATGCTCATACATGAGTCGCTTTAGTCTAACTTTCTTACCAAGGCTGAGGTGGTCCATATTGTCTAATGTTAGTGTCATTGTTCATACCTGCTAATAGTACCTTTAGTGATGGTATTGTTTCTATTTCCATCTTCCGCTCTTCTTATTGATTTAACTCTAATATGGCGAAAGAGATATGTTTCTATTCCCCTAGCAAAAGTAAGAGGGACACTATTGCAACTAGGACTGCTTACTGAAATTCTATTACTTGTTGTTCTTGCACTTATTGGTGGTGCAATCTCAAGCTATTTGGTGATTAATCGTTACGAGGGCAATTTAGTAGATATTCCTCATGCAATCGTTGCTGAAGACAATTTCATAACAACTCAGGAGCTTGAGGAACTTCGAGAATCTAAAGATTATGAGTCTGAAGTAGTACAGAAAATAATTGACTATGCAAGTCAACGGTCTGAGTTACAAGATATTCACAAGTATCTTAGCACATATCTGTTGCCTGTTGAATTGGCTATATTCCGTGCTCTTGCAGAGGCTATGATTGAAGATGGTCCTGTTAATTTGGGAAAGGAACCATATCTTTTAGGTGGATGGCGTAATAAGAATCAGTTGATGGAGCTGGCAAATGTGCCAAAAAAGGCACTCTATGGCCGAAATAATGTCATCAAGCGATTTCTGACTCTTGGAATTGTAAAACGTAGAACATCGACAAGTAAATGGGGCCGTCAGAAATATCAATACAGTCTCAATAAAGGTCTTGATATCGTCAAAAAGTATGTTAATACTCTTTGGGAATTGAAGAAAAAAACCAATACGGATAAGTAAGCATACTTTCCAGTTCATATGAGTAGTTGAGTATTTCCAAATCTACTCTTTTGGAGAATGACCATGTGTTCATATTATCGTACTGAATTGAAAGAAATCTCCACACATGCTCGATTGAATGTATATCGTGTAGATGATGACCGTTTTCATCATCAGACCTATTTACTTGAATCTCCAAGTGGTCTTGAGATTCTTCTTAAACCTTGGATTGTTGGAGCTGAACTTGCTAATCTTGCGAGGAAATGTAGTACTGATTTTCTACGAACCATGTATTTTATTGCTGATGAAATTCGGGTGTCGAGCTATGCCCATATCTCTGAGGTGGTACCTCTAGCAGGTGCACTCTATTATAGCATGGCTGAGGCTTTCGAGGATGTATTTGGTGAAACCATAAATCGTTGTTTTGTTGGTGCTAAGAGATATCTTTCCGAATCGGGTTGGAAGACAAAATTAGCATATGAGAATTTTGAAGCGCTAAATCCTGAATCGGTAATACTGATTGGAGACACGATTGCAACTGGGGGAACTATCATCAAAATTCTGAAAACTACTCTGAATCAACGTGATGATATCAAAGCATTAATTGTATTTTCTATTGCTGGTGGGATTGATGGGGCAGAACGTCTGAAGGAATTAGCCGATAGTATTGATGTTCCTCTCTATGTTTTCTTCAGTAACGCTATTTTTGGAGTGGAAGAAAATGGGACTGATATGCCTTGGCTGAATCCTCATACTATCAGCACTGAAAAAAATTTACAGCTAGCAAAGAATGCCTATGGCGAATGGTTAGGAAAGAAATGGTGTAGTGTATGGGATTGGGGCGAACGAGCCAAACAACCAACTAAACATCTCAGTGATTTGGTGCAACGTTGTGAATCGTATTTAGAAAAATCATTAGATACAAAGTCATCCCATATACTTGGAAAAATCAAAAGAGAAGCAAACAAAACCCTCAAAGAATTGAATTCTCCCATTATTCTGAAATAATTAGCAAATATTATCCTTTTTCACCATTGTATTGTGTTGTATCAAAACATAGGACATCCCCTTATGATACAAGCAGTATTTGTCTATGACGCAAGCGGTAACCTAATGGTATCTCAGAAAACTGGTAGAGTTCTATCAGATTGTGATACTGATAGATTCTCACATGTGATGTTTAGAATGATTCACTCTGCCACATCTGAGATTGAATGTTCAGTACTTGGTGATTTCACAATCTGCTATTTGGTTTCTGAATATGTGACTTTGATAATTATTGCTGAACGTTCAGATAGTGAAGTCAGTCTCACTAGAACCTGCCAAAAATTGAGAGAACGGATAGTTCCTCTGATTCGTCAAGGAAGACTTTGTGAAATCTCTCAAGTTATCATCGAGAATGTATATGAGATGTCTATCAAAATTTCCCTCTTTGGATTACCTGCAGTTGGAAAGACAACTATCAGTTGTCTCATAATGAGAGATCGAATTCCTCTCGTTCATAATGCCACTATCGGAGTTGAGGTGAAAATGGTACCAGAAGGCATATTTGGTCCAAATCGTGGTCTCGTCCTTTGGGATATAGGTGGCCAGAGTAGATTCAGTAGTATTTGGCCAAGATATCTTTCGGGGTCCAGTCTGGTAATCAATATCACAGATAGTAGTCTTCGAAGCACACTCTGGTCGAAAAAGATGCTCTCACTTGTCAGAAAATCAGCACCAGATGCAGCATTATTAGGTGTCGCAAACAAACAAGATCTCCCTCAGGCACTGACTGGCTCTCGAGTTGAATCCATATTGGGGATTCCTACTATTGAACTGTGTGCCATTGATGCACTCTCTTCTGATACGCGAGAAACCATGCATAATGCAATACGAGACGCACTTGGAATGCCTTTAGATGATAGCGAGTATGATGGGGATTCTGCATCAGCATGTGTATTTTAAATCATCATATACATTAAATGATTGATTCTACGATATACAAGGCCTCTAAATGAAATGCATCCCTTTTCTAATATATTTCGTGAATTATATGGTCAGGTAATTCGCGAAGGCTTACCTTTTTCAAGGACCGTTCTACTCCAAAGACTGACCTACCAATGTCAATTTCAAAGGACCTTCTCAATCGTGCATTACACACAATCCGATTTTTATCGGCTGATGCCGTTCAGGCTGCTAACTCCGGACATCCAGGTATGCCAATGGGTGCTGCATCCATGGCATATGCGTTATGGATGAAACAGTTACGCCACAATCCCGCTAATCCTTCATGGCCAAATCGAGATCGATTCATACTATCTGCCGGACATGGTTCGATGCTACTTTATTCCCTATTGCATCTCACTGGTTACGACCTTTCGCTTGATGAAATCAAGGATTTTAGACAATGGGAGAGTAAAACTCCAGGCCACCCTGAATGTTGTCGTACTCCTGGTATTGAGGTAACCACCGGACCTCTTGGCCAGGGAGTTGGCAATGCAGTGGGAATGGCTATTGCAGAGAAACATCTTGCAAAGGTATTCAATAGGCCTAATCATGATGTGATTGACCATTATACATATGCTATTGTTTCAGATGGGGATCTTATGGAAGGAATCTCCTATGAGGCAACTTCACTTGCAGGTCATCTTGGATTGGGCAAGCTTATCTTTCTATATGATGACAATCAAATCTCAATTGATGGAAGTACAGATTTGACGTTTAGTGACGATCATAAAAGTCGTTTCGAGAGTGTCGGTTGGCACTTCCAAGATGTCAAAGACGGAGATGATATAGATGCTGTTACAGATGCTATCATAGCAGCACAGAAAGATCCGAGACCTTCTCTTATCGATTGTCATACTCATATCGGGTTGGGGCTTCCAACAAAACAGGATTCCGCATCTTCTCATGGTGCTCCTGCTGGTGATGAGGAATTGGATACTGCCAAAGAGCTGGTCGGATGGCCAGTCAAACCTCGTTTTCTCATTCCCGAAGATGTGAAAGAACACTTCCGTACTTCAATTCAACGTGGAAAAACCCTTGAGACTGAATGGGTAAAGAGAATGGAAAATTATGCACAAGACCATCCTGATTTAGCAAAGGAGCTTAAACGTCGATTGGCTGGTGAACTACCAGATGGATGGGAAAAGCAACTCCCCTCATATGGTGCTGATTCAAAAGGAGTTGCCACTCGCAACGCTTCTGGAGATGTGATTAACGCACTAGCTTCAATTCTTCCTGAGCTTATGGGTGGCTCAGCTGATCTAACCCCCTCTAACAAGACATGGATTAAAGAGAGTGTATCCTTCCAACGTGACAGTCCTGAAGGGCGTAATATTCACTTTGGAGTACGTGAGCATGCTATGGGTGGAATTGTAAATGGAATGGCAGCTCATGGAGGTATCATGCCCTATTCTGCAACATTTATGATGTTTTCAGATTATATGCGTCCTTCTATTCGTTTATCCGCTCTATCAAGCCATCCCAGTATATGGTTATTCACACATGATAGTATTGGTCTTGGTGAGGATGGACCTACACATCAACCTATTGAACATCTTGCTAGCCTTCGTGCTATACCTGATTTGGTAGTAATTCGTCCCAATGATGCAAATGAGGTAGTTGAGGCTTGGAAAGCTGCTATCTTGCGAAGAACGGGTCCAACACTTGTTTCGATGACCAGACAGAAAGTACCCATCATTGATCGTTCAGTGTACACCTCTGCTAAAGAATTACACAAGGGCGCCTATGTTCTTGCTGATTTGGGTGGTGATAATCCTGACATCATCCTGATGGCTACGGGTTCAGAAGTACATCTGATTACTGAAGCAGGCCAGATTCTGGCAAAAGAAGGCATTGCTGTTCGTTTGGTATCATTCCCAAGCTGGGAATTATTTAAACAACAAAGCAAAAACTATCGTGATTCAGTCTTCCCCCCCTCTGTTACAAAGAGAATTGCTGTTGAAGCTGGTAGATGTCTTGGATGGCACCAATGGGTAGGTGACCAAGGTGATATCATCTCCATTGATGAATTTGGGGTATCAGCTCCCTCAGACGAATTGTTCCGTCGACTTGGCTTCAGTGTTGAAAATGTGCTAGAACGAGCACGAAAACTTTTAGAGTAGAGATTTTTCTCTGCTCTCATTCTTTCTTAATCTTAAAACGTCTAATGCAAACATTGTCATTGCTTGTTTTTCTACTCGGCGCAATCGTTCTTGCATAGCAACTCGCTTGATTCCAATCTTTCTTGCTAGATCTGAAATCTTTGCTTTTCTTGGCATCTCGTAATATCCTGAGAAATATGCTAATGCGAATGCTTCTTTTTGTTTCTCCGTGAGACTAGAATAGAAGGGATATTTTGGTACACGAAATCTTCGATGTATTTTGACACTATCGTATCTGTCTCTCAATGTGTGTATGAGTTTTCTGAGAGTATTTTGAGATGGGGCAAAGATTACATGATATTGTATTCCCTTCTCAATTAGAATTGGGAGTCTTGACATACATCCACTCGACAGAATTCTTTCATAGATTGATTCTTCATTAAGATGATGAACTACTTTTGTCCAATACATCTGTTCAGACTTGTGTGAAACTTCAACATTTACAATACTGGGTGATTCACTCAGTTCTTCCACATATTGGATTAGTGGTTCCTCTCCTTTTTCTGATTCCACAATTCCGAATCCAGTGTTTCCATTTATTGTTAGAATTGACACCTTGACTGGGATTCTGCTTGTGAGTTCACATGAGTAATAATCTGTGGAGCTGATTCCTATTGTGCTTTGGACAATCAAATCCGGTACCGTCCTATGACGGCACTATACTAATTGGTAAAAAAGTCATGCATTATCCAGCGATGAGCTTGATATCTGAAACAACAGAAGATGAAAAAAGTCATTACCTTGTCGTAGGACAGGCTGTATTTGTAACCATATTGTGGTCATCGTCATGGGTTATTATCAAGTTCGGACTACAAGAGATACCACCTCTTACATTTTCCAGTCTTCGATACTCTATTGCTTCTATGATATTATTGTGTGTGATTTACCTTCGCCCAGAACTTAGAAAAAGCGCAAGACAGCAAAATCGTAAATGGTGGTTTTCACTTGTAGTATATGGAATAATCTTTGTTACAATCACCCAAGGAGCTCAATTCCTAGGGTTATCCTTACTACCAGCTGTAACAGTTTCTATGTTACTAAATCTCACTCCGATTGTGGTACTAGTGATGGGTATCTTACTTCTTCGTGAAGTTCCCACTAAGAAACAGATTGGTTGGATATTGCTAGGTGTTTCTGGAGCTTTACTATATTTCTGGCCTGTGGTACTTCCTGCAACTCAAATGATTGGTGTAATAATTGTAATTTTTGGAGTCATTGCTAATGCTCTCTCATCAATCATTGGACGATCTATCAACCGTACATCAACTACACCTCCTGTTGTCGTGACTGGTCTAAGTATGGGCTTCGGGTCTATTTTGTTACTCTTCCTTAGTTTTCTATTGGAAGGATATACTCAACTAAGTCTTCTTTCGTGGTTCTTGGTCCTCTGGCTTAGTGTAGTAAATACAGCTATTGCATTTACAATTTGGAATAAAGCGATGCAGTCACTTCGTGCAGTTGATATCTCCATTCTCAATAGTACTATGCTTCCTCAAATTGTGGTACTATCGATGATATTTCTTGGTGAGTTTCCTGATTTGATGGATTGGATTGGTTTGCTGATAGTTGTCTGTAGTGTCTTATTTCTACAAATAAATCAGGCAAGAAAAAAACAGAGCCAATTCATGGAATAGTCAGTGTTCTTACCAATGGAGGCACTTCTCCTTTGTGTCGAATGATGAAGCCAAAACTTCTTCGTGCTGCCTTTGGAATGATCTTGGCTAAATAGTAGTAGAGCTTGTCTTTTTTACTATCATCTATCCCACAATCTGGATTTTGAAGCGCTTCAGCAATCGATTGATTGACTGCTCTTCCCAGACATATTGGTTTTATCTCTTTGTCTATTATTTCAACAACCGCATATATTCGTTCAGCTGAGTCATAACCTTCTGATTCAATCACTTGTCGATATGTATAAGGGCCGCGCCAATGGATGTCGTATCTTGTCATGTCTATCTGATATTATCTCTAGTGTCTGATGAGATAAGATATTCACTCGAAAATTCCGAGTCGCTCCAATATGATGAATTCTTTTAAGAATGGTTCATTATGTACATATGTCTGTATTTAGCTTGATGAATGATTGCATTCCCCTATAACCAATTCTACGTATATTTCTTGGTGGATTTTTCTTTAATAGCATATTTTGGAGAATATATGTTAGCCATAGTTCAAGGTTGATTTACCAACCTGAACCTCTCTATTTGCAAAATGAGGTGCTTGATAGTTCCTCATTTTGTATTATTAGGTCCTTCTAGCTTAGTTATAAATTTGTGTTACTTGTCTATTACGTTTAAAATCCAGGTGCCATTGCAACAAGAAACTTGGATTGCAATTCCCTCAGGACAATGACGAATTAGATAGCATCTCATCTTGCGTCATTTTCTATTCTATAGGACGAATTTGCCCACTCAAAATAATGCGCTATGACCATTTTTGGCTATAGTCATCTTTACGAATAAATAATCGTGCATTTCTGCTTATTATGTCTGGAATCTCCTTCATTCTTGGGTCTTTATTGACTCTGCGGATTTTCGACTCGGCCGCATGGTGATTTAAAAGTGAAAAATAGAACAAAGAAGCGAGCACTCGGTGTGTTCTTTATCTTTGCATTCATGTTAATGGCTGTTTCTCCAGCTCTTGTCGTTGCACAGGATGGACTTCCTGGTCATGCAAAGTCAGGGCCTTACATTGACAAACTGGTCTTCAACGTGATTGAAGGAGATGATGCACAAGTACTTGCTTTACAAAACGATGAAATCGATCTTATCGGTGACATGGTTGACCCAGGTTTTCTTCCTCAATTGGAGGAGGACGAAAACATCGATGTCGTAAATGTACTCCGAAACGGATATGGATATGTCACAATAAACTGTGATAAGTACCCACTTAACTATACAGCCTTCCGCCGAGCTCTTTCTTTTGCACTAGATAAAAACGCAATCTCGGACCAAGTTTGGGATAGTCTATCAGTACCACAGGACTCCTGTGTGCCACAGGTGAACCCATTCTCAATTGAAGGCCAATTGCCTTATACTTACTACGCAGCCAACGTACAGAAGGGTAAGAATCTACTTGCTCAGGCTGGGTTTGCAAACGTAGACGATGATGACTGGTTGGAAGCACCTAATGGTGAAGACTTTGACATCCTCGTAGAATGTGCACAATCTTCTGAGATTGCTGTTGAAGTAGGTCAGAAAGTTGCAGAGGCTCTTCGAGCATTAAAAATTGATGCAACTTCAATCGCAACGGACTTCTATGAATATCTTAACCGTCTTTACTTCCACTTAGATTATGATATCGTGTTTCTTGGGGGTGGTTATAGTACATTTGATGTTGACTGGCTCGCTTATGAGTACTGGTCAGAATATGCAGATGAACCATACTGGAACTTCCCTAACTTCAGAAACGATTCATATGATAGTTGGAGAAATCAGCTTCTTTATGGTACCACTTTTGAAGAGGTATATGAAGCAGCTATAGAGATGCAGAAGATCTGGGTATTTGAGTGTCCACTGATCATCTGTTATGAGAACGTTCTTCTCTCGGCTTATCGAACCGATGTTTTTGAGGGATATATCAACGATGTTAGTGATGGTGTACCTGGATGGTGGACCAACTATAAGGTTCACAGAAAGACTGCTGGTCAAGAGATTGGTGGAACTTTCCGCTGGAGCAATCCTCTAGACATCGACACCTTCAACTTCATGACAAGCTCGTCTACCTATGCAACAAACATCAATAACCAGCTTTGGGATAGTCTTATCACTTTGGACCCAGATGGCAATGACATCAACTGGCTCTGTGAAGACTTCACAACTGAGACCCATGACGACAACCCAGCAGTACCTGATGGTCACACTAGGTTTACCTTCAATATGATCCAGAACGCAACCTGGACCGATGGTACTCCTATTACTGCAGAGGAT
>WJMJ01000137.1 GCA_014728035.1 Promethearchaeota archaeon | reverse complement strand
GTCGCACGGTTGAGAGGACTGGCACGGCTGAGACACAAGGACAAATCAGTCAATATCTGTTAGATACACCAGGCATTTGATGGGTGTGAGTCTCACGAAGCCGGTGAAGTGGATTTAAGTGATCCGCTTCTCCGGCTTTTGTTGTATCGATAGACTCGTCAAATTCACAACACATCGTATTTACACCACAAGAGGATCAATAATCATGGCTACTGATTTTAACAAAGTATTCACTCAACTCATTAAAGAAGGCGGAAAAATTCGTGTTCTTTACATGAATGGAATTCGGACTACTGAGGAGCAGTTTAAGGAGAATCTAATTGGCTTCGACCAAATTTGGAATCTTCAGGGTAAACTTGTACTTCCTGAAAAATGTATTTCTAGGGGTTCAATTGATTTGGACACACAGTATCGAAATACTACAGACAGCACGGGTAATGGCTGGTTAGATCTTGGGGTTTTTGTTGGTAAGTTTTTGTTCGAGTATGCTCTATCACAAATTTCTTTGGGAGGTATAATTGAACAAGCCAATAAACATAAGGCACTAAAGAAAAAATTTGAACAACTTAAAAAGGAGGGAAAAGACGTTACAGAGATAGCTGAACAGCTTGATGAGCTTAAAGATATTGCTGAATTTTTTGGGACAATCAATACAGGTATTGAGCTAGCTGAGAGTTTTACTAAATTATCAAATCCTGCTGATTTAGTTAAGGATGACGATTTCACAGCGAAAGCAATACTCTTTATTAAGGAGGTTGCTGGTTTTCTTCCAGGTTTCGGAAATATTGTTGATGTAATTGACAGTATGATAGAAGCTGCTCCTGAAGATTTGAAAGAATCTCTAGAACAGTACTGGTATGCAGAGAGTAAATTTCAAGATATAAACAACACATGGACAAACTCTGCAAAAGAATGGTTATCTCCAGATGAACACAATTCCTTCAACAATAATTCCTTGATTTTGCTAGGTCACTCTCAGGGAAATTTCTTTCTTGAGGATGGACTAATTGATATGGGCGCTCAAAATGACCCATCTCGTATCAGGGTATTGGCACTCGCTTCACCAACGAGTTATCTAAATGCTGGTGGTATTAATTTGTACAAGGGTTCTGCTGTTCCAAATAATAATATCAAGAACTCTGGAGATCCTGTAACGTTTCTTCAATTTGACTCAGAGCCTTTTGTTTGGGACAAGATTGGTAAAATATTCAATCTATTAGCAGGTATAGGAGGTATAGGACAACATCCACTTGACAAGTATTTGGAACGAGATGACGTTAAAAGTTATCTCAAAGATACCGTCTATGAACTTCACCCAAAGGGTTACTACTTTCCCAGCAGTGATACATTTTTGCGTCCTGGCACACCAGATGATGATTGGATAGAAGGAACCTCAGCTTCTGACACGATTGATGGAAACGAAAGAAACGATGTTTTGCGTGGTAATGGTGGCGATGATACTTTAATCGGTGATTCTGGCTATGATTTCTTAGATGGTGGAGAAGGAAAAGATACCGCCAATTACTCTAGTAGTCCCAATAAAATCAATGTTCGGGCAGAAAAAGTTGATGGTCAAGATGTATACAAAGTTAACGATGGCTTTGGTACAGTAGACACCTTGGGAAACATTGAAGTTATTAGTGGTTCAAACCACGATGACATAATGGTCGGAGGTGACTATCAAGACATTTTCTATGGTCAAGATGGCAATGATAACTTCAAAGGAAACGGAGGAGACGACAAATTTTACGGGGGTGCTGGTGATGATCAAGCGCTTGGTGGAAATGATAATGATGATCTCCGAGGAGAAGATGGAAACGACAAATTAAATGGAGAAGATGGTAACGATACCCTTTACGGTGGTGCTGGGGATGATCAACTGGTTGGCGGAAATGGCGATGATGAACTCCACGGAGAAGATGGTAACGACTATTTAAGGGGAGAAAACGATAACGATACTCTTTACGGTGGTGCTGGAGAAGACACCCTTGTTGGCGGTCAAGGTGAAGATCAACTCTATGGAGAAGATGGAAGTGATGAACTTTTTGGTGGAGACAATAACGACACCCTCAAAGGTGGTTTAGGAGAAGATACTCTTGTTGGTGGAGATGGTAATGATGACCTTCAGGGTGAAGACGGTAATGATAATTTAATTGGAGGAAACGGAAACGATACCCTTAGTGGCGGTAATCATAATGATACTCTCCACGCAGGTACTGGCGAAGACCTCCTCCATGGTGAAGATGGAGACGATATCCTTCACGGCGAACAAGGAAACGATACCTTATATGGTGGGAATGACCAAGACCAACTCCATGGCGGATACAATCATGACATCCTCTACGGTG
>WJMJ01000136.1 GCA_014728035.1 Promethearchaeota archaeon | reverse complement strand
GCATTGCACTACGGAGATGTGGCTGCTTTCTACAAAGTCGCAGAAATGCTGGATATGCCAAACATTATCTCAGATATTATTCCCAAAGGAGGCGGGCCAGATATTGGCAAGACCATTACCATTATGGCAATCTATCAATCACTGGCCCCCACAAGTAAAAGAGATCTGAGAAACTGGTATGAAGAAACAGCATTGGAATACATTGCTGAGATCAAACCTGAAAAAACGGAAGAATGGAACCTATACTCAGCAATGAAATACCTTACAAAGGACCGTATCGAATCCATTGAAAATAAGTTGGTACTGAAACTGGTCAACGATTACAACATCAGCCTGGATACGTGCTTATACGATCTGACAAGTACTTTTTTCTATGGACATAAGGACATGCTGAAACTCCACGGTTACAGCAGAGATTACATGAGCCATCTCGTCCAGGTTGTAATTGGACTTGCCGTCACCAAGGAAGATGGATTTCCTATAAAGCACTGGGTCCACCCAGGCAATACCAATGATGTGTCAGCATTGCCAGACGCAGCTGCAAACATGAAACAGCTCTATGGCGCTGACAATAAGATTACATTGGTCTTTGACAGGGGAAACATCTCGGAGAAGAATGTCAGGATACTGGATGAGATGGGATTCGATTACATATGCGGCCTGAAAAGGAATGAAGTAGTTGTGAAGGACATCATCAGAAGTTCATTGGAGAACACAGACTTTGAAACCATAAAGACCACCATAGATGATGACGGAAATGAATCAACAATATCTGGCACATCAATGACAGTTGATCTTTGGGACAAACAGAGAGAAGTTGTTGTGGTTTACAGTGAATCCTTGAAAGATGCAGAGGAAAGGTCCAGAACCAAAGCAGTCGATAATGCAATTGTCGAACTGACAAAAATCGAAAAGAAATGTGATGAGAAGAACATCTCTCACGATAACCTCGTTGTAATGCTTCATGAAGCGTTGAAAGGAACTGCCAAGTATTTTGATATCCACATAATCGATCATTCGCCACAGACTCAGATTTCTATTGAGAAAACAAAAAGGAGAAAGGAAATAGACCAGAGGATCTTGAGATGGATTGATCCTAAGTTGGACGAATTCTGTTCTCGGATCCATGAACTATCTCCGGATGATGCCAGAGAGGAGTTGAAACAGATACTAGGCGACAAGAAAAAATTCTACAGATATAGAATCTCAACTTCGACCGAACACAGTGAATTCACAAGTAAACTGAAAAACGATGTTGTTGAAAAAAGCAGTGAGTTCGATGGTTTCTATGCTCTGATGTCCACCGACCTGACCCTGTCCAGGGTTGATATAATTGAGATCAATGACAGTCGTGATGTTGCCGAAAAAGCTTTTCATACTCTTAAGAATCCCATCAAGATTCGTCCGATCCGGCATTGGGTTCCTGATATGGTTCGAGCCCACATCTACATCTATCTGTTGGGGTACCTTTTGAGACAGATGTTGAAATACTTATTGAAAAGAGGCAATATTGATCTGAGCATCCGTGAATCTCTGATTCAACTGAGACGAGTGAAATTGGTTCAGATGGGTATTCAATCCCAGAATACAAGATTCAAGTTGACCCATCTATCTGATGATCAGAGGAAATTGTTCGATCTAGTTGGTTTGAGCCATTCAGCTAATGAGTTTAGTATTTAAGCTCTCGAATTCAGGAAGGTTGGGTTATGATAAGGCTCGCGAAAATCGGTGTTTAATCCTTTTGTTCAAAGTCAGTATATATACATTCTTCAAATTCTATTTTTCTTTCCATTTTTAAAAAAGAATATCAAAGTTGTAATGATAACTATTAGTATTGATAATAATACACCAATGAAAGAAAAAATCCAATTGCTCGACGAGTTTTTCCTAAAGGAATTATTTCTTTTATTGTATACATTCACAATAAATGTATCCACATCCCAATTACCCTCTGCATCAGTTACATTGAGGGTTATTATGTAAACTCCTGAATTATTATATTGATATGATGGATAAATACCATACAACGTCACTGGAGTATCATCTTCAATGAAGGTCCAGGAATAATTGACAATATCAACGTTGTCCCAACTACTGTTCCCTTCAAATGTAATAGTCACACCTTTTTTCACAATTTGATCAGGTCCAGCATCTGCAATAGGTTTTCTTGAATCTTTCACTAAAACGTTTAAATTATCGTTATTCCATTTACCGACCGCATCTGTAACATTAAGGGTGATAATGTAAATGCCAGGATCTTTGAATTGATAGGACGGATTGACATTGTAAAGTGTTCTTAGGATTCCATCGATAAATGACCAAGTGTAGTTCCTTATAATGATATCATCCATGCTATTATTACCGTTAAAAAATGTTAAATCCCCCTCATCAATAACTATATCTGGTCCTGCATTGGCTATTGGCTTGCTTTTATCCTGGCACCTCAACAGTGGATATGTAACACCTTCCAACATGAACCATGTATTGCGATAATCCCAACCTGCTTCTGTGAAAGTGTTCCTTGTTTTCATTTCGGTTGTATTCTTACCATTAGCATTCCCTGCCGTGCTTTTTTGGAAGCTTGTTTCAATGTCCCAGAAATTAGTAGTCCTTAAAAAACTATTTTCTATATTTACAGACCCTATAAAACCCTTATTGAGAGGATCTTCTGCATCTTCATAAAAAACATGTCCCGTGGAAAAACAGAATGTTATATTGTCATGCAAGCTGGTTCCCACAAATCCTCCGAAAGAGCTACCTTCCGAGCCGGAACTGCGAATGACATCAGTCAGAGAATATGTATTTGTAATTTTTCCATGGAAATTTGTTCCTATTAATCCGCCAACATTCTGAGCTCCTCTGACACAACCAGTTGTGTAAGAACTGTTTACCATGCATCTTTGATTGTATCCTATGAGCCCTCCAACATGTTCGTATCCTGTTATATTAATATTCACTAGACCTAAGTTTTTCACTTTAGACATTCCTTCTACAAATCCAAACATGCCAATTTGGTTATTAAAGGGTATTTCGATGTGAATGTTAGAGATTGTATGATTGTTGCCGTTGAACTCAGCACCTTTAAAAAAGGGAATATATAATCCCGAAGCCTCGGATAGATCAATATCTGTTGAAAGTCTGAATTTATAATTACAGTTATCAGAAAACCCTAATAGGTCTTTCAAGCCTTGGACGTTATTAATATTAAAATATCCATCGGATGGAACAAGTGTTGAACAATAATCAGAGATATCCAAAGATAACCTACTAGATAACCAATCTTTAAACTGAGCCGTGAAGATACCACCTCTGGTAAGCTTTCTATCTCCATTTACAAATACATGATCTACATCATAATAAGAATTAAACACCATACCTCCCTCATTCCTTCCCACAAGACCACCAACACTTCTATTTCCCGTAATATTTCCTATTGCATAAGAATTTCTTACCTTGCTTTGGTAGTTGAATCCCACGAGTCCCCCCACCCAAAAATTTCCGACCACATTTATAGTTTCATAAGTATTATTAAGTGTTCCATAAGTGTTACTTTCTATTGAATTACATAAAAATTGGTTTCCTATCATAGTACCTGATGCAAATGAATTGTTGATTGTACTTTTTTCATTGTAACCGGTCAGACCACCGATATAACTATTTCCATTTATGTTTCCGGTGGCATAAGAATCGCTTATTGTACTATTTTTATTACAACCTGTCAAACCACCGACGTGGTTTCTTCCAGTTGTGTTTCCGGTTGCATAGGAATCTCTAATTGTTCCTTTGGAGTTCTCTCCTACTAGTCCTCCTACTTTATCATTTCCGACCACATTCCCTGTTGCATAGGATTTTTGGATTGTGCTATAATAAACACTATCCCCTATTAAACCACCGACGTAATTTCTTCCATTTGTGTTTACAGTTGCATAGGAATTTTCTACAGCGCCCCAATAATTCAATCCAACAAGCCCACCAATAAATTGCATTCCAATAGTGTATCCGGTTGCATACGACTTATTAATTATTGCCTTAGAGTTCTCCCCCACTAGTGCTCCCACTCTTTCATTTCCAACCGTAATTCCATTTGCATAGGATCCTTCTATAGCACTATGGAATGTATTAAGCCCTATCAAACCACCGACACAAATTCTTCCATTCGTGTTTCCTGTTGCATAAGATTTTTTAACTAATCCCCGTGAGTTTTCTCCGACCAATCCTCCTATTCTTTTGTTTCCTACAATATTCCCATCGATAGTGGAATTAATGATTTTTCCTTGGTTAATTCCAACTAATCCACCTACATGATCGACACCACTAATATCGTTATCATCTAAAAATAGGTTCTTTATCAATCCTCGATGACCGACACTCCCAAAGAGTCCTACATAATCTGTGGATCTATTAATATAGAGACCACTAATGGTAAAATTTCGTCCATCAAGAGTTCCAGTGAATCCGTTTTCTGTGTCTACACCAATCGGAATAAATCCTGCTCCACTGTTCCATTTTTTTGTCTCTGATGCGTTAATGTTATTATTTAATATATAATGAGCACTCAAATCAGTGCTAATGTTCTGAAGATCGTGGACATCCATTATGATATATGGATTTTCAGCAGTCTCCTTTCCTCTATCAAAGAATACAATTAATCCCCTTACTGACTTTGCTGTAGAAGGAGACGTTGCTATGAATATTGTTGGAATCAACATCAAGATAATAATCAGACTGATTATATATTTCATTAATTATATATATATCAATGAATTCTATATTATTTTTTTCTATTGATTTTTTCTCATGTGTAGATTTCTTGGAAAAGATAACTTAATAACTCGAGTTTTGCGTTTTAGACAATTTTCAACCGCTTCACCTTCGTTGATCTATATGGATACAAGATGGCCTCCAGTATCATTTCATAGCATTCTTTACCACTTCTCTGAATGAAAGAAATGAAGCCCTTCAGAAGATCGAACAGAACAAAATGGCGCTTCAGTCCAGGCGTACCAACCTTTTTCCTCAATGCACCAAGCGTAGGAGAAAGCAAGGTGACTATTTCGAGGAAGGTGCTAGCACAGCAACTAAGGGTGAGGTACTTACTC
>WJMJ01000135.1 GCA_014728035.1 Promethearchaeota archaeon | reverse complement strand
TGCCATTGTGGGAATGATAGAGAAAGCCGCAGAGGAAAATGGACTCGATAATTACAGGATAAAGATAAACGATTGCCAGAATCAGGATGTAGTAAATCTGGGTACAACAAGTAGGGGTACACCAATTATTATCGACTCGGAAGCTGCTGACCATGATGTCTATGTTGCACTTGCAGATATGAAAGCACATTATTTTGCAGGATATTCTAATGCCCTGAAGGATTTCTTACCAGGAATTTGTGCTTTTGATACAATTGAAGCAAATCATTCAATGGCATTGAATCCAAATTCCACATTTGGAAAACATCCATATCATCCAGACCCTAAAAGACGTGATAATCCACTCGCTGATGATATGCGAGAAGCAATGGAAATGATTACCAAAGATGGGAAAGCATTTACACTATCGGTGATTACCAATGCTGGCAAGCTAGTCTGGGCAGATGCAGGTGAACTTGAACCGGTTATCAGTGGAGGTATCGAAGTACTCGACGAAATTGCTAGCTTCACAGTAGAACCTACATCAAGGATTATTGTTTCTCCAGGAGGGTACCCACAGGACCTCAGTCTATATCATGCCCAACGAGGACTCGAGCTTACTAAAAATGCAGTGGAGAACGGTGGAGAAATATTGTTTCTTGCTGAATGCAGAGATGGTGTTGCACCACCAAAAGCAATGGAGAATTTCTACAAGAAGATGCTTGTTCCGGTCGATGAGATTATCGAGTCAATTCAAGGAAAATATAATCTCTACGAGCACAAAGCATACAAATTTGCAGAGCTACTAAATCGAGTTTCTGCAATCAAAATGTTCACTGACCTCGATAGAGAAACTGTAGAATCAGCTCACCTTGTAAAAGTAATAGATCCACAACAAGTCATTGATGAATGGATTGCGAAAGACCCCGATGTCAAAATCATTGTGCTCGACAAAGCAAACAAACTTGCAGTCTATAGTTAGTCCGAACCCCACCGAATGTCTGAGATATGGGAATACAACTTTCGATAGGTCTCATAACCTTGTTCATAGATCTCTCTATTGGCAGAAGAAGGTATTATTGCAGGATTAGGGCGAATCATTTCTTCTGCAGCCTCAGATATTGACTTAAAGATACCAACTCCTTTACAAGCCAAAATAGCTGCACCGACTGCGGTGGCTTCCTCCATTTGAGTAGTAATCACCGGGATTCCCAGTATGTCGGCTTGAATTTGCATCCAGACATCACTTCGAGACGCCCCTCCAGTAACACGCATCTCAGAGGTAGTAAGACTGAGCTCTCGCATTACATCCAGGTTAGTTCTAATCTCATAGCCAACACCCTCCAAAATTGCTCTCATGAGATGGTTTCTAGTGTGGCCTAATGACAGGCCAGCAAAAACACCTCTAGCATAAGAGTTCCAATAGGGTGCACCAGCTCCAACAAAATGAGGTATATGAACTACACCCTCAGAACCTGCTGGAATATGTTTTGCGGCATCCGTCATCACATCATATGGGTCCACATCATGTTCAAGAGCAAAATTGCATTCTTCAACCGCGAGATTATCTCGAAACCACCGTAGAGCTGAGCCAGTAGTGAACATACTAGCTTCTACAACAAAGGCATCAGGAACAACGTGTCGACTGCATAGAACCCTTCTTTCAGGGTCGCGTTTAGGTTTTTGTGAGAATGCAAGCATGAAAGTTCCAGTACCGGTCGTAGTCTTTATTCTACCTGGTCGAACAACACCAACACCAAGCGCTGCGCATTGCTGGTCACCACCACCTGCGACTACCGGAATGCCTTCTGCTAACCCAGTGTTTCTTGCTGCTTTTGGCGATACCTCACCAACACAATCTCCAGACGCAACTAAGTCTGGTAATTTTTCCTTGGGGATATCAAATTGTTCTAGAAGAGATTCAGACCATTTTGCAGAATCAAGTTCGAGTAACATTGTTCGGCTGGCATTCGAATAGTCAGTTATGGTATGTCCTGTCAGCATGTAAATCAGATAATCATGAACTAGGAGAAATTTCTCTGTCTTTCTGAAGACCTCAGGTTCATTTTTCAGAATCCACAAAATCTTAGGGCCCGAGAAATATGGGTCAATAGTCAGTCCTGTATCTTCATATATTCTCTCGATGCCTATCTGCTTCCTTATCCAGTCACACTGAGGTGCGGTCCGACGGTCTTGCCAAACGATGGCTCTTCGTAGGGCATTGCCATTCTCATCAATGGGAACTATGGTTTCCCGCTGATTTGTCACACTCAACCCAACAATATCCTTTGAACGGTGTTTCAAATCTTTCATGCAGCTTGAGATAGTCTTGCAGGTTGAATCCCACCATGTGGCAGCATCTTGCTCTACCCACGATGGATGAGGATGAAAACTCTTGAACTCACGATATGATTTGGCAACAACCTTCCCAGAGATATCGAAAACCATTGATCGTATCCCAGTAGTACCAGCATCAATAGCAAGAACAAGCTCTTTCATGGTAGATTCACACAATACAGGAAACTACATTCAGAGATTTGAAATCTTCGCATAATATGATGACACGTCAAATCTATATGAGAGTCTATCAAACCAGAATGTAATGTCTGCTCAATCATCATACCGAAAAGTACTCGTTCACGGAGAATGGAAAAAGAACCAAGTGAACATCAAAGTGGTTCCTTCCTCATGGAATCCTACACAGACACAAATAGAAATAGTAAACGAGGAATGGGAGAAGAGACCTCAAGGAGTGTATAATGGACCGCTTTGGAGATTCGAAAGAGTGGTCAAAGAAGACCAAACAGTATCGATTGAGCTCAGTAAATGTAGCTACAAGTGGCATTTCATTCTACGACATCAACAATATCAATCAGCTATTGAATATCCAAATCCTACCAGTGTCACGTCTCTGATGGTCACAACCGATAACAAAATCGTACTTGGTGTACGACAGGGTTCTGACCAAGGAGGTATGTTACACGCAGTAGGGGGAGGATTTATTGATCCCAAACTAGCTGCTGTAGAGAATCATCATAACGAATGGAAAGCATTGCCAGAATGTCTTTTCGAGACATCAGCTAGAGAGATCACCGAAGAAACCTCGCTACAAAGAGATAAGCATTATTCAATTGAAAAATTCAGACTTCTAGGTGTTGTATGGGGAAGCAATCATGATACAACATGTGTCATGTATGCACCAGTCAACGTTGCATCTACAGATGTTGCAATAAGAGGAAAAGAGCATTCCTACCTCTTTTTCCCTTCGACTGACGAAGGTACACTATCAAGTATTGTGGAAAACAACGGGCTCCCAATTGCTGAAGATATTGATGCTACTGACCACATGGTATTGGCAATATCACTATTACGAAAATATCTCGTTTCAAAATAATTCAATGGAGTACAATCTTATGGGATATAATTCAAAACTTCGAGAACGAATTAACTATGTGCGAAAGAAGTTCATTTCTGTAGCTATAACATTCTTGATTGGTATTGTAATCACACTGTTAACCATTACAACAAATACTGAGCAAAATATAGTGTTCGTGGTTCTTGACTATGAGTTGGTTTTCCCATCTCCATGGGGTGCCACAATTGATATCTATCCGCTTATTGCAATTGGAGTTTTTGACATTTTTTTATGGGTCGTGACATCGATTCTGATTCGGATATCATGGAAACGGGATATGAAGGAACTAGAAAACCAACTTCTAAACCGTCCACGAAATCTCAACTCTTTGATTGGCATCTCCAAAAGAGAAGATGTTGAACAAATAATTGCTACTACGGGAATGAATCTTTGGGAATTGGTTTTACTTCGTAGATTCATTATCTCTATAGAAACGGAAATCAGACAGGAGATACGAGCAAGAGAGAATCTCTTAGAAGAACGTCATGAAGTGGATATTGATGAAATACTTGAGCATCTCGAGTTTGATGATCCGCTTACTGACAAAGAAACGGAAATTTTAGAGTATGCACTGAAACACCATTCCAGCATAAATAGGTACAAGCAAATATTGGCATTTCTGGGAATAAGAACTTACAACCTGTGGAATATGTTATTGGTAGCGGATCTACGTGGTGAACAAGTCAAATCATTTGGAAGTGATTTGATACGACTTTCAAGTACTTCAGAAAATGTAACCACACTCTTTTCAAGAGAGTCAATAATGAACCTCATAAGACTGGTCGATAAGCAATACGATTTGAAAATTCTTAAACATGAAGATGTGGAAATCGAAGGCGAGTTTGTTTATGAGATACTTTGGGATTCAATAGACACTCCGCAGATTCATTTCTCGGAGAAGAAGGGCTCGAAGGGGGGCAAATCAGATTTTACGGCACGTTTTCTGAGAAGTTCAGAAAATAGCTTTGAAAAAATTCTTTGTCTTTCAGGATATTCTATTGTGGACCCAGAAGGAAAACAAATCATAGACTCTGGTAATAGTTGGATAATGTTGTTAGAGCGAAATTGGCTAAAAGAAAAACTTGAGAGAAACCACCGACTGCTCTTGGAGGACATCTTTGATGGGGAGATCGATGGAATTCACTTGGAGCTTCTGGATGTCAGCAACACAGTCATGGCTATCGATAGCTATGCAAGAGAAGAAATCACTATCCAAGAGATTATGAAAAGAATCGAAGATCCAAGTGACCTAGATAAAAATGAAGAGTTACGAAATCTTCTCATACGAGTAAATGTACTCCCACAAGTTCATTCCAGTTCCGGTCTTGAAAGGATAAACTATGGGAATACCTTGACAACAAAAGGGATAATTGAAAGATTAGAAGAAAAAATAGGAGAAACAATCCGGACTAAACTAATCGGAACAAAAGAAGACCAACCGATCAGAAAACATTCTCAAAAACTTGAACGCCCTGTACTAGATATCCCTCAAATAACTGGGAGTAAAACACTAGCAGAGATAATGCCTGTAACGGACCTAACTAAAAAAGGAGTCATTGATTGGGTTGTAACGGGAGGTGGTGCATGGATTATTTCTGGAGGATTGGCAGAGGAAATTGCAAATGTTTCAGCTCATTCTAAGGATTATAAAATCCCATTCTTATTCCACCATCCACTAAGAGAAAAGGTATTCTTGGAGGTGTTAACACATCAGAACTATCACTATCTATGGGAGATCCTTCACAATAGAGTCACATTCCTAAGTCTTGAAGATGAAGAATTCCATGGGAAAGCTGAGTTGATATGGTCACGAGAGCCATTTCAACATTCTAGTATTTCAGTCAGACTAAACGAAGAGAGTAGAAAGATAATAGGGCGGAGTACGCCTATTGCAGACTATAAACAAGAACACGACTGCTATATTGTAATGACCCGAGATAATCAACTAATCAGAAGCCCTGTCAATGCCTTAGGTCTCGCCTTAGTCGAAAATTCTCAAAGACTATCACCACTCAGCTCTGCAATGCACGACTTTGTCGTTCGTCAGATAACCTTTGAAGAAATCACGAGATGCCTATCTACACGATCAGGAATTATAGAAAATGGAAAGCCAACAAGATTTTGTTGGAGCGTAAATTGGCTTCAGGCCCTATCAAAATATCAGCAAGTGACAACAGACTATGATTTTAAAACCCATAAATTCTCCAATCCCTGGACATGGAATCGACCTGGTTTTCTAGACATACTTGTAAGAGAGGTAAAATGTGCATATTCAATTCTAAAGGTCTTGGCGACCTATCAGAGATTCCTCAGAAATGATGAAAAACTTCCATTCCGTTTGACGCATAAAATTCCAGCAGTACGAATAAGAGACGATATACGCCATCTCAGAGCATCCTATGATTTTCTATGTGACTTCTTAGCAGGCAAGGGGTATTTTTCACAAAAGGGAATCTACGCAGTTGGTAAACACAATGGATATTTGGACTGGCTTTCATTGGCACTGGATCAGTTAGAAGACATAGGAAATGCAATGGGTACATCAAAGCCCTTCATTGCATGCAGAAGGGCTAGTATTCACTGGTTGGATAAATTATCTACATTACTAGATGAGTTGGGGGATCCACTAAGAAAACAGGTGGAAAGAACAACCAACTCTTTGATCTGATTCAAAGATAGCTCTCCTCAGTTTCAATGACTTCGCGGAGGTCTCGCCTAGGGCCAATTAGGCTCATTTTGAGCTTCTGATCTTTTTTTATTTTATACTCCAATTTTTGTGCTTCACTCCTTGTTTCACATTCTGCAAGATATACCAGATATTTCGGCTTATGCATTCTTAGATAAGCTGCTCCACGACCAGACCCTGATGTATGCTCTTTCATTCTACGAAGAAGATTATTCGTTATTCCAGTGTAATACGTTTCATCTTCGGTCTCGATTATATAGACGTAGTACACTATGCTACCTCAAGAACATAGCAGCTCAACCCTTTTGAAAAAGTTTGGTGAACATGATAAACCACGATATTTGTAGATGAAAAATAAATAGCTGTTTTTTCAAACTGTATTTGATTGAGATGGTGGAAACGTCCCAGAAAGAAACGAATTACTGGAGTATTTTTTACTTTGGTATTCTTTCGATTATGTTTGCTGAAGTTTTCTCAGGCTCAGCTCCATTATGGTTTCTGGATCCCTGGGGAATTTTTGTTGTGCTCCCACTTTACTGGTTTCATGGACTAATACTTCTCAATCTGGCGATTAAACTTCAACGGACATCCCCCAGCCAGCTCTACTTATGGGGGATTATCTATGGATTATATGAGTCTTGGATGACCAAGGTCATTTGGGCAGGATATATGGCGGAAGACGGCCCGCAATTTGGCACATTTCTGGGATTCGCGACTGGAGAATTTCTCATCATAGCACTCTTTTGGCACGCAATTTTTTCATTTATTATACCAATTTTCATCTTTGAGATCAGTTCATTAAATACAAATAGGGGTCATACTTTTTCAAGCATCATTCCAAGCCATTGGAAGTTTGTAGTACAGAATAGGAGAAATAAGATTATCTTTATTCTCGTCTTTTTTGCTGGAGCAACATTTCTTGTATCTGGGCTCCTAGCAGATCTCTTTTCGGTATTGATAGCGATTATTGGAAATCTAATCTTGATATTATCTGCACTATATCTTGCAAAAAGAACACCTAATGGCTTGAATATTCAACAACTAAGAATTGGGAAGAAAGGAATTGCTTTTGCAAGCCTGTATTTGGCATTCCTCTATGTATTTCTATGGTTTGTTATATTTCCAGATAGAATACCAGGACTAGAAACAATTCTTCTTACAGTTGGATTCTACTTGTTGATATTCCTTATGATATACATAGGACCTAAAGATGATGTTTCATTTGAGAATAAAGAACCAATCAAGATGCGATTTGTTTGGCTATTGTTTGGGACGTTTGCAAGTCTAGCAATAATTTGGTGCTTTGTCGCAGATTTAGCTATCGTTATTGGAACATTGGTGTATCTAGCTATGATGATAACGGGGCCAATTCTATTTGTGTCAATCACAATAAAGATTCTACGAGACCGGCTACGAAATTAAGTAGATATAACCACATAAAGAGAGATATGCTCAACTATCATTTCGTGTCTAATGAGGCATAGACATCACTCTCAAAAAAGGCCTCCTTTGTTTCGATATCGGAGAATGCCATGAAGAGGGGAACTCTTGGAAAGCCTTTCTCATAAGTCACAGGATTGCCTTCAGAGTCCGTACATATCCCTCCAGATTCTTCAACAACTACTTGAGGTATACCAAAATCATGTGGACTCGCTCTACCGTACATCAAAACTCTTGCTTCTCCACGAGCGATACACACCATCCCATGATGAGCACCCATTGTATCCAGATGTGTGAAATTCATGGATTCAACTACAGGTACGTATTTCTCCGCACGCCGTTGAATATACTTCCCGGAGGTTGGATTAATTCTATCGAAGGGTAGTTCTTGTCTAAACTGTGTTTCTACTCGAATCCCTTTTCCTCTCTGGGCTAAGTAGACTTTATCTCTTGCAGGAAAATAAATTGCAGAGGCTTCAAATTGCTTGTTTCTGGAAAATGCTGCTCCAACAGCATAACCATCACTTCCTTGGATAAATGAGAGAGTTCCATCAAGAGGGTCTAAATGATAACAAAATGACGAATCAGTTCCACTAAACGTGTTTACTCGAGGAGTATCTTCTTCGGCATTTATCCGAAAATCAGTACTGTGACTCGAAAGAATCTGAAGCGCTACCTCCTGAACTAAATCATCCCCAATTGTATGAGCGGTGGATTTGTCATCAGCTAGATCATCCGGTAAATCCGATTCTTTTGGTCGATTATCTAATTTCCCCTGTAATGCTCGAAGTATTATTCCACCAGGTACGACAGTTTCACGAAGAAGATTCAGCAAATCAATTGCTTTGGTCATTTAAACACCTACAAAGTATATTGCTATTGAGCTTGGAGTATTAAACCGAATAAGAATGAATCGTTTAGATATTGCATCAGGTTATACGCCAAAAAGAAGAAGGGAGAATACGGACTTTTCCGCATCTCATATATTACAATTAGTCGTTTTGTTCGAGTCCATTCAGGATAATGTGCCTAAGAGATGTATCTGAATTTGATTAATCGAGATAACCCAATGCCCTCAAACGTTCTTTGACCTTTTCTTGGTCTGCTTTGGCGGACGTTTCAGATGTATCTGAAGCAGATTCAGCAACAATCTCTCTTAGGATATATGTCACATAACTAGAAACTGATGTGAATCCAGTATCTTCAATATGCACTTCAATTTTTCTGAAAAGGGGAATGGGAATTGATACGGACGTGAATTTCCCCTTCCGCGACTTGGTTTTTGGCATTATCTCATCATCCTGTTATCTAACTATAGATATCCTAGCTCTTTAGCTTTGTCAAGAATCTTCTGGACTGATTCCTCTACAGTTTCCTTGTGTGTTTCTACAATAAGGTCAGGTTCGAGAGGTTCTTCATATGGGTCATCAATTCCAGTAAACTGTTTAATCTCACCCGCTAACGCTTTCTCATAGAGGCCCTTGGGATCACGTTCGATACAAGTTTCAAGTGGTGCTTTGACAAAAACCTCTATCATATTAGGAATCTCCTCTTTTGCGTATGCACGTGTTTCTCGATAGGGTGAGATTAAAGCTACATTAACAATTACACCATTTCTAACAAGTAGCTTTGTACAAAATATTACACGTCTGTTGTGCTCATTTCGATCAGCTTTTGAAAATCCGAGGTCTCGACTCAGACCTTTTCTGATTTCATCGCCATCCATAGCTTCAATGAAGCGGTCTTCTTTCAAGTATTCAATTAGTTTCTTAGATATTGTTGTTTTTCCAGCTCCTGAAAGTCCAGTAAGCCAGATGCAAAATCCATTTCGTTTCATTTGTGTTTACTCCGTATTGTTTTTCCTTTCATATAGGATGGGACTTTCAGCCCCATATATTGCAAAAGAGTAGGAGCAATATCGAGTATGCTTTGTTCTCTTTTTGCGGAATGTTGTTGTTCTGGAAAATGTATGACATAGATGCCATTCCAGTCATGTATCGCATCATCAGGACCATTGTCACTCTCATAGAAATAGACGGAATCATACCCCAATCCGCCAGATGCTCGCCAATGTAAATCATCTAAGTATAACATTAGGTCAGGATATTCCCCGTTACATTCATGATAGATATCCTCAGGTTTATCCACGATGTTTTCCCACGATTCACCATTAGGACCACGTATCGATAACAGCATCTGAGCGAGTGTGTCTCGAAATTGCTCGTATTCATCATGAGGCACACAACCCTCACGCTCGTATCCTTCAAGATTGATGAAAATACGCGCATAATATCCACCCCATGCCCATGCTTTCGTGTGTTTCCAGTCGATGTCCAAGTCTTCAAAAGAAGTGGGAGATGAAGGCTCTGACTTCAGGGCAAGTAATCCCTGATTGTAAAGCCATTGGTTAATACAAAAAACTCCTTCACGTTCCTTCGCTCCGTGGTCTGAAGCCAGAATAAGAACGCAATCATCAGGAAGAAGTTCAAGTATTTCACCCAGTTGCTTATCAAGTAACTCGTAGTATCTAATGAAAACCGAACGATACTTTTCAGACTCGATATGCCTCGAGTGTGTAACATCATAGTATCTCCAGAAGCCATGATGTAATCTATCAGGACCAACTTCCATCATCACAAATAGATTCCATTCTTCATTTTGGAGAAGATGTTTTGCTACTCGGTGCCTTTTCTTGGTCATCTCAAAGAGCTCGGCACTAAGTGTTTCTTTGTCTTCAGTTCTGTAGAAGACATCTAACGTATAGTCACCCACAATCTCACTAATCTTTTCAGAAATTTCAGGGGGATAGGTGTATGGCCGTTCAGTATCAGGCGCTAGAAATCCAGATATTAATACGCCATCCACTTCTGAGGGCGGATATGTGGGAGGTACGCCTATGACAATAACCTTTCCACCATGTTCACCAACAATATCCCAGACCTTAGGTTGCTTGATATGAGTTGAATCAGGTATCCAAATTTCTTTGTAATCACCTGGAGTTCTGTGTCTGAATCCATAGAGCCCAAGCTGTCCAGGATCACAACCTGTCATCATACTCATCCAAGCTGGAACTGTAATCGGGGGTGACACACTTTGTAATGGACCATATGTACTTGATTTGAGAATTTCTCGTAGATTCGGCAATCGGTCGATTAAGTCATTAAAGACCAAACCAGGAGGAACTCCATCCCAACCAAGTACTACAGACCGTTTCAATTCTGATACCTCTATTCGACAAATGGTTTGTCATAACTCAAAATGGTATCAGCTACTTCTGGGCGCATCATGTCTGCAGGAGGGACTTCCCCTTCGTTAAGCATAGCACGGATTCTACGCCCGGCAAAGATAATTATATCATCACCAGAATGAGGACATACTTTATCGTTTGCTATGCTATTGCATTTTCTACAGAAGAAGAAAGACCTGAAGAAGATTGGAGTGATTTCCAAATCAGGATACTCATTGAATATCTCATGAGCATCAAATGGACCATAAAAATCTCCTACTCCAGCATGATCACGACCAACAATGAAATGAGTACAACCAAAATTTTGACGCATTATGGCGTGATGTACTGCTTCTTTTGGACCACCGTATCGCATTTCCGTATGAAGTACTGCCAGGCTAGCATGTTTCTCAGGATAATAATGATCCATCAAGGCCTTGTATGATTCAAGAATTACTTCGTCTCTGAAGTCCCCTGTCTTTTTCTTTCCAATCAAGGGATTGATGAAAAGTCCATCAGTGATAGATAATGCGGTCTTCTGAACATATTCATGACCCAAATGAGGTGTGTTACGAGTCTGAAAAGCAACAACTGACTTCCACCCTTTCTGTTCAAAAAGTGCTCGTGTTTGTTTTGGAGATAGTGTATGGTCAGGATATGGGTTCCCAATATCATTGAGTAGAGTAATTTTTCCCCCAACCAACAATGGCCTCATTCCATCTACCTTTGCCACACCAGGGTGTGATTCATCAGTAGTAGCAAAAATCTTGGTCTTGAATTGAATTTTATCAAATTCGTAAATGTCTTCTACCTCAATAATTGCAGTAGGTGTGTCATTATAGACCAGTCCAAGAGTGTCACCTTGTTTAGCATCACCCAATTCACGTTTTTCAACATCTAAGACGATAGGAATGGTCCAAGGTGTGTTGTCAGCTAACCTTCCACTTTCTAAGACTGATTCAAAATCTTTCTGTGTCAGAAACCCTTCGAGTGGACTAAATACACCATAAGCAATATTGTCAATCTCTTGAGCATCTTCTTTATCTAATGTCAGAGTATGATACGATTCAAACTCTTTCAATGTCTTTTCTCGTTCTGTGTTGGTAGCCTTTCGGTCCACCAATTTTCCACCATGGGGAGTAATCATAAGATTTGTCACCTGTTGTTCAATTATCGATGAAGTTCAAATTGTCATCTAAGCACCTGAAGGATTCAAAATCACAAGGAATAGACTGAGTAAACCAATCAAAATTATTGAAACTGCAACTAATTTCTTTACAGATTCTTGTTCTAATTTCTTGGTAGTAAATGCTGATAGTGGAGCTGCTACAATTCCACCAGCTGTTATACTGATTAACAACAATAAGTCTACAGGAGCTGCTAATAAATAATAGAGAATTACTCCTATAATACAGATTATTCCCTCTACTAGTGCAGTTATAGCTACTGCTGCTCTTGGAGATATTCCACATATCATCTGACCTGCAGTTGTTATAGGACCATAACCACCGCCAGACATCCCTTTGTTGAATGCAGCAACAATTCCCATTCCAACCAATTTCTTTTGTGAAAACGAAAATTGACGGTCACCATCTATTAGTGTAAGAATGCCAACAATAGTGACAGTCAGAGCAATGTATACTTTGACAAAGAGAGATGGTAGAGAGATACTGACAAGAATAGAAACAATCACACCAACTATTCCAGTCAATGCGAAAATGTAGAAAGCAGTTCGTTCCTCCTTTTTCTTCAGATCCATATTCTCGAATTTATGATGAAATGCTGCAGCTATGAAGCCTGCAAAGAACTGACTGAAGAGGATGACAGGTACTAGAACCAAAGGAGCATACCCTGCAATCAACAGTATTGGAGCGAGTGTTGTACCGTAACCCATACCTAGTGTTGCTGCTGCATATTCGCAGATGAATGCAATTGTGAATAAAACTAGAAAGATTACAATCATTTTATCGCCTCCGCTTCTTTTGATATCAACTTGAACTATAACTCAGCCCGTAATTACATATAATTAAAGCTTTGGAACGAGTATAGATTTTGGTGACATTTTTCGAAGGGAGCACAGTAAATCAACTATAAAGGTATCGAAAATGAAAAAAGAAGAGAGCAGAACCCGTTATGGGGTTCCTGCACTCAAAATCTGTAAGACAAAATCACTGAAATTATAGAGAGCACTTCCGGCTGCTTCAGTAACACTATATATTGGTCCAGGAAAGACACCTATGACCAGTAGAGCTACACCAAGAACAAACATTCCAAAGATAATAGCTGGGTGCGATCTATGAGCTTTTTCAGAAGCTTCAGACACAGGCTTAAACCAAACAGTGGTTAACATTCTCAGGTAGTAGCCAAGACCGATAATTGCATTGACAATAGCAATCAATGTGAATGCCATGTAGTATCCGTTCACAAGACCTATCTCAGCACCCGCAGCAAGAATGAGGAACTTGGCATAGAATCCAGCCATAGGTGGCATTCCCATAAGTGAGAGAATTCCTATAGCGAAAAAAGCACCAGCAATTGGCATCTTCTTGCCTATACCCTCTAAGTCGTCTAAATTCCTTGAACCAATCGAATGCAAGAAAGCTCCTGCGCAAAGGAACAGAAGTCCTTTGGTTAAAGCATGACTCACGATATAGAATGCTCCGGATTGATAGCCAAATTCTGTTGCTGTACCAAATGCAAAGAGTATGAATCCGATCTGTGCAATTGAACTGTAAGCAAGCATTCTCTTCAAGTCTTTCTGAGTAAGAGCCCAAAGATTTCCAGCAGTCATAGTCACCAAAGCAAAAATACCAATTAGAAGTGGCCAGTTGAAGTATTGGGAAACCATGGAGAACAGAAGTGTGTTCACACGAATAATTCCGTAAACTCCTACTTTGATGACCACCCCTGAAAGCATTGCACTGATACCAGACGGAGCTGCAGGATGAGCATCTGCTAACCATGCGGCAAAGGGAACAATTGCTCCTTTCACACCAAATCCTGCAATCAGTAATGCAATTAGAATCGGAATCATTGGATTTTCAGGACTGGATTGAAGTGCTAAAGACATGGCACCCAAGTTCAGTGTACCGGTCAAACCATAGAGAAAGCTTGACGAATATAAAATCAAAGTTGACCCGATTGCTGACATCATTAGATACTTGATAGCTGCTTCGATGCCCTCCCAGTTACGCTTGAACGCAACAAGGATGAAACTAGAGAGTCCCATGGTCTCATAGAACAAGAATAGAGTAAACAGGTCACCTGAGATGACTACTCCGTTCATTCCAGCAACCATAATCAGGAGTAATACGTAGTACTGTGGAAGTCTACTGTCCTCCTTCATATAACCAACTGAATAGATAGCTACTACAAGACCCATGAAGCTGAATAGCCCCATCAACATCACTGAGAACATGTCTGCAGCAAGAACTACCGCTAAAGGACTACCTGCAGTATTTCCAAATGTCCATGTGGAAACTCCATTAGGCCAAACTTCCAAGGCCAAGAGAAATGTGTAGAGGAAAGTAAAGGCAAACCCGATGATTGCGATGACATCAGGGAGACCTCTTGGTACCTGTTTCTTCAAAAACAGGACCAATTCAGATAATACTGCCGTGAGTAGGGCAAAGAGTACAGGAACCAAAACAGGCATCACTGTACTAAGCTCAGGAATGATGAATAGATCTAATTGCATTTTACCAACCTCCAAGTAGTCCCGATAGAACGGGATTCATAAATCTCCACAAAATCCAAGGCCAAACACCCAGTACAACCACAATCAGAGCAAGAATTGCACCAATTCCAAGAATTGTCTTTGGAGGATCATCGACTTGTTCAAGCTCCGCAGGCACTTGTCCATAGAATATCCTTCTAACGGACCAAAGATAATAACCAGCGGTTAGACCAGTTGCAACAACACCAAGAATAGTCAGAATCACATGTACTAGAGTTGCATCAGCAGAAGTTGCTAACTGTGCTGCGCCTGCAAAAATCATCCATTCTCCAGCAAATGCAGATAGGGGAGGTGTTCCAGCAAGAGCAAGCGCACCGATAATGAAAATGGTTGCAAATGCTGGCATTTTTGGTGCTAAGCCACCCAGTTTATCAAACTGTAAGGTGCCAGTCTTCATTTTAAGAGCGCCAGCACAGAAGAACATTAGGCTCGCTAGAATTCCATGATTTATCAATTGGAATGCTGCTCCACTTAGACCTATCAGAGTCATGGATGAATAACCAAACATCAGATAACCTAGCTGACTAATACTGGAGTAAGCAAGCATCATCTTCAGGTCTTTCTGCGCTATTGCCATCATAGCACCGTAAAACATGGTAATGATTGCAATTGCCATAAGACCAGTAGCAAAGGTTTCCATTGAAGCCCAAATAATTGGAATTACAATACGAATTACACCATATGCAGCGGTCTTTGTCATTGCACCACTCAATAAGACCAATACAGGCATTGGAGCTTCTCTATAGACGGGAGGGGCCCAAACGTGTAATGGTACTAGGCCCAACTTGATTCCGAATCCAAGTAAGAAGAGAATGCCTATAGTCTGTGCAGTAGTGACTGCGAGAGGGGCAGAATATAGAGCTGCGATGTCCATAGTTCCAGTAGCTCCAAACAGGATAAAAGTGGCAAATAGAGATATCAGACCACCTAAAGCTGTCCAGACCCAGAACTGCAAAGCATTTTTTGATCTCTCTTGTGCATCCTCAGATACACCATAAAGATAGACAAGAATGAATGCAGGAATCAACATCAGTTCATAGAATATGAAGAACTGCATGAGATTGGTTGCGTAGACAACACCAACCATAGCTGCGATGAACCAGACCATTAGTGAGTAGTAGAGTCCTGGATTTTCGAGTTCCTTCATATAGACAAATGAAAACAGAACTGAGAATAGACCAAGGCCAAGGATAAGAATTGCTACAGCAGCACTGAGACCATCACCTAGAAAGCCAAGAGTCATTATTGGGTTAGCTGCATTTCCAAGCCATACAATGTCATGGAATACAGTACCACCATTCCAAATCTGCAAGACCAGTAAAACATTGAGGAACAGGCCTCCAAGTAGGGATAGTGCAGCAAGAGCTCGACCACCCTTCTCAGATTTTTGTCCCACTAGTAAGGTCAGTAACCCACCTGCTATGAGGCCGAGAAGTGTTAGAATCATTGGATATTCCGAGAGTATTGGTAGTGTGAATAATTGCATGTCTTTCAGCCTCCTATAGGAAGATGAGTATCAGGAGAAACGCGATGATTCCCATCATCATGCCCAAGACATTTGTATTGAGCACACCAGTCATGGTCTTTCTCCATGTTCTTGAAGTGTCGTCCATTCCCTCAGCTACACTTCCACTGAATTTGAGTAATGCAGCTTCGAGTGTGTTCTTCAATCCGGCACTTGCCCAGAGATATCCATCAACGAATATTCTAGTGAAGAGTGAATTGATGTACCAACGATTCTCCAAGAATTTGCCAAGAGGGCCATTTCTTAGTCCAGAAAAGTCACCTTTACCCTTGAAGTAAATGAAGTAAGAAGGTACGATTCCCACAATTAGCACTACTGCTGTGAAAAGTGTTGTAATGCCAATTGGAAATACAGGTAGGTGAGTCCACTCAAAAGCATGAGTCAATCCCTCTCCAATTGGAACGAAGAAATTGAAGAAGTATCCTTCTAAAAAGCCTCCAATCAAAGCCGCAAAGGCAAGTATCATGAGAGGGATAGTCATTACTAGGGGTGATTCGTGAATGTGATGTCCATGAGATTCAAGTTCTTTTACGTGGTCGGATTTCTCACCAAAGAAGGTCATTCCAAGCATCCTGAATGTATAGAATGCTGTTAGAATAGCGGTCACAAAAGCCATGATGAACAGGATGTACTGATGCCCATGCCATAGTGCCTCAAAGATGAGTTCCTTTGAGAAGAACCCAATAAACGGAGGAACTCCAGACAAAGCCAAAGCACCAAATGTAAAGGTAACTGCAGTGACTTTCATATCTCTGCCAAGACCACCCATATCCTTCATAGACTTGCTCTGAACTGTATGAAGTACAGAACCAGCTGCAAGAAACAGTAGCGCCTTGAATATTGCGTGAGCAAGTAAGTGGAAGGCACCAGCACTGTATGCTGCTACGCTTTCTGCGACAAGTCCAGTAGCGCCCAGAGCCATAAACATGTAACCAAGCTGTGATATTGTGGAATATGCAAGAACTTTCTTGATCTCGTCTTGAACCATAGCCATTGTTGCAGCCATGAATGCAGTAATTGCACCAATCCAAGCAACCACTTGGAAGAAAATAATTAATCCCGCCACATCGATAGCGATCTCGATGAATAGAGGGACTATTCGTGCGACCAGATAGACTCCAGCCTTGACCATTGCTGCAGCATGAATAAGTGCGCTAACAGTAGTAGGTCCGGCCATCGCTTCTGGCAACCATATGTGTAATGGGAATTGTGCACTTTTGCCAATAGGACCAGCAAAAATAAGAATTCCAATCACAGGTAATAACCAAGCTGTGAAGCTTGTAAGCCCGGCAATCCATGTTGGTGCGGTTTCAAGAATTTCTGTGTAGTTGAAGGTTCCAGTCAAGAAGAATAACATGACAATACCTGCAAGAAGACCGATATCACCTACACGTGTGACCATGAAGGCTTTCATTCCGCAAGCAGCATTGTATTCGCCCTCAGTTTCATATTCTGGAACAGGGCTAGGCTCCTTGACATTATGCCAGAAACCAATCAATGCATAGCTACACATACCAACAATCTCCCAACCAATGAAGGTCATCAGGAGATTATTAGCCATGACCAGCAGAATCATTCCAGCAACAAAGAATTGCATGAAGAAATAATAACGTGTCAGACTTGGATCCTTAATGACATGACCATCTTCATCATGTCCGGTCATATATCCAATACTGAAGAGAATGATCAGTGAGCCAATACCACCTGCAATGCATGCAAGTAGAACACTCAATGGGTCTATCAATACACCAAATTCAATTGCAGTGTTTCCGATAACGGTCCATTTCAATAGGCTTAGATCAATGACTCGTGGATTGAACAACAAGTCGAGGCCCATATCAACAGCAAAGAACGCAGTCGCGAATCCAACTATAACTGCCATTGCATCCCGTAGCGTTCCGTGTATTTTCCCAAATATTGGAGTAAGTAATGCACCAATTACGGGGATAACAAATACCAGCCAGCCAGCTAATTCTAATGGAAAAATCATCCTCTTAGCCTCCTAAGCTCTCGTACATCAAGTGTACCGTAATGACGGTAAGCATTAACAATCAGACTCATTGCTACCGCCGCGATTGCTCCGCCAACACAAATCGATAGAATAACGAAAGTCTGTGCCATTGGGTCAATAGGTCCAAGAGTACTCGGATTAAGTGTGAATCCAGCAAGTGCTAAGAAATTCAAGTTGGCTGCTGCCACAAGAATCTCGATTCCTAGTACAAGCTTGATCATATTCCTTGCACTTGCAAGTGTGTATATTCCCAACACATACAGCACAAGTCCTGCAATCAGATAGATATGAAGCATGTCAAACATAATTAAGACTCCTCCATGTACATCGACCTGACAAGAGCTGATACACCCATAACTGCTGCAAGCAAAAGAGTTGCTTGAATGAGTACATCAACCGCTCGATACGATGAGATCCAGTCTCGAAGAACTTCCAAGACTTGCCCAGCGTTTGCAAGGTCGGCTGATTGGGTACCACCTGCTGGAGTTCCCATGACAAAAACTGAGAAATCTATCAACTGGTATCCGACTAGGATAATTATGACAATTGAGAGTACTGCAGCGACGATTTTATGTTTCATCACTCAGTCACCTCCGCTTTCTCTGGATTAGCTGGTTCTTCCTCAGGAGCATCAAGGTTCATTGTAGCTAGAAAGACAATCAAGAAAGCGCCAGAGAAGACGCTGAAATTGAAGGCTGCTACAATAGGAGCACCAAGCGCAAAGAAGGCAAGGCTTAGAAAACCGTTACCAACAGCAAACGATATGATTGCAAAAGACAATTTTCTATATTCGATTGCGATAACAAGGAAAACCACAGCTAGGACCAGGATAATAAGTTGTGCAAACTCGAATGGTTCTGAAATCATCGACAAACCCGCCTAGGCTTTATTGGTGGTTGTTGATGATTCGGCCATCGGTGCAGCTTCATAAACTTATTCGTAAGACAATAAGTTCTCAAAGCAAAAAATCAACGGAATGAAATACAAGTAGAAGAACATTAAAGATTGAGCTAATACTTCATATAATAAGATGATAGAAATAAAAAGATGTGAGAGAGCGATTCGTTTGAACCGCTCTTTAGGTTACTGTTAGAAACAGTGTTACCTCATCGACTATTCCTTCTTCAGTCCTAAGAACAACTTGCACTACGTATTGAGCAAAGACTAATCCAGAGGGTAAGAATGCCGTGATTTTTGGCGAAGTCCCATAGGAGTCGCCAGGGCCAACTAATCCAATGTTCATCGAGTATGTAGTATTGGCAGCATAAGTAATGGGTGTGACCTCACTGCCATGCCATTCGACTGAGAAATTGCCAGTTGAAATAACTACATCGAGTGTCAGATTATGTGTGACGTTGTCGTTGTTGCGAAGTAAAGTCACTAGATCAGCAAATTCTCCAGACTCGATGGTAACTGGATTAAAGACAGCACTCTCAACCCCTACATTTCCCTCTTCAACAACTGTCTGGTTAAGTAGGCCAAACATCTTGTAATATGCTTCAACAACATTACTGCCGAGCTCGACCCGCTCTCCAGTAAGTGCATCGACAAGGCCCACACCACCTAGTTTCTCGATAACAATTGCAGAGGATGTTTCTACCTCAAGAAAGACAGGAATGACGAAGAACAAATCACCACCAAGATGGTAAAGCAATCGATTTCCATATCTATGATCACCCCAAAGCTGTAGCTGAGTACGCACCTCATCTGCTGTTTCAAATGCCTGAACTGCAGCATTTGGTCCAAGCAAGGTAGAGAATCCTAGTTCTCCCGCACTGTAAAATATCAACTCACCAAAGTTCTTATTGCCACAACCCATTACATACAATCCTGCAAGGTTACGTCCCATAGAGTCACGGAATTCTGTGTTGTGCATTGCAACAAAACGTTCCTCACCACCAATCTGCATGATGATATACCGAGTATCAGAACCATCTGGAGTCTGATGGAAATCAAGACCACCTCTCCAGACAAGCCCATCATCTACATGATAGATATACGCTACTTCTAGCTGAGTTTCGTACATATCCTCAGGCCATTTCATCTGACTCTGAAGCCAGTCGGGAGTTTCAAGCCAAGGATAATACTCCATGTATGTCTTATCTATAAAGAATTCATCAGTTTCAATAGGAGATTTGTAAAATGACAAATCACCAGTTTCGATGTCAACCAAAATTTGACCAATGAAACGCATGTAGTTCTCATGGGCGTAGCCTGTAGCTAGTTTGTAGTCGATATACACCGATACCGCATAGTGTAGTCTTCCAGTGTCATCAACAACAATGTATGGATCGGTATCAGCAGTCAATCCCTGAAGCAGAACAGACCTAACACGTGATAGTACATCCCGTTCAACAAGCATATTCATATCACGACCCATGAAAGACCAAGCTTCTGGACCCATTGTGAACATATAGAATAATGACTCGAATCCAGATAGGGTATAGTCAGGGGAAGCTGAGAAAGTGGCATTTCCTACTTCTGTGAAACCTGGAACATTTACAAATGCAACATCACTGAAGCCATCACCCTCTCCATAGTATATGTTGATGTCAGCACTGCTATTAATCAAAGCTATAAGATTTTCATTCTCAATCAAGTCTCCACTATATGCATCAAGAACGACCATTCCTTCAGTATGAGTATAGTAGAGGTGCTGATTAATGAAATTGGTCTTTGTTCTACTAGTATCAAAGGTAAGAGGTGCAACCCAGTATTCATGCCCTCCAAGATAGACTATATCCGAATCGGATAGTTGCATCCAATTTGTACCGATTTGGTTCTTCATTCGCTTATAGCTCGCAGTCTGGTCCCATTGTCTAACCGTAGTTAACGATTCAACCTCACTCTCAGGTGTCGCGTTTGATGTAAGGTCATCAAGGGTCTGAATCTGCATATTTTCCAATCCAGCAGCCCAATTAGTGATGGTGATCTCTTTCGTGGTCTCGTAATTGAATTTCCACTGTAGATACTGGTCTCCATCCATAGGAATATCATAGAGTACAACTTGAGCTATTGGAAGTACCATCACAACTACAATCAGAAAGAGTGCAACACATCCGTAGCTTCGATCACTTCCCATAATAGGAACAATGCGAGCAATCTTGAGTCTGCGAAGCTCCTCTTTGATGTAGTACTGATCTTCTTGAAGAAGTTTCACACGGCGTTCGAAAGATGCGAAGTCCATAGAACCTTCTTCATACTCTTGGCGTACTGAGAGTAGTTCGCCTTGAAGTCTTGCCAAATCCTGTTCCAGTTGAGTAATTTTGCTCTTTGTACGTTGGGTAGTACCTCCAGAACGCAATCTTGCTATCGCAAACATGAAACCAGCAATGAAGGATGCAGCCAGACCAACTAATAATGCCAGATAGGATAGGTAAGTGCCTGCATTAACTGTCCACATTGGAACTCCTAGAATCTCAAGAAGTATTCCGAAGCCCACTGCAAAGGAGCCTAATGAAACCACCAGATACGCATCTCTTTTCTGAGATAGAATATTGGATATTAGAGCCAATACAAACCGTCCAGCAGTGAAGAGAACAAATGTAGCGACTAATCCAAGATACAATTGATAAGCTTCCATTGCAGGAATCAGTCCAACTATGGTTGAAGAGGATGTTTGAGGGTAAAATGGCAGAGAGAACAGAAGCTGTAACTGGCTCGCATTAATTGTGATAGATCCATCACTCGTCAACATCATAAGAAATGCTACATTCTGACCAGTAAATGAATAGCCACCAATGCTCACGTAGATTAAGAAAAGAGCAATAGCTTGCAATATTCGCCAACCAATTGCTTGATGGATTGTGAGTTTACTTGTGGTCTTACCATCTGAAGCGATAGTAGATATCAAGCTGAGAAAAGTTGATCTCTGAGGAAAAGTAATCATGCTCAGAATAGTCAAAAGCACAGAAGCAGTGAATATATTATTCCTCAAGGTCCACGTTGCCCAGAAGTCAACACCAGCCTTGGTATAGAAGGTATTTTGATAGATTGTTTGCCCAAGGAAAAATCCATAGACCGAGCCTAAAACAACAGTGGAAATCACTGCCACTATAATCAATATGATAATGGTTCTCATTACCCGCATGTATCTGACACCTCTATCTCTCTTGTTCAGCATATACACGACAACTTATGAGAATACCGTATTGTTTGTGAGTTTTTTCATATTTCGATAGGAATATCAGTGAAATAACCGAGTACATAGGTATGGCGAGACCTCTTTGGTTTGTTGCACTTCTAAAAAAGACGTTCCCCAATACTCGAATCATTGCAAAATTGACCAATGTGCCAATCATTGGAAGACTAATTGAAAAGATGCTATTTGAGGGAGATGACATCATCTATATTCCTAAAGATAGTGCAGCTCGGAAAACTATTCAAATCGGAAAATCATTAGAACGTCCAACAGATACGGTACTCCCGTCTCAGATTGTTGATGATTTCATTAAAAAGGCCAAACATCACTGGATTATGAATTTCTGTATCTGTAGAGATTCATTACAATGCAAAGATTATCCAATCGATTATGGATGTTTATTTCTGGGAGAAGCAACTCTTGGAATCAATCCGGACCTTGGAAAGAAGGTTACCAAACAAGAGGCACTAGATTATGTGAAGAAAGTCAGAGAAGCAGGTCTGGTTCACCTCATAGGACGTAATAAATTAGATGCGGTATGGCTCAATGTGGGACCAGGTGAAAAGCTTCTCACAATATGTAATTGTTGCCCATGTTGCTGTTTGTGGAGAATGCTTCCAGATATTACGCCCCATATTGGAGAAAAAGTGACAAAGATGCCGGGTGTGGATGTCAGCGTCAATGATAATTGTGTTGGATGCGGGCGGTGTGTGAATGATGTATGTTTTGTTGATGCAATCCGTATAGTCAAAGGAAAGGCAATAATCGGAAACGATTGTCGAGCATGTGGACGGTGTGTAGAAATATGTCCTCACGATGCAATAGAGATCACAATTGATCAAACAGGCATTTCACAGTCGATTAGACGAATCTCGGAAGTCGTTGATATCGAATAGATAACTCTCAAGAACTCACACTGATTGAAATTGCAGATTAATACAAAAATCGCCAAGTAGCAACCTTTTTCAATGCCTCTTTTTCGGAAATCTAAGTAAAGACCAGAGAAACTAGTTGGCGATTAATATGACTACAAAGATTGTTGTCATCGGTATGGGTTATGTTGGTATACCCGCAGCAGCATTGCTTGCCGATGTTGAAGGATATGATGTGACTGGACTGCAACGCAGATCAAAAAGGTCTGGTTGGAAGATTGATGTGCTAAATAGTGGAAAATCGCCATTTGAAGGTGATGAGCCAGGACTTGATGAGCTCATTGCCAAAGTCGTTAAGAAAGGTACTTTCAGAGTCACAGACGATATTGAAATACTTAGAGAAGCAGACATCATTCTTATTGATGTTCAGACTCCAACCGATGCGCAGAATATGCCCCAGTATATCTCACTAAGAGAGGTAAGTAAGAACATCGGACAACGAATGAAAAAAGGTGCAATGGTGGTAGTTGAATCAACTGTAGCACCAGGTACGACCCAAAATGTTGTACAAAAAATTCTGGAAAAAGAGTCTGGAATGAAGGGTGGAGAAGACTTTGATTTGGCATTTTCATATGAACGAGTTATGCCTGGAAAACTTCTTGAATTCATTGTCAATATGCCACGGGTTGTAGGAGGAATCACTCCACAAAGCACAGAACGTGCATTTGATATGTACAAGAAAATCATCAAGAAGAAAATCTATACCACAGATACACTGAGTGCTGAATTAGCAAAGACGATCGAAAATGCATATCGTGACGTGAATATTGCTTTTGCCAACGAAATGGCATTAGTATGTGAGAGTCTTGGTGTAGATATTTACGAGATAATTGAACTAATCAATGCTCGACACGACAGACATATGCATATTCCAGGAGCCGGTGTAGGAGGTCATTGCTTGCCTAAAGACCCATGGCTCTTGAGATTTGGCCTCTATGAATATGGTTCATGGAAGATCGAACCCGAGTTCATCTCTGTCGCTCGCCGGATAAATAACCACATGCCAGTTCACCTCTCAAACCTAGTTGAGAACGCACTACTTGCAAAAGGCGTATCTGTACATGATGCAAAGATTGTTGTTCTCGGAGTAGCATACTTAGAAAACTCAGATGATACCAGAAACACTCCCGCAGTTCCATTGATTGGTTCACTTCAGACAAAAGGAGCAATTATTGTTCTTCATGACCCTTATGTTCACCAGTGGGAATTCACACAGCATGAGATTGAACGAGACCTTTACGAGTGTGCCAAAGATGCAGATTGTCTCGTTTTAGTAACAAAACACAAGGAGTATTACGAAGCAGAGCTTGATAAACTGAAGTCCATCATGCGTACGCCCATTATTGTTGACGGAAGAAATGTCTGGCAACAAAAAGAGGTGGAAGAAGCAGGCTTCGAGTATAGAGCTATTGGAAAATCAGGAATCAAAAGGTAAAAGAATAGAGGGGGATGTATCGCCCCTCCAATCTTTATGCACCAAATTTCTCAATATGTCCAGCATATCCTAGTAGCAAATTCATGACATCTTTCCCACGAATGGTATGCAAAGCACCATGTGCCGCATGGTATTCTGAAAACTGCTCTACATCATCAGCACGGATAAAATCAGACCATAATATAATTGGAACAGGGTCACATGTATGATCACCGATAGAAACAGGAGAGGTGTGATCACCAGTTACTGCAATAACAATTCGAGTGGATACATTCTCTAAAATTTTACCTATCATTTTATCGGTCTTTTCAATAGCCAATACTTTTTCTTCAACATTCATATCGTGACTTGCATTGTCTGTGGCCTTGATATGAACAAAAACATAATCGAAATCGGACTCGACAGTTTCAATTATCTTATCAGCAATATTGGAGAAGTTTGTTTCAATCGTGCCGGTCTGGCCTTCGACGGTTAGATGTTCCATTCCAACATATTTTGCAGTGCCAATGTATAGTGCACCGCCAGCTATTACTGCAGAGCGAGTACCAAATTTCATCTCAAGAGTAGATACATCTTGATGTTTACCAGCACCCCGGAGAAGAAGGACATTTGCAGGAGGGAGGCCATTCTCGATCCGGCTCTTATTCACCTCGAGGTCTTTCATCCTTTTATGGACTTCTTGAATTAGTTTGTTTATGATTCGGGCAGTTTTCTCTGCCTCGGGCGAGTTTGCCCTACATGTCAGAATCTTTTTCCCCGTTTCGTGTGGGTCAATGTCACTTATATCCGCAGAGAGGCCTTGCCCCCTCAGTATAAGTGCTCCTCGATGTTCTACAGTATGCACAAACTGAATTGTGATATCCTCAATTGCCATACCGTCAATTACGTCTTTGTAAACCGCACCTTCCTCCTCTGTGAAATCACGACCAGCCCTGCGGTCTATAACCACCATATCATCATCAACGGTAGCAAAATTAGATCTAAATGCAACATCACCGGGACGAGAATCGAGACCTGCACCTAATGCTTCAAGTGGGCCTCTACCCGGGTAATGTTCCTCAGGGTCATAGCCAAACAGTGCTAAATGTGCTGTATCACTTCCGGGGGTTATCCCTGGTGCAATAACATCCATCAATCCATTTTGTCCTTCCTTAGATAACCTATCAATATTAGGGGTTTTTGCAGCCTGAAAAGGAGTCATCCCATCGAGTTTCTTCACTCCACGGTCTCCACTTCCATCAAGAATCAGAAGGATAGCAGTCCTCTTTTCAGTCATACTTCAAAATTTCCTCCAAGCAGTCTGAAAGTCGGCACCAGGATAGTCACATTTGCCATCCAATATTGAGTCAATCTGCAACAGGCGATTGTATTTTGCAACACGGTCACTTCTTGCCGGTGCTCCAGTCTTGATCTGTCCAGAACATAATCCGACAGCAAGATCTGCAATGAAAGTATCACAGGTCTCACCACTTCGATGGCTTACCACAACCGACCAATCTGCATCATTAGCCAATCGAGCTGCTTCGATGGCCTCGGTAACGCTACCAATCTGGTTAACTTTCAATAGAAGCGAGTTTGCAGCTTCTACTTCTATCGCTCTTGTAACGATGTCTGGATTTGATACAGTCAAATCGTCAGCTACTATTTGCATTTTGGTTTTCTTAGTCAATTCTGTAAAATCAACAAAAGCAGCCTCATCAAACGGGTCTTCAAGGGTCTTGAGAGGATACGTCTTTTCAAGTCCAAGATAGAATTCGCGAAGCTCACCTGCATCCAGCACCTTTCCATCAATAGAGTACTTTCCATCATTGTGAAATTCTGTTGCTGCAGCATCCATTCCAAGCACTATGTCATCACTTGGTGTATAGCCAGCATCAACTATGGCTTTGAGAATCTCCTCCATTGCATCTGTTGTTGATTTCAATCCAAAACCACAAAAACCACCCTCATCTCCTACATGCTTGGCCATACGTCCGTACTTGGCAATCATATTCTTCCCAAGTTTTTGATATACCTCGGATATCATTCGAATTGCATCACGAATATTATCTGCACCCACTGGAAGAATCATGAATTCTTGAATAGCTAAATCATTTCCAGCATGAGATCCTCCATTTATCACGTTCGACATCGGAACAGGTTGTAGATATTTTGGCGATTTGCCTAATACCTTTGTTCGAAGATATTCAAAAAGAGGAATTTCCATATGGGTAGAAGCAGCCACTGCAGTTGCCATCGACACAGAGAGAATAGCATTTGCACCAAGTTTTGATTTGTCCTTCGTAGAGTCTAATGCAATCATCGCATCATCTATTGCTCTTTGAGAGAGTGGATCGAAATCGGATATGTTTTCAGATATTATATCGTTTACATTATTTACAGCTTTTTCAACACCTTTCCCACCATAACGGGAACCTCCATCTCTCAGTTCCAAAGCCTCGTTTGCACCAGTAGAAGCGCCACTAGGAACTCTTGCAACTCCAGTACTATCATCTGATAGAGTTACTTTTGTCATTATTGTGGGATTCCCACGAGAATCCATTATCTCCATTGCATAGATTTTCTTTATCTTGACCATTGTGCAATCAAATCCATAATCATTCTTATCTAGAATATATGCTAAGTCATAATTGAATGTATTCCAATCTCATTTTGGTTCACCACTATTGATATAAATCAGCATATTCCAAAGTCACAAGATTCTAGAAAGAGTATTGGAAGCGATTTTATGACTTGGGAAGAAAAACGTGTTTTAGTAACTGGAATTTCTGGATTTGTAGGACCTCTCTTAGCAAAATATCTCGTGAAACAGGGTGCTAAAGTATATGGCTTAACTAGACGAATTGCTCAATTCACCAAACCTCTACGGGTAAAACAACTTGGTATTGAGGATAAAATAGAACTGATTGAGGGGAATCTCACAGATATATCAAGTCTAGGAAATGCATTAGATGTCGCTGAACCTGAAGTCATATTCCATCTTGCAGCACAGTCATATGTTCCGTATTCTTTTGTCAATCCGTTGGAGAGTATGCATGCAAATGCAATGGGAACAAACTATCTTCTTGAATCCATGCGATTGAAAGATTCCGATGCAACTATGGTGTTAGCTGGGTCCAGCGAAGAATACGGTCTAGTGATATCCTCTCAGCAACAGTATGAACGTGTCTTGAAAAAATATGGTAGTATTTTTCCCCCACCTCAAGAGATTCCCGAAATTCCCACTTCAGAAACGGATCCACTGAGGCCTATGTCTCCGTATGCAGTATCAAAAGTTGCATCAGATTATGCAACTCGTAACTATTGGAACACATATGGAGTAAAGGGAATTGTTTCTCGGGGCTTCAACCATGAAGGGGCAGGACGTGGAATCATGTTCGTCACATCGGTTATAACAAGCCAGATTGTAGGATTAAAAATTGGTACAACCGATAAGATGGTCATAGGTAATGTGTCAGCTTTTCGAGATTGGAGTCATGTAGATGATATAGTTAAGGGATATTGTGCGATTTCTCAAAAAGGAAAACCAGGAGAAGTATACAATCAAGGGTCCATGAGAACAAATTCAGTATTGACCTACTTGCTTTGGTCTTTTGAAGAAGCGGGATACCCAATCAAGTCTATTGAAACATTCCAAGGAGAGAAAAAGATAGACAATCCCACAGAACCTAATGATGATGTGGCATTTGGAATAAAATTCGATAAGACCAAAGTAGACCAGATGTTCATAAATGAAGAATTAGACTTTGCCATCGATGACAAAGGTCTAAAAATCAAGACCGAAACGAAAGAGTTTACTCTTGAGTTCAATCCCGACAGGTTCCGACCATCAGAGGTTCCAATTCTTCTTAGTGATACCTCCAAAGTCCAGAAACTTGGTGTGTCCTATGAATCATCTGTAAAAGATATCATAAGAGACCAATTGAATTACTATCTTGAAGAAAGACATAGAGAACAGTAATCATGAAACAAAAGGAATCTACAATCAATAGAGATTGAACGTATGTTCAATATAGCAGGTTTTTATTCATCTGCATATGTTTCAATAGGCAATTCTCTATATTTCATCTAGCCCCAAAAGATTTGGTGAAAGACTTGACCGAAATGACTCGTTCCAAAATCGTATGTACTATTGGACCTGCTTCTCGATCTGAAGAAGTTCTTGCTAAAATGATAGATGCAGGAATGGATGTTGCAAGAATAAACATGTCACACGAGGACCATAAGACTGCGAAAGAAACTTTGGAAACCATTCGGTCAGTAGACGAAACGATTGCAGTCCTCATCGATCTTCAAGGTCCAAAAATCCGAATTGGTGAGATGCGAGAACCTGTTGAACTTGAAACAGGAGATGAATTTAGAATATCGATTGAAGACTTTGTTGGCGATGAACATCGAGTATCAGTTTCACATAAAGAACTCCCTGACGACGTTAACCCAGGAGATTTCATTGCAATAAATGACGGAATCGTTAGACTGATGGTAAAGTCAATCGAGGAATCAGAGGTTGTTACAGAAATTGTGCAAGGCGGTCCAATATCCAGTAGAAAGGGAGTGAATGTCCCAGGAATCAGACTATCCTGTCATCTTCCTACAGAAAAAGACCTTGATGATCTGGATCTAGCGGCTGAGATTGAACCTGACCTAATTGCTCTTTCCTTTGTTCTTGATGCGGATGATGTCAAAAGAGTAGATGATATCGTCAGAGAGAACGGACCAACAAAGGTGGATTTGATAAGCAAAATAGAGCACAAGCTCGCTATAGAGAATTACGATGAGATACTACGCGAGTCACATGGCGTTATGATAGCTCGAGGGGA
>WJMJ01000134.1 GCA_014728035.1 Promethearchaeota archaeon | reverse complement strand
GGACTAATTTCGTTACATTCAGCAAATTGATACTCAATTGTCTCAAAAAAATGCGATTCTTTCATTTGTATTATGATCTCTTCATCTGATTTTTCACAGTTATCAAAATTCATAGACTTCTGCCTAAGGATTATTGAAGTACTTTTAATAATAATATTTCTGTTTAGACTGTAATATTGAATACTCTGGTTTGGAATTTGCCCGTTGTTTTTTATAAACCCAAATGTATTATCATTTTGATTTAAACTCGTAAACATGTCTTTGGAGATATTATTATTTATTAATGTTTGAGATTCATTACTTTCTATTTTTTTTTCATTTGACCCTAAAGGAATTAAGAGCATTACTACTACGAAGATTATTATCCCTTTGCCGATGTCAACGACAATCCAATTTTCCCCACTTATGTCAAATGAAAATTCCCCAGTTGTATTTATAGCTTACTGTTAACCTCCTTGGTCTTTGGGAATAAACCCGCTTTCTTTCTCTTCTTCAAGCGATAACTGTCGCCCTTTATGTTCAGCGTTATGCTATGATGAAGTATCCTGTCAAGGATTGCAGTGGCAATCACGGGATCCCCGAAGACCTCACCCCATTCGCTGTATGATTTGTTCGATGTGAATATTGTTGAAGCATGCTCGTATCTCTTGGATATCAACCTGAAGAACAGGTTGGAAGCTTCCGAATCGAACGGAAGATATCCGATCTCATCTATGATTAGCAGTTTGTATTTGTTCAGTGTCTTAAGTTTGCGTCCCAGATTGCCCCGTTGTGCAGCCATCTTCATTCTGGCAATCATGTCCGCGCTGTTGATGAAATACACAGAGAATCCGGCTTCAATGGCAAGCAATCCGAGTCCTATGGCCAGGTGTGTTTTCCCAACCCCAGGTGCACCCAGCATGATCAGATTCTCTTGGTTGTGGACAAATCGCATAGTGCAGAGTTCATCCAATACCTTCTTATCGATGGATTTCTGGAACTTGAGATCGAAATCCTTGATATATTTCTTCACCGGGAACCCTGCTACTTTGATTCTGGTCCTTATAGCCGATTCACGCCGGATAGATACCTCTTGGTCGAGCAGGTGGTCCAGGACCTCGATCATAGACATCTCTTTCTCGGCTGCAGTCGAAATCCAGTTATCGAGAATGGACTCCGCCGTGTTCAAGCCCAGTATCTGCATATTGCCGTGGACCCTCTCGTAAACCAAGTTATCTGCCATCCGGGCCATCCTCCAAATAGAGGTCATATTGCACAAGCGGTCTATTCTCAACAACAGGGGCTCTGATCTTCAGCGATTCTATTCGCTTTTCGTGTCTTATCTCGTTGCGCCCACGAATCTTTTTTAGTAACCCCTCGAAATGTTCACTGACGCGTACTGTCGTTCCACGACCTTCCCGGCAAGTATGCTGGCATATGTTCTCACCGTTGACGAACACCATCATTTTGTTGTTCTGTATTCGCAGCATGACCGGATGTCCCGCATACTTCCAGGGGACGGAATACAGGTTGCCCAGATATGAAAAATAACAATCACGTGAGATCTTTCTGGTTTCTGTTCTGACAATCTGATAAGGAGAGAACTTATCGAATGGATTCAGTTTCTCTTCTGCAAGACGTTCTATAGGCGGGATCTTGGTGGTCCCGTGAGGTTTGGCATTTACCTTTAGCATCCATTGATATGCTTTGCTGTTCAGGTCCGGGATTGATTCGTAGTCTCTTCCCAGATAGAAGTTTTTCTTTACGTATGCGACGAGACGTTCGACCTTACCTTTGGTTTTAGCTCCCAACTTTCCAGGTTTGCATAATCTGGGCAAGAATCCAAAATGCTTGAAGAGGTCTTCGAACATCGGGTTCCAGGTAGAATCGTTTGCTTTCAAAGCTCGGTGGAGAACAACGTTCTTGGTGTTATCATAAAGTATCTCCTTGGTTATTCCCCCATAGAACTCGAATGCGTTGAGGTGGCATTGTATGAACGTCTCGGTCTTCATATCCAATGTGAACTCGACGTAACGCATCCTTGAATAGCCAAGGATCATTGTGAAGCAGTACAATGTTCTCTTCTCACCATCGATGAATATCTCACCGATCGTGCCCCAGTCTGCCTGGGACTGAATGCCCGCCTTTGTCTCGTATCGATATTCTGCCTGAATGATTATCGCAGGCCTGATGGCCCTGACATAGTCCCTGACAGTAGAGTACCCGCCTTTGTAGCCGCGTTCCTGGACATCTTCGAATAAACGCTCAGCGGATAGTTCCTCATACTCCTCAAGTCGAGATTTAATGAAGTCCTTATACGGATCGAGGATCTTTTCCGCTGGTTTTCTCTTCTTGTAACTCTTGATCTCACCTGTTAGAAGATATTTCCGTATCGTTTTTCGGTCATGTCCGGTTTCTCTACTGATGGCACTTTTACTTAGTCCCTGTTCCCAATAATGGCGTATCATATATTGTTCCTCCATTGTTTTCATAGGCCACCTCCCTTGATGAAAGGGAAATGGTTTTATAGAAGTGGGGAATTTTCATTTGCCATTTTTGGGTATTTTTCAGTTGTCATTGACAACGTCCCCCAGATAACTCCTCTTTGGCTCGATTAAGCGAAATAAAGGTTCGCTAAATAGGAGTTATATGAAATCATGGGCGAAAAGGATAAATGGGCATTGGGCATTACAATTACAATATAAAATGAGGTGAAAACATGGAAACAAAGATTGAAGACGCCTTGATAAAAATTGGTATTCAGCAACAAGATGTCCCTAAAATAGCCAATTATATCCCAGAGATAATAATTAATTTTGAACATAATTATAGCATTAGTGAT
>WJMJ01000014.1 GCA_014728035.1 Promethearchaeota archaeon | reverse complement strand
GATTTCACTGACACCAATGAAACAAATGAAAGTTTTCTTGGAATCGGCCTTAACGTCTATGATACCAACAAATTCATCAGTTACCTTCAACACCCATTCACCGAGGATTTTCCAGATGGTCTACTTCTCGTGTATTCTCTTCCTTTTTTTGGCTACTGGGCAGGATACAACCCATTAGTAGCTCCATTTACACAAGGATATGAGTTGGCTGGTCCATTATCACTACTTCCACAATCGGTTTTCTGGGGAATTGCAAATGGGCTCTACTGGATTTTCTGGTTGAATCTAGTAGTTGGAATGTTTAATGTGTTACCCATGGTCCCTCTTGATGGAGGATTCCTATTCTCAGATGCCATCCGACGAATCATTAATCGAGTCAAAGGAAGTATTTCCGAAGAAAAAAGAGAAAACATCGTTCGTAATGTGACTGTATTTATATCCCTGTTAATTCTGTTCGTGGTTCTATTTCCCTGGTTTATAAAATATATTTAAAAAAAAGAAAAAAAATATTATTCTGCAAGAACCACGCGACAAGGTGAAGGAAGTTTCATCCCTGCTTTTCGTAGCGCACTTTTTGCGTGTTTAATATTCTTCTCATTGGTCTCAATATCAATAACTGTTTGATCTCTTTGTACACGAGCAGCAATAGAGACAATTTTTCCAAAAGAAGCACGCATTCCTTGTGACACACGATCAGCTCCTGCTCCTGTCGCCTGTTTATTTTCCCGAAGGATGACATGGGGATACACACGAACTTTCATCCGATAATTGGTCAACCCCGCATTTTTTTCCATAGTTCGATTAGCTGCAATACGAGCTGACTCAAGAGCAGTATGCCGAATTTGACATTGCTCATTTACAATAAGATGTAACTTCACAGGAAATTCACCTGTTTTATTACCAAGAACATATTGAGTAATACGAGGATTTGGAATTCCGCCCATGTATTCCTTACGTGTTGAAGCTTGACCTCTAATTTGTCTGTACATACTACCTGGTTTTCGAGCCATGGTCACAACCTTTTAACATGATTTTAGTAGAAAGGGGAAAATAGGTATGGTCTTTATAAGGTTTATTGAAGATTAAGACAATTTATGACATATAAATATTGATACTTGAATATTTTTCTATCCTTATCAAATGATCCATAATGAAATAAAGAATCTAGTAAAAACAAATAAATTAGAAAAAACGAACTCTTTTCAAATAATTTTTTTAGATAATAGTGAAATAGGGGCAAGCCCCTATAACCCCTTCCGCTTCGCTTATCGGGTCAGAGGAGACAAAACATAGTTTGTCTCCGACTGCCCACAGAACCGTACGTACGGGTCCGTATACGGCTCCTCAAGTAACCTTTACCCATTTTGAAATATCAAACCAATGTCTCAGATTATCATCTGACCGCACCTTCAACTTCATCTCCTTGATAAACCACCGATTTGGATAAGCACGTTCCACTGCAAGTGTATGAGACAATGCCCACCTTCCTTTGTTAGAAAATACTGTTTTCGCAGCCCATCGCCGATGTACACCACGTTTCACCAATTTCTTAAACAAATACCGCCGTCGTTTCTGCTGATCTACCAACTGGGAACGAAGCCTCCTTCTCACATGAGCCTCAATCCTTTCTAACTGAGCTGGATACTGTGTCATACTGAAATACCCTGACCAGCCTACATACCATTGGTTAATCGATTTGATTGTTTCTTCCAATGGTTGGAATGTTCCACGTGGCGTAAGTTCCTTAACTTTCTGCATTGCTCGATTCAAAGACCTCGCTGCAATTGCTATAGTGCCCTGAACAATAGTCATGCCGAGAAAGACAACGTCTTTAGAAAGAGCAACTTTACTCTTCCTTTGGTTAATGAGCAGTTTTAATCGAGTCTCTATAAACCGGGTGATACTTTCCATCACCCGTTCTGCTGCCTTCCATGACCGTACAAATATAATACTATCATCAGCATATCTGCAGAACGCTAACCCTCGCCGTTCCAATTCTTTATCCAATTCATCCAATACTACGTTACTAAGCAACGGACTTAATGGGCTTCCTTGAACGGTTCCCTCTAGTGACGGAGTAATACCTCCATCTGCCATCATCACCCCACTTCGTAAGGTCATTCCTACAATTCGCAATATCCGTTTATCAGAGATAAACAACGAAAGACGGGAGATAAGACGGTCATGATGAACTCGGTCAAAGAACTTTGAGATATCAATATCCACCACTACTTTCTTACCGTTATTTACGATACACTGCGCTGTTTCAACAGCCATACGTTGGTTACGACCAGGTCGAAAACCATAACTGTTATCAGAGAATGTAGGATCAAGAATTGGTTCCAGTATCGCTTTTAGTGTTGCTTGCACAACTCGGTCACGAATACAAGGAATACCTAATAACCGGATACCTGTATTCTTACCAGGTTTAGGGATTTCTACCCGGCGTACAGGATTTGGTTTATACGTCCAAGATTCGAGTTCTTTGCTCAGCTGCATCAATTCCTGGTCAAGACAGTCCTCAAACTCCTCAATAGTTACCCCATCAATTCCAGGGGAACCTCGATTCTGTTTCACTGCCCTAAATCCCTCAGTGAGATACTCTAACGAACAGAGTTTCTCAAAGAGATTACTTTCCTCAATGGATAGTTTCACTTGTTTCATTTCACTTCCCAACTTTTTTTTTTGCATCATCATTTCCATGTTCCGCACAACCATTGTTACCAATCAGGAAAGATACGTTTCCCAATCCAACAGTTGCTCAACTACCGTGACTGAACTCATGATGACAGTTTCAAATGAGACATTTGAACACCGGTCACTTGTTCCACCCTTCACCTTCAACCAACACCTTGTTGGTCACTTACTGAATGTTTTACCCTCAGATATGTCACCATATCATCACTGGCATCCATTTTTACGATTACTACGGTTTCATCTGCAGACTCCCTGACCACAACGGATACATCTCTGCACCGCTTAGAAGATGTACAACACATTGGACATCTCAGTACAGACAGTCCTTCACCGGGTAAGGTTGATAACTTTATCACTGCCTGCCCACCTCCTATACCCAGTTGGAATACGGAAAGGATATTGGACTTCGGTAATCAGGGGTACCTTATCCTTCCTTCCAGGCCTTCCAGAGGTTCACACCAAGTTTGGGCTGCAGTTTTGACTCCAGCTTCCTTCAGATTCCTCATTGGCTCACACATCCTTGTCCCCCTAATTCGGCAAACAAAAGATAGGAGTTTCTTCGGACACCCTTGCCTTCATCTACATGTTACCTCCTTTCAAGGTTCATGTCTGGATTTACACCAGCTAGTTATCGACCATGCCGGTCGCACCCTCGGCACGCCCTATCGGTCATGCCGCATCCCCGCTTCAGCGGATCAAGTCAATGCGAGTTTCTGCTGACCCATTACCTTTATGTTGTGGTGTTTTTGTTGATCCTTGAGATACTGGCTTGATTCTTCAAGGTTAGTCAAACCTGTAGACTGGTGGTGTTCATATCCACTCCAGAAACCACCACGTGGATATCGCT
>WJMJ01000133.1 GCA_014728035.1 Promethearchaeota archaeon | reverse complement strand
GAATGGATGTGAGACCATGAGTAGTAGATACGAGTCCGCAATGAATGTTGAGAAAGTGGTAAATGATCCGATGAATCCTGCTGATATATCCTTCATGTGGGTCTTGACCAACTCATTTGCTGGTCCCATTTGAAATGCAATCCCAAGTACAAAGCATCCTAGCACATTGACAATAACTGTATCCACAAAGATGGGCAATGCAAGCATAGATTCTGTAAGAAATGAAACGCTCCAGCGTGAGAGTGCACCCAACACTCCGGCCAACCCGATAACTATCCATGATTTTTGAATGTGTAATGACATGTTCTTTGCTCACCGTCATCTGACTAGCGGTATTGTGATAGAAGTAGGAATCATCAGCCCGGTGGGCAATTTATGGTGGATCCCATCACCGATTTCGTGTCCATCAAGAGATGAATAAATAACTTGTTGTGCCGGCTAGGTTTTCATATTGAAGCTGAAGAGATTAAAATCTTAGTGAAACTTTTACCTATTTGGATTTGAATATGGATACTTACGAGTCTTTTGATGTTCCGTATATGTATGCTGAAATACACTTAGCGAATTCGTCTATATCGTCTAAATTACTTCTTACTATTGAATACACCTTTGCATCATCAAAATCTTCATAGATGTGAACCAGTCGATTTCTAAACATTGTCATCTCTACAAGTCTTTCAGCTAATTCACTTGGAATCACATTATTTTGAGCCAGAATTGTAAATGAAGATGCATAATCAGTTGGTTTATCCCATCTTTCCACACCAATTATGTGATAGCTTATCTCAAGACAAATCTGGATGGATTCTATTAGATAGTACTTTGCAGATGCTACAATTCTATGATCAGAGAGAAACTGATCTTCTGTAAGACCGTGTATTTCTCTGATTCTTTTCATATTTTTGGACAATCTAGAAAGCCGCGAGTTAATGGTATCAATATCGATCAAAGATTCCCAGTTTCCCTGAGATGTTTATGCATGTAGTAGTAATAGGTATCTAGCGCTGGTTTGAAATCAAGGTATCCAAAGAAAATTCTCTTCTCGAATTGGATTTGTTTAACATCATCAATTGAAAATAGAAGTCGACCGTCAGTTATGACTTTGAAGAGAAATTCGAGACTAACTTTATTGAGGATTCTCACATCTATTTCTATCCCATCGACAATCTTTGAGATCTCATAGATTAGGTTCATTAACACCATAGACATATTGTCTACAGGTTCTTTGAGATAGACTCCAATATCTAGGTCACTTCTTGGATGCTGCTCTCCTCTAGCATAAGAACCAAAGATGTATGCAAAGAGTACGCCCTTCTCCAGTAGAATATCTTTGATTCTTCTGATTTGGTCTTCTGAGATTCTCTCTGTGATATCTTTACTCTGTATCTAATCACCGATATCTTTGTTCGTATTATTTCTCTAATGTAATTTTAACTATCTACTATCCTATGTATTAGCCTAATTAATCTCTACTCAGGATGATAAATGAAATTGGTGACTGGAGCGAGTAGACAGTCCAGTCACTTGTATGAACCTACTCACGATGTTGAAAAGCCATGTCGTTCTGGAGACCCAGCTCTGGTTGGCCAGGGTACGTCAGCTAATCCAGTACTCTCCGTCTGATATGCATAAACATATCCTGCAAAATCGCACACAAAGAGCACCCCGTCTGAGTTGATTACTGGCGAGGGCCAAGTCACATCTCTTTCTAGATTGACTTCACTCTCAAGAACGCCAGTCTCCATGTCGATGATGAAGAGCTTTGAGTCCTCTGAGCAGATGTATAGATTACCATCATCTGCCAGGGCTGGCGAACAGTAGAGGTCTCGAAATGACTCGGTACATTCCCATTTGATGGAACCGTCTGGATTGATCGCGTAAAGCTTGGAATTATCATCGTTCTTGGTGCCAACATAGATGGTCCCATCGTTGTCGATAGAGGGGTTTGCTCGGATTCCTCCTGGACCAGTTCCAAGGTTGATCTCCCAGTTCACGTTTCCCTCTCGATCAAGTGATGTCAGGTTGTAACCATTTCTTCCAAAGATGATATCTCCATCCCCACTGATTGAAGCTCTGTAGTTCCTATGAGTACTATCTCCGTACGTCCAATTTACAGTACCTGTATCCTTGTTCATGGCATACATTGGTCTGCCTGCGAAGAGAACGAGGTCTCTGCTGACCGTACAGCTGCTACATCGAGCTCCTGCCTCGTAACTCCAACGAAGAGTTCCATTATTGCCGTAGAAAGACCAGAACTTTTCACCAGCAACATAGACATTATTTTCCTCATCGATAGCAGGCTCGAGAATGGCAAGACTCCATCCTGATTGTTGGTCGTATGGCGGTGCTGATGATTGGGCGGGGTCTCGGTATATCTCCTGGGTTATGACTTGTGACCATGCCTCGGTTCCATTGTTCTGATAGAGTGCGATGAGTTCATCAGTTGTTCTGAATCCGTCATTGTCGTGAGCCTCCGCTACCACATAGAGCATGTCGTTGAGACCTAGCACAGGACCACCACGAATCTCCTTTGGTCCCGCATCATATTTCCATACCTCTTCACCAGTTTCCTGCGAGAGGCAGTAGACATAATAGTGGTCTGCAAGAGAATACCCATTTGCCTCGTGATACCACTTGTGCGATGTTCCTACGTACAGGTTTCCTTCATCGTCAAGGGCTGGTGAACTGTAATCGTAAAAGGCAGTCTCATCCTTATGTGTCCACAGATATTCCTTCTCTGGAGTTGGTTGATATACAATAAAAATTCCAACTGCAATAATCGCAATAACCAATATAGCTACGATAGCTAGTTTCGGACCTCGTTTCATGATTGCTGGTCTAGGATTTGTTATTAAAATCTCTTTCGAGTTTTTTATCACCAAAGTTAATCTATTGTTGGTTTCCAATGATTTAGTAAATCCTACAAAACATCCATTTTTCAAATGGTAACTATTCTTAACAAATCCTATGTTTTTTATAACAAAATCGTGTTATTAGTTTCAAAAAGGAAAATATTATGTCGTTTTATAGACCTTTTCTAACTAAATAAAGCTCTAATAAGCTCATATTTACCGATACAAGCTTTTATATGGCTATTGAAGAAATTTAATAATGAATCTTGGAGGATCTCTCTTGAGAAATAGTGCGCCCTATTGGAAGATAGTATTTGCGATTAGTTTTGCCTTGGTTTTAGTTGTAAGTTGTTCAACTGTATCGGTTGATAACTCGACTAATTCACAAACCGAAAATTTAGTGCTTGGTACCAATACAGTCGTTAGTTCAACATCCGGCGATGTTTATTCTGGGTCTGGTGACTGGATTATTGATCAGTATACAGAATATGTTAGCGAGAATGTTGCAGTCGATGGTGACATACTCATCAAAGATAACGGAATGTTGGTTTTAGAAGATACTACAATATCACTCACGACTAGCGGGTCACTTGTGAATGTGAGTGATGGTGGATATCTTGATTCATCAGTAGATAGTTCTATTTCTGCTGATGTTGCGGGATATTTTAACTTCAGCATATACGGGAATGTTTCGCTGACTGACACCAACATCATGGGTTTTGACGAAATACAAATGAAAAATAATACCCTTAATGCGACGTTCACAAATTGCGAGTTCCAGAACGGTACAGGAAATATCCGAGTTAGTAGTGTCTATTCAGCTCATTTTGATACCTGTTATTTTCATCATATCAACTGTTCAGGATACTTCATTGATGGAATAAATTTCATTGTAGAGAATTGTAGATTTGGATCTTTTGAAGGTCCGGGAACTGTTCCTTCACCTCACGCTAAATCTGGACTCATTCATTCCGCTGTTCTAATTGGTTACGTTAAGATACTTTCAAACGATTTCTATGAGGTAGATACCTACGGTACCACTCAGGGCGCGGTAATTGATATTGAATCAATAACTGGCAATGTTACAATTTCGGATAATCGTTTTCTTAGATGTGGAAACTTTCTATCTGCTATAATTAAAGTTCAAGACATGGATGCGGTAATCTCACGAAATCGCATTATTAGCTCATTCTCAACACGGGCTATTGACCTCTTAGCTGCAAACAGAACTATTGCTGAGAGAAATCTAATCTGGAATCACACTGGTGCGGGTATTCGAGTACTTTGGGGAAATAGCACAGTACGATGGAACAACATTCTAGATAATACTGGAACTGGAATTGACCTTGTCGATGCTGATGGAGCTCTTGTTCACGGTAATGCCCTGTTCTCAAACAATATTGGACTCGTGGTCGATGACGAAACAAATGCTCCAGTCATCTATCTGAATGGCTTTCTAGATAACGGTCAGCATGCAGTAGATCAAAATGCTGATGATACAATAAGCTGGGATAATGGAACGATTGGTAACCTATGGGATAATTACACTGGTGCATCTGGCTCAGGGAATATCTGGGTTGGTGACT